>JBARVW010000026.1:0-26332 GCA_049646465.1 Ornithinimicrobium sp.
GATCAGCGCAGGGTCAGGGTGTCCTCGGATTCGTCGACGTCGACCGTCACCGCGGATCCGTCCCGGACGTCGCCGTTGAGCAGACCTCTGGAGAGTCGGTCACCGATCTGGGTCTGGATCAACCGTCGGAGGGGGCGCGCCCCGTATGCCGGGTCGAACCCGCGCTGGGCCAACCAGTCCGCGGCGGCGTCCGTCACCCGTAGAGCAATCCTCCGGTCGACCAGACGCTGAGCCAACAGGTCGACCTGGAGGCCCACGATGGTCGCCAGCTCGTCGCGGGTCAGCGCGTCGAAGACCACCACCTCATCCAGCCGGTTCAGAAACTCGGGCTTGAAGGCACTCCGCACCGTCGCCATCACCTGCTCGTGCTTCGTCGCCGTATCGGTCGTCGGATCGACCAGGAACGGGCTTCCGAGGTTGGAGGTCATCACCAGGATTACGTTGCGGAAGTCGACTGTGCGGCCCTGACCGTCCGTCAAGCGGCCGTCGTCGAGCACCTGCAACAACACGTCGAAGGTCTCTGGGTGCGCCTTCTCCACCTCGTCGAGCAACACCACCGAATAGGGTCGGCGCCGCACCGCCTCGGTCAGCTGGCCGCCCTCGTCGTAGCCGACGTACCCGGGTGGAGCACCGACCAGCCGGGCGACCGCGTGCCGCTCGGCATACTCCGACATATCGATGCGCACCATCGCCCGCTCGTCGTCGAAGAGGAAGTCCGCGAGCGCCTTGGCGAGCTCGGTCTTACCGACACCGGTCGGCCCGAGGAACAGGAACGACCCGGTCGGCCGATCGGGATCGGAGATCCCCGCGCGTGAGCGCCGCACGGCGTCGCTCACCGCTTGCACCGCATTGCGCTGCCCGATCAGACGCTCACCGAGGACCTCCTCCATCCGCAGCAGCTTGGCCGTCTCTCCCTCGAGGAGTCGTCCCGCCGGAATGCCGGTCCAGGCGCTGATCACCTCGGCGATGTCGTCGGCTCCGACCTCGTCCTTGACCATCGGGTCCTGCTCGGTCAACACGGATGTCGACTCCGCCTCTTGGGCGGCCTGCAGCTCCGACGTGGTGGCCGGGATCTCGCCATACAGCACCCGCGAAGCACCCTCGTAGTCGCCCTCGCGCTGCAGTCGCTCGGCGGTGGTGCGCAGCTCATCGAGGTGCTGCTTGAGCTCACCGACCCGGTTCAGCCCGGATCGCTCCTGCTGCCAGCGGGCATCGAGCGCGGCCAGCTCCTCCTGCTTGTCGGCGAGGTCGGCCCGCAGCGTGTCCAGTCTCTCCTTGGATGCCTCGTCACTCTCCCCGGCAAGATGCAACTCTTCCATCATCAGCCGGTCGACGGTGCGACGCAGCTCGTCGATCTCGACCGGCGAGGAGTCGATCTCCATGCGTAGCCGCGACGCGGCCTCGTCCACGAGGTCGATCGCCTTGTCGGGCAGCTGTCGCCCGGTGATGTACCGATCCGACAGCGAGGCCGCAGCGACCAACGCCGAGTCGGCGATCGAGACCTTGTGGTGCGCTTCGTAGCGCTCCTTGAGGCCGCGCAGGATGGCGATGCTGTCGGGGACGCTGGGCTCCCCGACGTAGACCTGCTGGAAGCGCCGCTCCAGGGCGGCGTCCTTCTCGATGCGCTCGCGGTACTCGTTCAGGGTGGTCGCCCCCACCAGACGGAGCTCACCGCGGGCCAACAACGGCTTGAGCATGTTGCCCGCATCCATGGCGCCCTCGCCGCTGGCTCCGGCCCCCACCACGGTGTGCAGCTCATCGATGAATGTGACGACGCGCCCGTCGCTGGCCCTGATCTCGGCCAGGACGGCTTTGAGTCGCTCCTCGAACTCGCCGCGGTACTTCGCGCCGGCGACCATCGCGCTGAGGTCGAGGGAGATGAGCCGCTTGTCCCGCAACGACTCCGGGACGTCACCGGCCACGATGCGTTGGGCCAGGCCCTCGACGACCGCGGTCTTGCCGACACCCGGCTCACCGATCAGGACCGGGTTGTTCTTGGTCCGGCGGGACAGCACCTGCACGACGCGTCGGATCTCGGCGTCTCGACCGATGACCGGGTCGAGCTTGCCGCTCCGAGCCATCTCGGTGAGGTCGGTGCCGTACTTCAGGAGCGCGTCGTAGGTCGCCTCGGGGTCGGCGGTGTCGACCTTGGCGCCCCCTCGGATGACCGGGATCTGCTGCAGGAGCGCGTCAGCATCCAGCCCGAAGCCGCGGTCCTTGGACAACGCGTACAGCAGGTGGTCGGTCGAGATGAACGTGTCGCCCAGACTTGTCATCGCCTGTTGGGCTGCGGTCAGGACGGCCAAGGAGGCTCGCGACAGCTGAGCGTTCGCCACGCTGGTGCCGGTGACGGTCGGCATACCGGCCAGGACCTTGTCCGCGGCCAGTGCGGCCGTGCCCAGAGAGGAGCCGACGGACTGCAGCAATGGTCCGGTGGTGGTGTCCGACTGCTCGACGAGAGCCTTCAGCAGGTGTGCGGGCTCCACGGCCGTGTGGCCCTGTGTGGCGGCCTCGCGCACCGCAGTGGAAACGGCCTCCTGGGCCTTGGTGGTCAGCGAAAGATCCATCTGATGCGGTCCCCTCTCCGGTGCTCGACAGCTGGTGACGTCTTTGACTAGATCAACCTGCCTAAAGTTGAGTCTATTCCACTCAAGTCTGTTCAACGACCCACTGACCGACGTGCGCGCCGGTTGGGTGTTGGTGACGTGCAGGGGCGAGCACAACGGTCAGCGGTCGGGGAAATGCGCATACTGACCGGTATGCAGATCGAAGCCATCCAGGCAGACATCACCACCCAGGAGGTGGACGCGATCGTCAACGCGGCCAGCTCCACCTTGATGGGGGGCGGAGGAGTCGACGGGGCCATCCATGCGGCAGCCGGCCCGACGCTGTTGCACGAGTGTCGCCGCTTGCGGGCCGCGCGTTGGCACGACGGACTCCCCGTGGGAGAGGCCGTGGCAACCGGAGCGGGCAGCCTGGCTGCTCAGTGGGTCATCCATACCGTCGGGCCCAACGCTCACCGCGGACAGACCGATCCGGCCCAGCTCGCGTCGTGTTTCCGCCGGAGCCTGGACGTGGCGACTCAGGTGGGCGCGCGCTCGGTGGCCTTCCCGGCCATCAGCGCTGGGGTCTACGGCTGGGACGGCGCTCGGGTCGCAGAGATCGCGGTGCGCACGACGCGGGAGTGGGCGGAGGCCGATGCCACGGGTCTCGGACTCGTCCGGTTCGTCCTGTTCAGCCCAGGACTCTTGGCCCTGTTCGACGAGGCGCTGCAGAGATAGGGTCGAATATGCGAATCCACGAGGTCCTTCGCCGGAAAGGCTCCACGGTCGCGACCGTGCAGCCGCAGGCGACCATCAGCGATCTGGTCGAGCTGCTGGCCGAGCAGGGCATCGGCTCGGTGGTGGTCAGCAATGACGGTGACGACGTCGCGGGGATCGTGAGTGAACGGGACGTCGTGCGAGGGCTGCGGGAGTCCGGATCCGAGCTCCTGGAGCAACCGGTGAGCGCGATCATGACCGCAGACGTGCACCAGTGCGCGCCCGAGGACGACCTCGAGACGTTGGCCCGCACGATGACCGAGCACCACATCCGCCACCTGCCGGTCGTGGTCGAGGGACACCTGCGCGGCATCGTCAGCATCGGGGACATCGTGAAGAGTCGGATCGATGAGCTGCAAGGAGAGCGCGACCAGCTCGTCGGCTACCTGCAGCAGTAGTCGGCGGCTCAGGTGCTGCCTGCTGCGCCTCCGCCGGCCCCGCCCGCGGCGCCGGTCACCGTCCCGGCGGTACCCGCGCCACTGGCCATGAAGGCTCCTGCGTAGACCGTCCAGAAGGGCACCATCAACGTGTCCTGCCCCGCACCGAGCCCGGCGAAGGCAGCCAGGGTCTGCCCACGCTCACCGGCCCGAGCGAGTAGCTGCTCGATCTCGGCGCCCCGGCCGGTAGCGATGAGGTCGGGCACGGCCACGTCCAGGTCGAGCGTGGCGTGGGGATCCTTGGCCGCGGCCACGAGGCCCTCGCGGTAGGCCCGCCACGGGACTGCACTCTGCTGCCCCGGCCCTGAGAGCGTGGAGAAACGGACGATCATCACCACCGCCGTCAGGAGGACCAGCGTCGCGGGGATGAGGCCGACCAGCATCATCAGCGCTTCACCGGCCGCCAGGAGCACCAGGTCCGCGGCGACCAGGAGGATCATCAGCGCCACCACGACGCCCAAGGAGTTCTTCGCCCGAGATGCCTCGGGGTTGATCCAACCGCGCTCCGTCATCTCATGGCGCACGGCGTCCCGCACCGGTCCGGTCTTCTGGGACACCTTCGCCAGAGCCTTGCCGCGGACGACATCGTGGGTCGCGTGGGCGGCGAGTTCCCGCCAGACCACCTTCTCCACCGGCGCGCGGAGCACGCCCGGCTCGCCCAAGCGGATCTGGACCGCCTCGACCTTGGCCCCTTTGGCCTGCTCCTCGTCGCGTTGGTCCTCAGGGACGCCGTCAGGCTCCGGCTCGATCCGCAACACCCCGCGGCCCGCGAGATCGATCACCGTGGCGGGCAGGGACGAGCCAGCGGGGCCGCCCAATGCCAGCGCACCCCCGACGGCGGGAGGCAGGTCACCGGGACGACGCGTGGTGGGAGCCTGCTCGGGCACCGTCACGCTCACCCGCTTGCGGAAGATCCGCAGCGCGGCCATCAGGGCGGCCAGTGCTCCCACGAGGCTCACCCACGGGGCCCAGGTGCCCCCGGCCGAGGCGGCCCAGCGCTGGAAGGCGTTGGGGGTGGTGTCTCGTTGCAGAGTGGCCTCGAGCTGAGCCAGACCGTCGACCAACGATCCGGCCACGTCTCCGCCCGCCAGCGGCGGGATCAGACCCTGGTCCACGATGTCGGCCTGGTCGTCCTCAGGCAGCGGACCGTCGGCCAGCTCGGCTCCGGCGTAGATTCCCGCCCGGGCGTCCTCCGGGTCGTCGGGGTTGCGGTTGACCAGGATGGCTACCGTGCGCTCCTCATCCACGCCGGCTGCTGAGGACCACTGCTGCTGCAGGTCGGCGACCTGATCCAGCGTGTCCTCCGCGGAAGCGTCGAGGGCCCTGACGTATGCCACGATCTCGACATCGTCCTGCCGCTCGACCTCCCGGATCCGGCCTTCGATCGTCGCTTGGGCCTCGGCTGTGATGGAGGTGCCGGTTTCGTCGTAGACCTGCTGCTCCGCGCTCAGGGACCCGAAGGCCGGCGGGTCCTCTTCACCGAGCACCCCCACGATGACGGCCACGACGGCGACCAGCACGACGACGAGGACCACCACCCCGACGATCCATCGGCCGGTCCGGGACGGTGATGTGGAGGACATACCTCAGTCTCTCCTGATCCTCTTCGAAAACGCCGAAGCGACCGGCCCGATAGGCTCCCGGCAGACCTCACGACGGTCTCCTACAGGTGTGGAAAGGCAGGCATGAGCGAGGGAATGGTCGCGGCCGCGGAGCAGCGGTTGCCGGACATGTTGGCGGACCTCGAGCGGTTGATCACGCTGGAGACGCCCTCCCATGACCACGAAGCGGTGGCCCGCGGGGCCACGGACATCGCTGCCTTGGTGCAGGAACGTCTCGGTATGCGGTGTGAGGTGCTCGTCCGCGACGGTGTCACGCACCTGCGGGTACGTTTCGGTCAGGACGCCGAGACACGCGTGCGCGTCCTGTTGCTGGCCCACCAGGACACGGTGTGGCCGCACGGCACCCTGGAGCGGCTCCCGTTCTCCACCCAGGACGGCGTCCTGCGCGGTCCTGGGTCCTTCGACATGCTGACCGGCCTGGTGATGGCCATCCACGCCGTCGCGTTGCTGCGCAGCGATGGCGACCGGCTCGACGGGCTGAGCCTGCTCATCACCGGTGACGAGGAGGTCGGCTCAGCTACCTCCCGCGATCTCATCCTCGACGAAGTCCAGGACCGCCCCTCGGTCCTGGTGCTCGAGGCGAGCGCCGACGGTGGAGCCGTCAAGATCGGCCGCAAGGGGGCATCGATCTTTCGAGTCACAGCGCGCGGCAAGGCCTCCCACGCCGGTTTGGAGCCGGAGGCCGGGATCAACGCGACCCTGGAGCTCGCCCATCAGGTGCCGCTCATCGCTGCCCTGGGCGACCAGGAGCTCGGCACCAGCGTCGTCCCGACGACGACCGGTGGGGGCAGCAGCAGCAACACCGTGCCCGCCTCGGCCTACGTCGATGTCGACTCCCGAGCCCGCACGGAGGCAGAGCAGCATCGCGTGGAGGCAGGGTTGCGGGCGCTGCGGCCGCACCTGGAGGGCGCACAGATCGACGTGAGCGGAGGGATCGACCGGCCTCCCCTGCAACGTGAGTCCTCCGCGCAGCTGTATGCCGTCCTCGACCAGGTCTGCCAGGGCCTCGGGCTGCCCACTCCCGACGGCGTCGACGTCGGAGGCGCGTCCGACGGCAACATCACCGCCGGAGCGGGGGCACCGACACTGGACGGCCTGGGGGCAGTCGGTGCCGGCGCGCACGCCGACCACGAGCACGCCCTCATCGAGGAGATCCCCGCCCGGACCGCGGTCCTCGCAGCCCTGGTGAGGCAACTGCTGGCGACGCCACCGGTATGAGCGAGGACGACCTGCTCGACCGCGCTCGGGCTGACGCTTCGCTGGCCCTGGGGCGGGCCGAGGTCGAGGTGGTGACGATCGAGCGAGCCCAGGATGCCCAAGCGGCCTCCGACCTGCTCAACCAGGTGTGGCAGATGCCAGCTGGAGTCGACGTCATGGAGCTCAGCACCCTGGTGGCGCTGGCCCACAGCGGCAACTACGTGGCCATCGCCCGGTCCCGGACGGCGGTCCATGAGGTCCTGGCCGCGAGCGTCGGCTTCTTCGGGCCCCCCGGCCAGCCGCTGCACTCACACATCACCGGAGTCACCGGCTCGGCGGTAGGCCGTGGCATCGGCCGCGCGATGAAGCTGCACCAGCGCGCGTGGGTGCTGGAGCGCGGAGCCTCGCAGATCACCTGGACCTTCGACCCGCTGGTGGCCCGCAACGCCTTCTTCAACCTGACCACGATCGGCGCTCGAGCGGTCGCCTACTTCCCCGATCACTACGGACCGATGATCGACGGGCTCAACGAAGGCCAGGGCTCGGATCGGATGCTGATGCGCTGGGACCTGGGCGCGGGTCCGACCCCCGCGCCGGCACAGGCGAGCATGCCGGTGGGCCCGCTCGGTGGCGCCGATGTGCGCCACATCGACATCCCTGCCGACATCGAGGCCATCCGCCGCACGGACCCCGCCACCGCGATCCGGTGGCGCACGGAGACCCGGGCCGCGTTCACTGCCCTGCTGGGCGAGGGTTGGCGCGTCCTCGGGATCGAACGACCTGCCCGGTACGTCCTCACCAAGGAGCCCAGATGAGACTGCGCGAGCTGCGACTGCACCACCTTCAGATGCCGCTGGTGTCGCCGTTCACAACCTCTTTCGGCAGCGAGACGGTGAAGGGCACCTACGTGGTCGAGGCCATCGCGGACTCGGCCGGTGGCACGGTCACGGGCTGGGGTGAGTGCGTCGCGATGCATGCGCCGCTGTACTCCTCGGAGTTCCTCACCGGCGCGGCCGAGGTCACCCGTCGCTGGATCGCTCCCGCATTGTTCGACGTTCACGACCTGCGCGCCGAGAGCATCGCCACCGCTCTGGAGCACCTGGTCGGTCACCCGATGGCCAAGGCGGCCGTGGAGATGGCGGTCCTGGACGCTCAGCTGCGCGCCGCTGACCTGTCGTTCGCCGCCTATCTCGGGGTCACGGCCAGCACCGTGCCCTCAGGGGTGTCCGTCGGGATCCAGGAGTCGGTGCCCGCGATGGTCGAGGCGGTCCGCGGCTACGTCGACGCCGGGTACGCCCGCATCAAGCTGAAGATCAAACCGGGCGCCGACCTGGAGCCGGTGGCCGCCGTCCGCGAGGAGTTCGGCTCCGAGATGCTGCTCCAGGTGGACGCGAACGCCGCCTACACCTTGGTCGACGCCGCCCACCTGCGACGCCTCGACGACTTCGGGCTGCTGTTGATCGAGCAGCCGTTGGGCGAAGCCGACATCCGCCAGCATGCCGAGCTGGCCCAGCAGATGCGCACCCCGATGTGCCTGGACGAGTCGATCATCTCCCCGGAGGCGGCTGCGGACGCGATCAGCCTCGGCGCGGCGGCGGTCATCAACATCAAACCCGGTCGGGTGGGCGGATATCTGCAGGCCAAAGCGATCCATGACGTATGCCGGGCGCACGGCATCGCGGTCTGGTGCGGCGGGATGCTGGAGACGGGGATCGGGCGGTCGGCCAACGCGGCCCTGGCCGGACTACCTGGGTTCACCCTGCCCGGTGACATCTCCGGCTCCGACCGGTTCTACGCCCAGGACATCGTGACCGAGCCCATCGTGATGCACGATGGCGTCGTCGATGTGCCCACCGGCCCAGGTTTCGGTGTCGAGGTCGACCGTGACCTGCTGGCCAGATTCACCACGCGGGTCCAGACCCTCACGCCCTGACACGGTGGGAGGATGGGCTCATGGCCCGTGTCTTCACCGTCGAGCGATCCGTCACCATCGATGCCCCCGCGGAGCAGATCTATCCGCACGTCATCGACCTGCGGAAGTGGACCACCTGGTCTCCGTGGGAAGCACTGGACCCGGCGATGCGTCACACCTACACCGCGCCGGACCAGGGCGTCGGACAGAGCATGGCCTGGACCGGGAACCGGAAGGTCGGGCAGGGATCCATGACGATCACCGACGCCACGAGGCCAGAACGGGTCCGGCTGAGCCTTGCGTTCCGCAAGCCCTTCAAGGCCACCAACACCGTGGACATCTTGCTGACCCCCACCGGTGAGACCACCGACGTGCAGTGGGTCATGACGGGTCGGCAGAACCTGTTCCTGCAGGCCGTGGACAAGGTCGCGTCGATGGACGACCTGATTGGCAAGGACTTCCAGCGTGGCCTGACCAACCTCAAGCGCGTCGTTGAGCACGGAGGCTGATCCCCCGATGAGCAATCTTGAACGGCGACCTGCAGAAATGCTCTGCGCCACGGAAGGGGGCGAGTCCGTGCAGGTCATCACCCCCCGGGACGTCCCGCTCGGGGGTCCGCGGGCGATGACCGTGCGACGAACTCTCCCGACCCGCGCCCGATCCCTGATCGGCCCGTGGTGCTTCCTGGACCACTACGGGCCCGACCCCGTCGCCGAGTCCGGCGGCATGGCCGTGCCGCGCCATCCCCATACCGGCCTGGCCACCGTGAGCTGGCTGTTCACCGGCGAGGTCGACCATCTGGACTCGGCCGGTCACCGGGCCGTCGTGCGACCCGGCACCGTCAACCTCATGGTCGCGGGCCGGGGGATCTCCCACTCCGAGTTCTCCACGGCCGAGACCACGGTCCTGCACGGGGCCCAGCTGTGGTTCGCCCTGCCGGAGGCGCAACGCCATCGGGCCCCGAGTTTCGAGGCGTTCACCCCCGAGCCCACGACGGTCGGCGACGCCGAGGTCAAAGTCTTCCTCGGTGCGTTGGCGGGAGCCCGATCCCCGGTGCAGATGTATGCCGACGGGCTGGGAGCCGAGGTTCTCATCCCGCCGCACGGCTCCGCCCAGGTGCCCGTCGCGTTAACGTCCGAGCACGGCGTGCTGGTGGATCACGGCAGCGTCTCGGTGAACGGCCGAGCGCTCACGCCTCACGAGTTGGCTTACTGCCCGCCCGGACCGGAGCACCTCGAGCTCCAGGCGGGCGAGGAGGGCACCCGGTTGCTCCTGCTCGGGGGCCCTCCCTTCGGTGAGCAGATCGTCATGTGGTGGAACTTCGTCGCCCGCAGCCACGAGGAGATCGTCGAAGCCGTCCGGGAGTGGAGAGCCGAGATCAGTGCCGACAGCACCACCGAGGACGACGCGCAGACTGCTTCGTTCGGCCCCTTCGGGCCTTTCCCCGACGACATGGCGGCCCCGCTGCCCGCGCCGAACCTCCCGAACGCGCGGTTGCGTTCTCGCTCCTGATCACCGGTGGGGTGTGGTGTTGGGCCCTAAACACGGCAAGATGCCCCCATGAGCGAATATCCGCCGGTCACCAGCTGGCTCACCGACATGGACGGGGTGTTGGTCCACGAGGACAAAGCGCTCCCGGGTGCCTCGGACTTCATCGAAGCGCTGAAGAAGTCCCACACGGACTTCCTGGTGCTGACCAACAACTCGATCTACACCCCACGCGACCTCCAGGCTCGCCTGAAGGCGAGCGGGATCGAGGTTCCCGAGGACCGGATCTGGACGTCCGCTCTAGCCACGGCTCAGTTCCTGTTCAGCCAGCGCGAGGAGGGGTCGGCCTACGTGATCGGTGAAGCAGGGCTCACGACCGCGCTGCACGACATCGGCTACATCCTGACCGACCGCGACCCCGACTACGTGGTCCTGGGCGAGACGCGCACCTACTCCTTCGAGGCCATCACCAAGGCCATCCGGTTGGTCGACCAGGGCGCTAGCCTGATCGCGACCAACCCCGACCCCAGCGGCCCTTCCGCCGGAGGGCCGATCCCGGCCACCGGGGCCGTGGCGGCCCTGATCACCAAGGCCATCGGCGTGGAGCCGTTCTTCGTCGGCAAGCCCAACGCGTTGATGATGCGCCACGCCCTGAACCACATCGAGGCTCACTCGGAGAGCACCGTCATGGTCGGGGACCGCATCGACACCGACATCATGAGCGGTGTGCAGGCCGGGTTGCGCACGGTGTTGGTGCTCAGCGGCTCGACCAAGAAGTCCGAGGTCGAGAAGTATCCGTACCGTGCCACCTACGTGCGTGACTCGATCGCCGACGTGGTGCCGATGATCAAGGAGCTGCGCTAGCCCGCCCCGGTCGCCGCGTCCTGCACCCCCGGACGGGCCGCGCCCTCTCGGTCAGTTCAGGGGCGGACGCCAGAGAGCCAACGAGGTCCCGGCGCGACCACGGCGGGGTCGAGCCCCGGCTCGCATCGCGACGACCTCCCCACTCAAGCCTGCGGCAAAGACCCGATCGCTGGAACCCAGCGCATGCATGAGCACCTCGTTGCGTTCGGTCAGCTCCTCGACCTGGCCCTGCAGCCGACTGACCTGCTGCTCGAGCTCCAGAATGCGTTGGATGCCGGTCAGGCTCACGCCTTCCTGGGACAACCGCTGCACTTCACGAAGACGGTAGACGTCCCGGGAGGAGTATCTGCGCCCTCCGCCCCGGGTCCGCTGTGGGGTCACCAGCCCCAGCCGGTCGTACTGTCGGAGCGTCTGAGCGTGCATTCCCGCCAGCTCGGCAGCGATGGAGATGACGAAAACGGGCGTATCGGGATCGACCTCGGAGCGTGTCCTGGCCATCTCCATCACCTCCCAGCGATGCTCTAGTCTGCCGTGCCGGTAGCCCGGTTCCGAAGACCTCCGCGCTCGTTTCGCGGCCTACTTCGCGGCTCGGGCGAAGAGGTCGGCCCGGGGGTCCACGCCTTCTTCGTCCTGCTGCAACGCCTCAACCGCCTCCTGCGCGGCCTTGCTGAGCCGCTGAGGGACGACGACCTGCACTTTGGCCAAGAGGTCACCGGTGGCCTTGTCGGTCACCAACCCACGACCCTTGACCCTCAGCACTCGCCCCGACGGGGTGCCCGCAGACACCTTGACCTTCACCGTCGAGCCGTCCAGCGTGGGGACCTTCACGGTGGCCCCCAGGGCCGCTTCGGCGAACGTCACCGGTAGGTCGACGGTGAGGTTAAGGCCGTCGCGGCCGAAGACCGGGTGGGCCTGGATGGTGACGACGATCATCAGATCACCCGCAGGGCCACCGGTCTCGCTCGGCATACCTTTGCCTTTGAGCCGAATCTTCTGGCCGTCCTTGACGCCCGCCGGGATCCGGGTCGTCACCTGCCCACTGGAGGGGCTGGAGACCGTGACCTTGTCGCCCGAGGCGGCTTGGCGGAACGACAGGGTCGCCCGAGCCTCGACGTCGCGGCCCTTGGTCGGTGCGCCGAAACCGTAGCCCGGTCCGGCGCCAGGTCCGCCACGACCTCCCCCGGGGAACCCACCGGCGCCACCTCCGCCGAACCCGCTGATCAGGTCCTCGAGGTTGACGCCTTGGGCGCCCCCACCCCCGAACGGCGACTGCTGGGTGCGACGTCCACCGCCCGAGCTGTTGAACATCTGCGCGAAGACGTCTTCGAAGCCCGCGCCCCCCTGGGCGCCCGGTCCACCGGCGGTGAACCTCGCTCCACCGCGCGACATCGCGCGCACCCCGTCGTACTGGCTGCGTTCCTCCGGGTCCGACAAGACGGCATACGCCTCGCCGATCTCCTTGAACTTTACCTCCGCCGCGGTATCGCCCGGCTTGGAGTCCGGGTGCCACTCACGGGCAAGCTTGCGATACGCCTTCTTGATGGCCGCGCCGTCCGCGTCCTGCGGCACGCCGAGGATCGCGTAGAAGTCCTTGTCGAACCAATCCTGACTAGCCATCTCTGCCTCTTCTCCTCAGTACTACGTGCCTCACGACAGGTGCGCGGTGTTGCCGGACCCTCACCGACAACACCGCGCTCACCTCACTCCGCAGGGTCAGCGACTGCTACTCGCGCTGGCCGCACCAACCGCTCACCCACCCGGAAGCCGGGCTGAATGACCTGCACGATCGTCGTCTCCGTCGCGCCGTCTGGCAGCTCAGCGTCGGGCAGGTGCATCAGCGCCTCGTGCACGGCCGGGTCGAAGGCCTCGCCCACCCCGCCGAACAGCTCGGCTCCCAGGCGGTTCAACGTCGACTGCAACTTGTCGACGATGGCCACCATGGGACCGTCGACCAGATCGCCGTGCTCCCGTGCGGAGTGGATGTCGTCGAGCACCGGAAGCATGGCTTCCAAGGCGCCCCCGACGGCCACGTCGCGATCTTTGGCACGGTCCCGGTCGACCCTTCGGCGGTAGTTGACGAACTCGGCCTGCAACCTGCGCAGGTCCTCCAACCGGTCCGCTGCGGCCTGTGCGTCGGACGAGGAAGCATCCGCATCCGCGGCTCCCTCGACCGGCGCACCAGTCATGTCCGCCGCGTCGTCGGCCACCCAGTCGCCCACGTCCGCGGAGCCAGCATCATCACTGCTGTCCTCGTCGATGCTCACGTCCTCGTCGACGGCGTCGCCGATCGGCTCTTCCGAGACCGCGTCGCTCTGCTCGGCGGCCTGCTCGGCTGCGCGGGCATCCCGGACGGCTCCGGTCTGCGGGTCCACCTTGCGTTTGTCACGGATGACCGGCCCGGTGGGCTCGCCCTCCTCGGAGCGAGCCGCACCGTCGTGCTGGGTCACTTGGTCTCCTCGTCGTCGTCGACGACCTCGGCGTCGACGACATCCTCATCGGCCGAACCCTCCGCTTGGTCGGTGCCCTCGGCACCGGCGCCAGCGGCTTCAGCCTCGGCCTGCGCGGCCATCATGGCCGAGCCCATGCCCTGGCTGGCCGTCGACAATGTGTCGGTCTTGGCCTTGATGTCGTCCACGGAAGCCTCGGACTCCGGCTTGATGGCTTCCTTGAGGTCAGCCAACGCCGTGTCGACCGGCTCCCGGGACTCCGCCGGGACCTTGTCACCGCTCTCGGACAGGAACTGCTCGGTGGAGTAGACCATCTGCTCCGCAGTGTTGCGGGCCTCGGTCATCTCACGGTGAGCCTTGTCCTCTTCCGCGTGCTGCTCGGCGTCGCGGATCATCCGCTCGATCTCGTCCTTCGGCAGCGCGGAGCCACCCGAGATCGTCATCGACTGCTCCTTGCCCGTGCCGCGGTCCTTCGCGGACACGTGCACGATGCCGTTGGCGTCGATGTCGAAGGTGACCTCGATCTGCGGCACTCCCCGGGGCGAGGGAGCGATCCCCGTCAGCTCGAAGTTACCCAAGGGCTTGTTGTGCTTGGCGATCTCTCGCTCACCCTGGTAGACCTCGATGCTGACCGAGGGCTGGTTGTCGCTGGCCGTGGTGAAGACCTCGGAGCGCTTGGTGGGGATCGCGGTGTTGCGCTCGATCAGCTTCGTCATGATCCCGCCCTGGGTCTCGATGCCCAGGCTCAACGGGGTGACGTCGATCAACAGCACGTCCTTGCGGTCACCCTTGAGGACCCCGGCCTGCAGGGCGGCGCCGACAGCGACGACCTCATCCGGGTTGACCCCCTTGTTGGGCTGCTTGCCGGTCATCTTCGTCACGAGGTCGGCGACGGCCGGCATACGCGTCGAGCCACCAACCAACACCACGTGGTCAATCTCAGACACGTTGACGCCAGCGTCCTTGATGACCTGGTCGAACGGGGACTTCGTGCGGTCCAGCAGGTCCTGGGTCATCTTCTCGAACTGCGCCCGGGTGAGCTGCTCGTCCAGGTGGATCGGACCGGACTCGGTCATCGAGAGGTACTGCAGGTTCAGGTTGGTGCTGGAGGAGCTGGACAGCTCCTTCTTGGCCTGCTCCGCAGCGTCGCGCAGACGCTGCATGGCGATCTTGTCGCTCGACAGGTCGGTGCCGGTCGAGTTCTTCACGGTGGTGAGCAGGTGCTGCACGATCCGTTGGTCCCAGTCGTCACCACCCAGCTTGTTGTCCCCGTGGGTGGCGCGCACCTGGATGGTGGCGAAGCCATCGTCCGGGTCCTTGCCCACCTCGAGCAGCGACACGTCGAACGTGCCACCGCCGAGGTCGAAGACCAGGATCTGCTCGTCTTCCTTGCCCTTGTCCAGGCCGTAGGCGAGCGCAGCCGCGGTCGGCTCGTTGACGATGCGCAGGACGTTCAGACCCGCGATCTCCCCGGCTTCCTTGGTCGCCTGACGCTCGGCGTCGTCGAAGTAGGCCGGAACGGTGATCACGGCGTCGGTCACGTCGTCGCCCAGGTAGGACTCGGCGTCGCGCTTGAGCTTCATCAGCGTGCGAGCGCTGATCTCCTGCGCGGTGTAGTCCTTGTCGTCCACCTTCTGGCTCCAGTCGGTGCCCATGTGGCGCTTGACCGAGCGGATGGTCCGGTCGACGTTCGTGACGGCCTGGCGCTTGGCGATCTCGCCGACCAGGACCTCACCGTTCTTGGCGAACGAGACGACCGACGGCGTGGTGCGACCGCCTTCTGCGTTGGCGATGATCTCCGGCTCGCCACCGTCAAGGACGGCAACTGCGGAGTTGGTGGTGCCCAGGTCGATGCCTACTGCACGTCCCATGTGTCAATCACTCCTGTATGTCGAGGGCCGGGTCCAGCTGCGCGTCAGTGCGTCAGTGTGGTTGCCCGTGATGGTGCTTGGGGTTGATGCTTCGTGACTCAACTTGCGGCATACCATCGGCTCTTGTCAAACCGAGACTCACTGAAGTTGAGTACACCTTGCTCAACTAGACCCCGGGATCGTTTGTTCCCGCGGCAGCGGGATACCCCAAGGCGGGGAACGCTAGTCGCCACCTGCGGGGCCGACGACGCTCTCGCCGACAAGCGCCGTCAGGACCTCCCCGACTGTTGCCGATCGGATGACCGTCCCCGGCACGGGTAGGTCGCTCTGCACTCGATATCGGTTGCGGCGACCGTCTTTCGCCTTCACGACATAGCCATCCTGGGCCAGGTCCTTGACGATCGAGTAGGCACGGCGTTCGCTGATCCCCAAGGCGACCGCGATGTCGATGAGTCTGGCACCCGGATCGTGGACGATGCACAGGAGGGCGCGAGCATGGTTGGTCAAGAAGCTCCATTCCGCCATACCGGTGAGAATACCCAAAGATTCTAGAATAATATTGCTTGTTTCTCGGGACTGCCGTACGTTCATGGGTGAGCGACGCGAGAAGCTCGAGGGTCACCGACTCTTGTTCACGAAGACGCACCTCGACGCGGCACACGAGCGTTGTCGTCTTTCGTGCGGGGCTGGCTCGCCGTGCGTTCGCTAGTGAAGGGCGCGCCCGTATGGCCACTTCCCCGTCAAGTCTGTCGGTCCCGAGGTGCCGCCCTGTGCCGGCACTGCCGCATCGATCCAGGTCCCCTGTAGGACTGCGACCTCGGTATTCCTAGCCCGCGTCCCCCGGACCTCGCACGATCGCCTCACGGCTGGCCATCCGAGCCTGATGTGCTGCACGCGCCGGCTCGGCCTCGTCGTCGTGCTCCTACAGGAAGCCCTTCTATGAGCACCTATCACTTTTGCACGCTCTCGCAGCGGACGGTCCCACCCGCATCACGACAGGTGGACCCCGAGGGCGCCCCATGTCACTGCCTGTAGTCCCGGCTCGGATCGCCCCACGCCCGATCCGGGTGGCGATCGCCAACGACTATCCACTCGTGATCGCTGGGACGGCTCGAGCCTTGGAGTGCTATCCCGCTCAAGTCCGCGTGGTGGAGTACGCCAGCCGGACGCAGGTCACATCTCAGGTCGACGTGGTGTTGTTCGACACCTTCGCTGAGGCTCCGGGAGCGGCCGACGTGCGGACCCAGGTGTTCAGTGGCTCCGTCCTGTCTCAGGTCTTGGTCCTCACCTGGCAGACGCACCCGGTGATGGTCCGCGCAGCCCTGGCCGCCGGTGCCGCCGGGGTGGTGTCCAAGACCGTGACGGCGGCAGCGCTGGTTGAAGCAGTGATGCGGGTCCACCGCGGTGAGAGGGTCGTCCCTACCCCCGAGCCTTCGGATACCGAGCTGTCCGGCTTCGGGCGGTGGCCCGGAGACCGGTCTGGGATCAGCGCGCGTGAGTCCGAGGTGCTGGCCATGATCTGTCAGGGGTTCAGCAACCAGGTGATCGCGGAGTCCATGTATCTGACGACCAACACAGTCAAAACGTACATCCGATCGTTGTATCGCAAGATCGGAGTCGTCACTCGCCCGCAAGCGGTGATCTGGGGGATCTCCAATGGCTTCAGACCCCAAACGACTCGGACCTACCCACCGACCCTGAAGACCCAGGAACCGACGTGAGCTTCCCCTAGCCGCGGCAGGGCAGAAGTGGTTGACTTCCGTCGCGTAGGCCGACGTCGGCCGGTCGACACCTCATTCCGAGCAACGGAGCTCCGTATGCAGCCTCTCGTCCTGCGTAGTGCCATCATCGCGGCCCTCGGTGGCCTCCTCTTCGGATTCGATACGGCGGTGATCTCCGGGACGACCAAGGACCTCACCCGGGTGTTCGATCTGTCGAACTTCTGGCTCGGTTTCACCGTGGCCACCGCACTCATCGGGACGATCATCGGGGCGGCGTACGCAGGGTTGGGCCGACCAGCGGACAAGTACGGCCGGAAGCCCGTCCTGTTCGCGATCGGCCTCCTCTACATCGTCTCGGCCCTGGGCAGCGCCCTGGCCACCGACTGGATCGTGTTCATGATCTTCCGTTTCATCGGCGGGTTGGGCGTGGGAGCGGCCACCTCCGTCGCTCCGATCTACAACGCTGAAGTCTCGCCGCCGAAGAACCGGGGCCGACTGGTCGGGCTCTTCCAGTTCAACATCACGGTGGGCATCCTGCTCGCCTACCTGTCCAACTTCGCGATCTTGGGCCTGTTCCCGGACGACACGGCCTGGCGCTGGATGTTCGGGGTCGAAGCAGTCCCGGCGCTCGCCTTCTTCCTGTTGTTGTTCATCGTGCCCGAGAGCCCCCGCTGGCTGATGAGCGTCGGGCGCACCCAAGAGGCGAGCGACACCATCGACCGCCTGACGGCGGATGAGAAGGAAGCAGGGTTCCTGCGTGGGGAGATCGAGGAGGCGCTGGAGAAAGACGAGAACACCCCCAACGTGCGCTTCTTCACCAGAGCTCATCGCAGGGTCATTTTGTTGGCCTTCGCCATCGCGGCCTTCAACCAGCTCGGCGGCATCAACGCCGTCCTCTACTACGCGCCGACCATCTTCGAGAGTGCCGGACTGGGTGAGAGCGCAGCCTTCCTGAACAGCGCCGGAGTGGGGCTGGCGAACTTGCTGGCGACCATCGCCGCGTTGTACTTCATTGACCGGATCGGTCGGCGCGCGCTCATGCTGATCTGTTCGGCCGGATACATCGTGACGCTGGGCCTACTGACCTTCATGTTCCTCACCTACGAGGGAAACTTCACTGGTCTGACCGGGGGCGTGGTGGTGGTCGCCATCATGGTCTTCGTCGCCGTCCACGCCTTCGGTCAAGGCGCCGTCATCTGGGTCTTCATCTCCGAGATCTTCCCCACGGCTATTCGCGCCCGTGGACAGTCGTGGGGTGCGTTGACACACTGGTCGTTCGCGGCGGCGATCTCCTGGTCGTTCCCGGCCATCGCGGGGAACCTCGGCGGAGGGGTGGCCTTCGGCTTCTTCTTCGTCTGTGGCATCGCCATGACGTACTGGGTCATCAAGATCATGCCGGAGACCAAGGGAATCCCCTTGGAAGAAATGGAAGAGACTCTCGGCCTTGAAGAGAGCGCAGCCTTGAAAGCGAGCTGAGACGACGAAGCCCGGTCGTTTCCGCCTGGGCGGATGCCGCACCTCTAGCCTTCGGCCGGTGCGAAGTGCCAGTATTGACCTCCCTGAATCATTCACGAGAGGAAAGTCATGGCCACACTCACGGTATGGAAGTTCCCCTATGACACGGGAGCCGAGGAGTCGATCAAAACTCTGGAGAAGCTCTCCCAACAGGGACTCATCAAGGTGCACGACGCAGCAACGGTGTCATGGCCCTCGGAGAAGAAGAAGCCCAAGACCCGGCAGGTGCACAACCTCGCCGCTGCAGGCGCGCTCAGCGGAACCTTCTGGGGCATGCTCTTCGGTCTGCTGTTCTTCGTGCCCTTGCTCGGTGCGGCCGTGGGAGCCGCCTCAGGGGCACTCTCAGGGATGCTGGCCGACGTGGGCATCGACGACGACTTCATCGACCGAGTCCGCACGAACGTGACCCCGGGCACCTCTGCCCTGTTCGTGATGACCTCCGACGGAGTGCGCGACCGCGTGGCCGAGGCCTTTGCCGGGTCGCAGGCGGAACTGATCAACACCAACCTGTCGGCCGAGGACGAGGCTGCACTGCGGGAGGCGTTCAGCGAGGAAGGCTGAGCGCAGCGCTGACCGCGTGAGCCAGGAGGACCGCGTCAGCCATGAGGACTACAGGCGAAGGAGCCGGGCCTTCTGGTCGGCGAACTCCTGGTCGGTCAAGATCCCCTGCTGCTTCAGCGCCGCAAGGCGTTCCAACTGACTGACCAGGTCCACCGTCGGAGCGACACTCTGCTGCGGGGGTGGTGCGGCATACTCCGCGGGCGGCTGCTGCTGAGACTGACGATAGGCAGCCGCTTGCGCAGCTTCCTGCTCGGACTGCGCTCGTCTGGAGTTCATGGAGGAACTGACGGCGTTCGCTGTCCCCGCGACCACGGCGGTCCGGGCCGCCATGCCGAGCAATCCGGGCCGTCCGCGTCGTCTCATCACTGCACCTCTTCGTCGTTGTCGGCGTCAGCATCGTGGTCGATCAGCTGCACCATGGCTTCTGCGTCTTCGCGTGGTAGTCGCTCCAAAGTGAGCAGCTGGCCTCCGGCGTCACGGATAGCCGCGCCGACCCGAGCCGCCCAGACGTTCTCCCAGACGATGACGGCTGCTGCTTCCCCGAGGGCGACCTGAGCTCCGATCTCCAGCGCCTCCTCCTCCGACACCAACCCGGGGAAGTCGATGGAGAAGCCCACGTCGTCGCGCGAGTCCAGGTCGCGCAGGACCACTTCGTCAGCACTCACGTGGCGGACGATAGCGACGTCCAACACCCTGACGGTCCCGCTCGCCACCACCTCCGCGATGCTGGTGAAGATCTCCGAGGACTCTGCATCCCCGGGGAAACCGAGGACGGCAACATCGACCGGGCCTACAGGTTGGGACCCACTCACCACAGGACTCGCTCCTCTTCGGTCAGCATTCATGTCACGCCGGACCACCATTAAACCTCAGTGCGCCGCCCTCGTGTCGGACTCACCTGCTCTCAGATCACCAATCCCAAGGCAAAGGGACCGACTACCACCGCGAACAGGGTGATCAGCAGGACGCCGACCACGTTCAGGACCGCGCCTCCGCGCGCCATCTCCGAGATCTTGACGGCGCCGGTGCCGAACACGATCGCGTTGGGTGGGGTGCCGACCGGCAACATGAACGCACAGGTCGCGGCCAACGCGGCCGGGATCAGCAACGTCATCGGATCGACGCCGATGCCGACGGCCACACCTCCCAAGACGGGGATGAACGTCGCTGCCGTGGCGGTGTTGCTCGTCACTTCGGTCAGGAACAGGACGATCGTCACGACAGCCGCCAGCAGCAGCACGATGGGCAATGCCTCCAGACCGCTGACCTGTTGGCCGAACCATTCGTCGAGCCCCGTGGAGGCCACGGCTGCCGCCAAACTCAGACCACCACCGAAGAGCAACAGCACCCCCCACGGAAGGCCCTTCTCGGCATCGTCCCAGTCCAGGACCATGTGGCCCTGACGATCCCCCGGAAGGATGAACAACAGGACGCCGGCTCCGATGGCGATCGTGGTGTCGTCCAGAGCATCGAGCCACGGGAACTGCTCGCCCAGGCTTCCGATACCAAACAAGAGGCCCGGCACGATCCACAGGAAGGCCGCCCCGCAGAACACGGCCAGGACGGTCTTCTCGGCTTGGGACATCGCCCCCAAACCCGCGATCTCGTCGTTGATCATCTCGCGGCCACCGGGGATCTCCGCGAGGTTGAAGCGGAACATCACCCGGGTGATCAAGAACCAGGCAATGCCCAGGAAGACCACCACCAACGGCACGCCGAGCATCATCCACTGCACGAAGCCGATCTCCTGGTCGAGCTCCTCGCTGACGTAGCCGGCCACGATGGCGTTGGGTGGGCTGCCCAACAGCGTCCCGAGGCCACCGATCGAGGCAGCCCAGGCGATCGAGAGCACCAGGGCCACTCCGAAGAGACGGACGTCGGAGTCCTCGATGACGTCACTGACCGCGCGTCCGGAGGTGAGGTCCTCATGCGCCGTGCCCTCACCGGAGGTGCGGCTGCTGCCCTCGACCACGAGCGCGAGCACCGACATCGCGATCGGCAGCATCATCAGGGTCGTCGCAGTGTTCGAGACCCACATCGACAGGAAGGCTGTCGAGATCATCATCCCCAGGATGATCTGACGTGGATGCGTGCCGACTCGTCGCAAGGTCAACAGGGCGATCCTGCGGTGCAGGTTCCACTTCTGCATCGCGATCGCGATCAGGAAGCCACCCAGGAAGAGGAAGACGATGTCGTTGGCGTACGGCGCCGTCGCGGCACCGATGTCGATGTCGGTCAGCGTCGGGAACAACACGATCGGCAACAAGGAGGTGACCGACAAGGGGATGGCCTCGGTCATCCACCAAACCGCCATCAAGGCTCCGATGGCCGCCACCACCCGTCCGTCCACGGACAGGTCGGAGCCCGCGAGCAGGAAGTAGACCGCCAAAGCCACGACCAGACCCAGACCACGGAACATCCACGTCCGTGACGAAGCGCGGGGCCCCTCGGGTGCGCCTTCGGAGGGCACCTTCTCCTCGGTCCGACGAGCGGCGTCCTGACTCATTGCTGTGCCTCACTTCGTTGTGGGTTTTGTCGCAAGTTAGCACCCGGTGCCACCCCTGTCAGCGCGAATGATGTGCCGGTCACCCCGAGCTCGTGCCGAATGGGGACCCTCAGTTGACCCTCCCTTGGCGTGCGCTGTGCCAGGCTCGACAAGGTCTGATCGTCATCTCATCCCGGGGAACCTTCTATGCACCGTTGTCGCTCCATCACGGCCGCCCTCATTCTGTCCGTGCTTGCCTCGGCGGCTCCCGCTCAGGCCGAGGACGGGCCGCCACCGGAGCCGGATCTCGTGGTGGAAGACCAGCGTTACGGCATGCTGAAAGAGCCCGCCGACGAGGGCGTGGAACGGGTGCAGGCTGCCACGGTGGAGCGGGGAGTCAGCGCTCTGCCGGCGCCACGAGCCGGCGCCGAGGTTTACCCGCGCCCGGCCGACGGGGCGTTCGACGTCACGGGCGGGGGTTTCGGACACGGAGTCGGAATGTCGCAGTACGGAGCCGACGGCGCGGCCCGCCAGGGTTTGACCCACCCCCAGATTCTGGACTTCTACTACCCGGGCACCCGGCTCGAGACCCGCGATCTGGGCATGATCCGGGTCGGCATCACCGTCGACAGCGACGGCACCACCCGCCTCGCGCACCGACCGGGCCTTGAGGTGTCCCCCCAGGTCGGCGGCACCCGCTACGCGCTGCCCTCGGGCCCAGACCAGTGGCGGGTGCGATCGACCGGGTCGCAGGATTCGAGCTGCGTCCTGGAAGGACGAGTGGACGGGGCGTGGTCGGCGACCTGGCCCACCGGCATGCCGCGCTCGTGCCCGGTGACCTTCAGCTCGTCGCGCGAGGACGTCGTCGACCTGTATCTCCCCAACGGCGAGCTCCGGGTCTATCGCGGCGCGATCACGGCGAAGCACCAGAGCGCCGGGTCCGTAGCTTCCATCAACGTGCTGCCGATGGAGACCTATCTGCGTTCCGTCGTCGCCGCCGAGATACCGAGCAGCTTCCACCCCCAGGCCCTGCGCAGCCAAGCGGTCGCAGCGCGGACCTACGCGGCCCGCGGCTCGAACGGCACCGCGTCGTACGACACCTGTGACACTGCGGCCTGCCAGGTCTACTCCGGCCAGGGGGAGCGCACCGGCAGCGGAAGCATCCGCTCCGTGGAGAACGGCCCGGCCGATGCCGCCGTCGCCTCCACCGCCGGGGAGGTGCTGACCTACCGGTTCCCCAGCGGGAGGAAGCTGGCCACCACGATGTTCTCCTCGTCCTCGGGTGGTCACACCGCAGCCGCCGACAGCTCCCACGGCTACCTGAGCGCCCACCCCGATCCGTATGACGACGTCTCCGGGAACCGGCGGCACGCCTGGAGCGCCCAGCTGCCGGTCAGTGCGTTGGAGGCTCGCTACGGGATCGCGCGGGTGGAGCGGCTCCAGATCCTGCGCCGGGACGGAAACGGTGACTACGGAGGCCGGGTCCTCGAGGCCAGGGTGGAGGGCTTCACCGCGTCCGGGGACTACACCTGGGCCTTCGCCACGGGCATCGGGCTGCGACTGGCCCGACCGTGGCCCACGTACAACACGGGGCTGTCCTCGGAGTATTTCACCGTGCGCGACGAGTCTCCCGCCCCGTCGGTGACCCGCGTGGCCGGGGCGCAGCGGTGGAGCACCAGCGAAGCGGTCTCCCGCTTCTGGCCCGAGGCTGTGCCTGTGGCCTACGTCGCGTCCGGACTCGACTTCCCCGACGCCCTGTCCGCCGCCGCCACGTCAGGCGTGGAGGACGCACCCGTGCTGCTGACCGACGCCGCTGCGCTGCCGAGCCAGACCCGACAGGCGCTAGGACAGCTCAAGCCCGAGCGGATCGTCGTCGTCGGCGGCACCAGCGCCGTCCACGGCAGCGTGCTCACGGCTTTGCGTCCGTATGCCACCACGCGTGAGGTGCGGCGGGTCAAGGGTGGGAACCGCTACGAGACCGCTGCGGCCATGGCCGAGTCCTACCCGGCGGGCACCAAGACGGTCTACCTGGCCAGCGGAGCCGACTACCCGGATGCCCTGGCCGGCGCCGCACTCGCGGCCCATCAAGGCGCACCGCTGCTGCTGACCGAGGCGACCGAGCTGCCGAGCGCGACTCGTCGACAGCTCGACCGGCTCGACCCGAGGGAGGTGGTGGTGTTGGGCGGCAAGAACGCCATCAACTCCAGCACGGCCCGGGCGGCGGGCTCCTACAGTCGCACCGGGGACTTCACCCGGCTGGCCGGGACGAACCGGTTCGAAACCGCCGAGCGGGTGTCCCTGCAGTTCCCCTCAGCCACCAGCACCGCCGTGCTGGCGTCGGGGAAGGCCTACCCCGACGCTCTCGTCGGCGCTGCCTTGGGTGGGCGGCTCGGCGCCCCGTTGCTGTTGACGGAAGCGGACGGCATCCCTACCGCGACAGACCGGGCGCTGACCAGGCTGGCCCTGACCAAGGCCTACGCCGTCGGCGGTGACAGCGTGATCGAGCAGGGTGTCCTCACCGCTTTGGGGAGATATCTGAGGTGACCCGCCGCTCGCACCCGGAGAGCACGGCTTACCTTGGGGCGATGCACAGTGACGTTATCGTCGTGGGAGCCGGCATCTCAGGCATTGACGTGGCCTGGCGACTGACGCAGCAACGCCCGGAGATCTCATACCTGATCCTGGAGGCGCGGGGCAGGGTCGGCGGCACCTGGGACCTCTTCCGATACCCCGGCATCCGCTCCGACTCCGACATCGCCACCTTTGCCTTTCCTTTCAGGCCGTGGATCGGGGACCGTGTCTTGGCCGACGGCGCACAGATCCAGGACTACGTCGAGACCACTGCTGCCGAGGCGGGCATCACCGAGCGGATCCGCTTCGACACCCGCGTCACCCGCGCCTCGTGGTCCTCGGCCGAGCAGCGCTGGACCGTCACCGCGCAGGGGCCCGACGGATCACAGACCCGGACCTGCTCGTTCCTGCACCTCGCTGCGGGCTACTACGACTACGACACGGGCTACCAACCCGAGTTCCCGGGCCGCGAGGACTTCGAGGGTCCGTTCGTGCACCCGCAGCACTGGCCTCGCGACCTGGACGTCACGGGGCGGCGGGTCGTCGTGATTGGCTCCGGTGCCACAGCGATGACCCTGGTCCCTGCGTTGGCGCGCACCGCAAAGCACGTGACCATGCTGCAGCGGACGCCGAGCTGGGTGGCCTCGATGCCGAACCGGGACCGCCTCGGCGAGCGCCTCCGGCGGAGGCTTCCGGAGGCGCTGGCCTACCGCGCCACCCGCGCCAAGAACATCGCGTTCAGTCAGGCCACCTACGCGGTCGCCCGGCGTCAACCCGACAGGTTCGCTGCGATGCTCCGGGCCGGGCTGAGGCGCGACATCACGGACGAGGCCTATCTCGATGCCCACTTCACCCCGGACTACCAGCCCTGGGACCAGCGGGTATGCCGCATTCCCAACGGCGATCTCACCAAGGCCATCGCCTCGGGTCGGGCTTCGGTGGTGACCGCGTCGATGGACGCCCTGGTGGCCGAAGGGATCCGGTTGTCCGACGGGGAGGTGCTCCCCGCTGACATCATCGTGTCCGCGACGGGTCTGCGGTTGCAGATGTTGGGCGGCATCAGCGTGGACGTGGACGGCGATGTGGTGGACCCCGCTTCGCGCGTCGCCTACCGGGGACTGATGCTCGAGCGGGTGCCCAACCTCATGTTCACCGTTGGCTACGTGAACTCCTCGTGGACCCTGCGCGCCGACCTCGTGGCCCGCTACCTGTGTCGGCTGCTGGAGCTGATGGACCGCAAGGGGTATGCCGTCGCGACACCGGCGAAGGCTCCCCGCGGTGAGCGTCGTCCGCTGATCGACCTCAGGGCGGGCTACGTCCTGCGGGCCTTGGACCAGCTGCCGACCCTCGGGCCCAAGCGCCCGTGGACCTACGCCCAGAACTACCTCGTGGAAGCCCCTGAGATGCTGCACGGCTCGTTGCGAGCCGACATGGTGTTCACGCCCACCGCCGATCAAGGAGCCTTGATGTCATCGACCCGGGATCGCCGGTCCGCCCACTACCGGTACGTGGGAGGCACGGCGGTGGTGACCGGCGCCGCCGGCGGCATCGGGGAGCAGCTCGCTCGTCAGCTGGCCGAGCGCGGCAGCGACCTCGCGCTGCTGGATCGTCGAGCCGACACCCTGCAGACGTTGGCCACAGACCTACGCCGCCAGCACCCCGGGCTGCGTATCAGCAGCCACCCCGTCGATCTCGCCGAGCCCGACCAGATCGCGAAGGCCGCCGAAGCGGTGCTGTTGGAGCACGAGCACGTCACCCTGCTGATCAACAACGCCGGGGTAGCGCTCGGAGGGCGGTTCGACCAGGTCGGCGCCGCGGACTTCGACTGGTTGATGCAAGTCAACCTGCACGCCCCCATCGCCTTGGTGCGTGCCTTCCTACCTGCGCTTTCGGCCACCCCCGGCAGTCAGATCGTGAACCTCTCCTCGCTCTTCGGCTTGGTCGCGCCCGGCGGTCAGACCGCCTACGTCACGAGCAAGTACGGGTTGCGGGGGTTCAGCCAGGCGCTGGGGCATGACCTGGCCTCGCGCGGCATAGGCGTCACCTCCGTCCATCCCGGCGGGGTGCGTACTCGTATCGCGTTGGACTCTCGGACCGGCACTGGTCTGGACGAGCGTGAGGCGAAGGCGGGACGGGAGGCCTTCAACCGGCTGTTGACGATCGACCCCGCCGACGCCGCCCGAACCATCCTGCGCGCGTCCGGGCGGCGACGCCGTCGCGTGCTCGTCGGCGGCTCTGCTGTGGCCCTGGACCTTCTGGAGCGCGCGGTGCCCACCGCTGGGGGCCGCTTCCTCGCGGCGGCGCAGCGCCGAGCGGAGAAG
>JBARVW010000027.1:0-12284 GCA_049646465.1 Ornithinimicrobium sp.
GTCGTAGGGGCTCACCCCAGGACTCCCGACGGTGTGCCGTGACCAGGACGACGGGCCGCTCACCGTCGAGGAAGGCGGACAGCTCGGGGTCGCTGATCTGCGGCGCCGTCTCCACGGTGAGGAGCAGCGCGTCGATGACCGAGTTGCCGGTCACGACGATGCTGGAGGGGTGCACGTTCTCCGCGAGCAGGTTGGCCCGCGATGTGGCGGTCGGCGCCAGGTGCAAGGTGGCCATCTGCGCGGTCAGGCGACGGTTGATCTCTTCCGGGAACGGGGAGGTCGGGTTGCCCGTGCGCAGCCCGGCCTCTGTGTGCACCACGGGCACCCCGGCGTAGAAGGCGGCCAAGCCACCGACGAAGGTCGTGGTGGTGTCACCCTGGACCAGCACAGCGTCGGGCTGCTCGTCCGCCAGGACGGTCGAGAGCCCCTCCAGGGTGCGGGTGGTGATCTGGCTCAGGGTCTGACCGGCGGCATGGATATTGAGGTCGACATCCGGGACGATCCCGAACACGGCGTTGACCTGGTCCAGCATCTCGCGGTGTTGACCCGTCACCACGACGCGGACGGAGAAGCGGCGGTCGGCCTGCAGAGCCAACACGAGCGGTGCCATCTTGATGGCTTCGGGACGCGTCCCGTAAATCGCCATGACGACGATCGGGCGAACGCCGCCGTCGGCGGTGTCGGGATTCTCCACGAAGAGAGAGTGGTCAACAGACATGGTCATGCTCCTAAAGAGTGGGGTTTTACGAGACGGTCAGATCGGTGAAGCTGACTCGCGCGTCCTCGGTGTAGTAGCCGACCGCCCCCGGGCCGTAGGGACGCTCCTCATCGAGGACGGTGTCGAGCACCTCCCCGTCGACTCGGACCGTCATCTCGGCGCCCCGGTGCTCGACGTTCACGGTGTGTTTCGTTCCTACCGGGAAGGTCGGATTGCTTCCGCTGGCCAAGAAACGTTGCTTGCCCGGGTAGGCCGGGTCCTGCTTGGAGATCTCCCAGCCGTTGGGCTTGAGGGCCACCGCGTAGAAGTGGTCGTTGTCGGTGTAGTTCCACAGCACCCAGCCGGCTTCCCAGGGGTTGGGCTCGCCGTCCCGAAGCTGTTGTTGGGTCTGCACGTAGACCTGCAGGTCGACGTCGCTGAACTCCTCGGTGGTGACGACCAGCGCGCCATGGGTGACGTCCCGATCGGGTGCCACCCGCGGCTCCAGCACGATCTTGTCGTCGTCACCGGTGATGGTTCCGTAGCCGTTGAAGACGGCGCGGAACTGACCACGCTCCTCTCCCTGGGTCCAGGCTGAGCCCGCGCTGCTGAGAGTCAAGGCGGAGAAGACGGCGCCAGCACCGAGGAGCGACGCAAGACTGGCTGAGGCGAGACACCAGGGGCGTCGCAAGGAAGGTAGGGGGGGCACGGCGTCAGCGCTGACCGGCCACGACGGACTCGTCGGCAGCCTCGGCCGCCGTCTCCACGGTGCGATCCGTCTTAGTCCAGCCGTTCTTGTTGGTCAGGACGCGCCCCGAGGCGCGCCAGCCCGCGACGAACCACAGCACCGCGTAGGCCACATAGACATGCATGACCACAATCGAGCGCCACAGTGGCAGGCCGTCAGCATCACGTCGCTCGGCCTGTCGGTAGACCAGGCCAAGAATCAGCGCCGGGCCAAACGCCACCAAGTAGGCCGAAAGCCACCACCAGGATGCGCTCAGGGTCCCCAACAGAAGACCGATGACCACACCACCGGTCCACAGCAGGAACGCGGCGGAAAGGAAGGAAACAACCAGCAGAAGGAAAGGGCTCGTGAGGTGGTAGGCCAGATCGGCTCTCGTGCGACCGCTCAAGTCACGCAGCACGAACGGAACCAAGGGCCACGACTGCAGATGTCCCTGAAACCACCGGGTGCGCTGCTTGAGCCACCTATTCACCTCCACCAGACCCTGCTGATGGACAGAGCAGCGTGAGGTGAATTCGGTTCTCCAGCCACTCAGCAGGAGGCGAACACCGAGATCGAGGTCTTCAGTAAGACTGCGCGACCACGGCTTTGACCCAAGGCTATTCAACGCCGACAAGCGGACGAATTGTCCGTTACCGCCTAGACCCACACTGCCTAAGTGACGCCTCCCCCGCTGGATTACCTGGGTGTAGAGAACGAACTCCACATCTTGCATGCGCGCCAAGAGGTTTCTCTCGCGGTTGTTGATCCGTACGCCGATTTGGACTGCTCCCAAAGTGGGGTCGTCGAACAGTGGCACGACTTCATCCAACGCGTGAGTCTCCATGCGTCCGTCGGCGTCGACCACGCACACAATGACATCGTCGGGATCTGAGTAGGTGGCGACGGCGCCCGAACGCACATGCACCAAAGCGGCATTGAGTGCCTCGCCCTTACCCTGCTGGGCTTCGGGAAGCACGCGCTGGAGGAGGTGGATTCGCGGGTCATGATGGTCACTGACGACCTCAGCCGTCCGGTCCTGAGATCCGTCGTCAACGACCAAGATTTGCATTCGTGGGAAGTCCAGTCTGACCAATCGGTCCAAGCTAGCCCCCAACACCCGGTCCTCGTTCAGGCAGGGCAGGATGAATATCACTGTTTTGTCGCTCCGCCATGCTTGTTCGCGCTGTGCGCGCAACGAGGGAGCGGGGTCGAAGCGTGATAGCACCATCATCATGATTCCGTAGAGGATCCCAAAGGCAATCAAAGCGACCGATAGCCACAGAACAAGATCGATCGGTTGGTCACCCAACAGGATCATGAACTTGCTCCAGCATGGATTCCGACCGGCCCGGCCACGCGACGAGGTCGATGCACCAGACGCCACGTGCGGGTCGTCCACGCGTGCAGCCCGCTGATCAAGAGAGCGGACATGACGAACAATGCATAGCCGAGGAACAAGACGGATGCCACTGTGAGCAGGAAGCGACCTGCGTCGAAGAGCACAACCTGCGTCATCGCCAAGGTGTGGGTGGCTGTAGGTAAAGCAGTCATCATGTGGGTTGTACCTTCTGCTTAACTGCACGCCACGATGGGCGAGCATTGAGTCGGTTCTGGGTCACCCTTTACCTGAGCCATCAGGTAAAGGTTCGGTAAAGCGAAAGTAAAGCAGAACCTAGTTGAACAAGCAACTTCCCATGACAGCGCCATCTTGGTAGTCACCGAGGTAGGATTCCTGAGAGAAGAAAAAAGATCTGAAAGTGTTGATAGAGAACGTTTTTCGTGCCGGACAGGCAAACCTCACGTCCCGGCCCTAGCGCAGGTTCCTAGGTGGCTGTAGAGGACGCACCCTCAAGCCCGCTGGGTGGCTCACCACCACACTGGCGCTCGAAGTCCGCGATTCGTCTTCGTCGCCGGGGCCAGTAGGCTGCTTGCCCATGGCGGATATGTTCGATGGCTACCCCCTGGCCCCCCACATGCACGATGAGATGTTCGAAGCGGGCCTCGAGGAGTCCCCTGAAGGACCACCGGTGCGATCGGCCTACCAGAACCTGTCCCGGGCCTTCGAGGACGTCAGTGCGGAGGACCTGCAGTCCCGTGCCGACTACCTGTCGAGCAACTACAGCGACCAGGGCGTGACCTTCGACATCGGCGGTGAGGAGCGGCCCTTCCCCCTCGACATCGTGCCGCGGATCATCGACGCCAAGGCGTGGTCGCAGGTCGAGGCGGGCGTCGCTCAGCGTGTCGCGGTGCTCGAGCGGCTGCTCGACGACGTCTACGGCGAGGGCGAGGTCTTCGCGGACAACATCGTGCCCAAGCACGTGGTCACCTCTTCCAGCCACTTCCACCGGGCTGCCTCGGGCATCACCCCCCTGAACGGTGTCCGGATCCACGTGTCCGGGATCGACCTGATCCGGGACGGCCAGGGGGACTTCCGGGTGCTGGAGGACAACGTCCGCATCCCCTCCGGTGTCTCCTACGTGCTGACCAACCGCCGAGCGATGAGCCAGACGCTGCCCGAGGTGGTCGGCACCCACCGTCTCCGCCCGGTCGCCGCCTACCCGCAGAAGCTGTTGGCGGCGCTGAAGGCCGCTGGTCCCAGTGGAGTAGCAGACCCGACCGTCGTGGTGCTGACTCCAGGACCGTATAACTCCGCATACTTCGAGCACTCGCTGCTGGCCCGTCTGATGGGGTGCCGCCTGGTCGAGGGCCGTGACCTCGTGGCCCAAGCGGGTCGCGTCATGATCCGCACGACCCACGGCCTGCACCCCGTGCACGTCATCTACCGGCGGGTCGACGACGACTTCCTGGACCCGATGCACTTCCGGTCGGACTCCACGCTGGGTTGCCCCGGGCTGCTCAACGCCGCCCGCTCGGGCAACGTCACCATCGCCAACGCGGTGGGCAACGGTGTGGTCGACGACAAGCTGATCTACACCTACATGCCCGACATCATTCGGTACTTCCTGAACGAGGAGCCGATCCTGCCCAACGTCGACACCTGGCGGCTGGACGATCCCGCGCACCGCGAAGAGGTCATGGACCGTCTCGAAGAGCTGGTGGTCAAACCCGTCGACGGGGCGGGCGGCAAGGGCATCGTGATCGGCCCTCAGGCCACCCCGGCCGAGCTCGACACCTTGCGCAAGACGGTGCTCGCCTCCCCTCGGGGGTGGATCGCCCAGCCTGTGGTGCAGCTCTCGACGGTGCCGACCATGATCGGGGACCACATGCGCCCCCGGCACGTCGACCTGCGCCCTTTCGCCATCAACGACGGCAACAAGGTGTGGGTGCTGCCCGGGGGTTTGACGCGGGTGGCCCTCGGTGAGGGTGAGCTGATCGTCAACTCGAGCCGGGGTGGCGGGTCCAAGGACACCTGGGTGTTGGCCGGTGACGGGATGCGCCAGCGCCTGGCGCCCCGCCCCCGGCCGGTGGAGCACGCCTCCGAACCACAGGTCCGGTTGCAGGAGTCGATCGCCTCCAGCAGCCAGAGCGAGCAGGAGCAGCAGCAACAACAACAGGACGAACCGGCGGCTGAACCGTTGGCACCATCCGCGCCGCAGACTCAGGAGGATCCCTCGTGCTGAGCCGAATTGCCGAATCCCTGTTCTGGATCGGCCGCTATCTGGAGCGGGCCGAGGACACTTCACGCCTGTTAGACGTGCACGTGCAGCTGCTCCTGGAAGACCCGGTGGTCGACGAGGAGACGGCCTCCCGGGCGTTGTTGGCGGTCATGGGGGTCGACGGCGAAGGACAGGCCGACCAGGCCTCCGTCATGCGTCTGCTCGCCTGGGACCCCACGTCACCGGCCTCGATGGTCTCCACTTTCTGGGGAGCCCGTGAGAGCGCCCGACGGTCTCGAGAGACGGTCTCCACCGAGATGTGGGAGGCCATCAACACCACCTGGAACATCCTGCAGCGCGGTCACATCCAGCGAGCCCGGCCCGCCCAGGCCTGTCAGACCGTCCGCGAGCGCTGCGCGGTCATCTCGGGCATTGCCGACTCGACGATGAGCCACGACCAAGGATGGCAGTTCCTGGTCCTGGGGCGCAGCCTGGAGCGGATCGACATGACCGCTCGGATGATCGAGGCCGCGGCCTACAACGCCGAGTCACCGCAGGCCTGGTTGACCACTCTGCGAGCCTGCGGAGCGCACCACGCCTTCGTGCGGACCTACGGCGGCGCCGACTCCGACCGTGAGGCGGCGGAGTTCCTGCTGCTGGACCGGCTCTTCCCCCGGTCGCTGCTGTTCTCCCTGAACCGCGCCGAGTCGGCGCTGGTCAACCTCGACGTCGGTGAGCGACGAGCCGGTTTCACCGGAGATGCCATGCGGCTGATCGGTCGCGCCCGAGCTGAATTGGAGTATCAGCCCTTGTCCGAGATTCTCAGCGACCTCCCGGGGCGGATGACCGCGTTGCAGCGCACGTGTAGCGACGCCAACGACGCCGTGGCCCAGCGCTACTTCGAGGGCGCGGGTTCCGTGACCTGGCACGCGGGGGTGAGGTGAGCTCATGATGTTGCGCATCGTGCACAAGACCGGCTACGAGTACGCCGGGGCAGCGAGCGCCTCCTACAACGAGGCCCGCATGACGCCGCGCTCGACCCTGCACCAGCAGGTGCTGCATACCCGGATGGACATCAGCCCGTCCGCATGGACCCACACCTACAACGACTACTGGGGCACCACGGTCACCGCCTTCGAGGTGCACGACCGCCACGAGTCGCTGATGGTCACCTCCGCCGCCACCATCGATGTGCAGCGACCCGTCATCGAGGGAGAGGGTTGGTCCTGGGAGCACATGCGCTCACCCGAGGTCGTGGCCGAGCACAGCGAGTACCTCCAGATGAGCGACCAGGTCCGGCCCCCCGAGGACCTGCTGGCCCGGGTGCACGAGATCGCTGACGCTTCGGCCACGCCCGGGGACTGTGCCGACGCCGTGATCGAGCTGATCCACACCGAGATCAACTACGTCTCCGGCTCCACGGGAGTGCACACTCGGGCTGCGCAGTCCTGGGAGGGCCGCAAGGGTGTGTGCCAGGACATGGCCAACCTCACGATCGGCTGCCTGCGGGCGGTCGGCATCCCCACCTGCTACGTCTCGGGCTATCTGATGCCGCCCCGCGAGCCGGAGATCGGGACGACCTACCGGGGGGAGTCCCACGCCTGGATCCGCTACTGGGACGGCCTCTGGGTCGGCGCCGATCCGACCAACGCGATCCAGCCCGGCAACCGGCACGTCGAGGTGGCCCAAGGTCGGCAGTACGGTGATGTGCCACCGCTGCGCGGGATCTTCACCGGGTCGGGAACCTCCAAGATGTTCGTCGAGGTCGAGCTCACCCGGATGGCCTGACCCTTCTTCCTTTTCCGCCACCCCCAGCCACAAAGCCGGACCTCGAGCGTCTTGTATGGCGCTCGAAGTCGGCTTTGTGGCTGGGGGTGACGGGGCTGAGGGCTTCGGCGGGGTTAGGCGATGCGGACGAGGTCCTGGTGGTCATCGTTCGGCAGGTCGTCGACCGTGGTGGCGGTCACCGCCAGCGTGCCGAAGCTCAGGCCACCGGAGTGCGTCGTCATGAACGCCGTCTCGGCGGCGTCGGTCCCGGTCGCGATCCGCACCAGGGAAGACCGCGGAGCCAGGCGGGTCGGGTCGACGACGTGCCAAGCGCCCTCGACGTAGGCCTCGACCACCGCGTGGAAGTCCATCGGCTGCAGGCCCGGTGCGTAGGCACTGACCATCCGAGCGGGGATCCCGTGGGCGCGCAGCAGAGCAATCGTCAGGTGCGTGAAGTCACGGCACACCCCGGCGCGAGCCACGTAGGTGTCGCTGGCCCCGTCGGTGACCCGTGAGGACCCGATGATGTATGCCGTGTTGTCGGCGACGTAGTCCGCGATGGTCCGCAGCAGCCCTGCTTCGTCGGCGCGATGTCCCTGTCCGTCCAGGCTGGGGAACAAGGCGCGTGCGGTCGACTCGAGGCGATCCACATCGGCATACCGGCTGGGCCGTAGGTAGCTGATCCGCTCCCCTGGGCTGAGCTCCTGGGCGGCCCCTCCGCTACTCACGGTCGCCCGATAGTCCAGCACGAAGTCTCCGGTCGGGACGTCGGTCAGCAGGTGCCAACGCGCGCCCCCGGAGCCGGCCACCTCGGTGGCCTGGAGCTCCTTGTCGTTGACCCGGATGCTGAGGTGCTCCTCGACCGGGTCAGCGCTCTTGGCCACGACGACGCTGAGGGCCAGCTCGGCCGGGGACTTGATGGTGGCGGTGATGGTGGCGGTCACGGTTCGCTGCATGGGCACATGGTGTCACCTCGGGGGCCACCGGACCGCCCAGCGAGGAAGACACCAGAGCGCCGGTGGTTGCGCCGGCTCGGGTGCCACATCGGCCGCCAGCCGCTACCGTGATCCCGACTTCGGCGAAGGGACCAGACGTGGACGTGTTGTGGGGTATCGGTGGCATGGCCACCCTGTTGTTGTTGGCCGTCTTGCTGTCGACGAACCGCAAGGCCATCCGCCTGCGCACGGTGGGTGCTGCTTTCGCGCTGCAGCTCGGCTTCGGGGTGCTGGTGCTCTACTGGTCCACCGGCCAGTGGGCGTTGGAGAGGACGTCTGCCGGGGTGCAGGCGGTCATCGACTCCTCCAGTGCGGGCATCGAGTTCGTCTTCGGGCCAGCGCTGCCGGAGGACGGACTGGTCTTCGCCTTCCAGGTGCTGCCGGTCATCATCTTCTTCGCGTCCCTCACCGCAGTCCTGTATCACTGGGGCATCCTGCAGAAGGTCGTGGAGGGGCTGGGCGGCGGCCTGCAGAAGCTCCTCGGGACCGGGCGGGCGGAGTCGGTCAACGCCGCCGCCAACATCTTCGTCGGTCAGACCGAGGCACCCTTGGTGATCCGCCCCTACATCAAAGGCCTGACCCGCTCGGGCCTGTTTGCGGTCATGGTGGGGGGCCTGTCCACCGTCGCCGGGTCGGTGCTGGTGGGCTACTCGCTGCTCGGCGCACCGCTGGAGTACCTCATCGCCGCCAGCTTCATGGCAGCTCCCGGAGCGCTGCTGATGGCCAAGATCATCCTCCCGGAGGCTCGATCGGAGGACGAGAAGGAGCCGGAGAAGGTCTCGGCTATGGCGACCAGCGCCGGGGAGGCGACCAGCGCGACCTCGCACAGCGTGGAGGGCGAGGCGGCGGGGGACGAAACCTCGCGAAGCGCGAAGCGAGACGCGGAGGCCGACGACGACGAGATGGAGTACCGCAACGTCATCGACGCTGCGGCCTCCGGCGCGGCGGACGGGCTCAAGCTGGCCCTCAACATCGGCGCCATGTTGCTGGCCTTCATCTCCCTGATCGCCCTGATCAACCTCTTCATCTCCACGGTCGGCGGGTGGTTCGGCAACGACTCGCTCACCTTCGAGGTGATCCTGGGCTACCTCTTCGCACCGCTGATGTTCGTCATCGGGGTGGACTGGAGCGAGGCACTGCAAGCGGGGAGCTTCGTAGGGCAGAAGGTGGTCGTCAACGAGTTCGTGGCCTTCGCCGACTTCGCTCCCCAGATCGAGGACTTCAGCCCGAAGACGGCGGCCATCATCACGTTCGCCCTGACCGGCTTCGCGAACCTCGGCTCGCTGGGCATCCTGCTCGGCGGACTCGGGGGGATCGCCCCCGGTCGGCGCCGGGACATCGCCGAGCTCGGTCTGCGCGCCATCGCCGCGGCCACCCTGGCCAACCTGATGAGCGCCGCGATCGCCGGAATCCTGATCGGCTAGTCCCCGTGGGCTGACATCACCGCCGGAGTCTCCTAGGGTCGAGGCCATGCGAGCCATCACGATCCCGACGCCCGGTGACGCCGACGCCCTGGTGCCCGACGAGGTCCCAGCCCCCGAGGTCGGCGATCGCGACGTCCTCATCGACGTCGTGGCGGCAGGGGTGAACCGGGCAGACCTGGCCCAGCGGCAAGGCAACTACCCCCCACCTCCTGGTGCCTCCGAGCTGCCCGGTCTCGAGGTCAGCGGGGTCGTCAGCGCCGTGGGGGACCGGGTGAGCGCCTGGTCGGTGGGAGACGAGGTCTGCGCCCTGCTGGCCGGCGGTGGGTATGCCGAGCAGGTCGCCGTGCCGGCCGGTCAGGTCCTGCCGGTGCCGGAGGGGGTCAGCCTGCGTGACGCGGCCGCTTTGCCGGAGGTGGCGTGCACCGTATGGAGCAACCTGGTCACCGAGGCGGGTCTGAAGGCCGACGAGACGTTGCTGGTGCACGGCGGCTCCAGCGGCATCGGCACCATGGCGATCCAGCTCGCGCGTGCTTGGGGCGTACGCGTCATCGTGACCGCCGGCTCCCAGGAGAAGCTGGACGCGTGCCGCGACCTCGGCGCCGACGTCGGGATCAACTACCGCGAGCAGGACTTCGTCGAGGAGACGTTGTCCGCCACCGACGGCGCGGGGGCCGACGTCATCCTGGACGTGGTGGGCGCCGCATACCTGGACCGCAACCTGCAAGCTCTGGCCACGGGGGGACGCCTGGTCATCATCGGCATGCAGGGCGGCGCCAAGGGGGAGCTCAACATCGCCCGACTGCTGGGCAAGCGAGGCCGCATCATCGCCACCGGGCTGCGCTCCCGGGGCGTGGAGGACAAGGCCGGCATCGTCGCCTCGGTGCGTGAACGCGTCTGGCCGCTCATCGAGGCCGGGACGATCCGCCCGTTGGTGCACGAGACCTACCCCATGGACGATGCGGCGTCAGCCCACCGGGCCATGGAAGGCAGCCAGCACATCGGGAAGATCCTGCTGACACGCTGACCTGGTGACGCGCTCACCTGGTGACGCGCTGACCTGGTGACCCGTTGCCAGCCTGTACGTCGTCGGGGGTCGACTACTCGAACAGGACGTACTGCGGCACGGGGCTCAGCTCCAGCACCTCGGGTCCGGTCATGATGGGTCCGAACTCGGCATCTTCTTCGTAGAACAGCTTGAACCCGGCGATGACCCCGGGCGGAGTGTTCTCGTTGACCCGGTTGTAGGTGTCGACCTTGTCGCGGGCGGCCCCGATGCCATCGACCGACTTGATGATCGCCACCCCGTCGTGGGGCTGGAGGTCCGACTCCTCCCGCACCACGCCCTGATGCACCTGGTGATAGACCATGACCTTCTCGGGGAGGTCGTGCTGCTCGACCAGGTCAGCCAGGTAGGCCGCCGACTCGTCCAGCTCCGCACCGGTGGTCTGACCGTAGACCCGCCCAGGCGTCTGCCCCTCCTCCACCGCCCACTCCGGGTCCAGCGCGACTCCGACGTCGGGCTCGACCAAGAAGTCCTCCCAGTACTCCAGCTCGTCGATGAAGTCCGCCCTCCCCGGCTGGATGTTGATCAGCAGGATCGCGTCGTGCCGTCGGGCGGCGTCGAGGTAGTCCTGGACCACCTCGTCCTCGGCGTGGTCGCGGTACATCCCGTCGTCTCCGGGCACGGGGTGCACCACGGTCGCGATGAGCTCCAGCACCGGCATGACCTCCCGGGACCCTGCATACTCCGCGCCGCGCTCCTCCATCTCGACGACTCGCTCGTCGAGGTCGCCGATGCCCAGTCGACCCAGCCCCTCGGACAGGGGTGCCCCCGAGTAGCCGAAGAGGCGGTAGCGCGGGAAGAACTCGGTGCCACCCCGGGGCAGCTCGACTGCTTCGGGCGTCGGGGCGGCGGAGCTCGGCTGAGCGGAGTCGGACGAGGGGGTGTCCGTTCCAGCGCACCCCGCCAGGATCAGGGCCGCGCAACACGCAGTGAGGGAACGACGAAAGACCACAAGAACTCCACAGCTGAGAACGACACGCGACCAAGGATCCGCACCTCGACGCACCCCACGAGCGCGACCGGCACGGCACCATCGTCCACGGTACGCGGGCTCAGCCCAGGAGACGGCCTTTGCTCGGCGGGTCCTGGGCCGAGCGCAACAGGTCGAGGATCTGTTGGGTCTCGCGGTCTGAGTCGGCCATCTCGGTCGGTGTCATCCAGCGCGACCGGCGGGCTTCCGACGACAACGTGAGGGCGGGTTGCCGATCGAGCTGCACCCGGAAGATGACGTCGACGCTCTGTGAGTGCGGATGGACTCCGACGGCGACAGCATCGCCCGGCTCGATGCGCAGCCCGGTCTCCTCGGCGACCTCACGGACGACGGCCTGGGCCGGGGTCTCCCCGTGGTCCAACAGGCCCCCGGGCAGGCTCCAGCCGTTGCGGTGCGGCTGGCTCAACATGAGCACGTGTCCGTCGTGCTCCAGGGAACACACCGCCCCGACCGTGTAGTTCGGCGTCCCGGCCCGCACGAGGCCACGCTTCAGCGGACCGGGCAGACCCCGGAAGACCAGCAGGGCAGCCGTTGCCGCCTTGCGTCGCACCACCTGCAGATCGGGCATGCGCCGTAGTCCATCACACGGCCGGCCTGAGATGTCCTGGACGACTGGGTGCCGCGGCCTCTCCGCACGCTCGTCCCACCAGCTGAGCATCTGCTCGGCCAGCCAGCCCGGGTGCTCGAGCATCGGTAGGTGTCCACCGTCCTCGTCCGGAGAGAACGTCCAGTGCGGGTTGCGCCCGGCCATCCGTCGGGCCCCGGAGAACGGCACCAGCCGGTCGTGCCGTCCGTGGACCAGCAACACCGGCCCGGCGACGTCGGCATACATCTGGTCGGTCGCGCCCCGGCGGGCCAGGTGCGCGAGGATCGAGCGCGCGGCATCGCTGTAGTGACGGTCCATCTCCGGGTGGCTCATTCGTCGCTGCGCCACCGGCAGGTGATGGGCCACCACCTCGGGGTCCACCCGCGAGCGGTCCACGGTGCACAGCCGCAACGTGTCCTGCACGTTCTGCTCCGGGGTGCGCAGCCTGCGGCGGGTGCGCGCGGCCAGCTGGCC
>JBARVW010000028.1:0-72919 GCA_049646465.1 Ornithinimicrobium sp.
GGCCAACACCCCGCCCACCAAGGACCCCGCCGCGAGGACGGCGGCATCGCGGCGGCCGCTCGTGGGAGGGGGTGGCTGCGCACGCGGCGGTGTCACCGCGGCGCGCTCAGCAGATCCAGCAGGTAGCTGCCGTATCCCGACTTGAGCAGCGGTTCGGCGCGCACCGCCAACTCGGTGTCGCTGAGGAAGCCCATCCGCCAAGCCACTTCTTCCGGAGCACCGATCTTCACTCCCTGCCGGTCCTCCAACGTGCTGACGTAGTTGGATGCGGCGTTGAGGCTGTCGAAGGTGCCCGTGTCCAGCCAGGCCGTGCCCCGAGGAAGCAGCTCAACCTGCAGCAGCCCGTCATCCAGGTAGCTGCGGTTGAGGTCGGTGATCTCCAGCTCCCCGCGCGCCGAAGGGCGCAGCTCCTTGCTCCGCTCGGCGACGTCGGCGTCGTAGAAGTAGAGTCCCGGCACGGCATACGGACTGCGCGGGTGGGTCGGCTTCTCCTGCAACGACACCGCCGTACGGTCACGGTCGAACTCGACCACCGCGTACGACCTCGGGTCACCGACCCGATAGGCGAAGATGGCGGCACCGTCGAGGCCGTCGAAGCGTTGCAGCTGACGACCCAGCCGAGGGCCGTAGAAGATGTTGTCGCCCAGCGCGAGAGCGCACCGCTCCCCCGCGATGTGTTCCTCTCCGATGGTGAACGCCTGCGCCAAGCCGTCCGGACGGGGCTGCTCGGCGAAGGTCAGGTTGATCCCGAACTGCGACCCGTCGCCGAGGAGCCGGACGAACTGGTCCTGGTCGGCTGGGGTGGTGATGACCAGGATGTCGCGGATCCCAGCCAACATGAGGGTGGACAACGGGTAGTAGATCATCGGCTTGTCGTAGACCGGCAAGAGTTGCTTGCTGACCGCCAGAGTGAGGGGATGCAGTCGGGAGCCGGTGCCACCGGCCAGGATGATGCCTCGCATGCTTCGCCACCCTAGGTGCGCTGCGCTTGGCTAGCATGACGGGCATGGCCAGAATTCTCGTGACCGGGGGCGCGGGGTTCATCGGGTCGAACTTCGTCCACCACCTGCTCACGCACCCGGAGCACCACGTCACGGTGTTGGACAAGCTCACGTATGCCGCCTCGCGCGCCGCGCTGGAGGGCTTGGACCCCGATCGGTTCGAGCTGGTCGTGGGCGACGTCTGCGATGCGCCGCTGGTCGACTCGCTCGTGGGGCGACTGGACCACCCCGAGGACGCGGTGGTGCACTTCGCGGCCGAGTCGCACAACGACCAGAGCCTGCGGGACCCGGCGCCGTTCGTCCAGACCAATGTCGTCGGTACGTTCGTGCTGCTGGAGGCGGTCCGCAAGCACGGGGTGCGACTGCATCACATCTCGACCGACGAGGTCTACGGCGACCTCGCGTTGGAGGACCCCTCCCGGTTCACCGAGACCTCGGCCTACCGTCCCTCCTCGCCGTACTCGGCGACCAAGGCTGGAGCCGACCACCTGGTGCGGGCCTGGGTGCGCTCCTTCGGGGTGCGCGCCACCATCAGTAACTGCTCGAACAACTACGGGCCGTGGCAGCACGTCGAGAAGTTCATCCCGCGACAGATCACGACGGTGCTCGGCGGGGGCCGACCCAAGGTCTACGGCGAAGGGGCCAACGTCCGCGACTGGATCCACGTGGCCGACCACTCGCGGGCGGTGACGGCCATCCTGGACGGCGGCGAGATCGGCCGGACCTACCTCATCGGGGCCGACGGAGAGCAGTCGAATCTCAACGTCGCGCAGACCGTGCTGAGGCTGTGCGGTCGCGACCCCGAAGAGGTCGACTTCGTCGCTGACCGGGCCGGGCACGACCTGCGCTACGCCATCGACGCCTCGCGTCTGCGCGAGGAGCTGGGCTGGGAACCCGTCTACGTCGACGTGGAGGCGGGGTTGGCGGCCACCATCGACTGGTACCGCAAGCACCAGGAGTGGTGGCGACCCGGCAAGGCCGGGGTCGAGTCGCTGTACGCCGCTCAAGGTCAGTGACGGTCGGGCGGTCGCGGCCCTCTAGGATTCACGCTCGTGCCGCTCTCCCCCCGCCCGTCCCCGCACCCGGGCATGGGAGCCATCCCCCACGACCACGGCGTGACCTTCCGCGTGTGGGCACCGAACGCCCGGCAGGTGGCGGTGACGGGAGACTTCTCCGGCTGGGACCCGGCCTACAAACAGCAGTTGGGTCGAGATACCGCCCGCTCCGGCACATGGTCCACCTTCGTCCCCTACGCGGGCCCCGGCAGTGAGTACCGCTTCCTGGTCCGCAGCGGCGGACCGTACCGCTCCCGCATCGACCCGGTCGCCCGACAGGTCACGCACTCCGACGGAAACGCGGTCGTCTTCGACCCACGGTCGCTGGACTGGGGACACCACGAGTTCACGATGCCGGGGTGGGACGATCTGGTGCTCTATGAGCTGCACATCCCCACGTTCGCGGCGGACGGTTGGCGCGCAGGATCCTTCGATCGGGCCATCGACCGGCTCGATCACCTCGTCTGGCTGGGCGTCAACGCCGTCGAGGTCATGCCGCCCTTCGCCTTTGCAGGGTCGATCAGCTGGGGCTACAACCCGTCCCACCCTTTCGCGATCGAGTCCTCCTACGGCGGTCCCCACGCTTTCGCCCGGTTCGTCCGAGCCGCACACGCTCGCGGCATCGCCGTCATCCTGGATGTCGTCTACAACCATCTCGGACCAGGCGACCTGCATCTATGGCGCTTCGACGGCGGCCGCAAACCACGCTACGGCGGCAGCTACTTCTACAACGACCGGCGCGCCCTGACCCCCTGGGGCGCGACCCGACCGAACTATGACCGCAAGCACGTCCGCAACTACCTGCGGGATTCCGCGGTGATGTGGCTCGAGGACTTCCGCGTGGACGGGCTGCGCTTCGACGCCACCCAGTACATCCGGTCACGGTGGGGCAACGTGCACGATCCGGGGCAGCACATCGCTGCCGGTCAGCGTTTCCTCGCCTCGATGACCGCCGACATCCGCTCACGGCAACCGTGGAAGATCCTGATCGCCGAGGACATGCAGGGCGATCCGACCTTGGTCCGCCCGACAGACCAGGGCGGGCTCGGCTTCGCCTCTCAATGGGATGCCGGCTTCGTCCATCCTGTCCGGGCCGCCCTGGAGACGCCCAGAGACGAAGACCGCGACGTGTATGCCGTCGCGCACGCCGTCATCGGCCACGGTCTCAACGCCCCCCACGAGCGGGTGATCTACACCGAGTCCCACGACGAGGTCGCCAACGGCCGGAGCCGCGTGCCGGAGTCGGTGTTTCCGGGTGCAGCCGACTCGTGGCATGCGCGGACCCGTGCCGCTCTCGGGCTGGCGCTGACCCTCACGTCGCCCGGCATCCCGATGCTCTTCCAGGGGCAGGACTTCCTGGAGGACCGATGGTTCGACGACCGCACGGCCCTGGACTGGGGCAAGGCCCATCGCCACGCCGGTTTCCTCCATCTGGTCCGCCAGCTGATCGCCCTCCGACGCAATGCCACCGGGTCCACCCGTGGTCTGAGCGGTCGGCATACCGACATCATCCGGGTGGACAACGACCGTAAGATCGTGGCCTACCGACGATGGTCCGGGGGTGGTCCAGGCGACGACACCGTCGTAGTGCTGAACCTACGCTCCAGTCCCGCCTGGGATGTGTCGATCGGGATGCCTCGCTCGGGGCGGTGGCAGCTCCGGTGCAACACGGACGCGTCGATGTTCGGGCCGGGGCTCGGCGCCGTCCATGCCCACGACCTCGTCACCGAACCGGGTGGATGCGATGGCTACCCGCAGCACGCCCGGCTCACGATCGGTCCGTATGCGGCCCTGGTGTATTCACAGGACTCCTAGCCCACGAGGACGATGGCTGTGGGCGCAGCCCCCTGGTGTCGCCGCGTCAGGCGAGGGCGCTCTGCGTCTCCTGAACCCAGCGGCGCACCCGCTTCTCGTTGACGCCCATGTCGCTCGATCCGTAGCGGGCCCGCGAGAAGATGGCCAGCGTCGAGCGCTGCTCATCCACGCTCACGAAGCGCACCGAGACGTAGTCGGGGTAGCCCATCAGGGCGCTGCGCTGCATGTACGTCACGGAACCGTCCGCGGCGGACCCGGCCAGCACGCTGACCCGGCTGTCACCGGTGGCCACGGCGTCGAAGGTCGTCTCCAGCTCAGCGAGCGGCACATCGAAGACCGGAGCAACGCCCTCTCGGTCGGAGCTTCCCGACCGTTCGTCGTCAGGCGGCGTGAGGCGGTACCAGTTCGGGCTCTCGGGTGCCTGGGCCGTCAGCGGGTCCTGGTGCCACTGCTCCGGCTTGTCCGGGGCCAGCCGGATTCCGGCCGACACGGACGCAACGGCGATCGACACAACAGCGATGGGAACAACGACCATAAGACCAACGGTACGGGTTCGCCGGCGGCGCGGTGGCAACATGCCGACCAGTGTGCCTGCCCTCGTCGCTGTGTGCCGCCGGGGACCCCGGATCTGCGGCTACTCGCCGAGCGGATTCAGGATCCGGTCCAGGAACTGCCGGGTGCGCTGGTGTTGGGGGTTGCTGAACATCTGCGCGGGCGCCGAAGATTCCAAGACCACCCCGCCGTCCATGAACACCACCTGGTCGGCGACGGCCCGGGCGAAGGTCACTTCGTGGGTTACCACGACCATCGTCCATCCTTCGTCCGCCAGCTCTTTCATCACGGCCAGGACATCCCCGACCAGCTCCGGGTCGAGCGCGGAGGTCGGCTCGTCGAAGAGCAATACGTCCGGCTTCAGCGCCAGCGCCCGGACGATGCCCACTCGTTGCTGCTGGCCCCCGGAGAGCTGGAAGGGGTAGACATCGCGCTTGGCGAGGAGGCCGACTCGCTCCAACAGCGCATCGGCTTGCGTGATGGCCGCGGCTTTGGAGACCTTCTGGACCTGCACAGGTCCCTCGATGACGTTCTGCAGGACCGTCATGTGGGGGAAGAGGTTGTGCTGCTGGAAGACCATCGCCGACTGGTCCCGCAGCGCCGTGCGCGCGGACTTCCTCTGCGGCTGCGAGAAGTCGAAGCTCGGCCCGTCGGTGAAGGTGATCGTCCCACCGTCGGGGCTCTCCAGACTGTTCAGCGCACGCAGGACCGTGGTCTTGCCGGAGCCACTGGGCCCCATCAGGACCACCACCTGTCCCTTGCGCACGGTCAGGTCGATCGACTTCAGGACCTCCAGGTCACCGAAGCTCTTGCTCAACCCCCGCACGTCGAACAGGACATCGCCGGGAGGAACGTCAGGTTGCGACATACCGATCAAGCCTTTCCTCGAGCTGAAGCTGGCCAAAGGCCAAGAAGGTGCTGATCACCCAGTAGACCAACGCTGCCTCGAGGTAGAGAAGCATGAACTCCGAGCTGAAGGCCGCGATCTGCTGCGAGACCCGGAAGGCTTCGGTCACCAGGATGAGGGACGCCAGCGACGTATCCTTGACCAGGGAGATGAACGTATTCGACAGCGGAGGCACGGACACCCGCGCCGCCTGCGGCAAGATCACCCGCACGAGCTGCTGACGGGACGACATCCCGATGGTGTATCCGGCCTCCCATTGGCCGCGAGGCACGGACAGGATCGCCGCTCGAATGACCTCGGCGCCGTAGCCTCCGACGTTGAGGGAGAAGGCGATGATCGCGCTGGGCCAGGGGTCCAAGGTGATCCCGATCGACGGCATGCCGTAGAAGATCACGAACAGCTGGACCAGCAGGGGGGTGCCCCGGATCGCCGAGATGTAGATCTTGGCCAGCACCGAGAGAACCCTGCTCTTGGACAGTCTCATCAGCGCTGCGACCAGCGCCAGCACCAGGCCGATGGCGAAGGAGACCAGGGATAGCGGAATGGTGCCCTTGATCGCTCCCTCGATGATCGGCCAGAGCGAGTCGAGGAAGAGCTGTGCGTTATCGCTCATCTGCGAGACCTACTGCGAGACGTCTTCGCCGAAGTACTTCTCGCCGATGTCTGCCAGCGTGCCGTCCTCCTGCATCTGCTCCAAGGTGTCATTGAAGGCCTCGTCGAGAGCCTCTTTGTCCTTGGTGAACGCGAAGGCGTTGAGCGACTCCTGGTCGGTCTCGGCCGCGATCTTGATGCCGGCATCCGGGTTGACCGTGAGGTAGTCCAGATAGGTCAGCTCGTCATTGACGGTTGCGTCCACCCGTCCCTGCTCCAACAAGGCGATGCCCTGCGCCCAGCCCTCGACGGCCTCGACCGTGGCGCCGTTGTCCTCGGCCACGGCGAACCAGTTGCTGGTCAGCGACTGGGCCGAGGTCTTGCCCTCGAGGTCGGCCAGGCTGCTGATGTCATCCGTGCCCTCGGCGACGACCACTACACCCGGTGACACCGTGTACGGGTCACTCAGAATGTACTTCTCCTCGCGCTGCGGGTTGATCGAGATCTGGTTGGCGATCACGTCGAACCGGTTCGCCTCCAGGCCGGCGAAGATCCCGTCGAACTGCGTCTCCTCGAACTGCACGTCAAGGTCGAGACGGTCGGCGATCTCGGTGACGACGTCGACGTCGTAGCCGGTCAGGTCGCCGGCACCCCCCTCGTGGTACGTGAAGGGTCGGTAGGTGCCTTCCGTGGCGACGACCAACGTGCCGTCGGTGATCAGGTTGTATTCGCCGGCTCCGGTCGGGGCCGAAGCGTCCGACCCGGTCTCCTCGCCCGAGCACGCGGTCAAGGCAAGGGTGGCGGCGGCAAGGACAGACACACCGAGGAGGTGCTGGCGAGACTTCACGAGGAACCTTTCGACGTACGGCGGGCAGGGGGGCTCGACGTACAGGTAAGCGGGGATAGGAGGGGATCTCAGTGATCCACGATGGCCAACACCAAACACGACGACACCTATTCCAGTAGACGACGTTATGGAACAGGCTCCTCGAGCAACACCACACGCCACCGGTGACAGAGGCCACACTCTGCTGACAGACACTGAGGCCCTGCAGAAGTGCCGCCCCAGCGACACATCTGCAGGGCCTCAAGCGGGAGAAGGCCCGATGGGGCCTACGACGCGCCGGCACCCGACATCGTGCGGCCCGTTTCCAACACGGTCTTCAGGCTGCTGAGCACCCACGGCCACCCACCGCCACCGGCGTTGATGTCTCCACCACCACGGACGTCCTTGGCGGTCGCGGGAGCACCAACACACTCGTGCGTCAGGGTGAGCTGGCAAGGCCCGCCCGCGAACTCCACGATCTCGTAGGTCAGCGTGGTGTCCGGCTCGTCGTGCCACTGGGCCGACCAGGTCTGGACCAGACGGTGCGGAGGATCCAGCTCGACCACCGTCCCGGTGCCCGCCACCTCACCCATCCCCATCGCTTTCATCTCCGGGGTGCACAGTTCGCGGATCGCACCACCGGGTCGAAGGTCGATCTCCAGCCCGGTCCCGTACCCGAAGCGACCACTCCAGTCCGAGGTGGTAATCGCCTCCCAGATCTGGTCCGCCGGGACGTCGATGTAGATCGAGTAGATCTGCACCTCGGGCGCGGCGTCGTCCGCCGCGTCCTGCGTCATCGTGTCGTTAGCCGTCTCACTCATGTCTGCTCCTCCAGGTGTCGTTTCAGCTCGGTCAGGGCGCTCACCCTGGGCTGCCTGTACTTGTCGATCCACCGGTCGTGGATCAACTGGATGGGCACGGGGTTCAGGTAGTGCAGCTTCTCCCTGCCCTGCTTGCGGGTGAGCACCAGTCCGGCCGACTCCAGCAGACGTAGATGCTTCGAGACGCCGAAGCGCGTCATCTCCACCTGCTCAGCCACGACCCCCTCGAGATCCCCGAGGCTTCGACCCTCCCGCTCGAACAACGCGTCCAGAAGCAAGCGCCGCGTGGGGTCGGCGAGCGCCTTGAACACCGTGTCGTCGTGCATGGACCGATGTTAGGTGACTTTTTGGTCACCTGTCAATGACGTCGTGGACCCGCCACTGTCGGCAGAGGTGTCGGTGGCGTCGGCGGTGAAGTCCACCTCGACCAACTCGAAGCCCTTGTGTCGTTGCGCCTGGGCGTAGCGGGTGTAGGCACGACGGTCGGCATCGGTCAGGTCGACCTGATCGGTGAAGGGCGTCAGGAGCGCCCGGGGGAAGAGGCTCTCCGCCAGCACGACGTTGATCTCGACGCCCAGGACCAGCGCGTTGGCCGCCACGTAGATCAAGCCGATCAAGCCCAGACTCAGCGCGAAGACCGCACTGACGTCATCCACCCGGGCAAGGACGCGGTCGACGTAGAGTCCACCAAAACGCTGGACCGCGATCCACACGAGCACGATGAACGCCGCTCCCGGGACGGTCTGCCGCCACGGCGAACGGGTGGGGCCAGCCCAGCGCAACAGCAAGGTCAGCCCGGCGACGGTGACGGCCAGCGAGGCGCCCTGCACCAGCCACTCGATGCCCTGGGTCAACTCCGGCAGCTGGCCCATCAAGGAACCGGAGAAGTTGGTCAGGAGCGCCAGGCCAAGCACGACCATGCCGGCCAACGACAACAACAGGGCACTCCACAGCCGACTCTTGAAGGGGTTGCGCCGGCTGTTGCGCGGCACGGACCAGCCGACGTTCACGGCGTTCTGCACGGCCTGTCCCAGGCCGAGCACTCCGTAGAGCGCGACAAGGCTACCGGCCAGGACCGCACCGAAGCTTCCGCGAATGCCCTGGGGGGTGGACAGCTGAGTGCCGATGATCGGGAACTCTCCGACGGCCGAGTTGAGGATGGTCTGTTGCAGGTCGACGTTGTCCTGAAGCACGAACCCCAGCACCGACGACGAGATCAGCAGCAGAGGGAACACCGCCACGAACGCGTTGTAGGTGATCGTCATGGCCAGATAGTTGCCCTGGTCGTCGAAGAACTTGTAGATGACACCCAACGGATAGCCCAGGACGGCATGGCGACGTTGGAAGGCGTCCAAGCGCGCGACGAAGCTCACAGGCGAATGTTGTCACGCCCCTCGCCGTGGCCTACCTAACCCGTGACTGCGGCCCGTCGTCGCCCCCCGAGTTGCAGCACCGTCACCGCTCCGTATCGTTCGATCAGTGAAAGACCTTGTGGATCCCGTGCTGTCACGAAGGGGCCTCGTCAGTGGCCTGGGAATAGGCGCCGTAGCCGGCCTCAGCGGATGCGGGGGCTTCCGGCTGCAGAGCGACGGCAGCGACCGACCCGACGATGTGCTGCAGTTCACCTTGTGGGCCGGCGACGTCGAAGAGCAGGCCTTCCGAGCGCTCGCCGCCGGGTTCGAGAAAAAGAACGACGTCACGGTGCGGCTCCAGATCGTGCCGTTCTCCCAAGCGCTGACCACCGTGGACACCGGTCTGCGTGTGGACAACCCACCGGATGTCTTCCGCGTGACCTACAACGACGTAGGGCTCTACCGCGACCAAGGAGTCCTGGCGTCGCTCGACGACAGCGTCGTCGATGCGCTCCAACCGGCGGTGGGTGAGCAGTTCTGGGCCGCAGTGACCGATGACCGCGGAACCTTCGCAGTCCCCCACCACACGGACACCTCCATGCTGCTGGTGAACACCGAGGCTCTGGCCAGTGCGGGTATCGACACCATCCCGGACTCGCCCGACCAGGCGTGGACCTGGGAGGAGTTCGCCACCGTTGCGGAGGCGGTGCGCAACAACGCCTCCGGCGGTCGCTATGCCGCCGCGGTCAACTGGCAACAAGCCGGCGCTTTCCGGTGGCTCAACTGGGTCGACCAGGGCGGGGGGCGTCTGCTCACCAGCGGGCTCGGCGACTCGGTGCAGGATCCGGACCAGCTGGTCGCGGCGATGGGCTTCACCCGCAGGCTGTTCACCGAGGGTCTGGTGCCGCGCTCGAGTCTGCCCAAGAGCAGCCAGTACACCGACCAGCTCTTCGTCGCCGAGACCGTGGCGATGGCATGGGTGGGCAACTTCTCGTTGCCCGGGATGGACATTCCGTTCGACTGGCAGGCCACGTTCCTCCCGCAACAGGCGCGGGCCAGCGCCGATCTGGGCGGCAACTCACTGGCCGCGGTGGACGGTCCTCGCAAGGAGGCAGCTCAAGCCTTCATCGCCTACTGCCTGCAGAAGCAACAGCAGGCGGACTACTGCGCCGCCACCGGAGTGTTGCCCACGCGCAACGATATCGACACCGCCTCGCTCGACTACCCGGTCGACCCAGCGATCATGGCTCGCTACGCCCGACAGTCGCAGGATGTGCGGACCGACCTGGTCCGCCAGGTCACCATCCCGAAGTTCAACGCCGTCAACAGCGTCCTGGTGGACGAGCTCGAGCTCTCCTTCCTCAGTCCCGACGACAGCGACGAAGCCCGAGCCGCCTCTCTGCTCGATGCCGTCTCAGCGGAGATGACGCGATGACCACCACGACCCGCCAGCCCTCGACTCCCACCCCTGGCACGGTGCGCCGGGGTCGTCGTCCGCGTAGCAAGAACACGCTCTCGTCCTACCTCATGCTCCTGCCTGCGCTGTTGCTGTTCGGCGTCTTCATGTTCTATCCGCTGTTGAGCGCACTGTGGACCTCACTGACCGACTCCTCCGGAGTCAGCCCAGGTGAGTTCATCGGCCTGGGCAACTACCAACGGATGATGTCTGACCCGTCGTTCTGGCGTGCCTCGTTGAACACCTTGCTCCTCGCCCTCGTGTCCGTCCCACTGACCCTGGTCCTCGGCTTCGGCTTCGCGTTGCTTCTGGAGAAGGAGGTGTGGGGGCGAGGTCTGTTCCGCACGATCATCCTGGCTCCCGTCGTGATCTCGGGCGTCGTGGTCGGGATGGCCGGGCGCTGGATCTTCGACGAGAACATCGGAGTGATCAACAGCGCGTTGGAGGGTATGGGCCTGAGCGCGGTGTCGTGGCAGTCCGGTGGCGGACCCGCCATGTTCACCGTGCTGCTCATGCTGACCTGGTCGCGGGTGGGCCTGGCCGCCATCATCTATCTCGGGGCGCTGCAGAATGTGGACGAGGTGTTGCACGAGGCGGCCTCGCTGGATGGAGCCAGCTGGTGGCAGCGTCAACGCTATGTGGTGATCCCCCAGGTCCAGCCCACCACGTTCTTCTTGACCGTGATCATGGTGATCGAGACGTTCCAGGTGTTCGACATGGTCTACGTGATGACCGGGGGCGGACCCGGACGCGCCACCGAGCTCCTCGTCACCTACGCCTACTCCGAGGGCTTCGACGCACGCCAGCAGGGGTACGGCACGGCACTCGGTGTCGTGGTCTTCGTGGTCGTGCTGGCGGCCACCGTCTTGTGGTGGCGAGCGCAACGCGAGTCCGAGGAGACATTGTGAGCAGCGCCGAGACCTCGAGGACGACACCCGAGGCGGCTCCCGCGCCCGGTCAGACCGAAACCGCGGTTCGAAAGCCAGCGCCCCGCCGCTCCGTCCTGGCGGCGCGGGCTGCCCGGTGGCGCTTCGTCGCGCTCGTGATAGTGGCGTTGATCTGGCTGTTCCCGCTCGTGTGGATCACGATCACCGCGCTCTCCCCCGCCGGTAGCGTCTCCGGCGGCGGGCTGCCCGCCTTCAGTTCGCTGAGTCTGGACACCCTTCGCGCCGCGCTCGATGCCTACCCGATCGCGACGTGGGCGCTCAACTCCACGGCCATAGCTGTGGTCGCCGTCGCTTTGACCGTCTTCGTCGACCTACTGGCCGGCTACGTTCTGGCCAAACGTCGCTTCCCCGGTCGAGCGGTCGTCCTGTTGGCGATCATCGCCACCCTGATGATCCCCGTGCAGGTCCTGCTGATCCCCCAGTTCGAGCTGGTCGCCCGACTCGGCTGGGTCAACTCCTACTGGGCGGTCATCGTCCCCCGGTCTGCCGAAGCCTTCGGGATCTTCTTGGCCCGGCAGTACATGCTGGCGATCCCCGATGAGCTGCTCGAAGCTGCGGCACTGGACGGGGCGAGCCAGTGGAAGATCTTCACCCGCGTGGTGTTGCCGCTCGCCAGGCCACTGATTGCGGTGCTCATCGTGATGACGTTCATGTATCGGTGGAACGAGTTCGCCTGGCCGTTGGTGGCCCTACGGGACCCCGACCTCTACACGTTACCCGTGGGCCTGGCCTTCTTGCAGGGTCAGTTCGCGACCGACTACCCCACGCTCATGGCAGGAGCTCTGTTGTCGATGCTCCCGATCCTCGTGCTGTTCGTCGTGGCTCAGCGATACTTCGTCGCCGGACTGGCGCGCAGCGGCTTGAAGTAGACCTCAGGGCCATCCCGCGGGCCCCTCGGCTCACTTCCCTTTGAGGATCCGATGCCAGTAGATCTGCGGCAGGACCCGCCGATCGCCGAGGAATAGGAGCCTCGACGGCCGGCGCCAGAGGAAGGGAAGCGACGGCTGGAGCACCCGGTCCCGGTCGAACTCGGTGAACAGGACCTTTGAGCGCGACACCGTGTAGGGGCATACCGAGTAGCCGCTGTATGTCTCCAGTGGCGCTGCTCCGCTCCGAGTCGACAGGAGGTTCTTGGCCAGGACCTCGGTCTGCTCCCGCAGAGCGCCCCCGGATCGGGATGCGCCGGTCTCCGCCGTGTCACCGCAGGCCCAGACCGTGGGTATGCGGCGATGGCGCAGCGTCAGCGGGTCCACTTCGACGTAGCCGGCCGCCTCCACCGAGCTCAGACCGGCCGACTCGATCCAGGGTTGGGCCCGATGTGCGGGCGTCATGTGCCAGAAGTCGTACGGCAGCTCCGTGTCGCCGGCGGGACCCGTGACGTGCAACGTCTGCGACGTGGGGTCCACCCGATCGACCCGGCTGGAGGCCAGCACCCGGATGCCGTACCGCTGCGCCCAGACCCGCAGCCGCTCCGAGATCTTCGCGTTGGCCGAGACGTCGACATCGGGTGTCACCAGGGTGACCTCGATGTCGTCGAGCACTCCTTGGGAGCGCCAGTAGTCACACGCCATGTAGAGGATCTTCTGCCCCGCACCGGGGCACGGCGCAGGTCCGTCGGGAAGGGTGAAGACGGCGCGTCCGGAGCGCAGGGCCTGGATCAGCTCCCATGTCTTCGGGGCGAGGTCCACCACGTAGTTGGTGGACGCCGATGGGCTCAACATCGCCTGCGCCGAGCCGGCCACGGCATCCCAGTCGGGCTCCGAGCCGGGGGTGAGCACCACGTCCCGGTAGGCGATCGTCGCTCCGCTGGCCAACGTGACCACTCGGGCGTGGACATCGATGGTGCTGGCGGCGTCGTGGATCCAGCGGACCCCAGCGGGCATCACCGAGGACTGTCTGCGACTCAGCTCCTTCGTGCTCGACAGGCCAGCACCGACGTAGGAGAGCAGAGGGCGGAAATGATGGGTCACCTTCGGCTCGATGATGGCCACGTCGTCGAGGCCTGAGCTGCGCAGCCGCGCGGCGAGCGCGATGCCGGCGTTGCCGCCCCCGACGACCAGGACGTCGGCATACCTGGTCGGCGACGCAGTGGCTCCCACGGTCCAAAAAGTAGCAGAGCAATAGATCTGACCTATTGACCAGCAACCTCACGGGTGTCACGCTTGTGGTTGTGACGACCGCCGTGGCCGCCGGATCGCGGAGCCTGCCGGACCAGATCGCCGAGGCGATCCGTGGCCGCATCGTCGCCGGTGAGCTTGCGCTGGACCAGCGTCTGCCCACCGAGTCCGAGCTCGCCGAGTCGTTCGGCGTGTCCCGGCCCACCGTCCGCGAGGCGCTCAAGCGTCTGGCCGCCAAAAACCTGATCCGGTCCAAACGAGGTGTCAGCGGCGGGAACTTCATCACCGTGCCGACCGACGAGCAGGTGCGGTCCGACCTACGCACCACGGCCACGCTGCTGGTCAGCCACCAGATCTTCTCCCTGGCCGACGTGGCCGAGAGCCGTCGCCTGCTCGAGGCGGACTGCGCCCGGCTGGCCGCACGACGGCGAGACCGGGACGACCTCCTCGCCCTACACGACGCCCTGGAGCGTCAGGGGCGGGAAGACCTCAGCGACGAGGGGTTCTGCGAGGCGGACGTGACCTTCCATCGTCTCGTCGCGCAGGCGGCGCACAATACGGTGCTGGACTACGTGATGGTCTTCGCGCTGGAGGCCCTGCATCCTTCGACGAACCTCATCATCCACCGCTTTCGGAAGCGGGGCGACGTGATTGCTCTGCAGCGCAGGCTGCTCGAGGCGATCGAGAAGGAGGACCCGGAGGCTGCGTCGCAGGTCGTGCATGCTCAGATGGACCACCTGAGCGGGATCTACGACCAAGCCCAGGCGTGGATCTCCCACCAGAACGTCAACCACCCGAGCACCGAGCGGCCTGCCACGCACGACCAACGTCAGGACAACGATGGCCACTGAGGTCCCCGAGATCGGTTGGGCCAGGACCCAGCATCGACTGGAGCGCATGCTCGCTCCCCGCTCGGTCGCACTGCTCGGTGCGTCCACGATGCCCAACGTCCCGGGCAACGACATGATCCTGGAGCTGCAGGTCGCGAGATACCCCGGGGCGGTCTATCCCGTCAACCCGCGGTACGACGAAGTCGAGGGATTGCCGTGCTACCCCAGCCTCAGCGACCTACCGCAGGCTCCGGACCTGGCCGTCCTCGGCATCGCGAACACCGGCATCGAGGAGCAGGTCCGAGCGGCCATCGACCTCGGCGTCGGCGGCCTGGTCATCCCCGGCAGTCTGTCGATGTCCGGTGACGACGCCACATACCCTTTGCGTGCGCGCATCCGCGATCTGGCCCGAGAGGCGGACCTGCCCATCGTGGGCGGCAACTGCATGGGCTTCTACAACGTGGAGCGGTGGTTTCGCACCCTGCCGTTCCACCGGCCCTACGAGCTGACCGAAGGCGGCGTGACGTTCATCGCACAGTCCGGCTCGGTGCTTACTGCACTCTTGTGGAACGACCAGAAACTTCGCTTCAACCTGGCGATCTCCCCCGGCCAGGAGCTGGTGACCACCACGTCGGACTACATGGACTACGCCCTGGAGCTGGAGAGCACGACCGCGATCGCGTTATTCATTGAGACGGTCCGCAACCCGAGCGCCTTCGTTGCGGCGCTGCGCAAAGCGGCCGAGCGCGACATCCCCGTCATCGCTCTCAAAGCCGGCCGAACCCCCGAGGCGGCGACCTTGGCGCTCAGCCACTCCGGGGCGATCGCCGGCGATGACGCGGCCTACCAGACCTTGTTCGAGCGGTATGGCGTGTTGTCGGTGAAGTCCTTGGACGAGCTGGCCTCGACCACGCAGCTCCTGTCCAACCCGCGTCGCCCCTCGAAGGGGGGCCTGGCTGCCATCTTCGACTCCGGTGGTGAGCGAGAGCTGATGATCGACATCGCCGACGATGTGGGGGTGCCCTTCGCCCGGATCAGCGAAGGCACCACTGCGGTGCTGCGCGACCATCTCGACCACGGTCTGGAGCCGATCAACCCACTGGATGCGTGGGGCACCGGTCGGGACTACCAGACCATCTTCGAGCGCTGCTGGCAGGCCTTGATGGACGACGAGGACACCGCCATGGGAGTGTTCGTGGCCGACCTGAGCTCGGGGTTCTACCTGCACGAGTCGTTCGCTCGGATCTGCCGGCGGGTGCACCGGCGGACCGGCAAACCGGTCGCGATGCTGAGCAACCACATCGGAACCGAGTCCCAGGACCTCGCCAAACGCATGACCAACCTCGGGGTGCCGGTGCTCGACGGGACCGTGGCCGGACTGCTCGCCGTGCGCCACGCTTTGACCTACCGCGATTTCAGCGTCCGCCCGGGTGTGGCCTCCCCCACCAGGCCGGATCCGGAGGTCACTGCGCACTGGCGGGCCCGCCTCGCCGGACCTGCCGCGCTGAACGAGAGCGAGGGCCTGGACCTGCTCGCGGCCTACGGGGTGCCGGTGATCCCGCACCGGATCGTGTCGAGCGTCGAAGCGGCTCTGGAGGTCGCTGAGGAGTTCGGCTACCCGGTGGTGTTGAAGACGGCGGTGCCGGGGGTCCTGCACAAGTCCGAGGTCGCCGGCGTGATGCTCAACCTGGCCGACTACGAGGCCGTACGCACGGCCTACGCCGATCTGGCCGTGCGTCTGGGACCGGCCGTGCTGGTGGCTCCGATGGTGCTGCCCGACGTGGAGATGGCCCTCGGCGTGGTGTCCGATCCTCAGTTCGGCTCGATGGTGCTGGTCGCTGGCGGGGGTGTCTTCATCGAAGTCCTGGGTGACCGTCAGCTCGGTTTGGTCCCGATCGATGCCGATATCGCACGCACCATGATCAGCAAGCTGGCCATCAAGCCGGTGCTGGACGGCATCCGCGGCCGGCCGGCCAAAGACACCGCGTCCGTGGTCGCCGCCCTGGTCGCCCTGTCCGACCTCGCTGCCGACCTCGGCGACCTCATCGCCGAGCTCGACGTCAACCCTCTGGCCGTCACCACGACGGGCTGCATGGCCCTCGACGCTCTCGTCATCCCTCACTCACACAGGAGCACACCATGACCGACACCTTCCGCGCCCTCGTCATCCGGGACAGCCCTGAGGGCCAGAGCACGAGCATCGAAGAGCTCAGCGACGCCGACCTCCCCGATGGGGAGGTGCTCGTCGACATCGACTACTCCTCGCTGAACTACAAAGATGGCATGGCCTTGGCCGGGAAAGGCCGGATCATCCGGTCCTTCCCCATGGTCCCGGGGATCGACTTCACCGGCACCGTGCGCGAGTCGACGGACGAGCGCTTCACCACAGGGGACGACGTGATCCTGACCGGATGGGGAGTCGGTGAACGCTTCTGGGGTGGGTACTCCCAGCGCCAGCGCGTGCGCGCACAGTGGCTGGTGAAACGTCCCGACGAGATCAGCGCACAAAGCGCGATGGGCATCGGCACGGCGGGGCTCACGGCCATGCTGTGCGTCATGGGCCTGGAAGACGGGGGCCTCACCCCGGAGTCGGGGCCCGTGGTGGTCACGGGGGCGGCCGGTGGCGTGGGCTCTGTCGCCATCGCACTTCTGGCCCGTCTGGGGTACAGCGTGACTGCCGTCACAGGCCGGCCCGAGCAGCACGACTACCTCACGGAGCTCGGAGCGAGCGCCTTCTTGACCCGTGAGGAGATGAGCCAACCGCCCAAGCCACTGGAAGCCGAGACCTGGGCAGGCGCAGTCGACACCGTGGGATCGACCATGTTGGCCAAGGTCCTGTCCCAGACGAAGTACCGCGGCGTGGTGACCGCTTGTGGTCTGGCGGGTGGGGTCGATCTGCCCAGCACCGTGATGCCGTTCATCTTGCGCGGGGTGCGGCTGCAGGGCGTCGACTCCGTGCAGTCGCCGGTGGCCCTACGGGAGCAGGCCTGGGCTCGCCTGGCCATCGACCTCCCCGCCAACCTCCTGGACGCCATGACCCAGGTCGTGCCGATGAGCGGTGTGGCCACCCAGGGAACGGCAATCATGGAGGGTCAGGTGCGCGGCCGCTTGGTCGTCGACCCCAACGCCTGAGCCATAGAGGCGGGGTGAATCAGACTCAGCCGCGACCGATGTCCACGACCAGGCGGGCGGGCTCGCTCAAGATGAAGGCCCGGAACGGGGTGTCCTCGTCGTCGATGCCGATGAACGCCTGAGTGGTGCCTTCGAAGGTCCCGGACAGGCGGACCTGCTCGACCTCCTCGGAGGCGTCCAACGAGTACGTCCCCGGACCGCCCTCGTAGGCCTCGTCCTCGGCGGGGTAGCGGGTGCCGGTCATGACGACCTGCAGGATGGCGTCGCCGTCCACGTCGATGGTCGCGCCACTGCCGTCCTGGACCGCGCTGTCAACGTAGGAGACGCGATATCCCGGCGTTCCTTGACCTTCGAAGTCGAACACGACACGGTCGAAGTCGGCGTAGGACCCGATCCGCACGGTCGTCGAGAGCAGGTCGCCGTCGCCGTCTGTCGCGCCTTCAGCCGACTCCAGGCTCAGCTCGGGTAGCTGCGAGTCATCCGGGGCCTCGGTCGGTGCAGCATTCTGACCCTGGGAGGGCTCTGCGGTGGCGCTGGCATCGTCGTCGGGGCCTACCGTCGAGGTGCTCGAGTCGGTGTCGCCCATGGAGGTGGACGTGGAGAGGTCGGAGTCGTTCGGCAGGCCCGTCGCCGTCGCTGCATCGAGGTCGTCCCCGGTGGCAGTGCTCGCATCCGTGTCGGCCGTCGTCGGGCGCGCGCTATCACCCGAGTCAGCGGTCAAGACGTCCTGGTCGATGGTGCTCGGCCCTGCGTCGTCGCCGAAGGCGTCACAGGCCGATAGGGACATGGTCACCACCACAAGGCCGCCGAGCAGCGTCGCAGAAGTCTTCATCGATCCTCTTTCCTGTTGCTGAGAACCTAGACGCGACGTCGCTGCTCAGCAACTCCGGGGTGGGCTCGGCCAGGTGTTGCTGCGGACACGCAGAGGCCGAGGTGGCTGATGCCACCTCGGCCTCTGTGTCACAGGGGCTGAATCAGTTGACGCGACCGTAGCTGACGCTGCCGGGGAAAATGCTCCGCAGCGTCGTGCCGTTGGTCGAACGGCCCGAGTCGTAGAACTTGCCGCCACCGGCGTAGATCCCGACGTGGGTGGCGGGGTAGCCGTGGAAGACCAGGTCCCCGGGGCGGGGGCTGGAGGTGCGCGTGGTGGCGCGCTGGATACCAGATGCCGTCCTGGGCAGGCTGATACCGGACTGCTTGAACACGTAGTTCACGAATCCGGAGCAGTCGAAGCCGGTCCGGGGGGAGTTCCCCGCCCAGGTGTACCGGACACCCAGGTTGCGCTGGGCGTTCGTGATCACGCTGCTGCTGGAGCGCGAACTGCTGCGCGAGGCTGAGGAACTGCTGCGCGAGGAGGTCGACAGACCCATGGCACGGGAGGTGATGGGCCCGACAATGCCGTCGGCGACCAGGCCGTTGCGACGCTGCCAGCTCTTGACCCGGCTGTGCGTCTTGGGGCCGAACACGCCGTCTTGGTACGCACCGACGATGCGCTGGATGGTCTTGACCGACCCACCGCGCGAGCCCCAGCGGTAGGTCGTGTAGCCGCTCGGCGTGGGCAGCACACGGCTGGGCGCCGGAGTTGCGGCCGGAGCCACGGCGGGCAAGGTTGCTGGCGTCGCCGCCAGGCCCTTGGTGGCGGGAGTCTTCGGGGTGGCCGGAGCCGCTTGGCTCGAGCCAGCGGTCGACAGGGCCAGGCCGCTGGTGGCAGCAAGGGTCACAAACACCTTGGCTGCGGGCTTGAGCGACAGTCGTCGAGGGGCGCGATGGCGCGCAGGTGCAGTAAAGGACATGGTGAACTCTCTCCATACGCCTACGGGGTGAGCTGTCGGGTTCGGGTGGAGATACATACCCGGCCTTGGTTCAGTGCTCCAAGACTTAACCCCAAGGCACGTCTCTCGACGCGCCACCTTCGTTGGGTCCCCCGCTCCTGTCGAACGGATTGTACGTGGTAACCCAACCACGGTGACAGGACTCGGCGACCAGGTGGGACTCCCCAGGGGGAGGAGTGCCACGAGGCTATCCAAAGATTGGGAATATGTCACGTTTGGATAACGGAGGATTGAAAACTCAACGATGTGGCCGGTCCGAACTCGGCTTTCTCCCCCGCCGTTCGTTGCCCCCCAGCGAGGAGAAACCTAGCAGTCACCGGCTGACCGAAGAAACCCGGGTGGCGAACACACCCTCGCGCAGCCACGTCAGGCTGGGATCGATCGAATCTGCGCGCCGGGGATCGCTTCATATCGTTGCGGCGTGCACGTCAGCAGGACGATCTGGCCACCCGGGGACGCTTCCCCCAGGACTGACCCCAGTCGCTGCAGCCGATCGGGGTCGGTGTAGCCCAGCGCATCGTCGATGACTACCGGCACCGCGCTGTCCGTGTCGACAAGGACCGCAACCGCCAGGCGCGCCAGGATGCCGAGCTGCTCCTTGGCACCGCCCGACAGCTGGTCGAACGAGACGAGCACGCCGTTCAGCTCGCGATGCGTGATCGTGAGGTCAGAACTGACACGAACGGCAAAAGAGGAGCCATACATCGCCTGGCCCAGCCGCTCGATCTCGCGCGCGTAGGGAGCTACGTAGCTGGCGTGCGCACTGTCCCGATGGCGGCGCAGGGTGAGGTGAAGCTGCCGAGCCGCTCGAGCTCGGCGGCCAACGGAAGCCAACGTGCGCCTGGCCTCCGCGAGCAGCTGGCCAGCGCGATCGTACTCTTCTTGGCGTCCCTCTCCGGCGGTCATCTCCAGGCGACCTTTGAGCTCGTGGAACTGCCCGGTGAGGCTCTCCAGACGCGATGCCACCCGCGAGTGCTCGACGTTGCTCTGCCGTAGTCGATCCTGAGCATCGTCAACCCCACTGCGCCGTATCTCCTCGACGAGCCTTTGGTGCCCATCCTTGGCGGCCTGTTCCGCGTCCCGTGCCTGTCTGAGCGCCTCCTCCAGGTCGAGATCGCTCGCCCTCTCTCGTTCCTCAACCACACGGTTTCGGAGCCGACGCAACTCCGCACTCGCTTCGGCGCGTTCCGCCGTGATCACATCGTGAGCGCGGGTGACCTCAGACTCGACCCCACGCGCGGCGACCACCGCGTCCTCAGCCGTGTCGCGCGCCTTGCGCAACGGACCGAGACGCCTTTGCGCGAGCAGCGCCTCGTGCCGTGCCCGGTCGAGGTCCGCTGGTGACCAGCCCGATTCGTCAGCATGGCCGCCGACGAGGTCGGTTCGGTTTGCTGCGTTCGTCTCATCCTGGGTCCACTGCTGCAGCCACGTCCTGCGTGCCTGAAGGTGCCCGCGCAACTCGTCCAGGTCCACATTGCCGGCCAGCGCAACAGACAACAGCCGCTCGACTTCGGCAACCTCAGCGTCGGCACGACGATAGTCCTCGGCCATCGCGCGGGCGTGCTCGACGCCCGCCGCCCCGATCGCCGTAAGCCGCGCCCCAAGGTCCTCCCGCAGCGAGTCGGCCTGGTCGGCACGGCGCTGCACGTCGGCATGTGGCCGGACCTCGATGCGCACGGAATCATGGACCGTGAGCTCGGTGGCGCGGACGACCTGGTACTCCAAAGGCTCGTCGTCCAGCTCGAGCTTCTGTTGCTCACCGTCGCGGCTCACGCCGAGGTCGGGGCGTAGCGCATGCACCGTGACCGTCGTGGCACCGCCATCCATCGCTGCGGTGGCTACCGCCAGTCGCTGCTCGGACTGCTCGATGTCTCGCAGGACCCGCGGCGACACGACCGCTGCCCGGAGCACACCCACCGCCTCCGACAACCGCTGCTGCAGGAGGCTCGCTGACTCCACGCGCTGCTGCAGCATCGCGACCTCGGACACCGCCGACATGTGAGTGACCTTCGTCGCAGCCGCATCAGCTGCCGCTTGACCGTCTGCGCACGCTTGCTTCGCCGAGTGCAGCGAGGATGTGGTCAAGCGCAGTTCCTCGACCGCGCGCTCGGCGGCACCGGCTCGTTCCACACATTGAGCCTCCTGCACCAGGACGCGGTCGGTGCGCTCCGCCACCTCGCGGACCAGCCGTTGTCGAGCAGCCAGGTCCGTCTCAGCGTGCCGTCGATGCTGAGCAGCGTCCACAGACGCACGAGATGCTTCCTGCTCGTCGTCACGGAGACGCTGGCCTCGGGTCACCTCTTCCCCTGCGCGAGCCTGCGCCTCGCGCAGGACGGGTAGGGCCTTCTGGGCTGCCTCAACCTGGGCGACAACCTCGTCCCGGTCCTGGACCAGCTGCTCGGCCTCCAACAGCCGCCGATGCGCCTCGGCGACCGCGTCCTGCGCCTTCGTGCAGGCCCCCATGGCGGCACGGAGGTCGCCGGTGGGTTTGCCATTCACCGCGGTGAAGTAGCGGGTGTACTCCGCCTCCACCGCGAGCAGGAGGTCCGTGCCGCTGTCGCTGTGCAGGTCGGCGCCCGCTGCGGAGTCGAGGGCTTGAGTGAGCACGGAACTGTCCACCAGCTGGATCTGGGAGGAGGGGCCGACCTGCGCGAAACGCAGAGCCTCGAACAGGGGCCGGTCCAGGCACTCGTCGACGATCGCCGTCATCCGCGCCTGGGCAGCCTCGCCGCTGTGCTGCTCGGCCACCGGCTGCAGGACCCGCAGGACGGTGGCCGACTGCCGTAGCCACCGTTTGGAGAAGATCAACCGGTAGGGACCGATCGACAGCTCTGCCTCGACAAAGGGCCCCACGTCTTCCCCGACCGGCTGTAGTCCCACAATCGCGGCCGCTTTCGAGTGGGCCTTGGCCTTCGGGTCGAGGAGACGATCCAAGGCCTCCAAGAACGTCGATTTCCCGGTCTCGTTGGGCCCTTCCAGGACTACGACCCCGGTGTCGGGCAGCTTGATCTCGGCATCGCGCACCCCTTTGACGTGCTGCAGCCGAAGCCGGTGAATCTTCATCCTGCCACCGACCCGCTCAGCCGATAGAGCAGAGCCAGCGCGTCCCGGGCGCTCACCGAGTCATCGGCGTCGTCCGGGCTGAACCTTGAGGCAAGATCCTCATCCGGGATTTCGGTCGAGCACAACGCGATCGAATCGTTCATGGCCTGACGAATCTCCTCCGCTGCTCCGCTGACGTAGCCCGACAGTGCCAGCTGCGACCACTGCTCGTCATCCGGCGCGATGACCAAGTCGGAGTGCCGATCCCAATGGTGCAACCCTCCGAAGGTCGCCCCCAGTGAGCCCAGCGCTTCGTGCAGCCGCGTGAAGTCCGCAACCGACAAGGATCCGCGTAGTGCGAGTTTCACCACGACCCGCTCCTTCGCCGGCGTTCCGGTCAGCTCTGCGAGAAGCCGTTCCACGTCGTCACCGGAGTTCAGGTCTCGTGCCAACGAGCGAAAGTCCCAGGTGCCGATACGGTGGGGAGCGACCTGCACACTCCCCTCGGCGCTCAGCTCGACCACGAGGACGTCGCCCGGCGATTCCTCCCGCGGATCGGTCACCTCGAAGGTCCCGGAGTACCACACACATCCTCGGCCACTGACGTCGGTCCGCGAGTGACGGTCTCCCAGGGCCACGTAGTGGATCTGGCCCCTTCGGACGGCGTCGAACAGGGGGTCGGTGACAATCGCGCTGGGGTTGCGACCACTGGGATCCAGCACATCGACGCCACCGTGCCCCACCAACACCCGCAGGGTGCCGTCAGCCTCGCCCGCCCGGGCCAGAGCGTCAGCGACCAAGTCGCGCCCCGGATGCTTCCCCCGCCAGGGGGCGGCCACGATCTCCACACCCGGCGCGACCTCGTACGGCCCTTCGGACTCCAGCACCGTCACGTTGTCGGGGCACGCCCTGAGAAAGGTGGGCTGGCGATAAATACTCATCGCGTCCAACGGGTCGTGGTTGCCGGGAAGGAGGTAGACCGGTAGGCCCATCTCACCCATGGCGTCCAAGGCTCGAAGAACCGTGCCCTGCCGCAGTTGATTGCTCTCGAAGACGTCGCCGGCAACAACCACGAAGGCACAACCCTGGTCGCGCGCTACCCGACCCGTCGACCTGATAGCCGTCAGCCGGTCCTGGTCGAAACGGGCTTGGTCCGCAGGCTGCAACCAACGACGGGTCATCCCGATCTGCCAGTCGGCCGTGTGCAGGAAGGTGACCATGCACCTACGGTATGAGGACGCACCGACAAACCCCGGGACCTCGCCTCAGTGTCCCCACAGCAGGAGGGGCACGAGCGCGGCGAGTCCCCCTGATCCGGTCGTGACCAGCAGATATCCGAGAGCATGGGTGCGGTTCTCGTGCAACAGCTCCCACACCTGGACCGCAAGCGTGCTGTAGGTCGTGAACGCGCCACATACCCCTGTCCCCAGTGCCGCGAACCAGCCCGGCGAGAGGGAGTCCGCGCTTGCGACCAACACCCCCAACGCCAGGGCGCCCACGGTGTTGACAGCGAACACTCCGCGCAATGCACCCCACGGCCCCGCCGTGACCAGGTGCCGGAGTCCTGCGCCAACCGCCCCACCGAGCGCGACTGCCACCCACACTCCCAGCGGCATACTCACTCCTGCGCTCGCGCGAGCGGAGCGTGACCGTGGGGCAGACCCACCAGGCCGGGGACGTGAGCACCGAGCCACGCACCCGCCACGCAGACCACGGGGGTCAGGAGGAGATAGGCAGCGGCGGTCAGCAAGGAGCCGTCGAGCTGCAGCACCTGGGCCATCACCACGTAGGTCGAGAAGGTGGTGAACCCGCCGAGCACTCCGGTGCCCAGCGTCGGCTTCACCCACCAGGCGGAAGGCAGGGAGACGGTGATGACGGTCAACAGAGCCAAGGCGAAGCTCCCCGTGGCATTGATCCCCAAGGTTGACCATGGGAAGCCTGTCGCTGCACCGTTGCCGCTGAGGCGTTGCTCCACCTCGGCTCGCAATACGGCCCCGGCGGCGCCACCGAGGGACACCGCGAGGAGCACGCGCCGGTCGTCACTCATGACCATGAGCCTAAAGGCGTTCGTCGGTTAGCCTTAGCATCATGACGTCCCGTGGTGCAACCCTTTCTGACCAACCCGGGCCGGGTGCTCCCCGGCCTTCGTGCGGACGTTCTACGTGCTGATCCTCAGCGGCCTCCTGGTCATCCTGGCGCTGACCATCGCCACCGGGTACTTCGTGGCTCAAGAGTTCGCCTACGTCTCGGTGGACCGCGGAAAACTGACGCAGCTGGCGGAAGAAGGCGACGCCGCTGCCGAACGCGCACTGGAGGTCACGTCGCGGTTGTCCTTCACTCTGTCGGGCGCACAGTTCGGGATCACCCTCACGGCCCTGTTGGTCGGATTCGCCGGAGAGCCGCTGCTCGGGCGAGGTCTGGCGGACCGGTTGGGTTTCGTCGGGCTGTCCGACGCCGCGACCCTGACCCTTTCGCTAGCCATCACCTTGATCTTCAGCACCGCCGTGCAGATGGTTCTCGGCGAGTTGGGTCCGAAGAACTGGGCCATCGCTCGGCCCGTGCCACTGGCTCGTGCTCTGTCCCGGTCCACCTTGATCTATCTCATGGTGGCCGGCCCGATCATCTCGGTGTTCGACAAGGCCTCCAACGCTCTGCTCCGCTCGGTCGGCATCGAACCGGTAGAGGAGCTTCCGCAAGGGGCTACCCCCGAGGACCTGCAACGCATCATCTCCGACTCGGCCATGGGCGGCCTCCTGGACGACGACCTCACCAAGCTGCTCGGTCGTGGGCTCGCCTTCAGGGGCCACGCCGCGGAGGAGGTCATGACACCGCGTATCGATGTTGAGACCGTGCAGGCGGACGAACCGGCCAGCCGGGTCCTGGAGCTGCTGGACACCGGGCATTCCCGGTTCCCCGTGATCGGGCGCGACATCGACGACATCGTGGGCGTGATCGGGCTGCACGAGCTTCTCAGCGTGCCCGCTGAACAGCGTGGCCGGATCCCGGTGCGAGATCTCGCCGATGAGGCTCTGATCCTGCCCGAGTCGTTGCCTCTCCCCCGCGTGCTGGAAGAGCTGCGGGAGCGACACCGTCAGATCGCCGTGGTGGTCGACGAGTACGGCGGGTTCGCCGGGGTGATCACCTTCGAAGACGTGGCCGAGGAGGTCGTGGGCGAGATCTGGGACGAGGACGACGAAGAGGAGACCGAGCCCACCGCACGCGTCGACGGCGCCTGGCAGCTCGCGGCTCGGATGCGCATCGACGAGGTCGAGACCATCACCGACATCGCCCTGCCGGAGGATGAGGACTACGACACCTTGTCCGGCCTGGTCATGCACCAGCTCGGTCGGATGGCCAGCGAGGGTGACCGCGTCACGGTGACCTGGTCCTCTCGCAGGGACGAGGGCGATCCGCAGGAGGTCAGCGTCGACATCGAGGTCATCAGCATCGCCCGCTTCGTGCCCGATGTCGTGGCGGTGTACCCGGAGCGGATCACCGACCTTGATCCCGACGCCATGGCGGCAGAGCCCCTCTTGCAGGCTGCCGACCCAGATCGTTCAGGCTCCTCGACCCCTGCGGCTGAAGGGAGGAAGCGATGAGCACCGCCACCGCACTGTTCGTGTCCGTCCTGCTCCTGGTGTTGAACGGGTTCTTCGTGGCCACGGAGTTCGCCGTCGTCGCCTCCAAACGGCACCGGCTCGAGGAGGCCGCCGAGAGCGGCAGCCGGGCGGCCCGGGCCGCCGTGCACGCCCACCGCGAGATGTCGCTCATGCTGGCCGGGGCTCAGCTCGGCATCACGCTGTGCACCCTGGGCTTGGGAGCCCTGTCCGAGCCGGCGATCGCGCACCTGCTCGAGCCGCTCTTCCACAGCGTCGGCATACCCGACGGACTGACCCACGTCATCGCCGTGGTGATCGCCGTATCGATCGTGGTCTTCTTGCACATGGTCGTCGGTGAGATGGCCCCCAAGTCCTGGGCGATCTCACACCCGGAGACCTCGGCGCTCCTCTTGGCTCTACCCTTCCGGGCCTTCACCTGGGTCGTCCGCCCTGCCCTGTTCGTCCTCAACGGCATGGCCAACAGCCTGCTCCGGCTGGTCAAGGTGGAGCCGATCGACACGGTGGAGTCGGCGACGCACGGCCCGGCCGACCTTCAGCTGCTGCTCTCACAGTCCCACGAGCACGGCGTGCTGCCCGACGCCGACCACCAGATGCTGACCGGCGCGCTCCGCCTGGAGTCCGAGACCGTCGCGTCCGTGATGTTCGGTCTCGACGACGCGGTCACCGTCTCACACCGAGGGACGTCCCGGGACGTGGAGGACGCCTGCCACACCAGTGGTCATTCGCGGCTCTTCGTGCGCAACGACGAGCAGCATGTGATCGGGCTGGTGCACGTCCGCGACGCGATGCGGTCCACGTCCCGCGGCCACGACCAGACACCGGTGACCGACTTCCTCCAGGAACCGACCTGGTTGGCTCACGACCTGCCGCTGATCGATGCGGTCACGGAGATGCGCCGGGAGCGCTCACAGCTCGCTCTGGTCCGAGATGACGACCGTCACTTGGCCGGACTGGCCTCGCTGGAGGACATCCTGGAGCAGATCCTCGGGGAGTTCGACGACGAGACGGACACCGCTGAGAGCTGACCCGTCGCCGATGCCGCGGCCGTGCCCAGGTCGTGCTGGCCGGACAGAGACTGTCAGGGATACAGCGATGCCCCCACCCGATTCCGGATGGGGGCATTGCTGATGATCAGTCGATCAGCCGACGCGGCCGTAACCGCTGACGCCACCGAAGACGGAGCGCAACTGGCTGGGGATGCCGGGCTTGCCCGAGTCGTACATCATGCCGTTACCGGCGTAGATGCCCACGTGGTAGGCCGGCGAGCCGAAGAACACGAGGTCCCCGGGCTGCGGGTTGCTGACCCGAGTGGTGGCCTGACGCTGACCTTCAGCGGTGCGCGGAAGGCTCACACCAACCTGGCGGTAAACGTAGGAGGTGTAGCCGGAGCAGTCGAAGCCCGCCGGCGTGGTGCCGCCGTAGCGGTACATGATCCCCGCGTACTGGGCGGCGACGCCGAGCACTCCACCCGTGGCGGCCTTGGGTGCGGGAGCAGCCTCGGGCTCCGGTGCGGGCTCAGGGGCGGCTTCGCGCTCTTCGGTGCGGCTGGAGGCCGTGGACTCACGCGAGGAGGTGGAGGTGGACTGCGACTCGCTCGAGCCACTGCTCTGAGTCGACTCGGTCGCGGACGCAGTCGACTCGGTCGCGGAGGCAGTCGACTCTACGGTCTCGGGCGCGGCAGTTTCGCTGGCTGCTGCGTCCGACTCGACGGCTTCGGTTGCAGCCTCCTCGGGTGCGGCTTCGACCACGGGCTCGGGAGCCGGGGGCTCGACGCCCACGAATCCGGCAGTTCCGAAGGTGGCTTCCTTCACGACCGGGGTGGCCATGGGGGCGACCGCGGCGACGGCAGGGCGGTCAGAAGGAGCGACCACAGGGGGCAGCTCGACGGCCATCAGGTCCACGACGGACCCTGTTCCGGTCGAGTTGTCCTGGGCGACAGAAGCAAGATCGCCAACCGTCGTCCGGGGGCTGGCGCTCGCCGGAACGGCGGCAGCAGCAAGCAGGCCACCCGACGTGGCGGCGACGGCTGTGAACTTCGCGGTGCGAGTCATGGCCGTGCTCGTCAGGCTGATCCTGCTGGGCGCGCGGTGGCGTCCGTTGAAGCGTTGCGTCACAGTGAACCTCTCCATGGCCTGCGGGCGAACTCACGGGCTGCGATCTCCGATCGCGGCGTCTTCATCACGGTGAAGAGGTGCCCGGCGAGACCATCCTGGTCTCAGCAGTCCATCCGCTCCTGTCGCGCGGGCTTGGTGCTGGACTCGACCGTGCTGACAGGTGAAGGCGCCACGGTCCAGGCGCTGCCTTGACTGGCGGCGCGATATCGACAGTACACAGGGCGGTCAGCCCATGTCACGTTTCGGTTACGACGTCGACACGCCCACCTTGGCCACTCCTTTGCGAAAGGGCTCTGACCTGCAAAGACGTAGCGGAGTTCGGGTCGACTTCGACGCCTAAGTGACGGACTTCACATCACAGAATGGTAAGTGCGACCCTTTTCAACTAAGCCGGAGAAGCGAAAAGGTGGGTTGCAACATCGCGAGGGACAGAGATCGTGGGGTGAGATGCGGCGCGCAGCCGCACGCGTTCGCCGTCTGTGCCCACCTCGACCAGGGCCCCCGGAACGATGCCGTTCGACAGCAACACCTCCAGCGACTCGGGCTCGACCTGAGCGGGCTCACCGATCCTGACGATCTGCACGTTCTGCGCCCCGTCGGCCACCGCGTCGGCGACGCTGACCCCGTCGGCCGTCACCGCCAACCCGTGCCATCCCAGCTCGTTCAACCCCGGAATCGGGTTGCCGTACGGGGAGCGAGCAGCATCCTGGATCAGCCCCAGAATGCGCGACTCCACGCGCTCGCTCATCACGTGCTCCCACCGGCAGGCCTCGTCGTGGACGTAGGCGGGGTCCAGGCCGATCACGTCGACCAGCAAGCGTTCGGCAAGACGATGCTTGCGCATCACGCGGATGGCGCGCTGGTGCCCCACGTCGGTGAAGGTCAGGTGGCGGTCCTCCTCCACCCGCAGCAGACCGTCGCGTTCCATCCGAGCGACGGTCTGGCTGACGGTCGGCCCCGAGTGCTCCAATCTCTCGGCGATCCGGGCGCGCATCGGCACTACACCGTCTTCGATCAGCTCGTAGATGGCCTTGAGGTACATCTCGGTGGTGTCAATCAGGTCGCTCATCCATTTCCCTTCCGGGGCTCGTCCGTGAGCCGATTCTAAGTCTGCGCTCAGCCCGGGCCTCTAGCATGCGCTCTGACCCGCACGTCAGACCCCGAGGAGTTCGGATGGCTCGTCCCACCCCGAAGAACGACCGCGCCGCTCGCGCTGCCGCCATGCAGCGTGAGGCCAAACGTCAGGACCGCCGCCGCTCCATCTTCATCTGGGGCTCGCTGGGCCTGGTGCTGGCGCTCATCGTGGGCGCTGTGTCCTTCGCCGTGGTCAGCCGCCCGAGCCTAGCGGCAGTGACGGAGTACGAGGACCTGGGACGCGACCACGTGACCGAGGCCGTGGAGTATCCGCAGGATCCGCCCGTGGGCGGTGACCACAACGCGGCGTGGTGGAACTGCGGCGTCTATACCGAGCCCATTCCGGCCCACCACGCAGTGCACTCCTTGGAGCACGGAGCCGTGTGGTTGACCTACCAGCCCGACCTCCCCGCTGACCAGATCCAGACGCTGACCGACCTCGCTGACCAGGAGTTCATGTTGCTCTCTCCCAACGACGAGCAGACTTCTCCTGTCGCGGCCACCGCTTGGGGCAACCAGCTGCTCCTCGACAGCGCTGATGACGAGCGGCTCCCCATGTTCATCACCGAGTTCCGCCAAGGACCGCAGACCCCGGAGCCTGGCGCGGCCTGCACCGGCGGCACCACGCAGGACCTGGTGGCTGCCCCGTGAGCAGTGGTTCTCCCCTCGCCGCCCGGCTTCCCCATCGGTACGCGATGGTAGCGGCGGTCGCCACAGCTGTCGCAGCGGTCGTCGCCGCCCTCATCGCGATCTCCGGATCGGGTGAAGGCGATGACAGCGTGGACGCCGGTTTCGCTCGGGACATGGGCGAGCATCACGCCCAAGCCGTGGACATGTCGTTGATCGTCCTGCAGACCTCCGAGAGCCAGGACGTCGACGTGCTGGCCTACGACATCGCCACGACGCAGAGCAACCAGATCGGTCGGATGCAGAGCTGGCTGGAGGACTGGGACCTCCCGCAGGCACGCACCGAGGACCGGATGGCGTGGATGCCTGAAGGCTCGATGGCGATGGACGATATGGGGATGGAGGAGATGCCGGATGCTGCGCCCGGAAGTCCGGAGTATCGGGCCATGCCGGGGATGGCCAGCCTGGCCGAGATGGAGGACCTGCGCGCCGCCGACTCCACGCAGGCCGAGATCCTCTACCTGCAGCTCATGATCACCCATCACCTCGCTGGGGTAGAGATGGCCGAGGCTGCGGTCGCGGAGGGGCAGGACCCCGATGTCGTCGACCTCGCACAGGCCATGGTCAACGGGCAGCGCTCGGAGGTGGCGCTGATGTCCGACATGCTCGAGGCTCGAGAGGCCAGCCCTCGCGAGGACCTGGCGGCACTCGGCTACTGATCGGTGTGCCGGCAGCGGCTAACGCCACACCATAGAAGGAGAGTTGCGTGCTCGAGGTGGGATACCCGCGAGATCTGGCCATGATCGGGGCCATCTTCGGTATGGCCACCTTCGTCTGGGCGGGCTGGGCTCAGGAGGCGCCGCCGAGGCACAGGTCATGGCGGCTGGTGCTGGCACTGCTGGGTCTGTCCGGGATCGCGCTGATGTTCCTCAGTGTTCCGATGGCTGTCCGCCACTGGGACACAGCGACCGCGCTGCAGAGCGGGTCCGTCGCGCTGACGATCTACATCGTCGCTTTCTGGGTCGAGATCGTCGTGGCCGGAGGGCTCGCCTTCCTAGCGCATCGGACCGGGCGCAGCGACCTCATCGCTCCCCTCGTTCTCGCGGTTGTGGGAGTTCACTTCATCGCGCTGGCCCCGGTGTTCGACCAACCGGTCCTGTATCTGGCAGCGGTCCTGCTCACCGCGATCGCCATCGTGGCCGCCTCAATGCCTCGCGGACGAGTGGCGCGAAGCTTCTGGTGCGGACTGATCAGCTCGCCGGTTTTCCTGGGGATCGGAGTATGGAGCGCGGTCGCGGCGAGCGATGCCTTCGCGCGGTTGTGACCGCTACCCCTCGGCAAGTTCACGGACGGTGAGCAGGCTGTGGCCGTGCACGCGAGGAGACGGGAACCCGACGATGGAGCACAGTCGACCTTCACCTGCGCGCCGAGGTCATCGACCCGGGGTCAGCCGTGTGGTCTCCACGTTGTCCCGACGGGCACCGCCGACATGCGCGACGTCTGACCGTTGCTCCTTCGAGGGCCTCAGATGAGGCTCCTGCTAGGGCTGGAGGCGTTGGACGTGCCACGACTCAGCGAGCGACAGGTCACCGTGGCCTCCGGAGTCGACCAGGTCGAAGACGAGTCGGTCGTGCAACCGGTTGGGTCGACCGGCCCAGAACTCAACGCGGTGCGCCTCCAACCAGTAGCCACCCCACTGCGGTGGCACAGGGACGTCATCGTCCTTTCCTTGGTCGGGGAACTGGGCGGCATACCTCGCATATGCCGTTTCCAACGCCTGCCGGGACGTCGTCGGGCGCGACTGGTCCGAGGCCCAGGCCCCGATCCGGGAGGCCCACGGTCGTTGCGCGAAGTAGCCCTGCACGTCGGCCGAGCCGATCGGCACAGCCACCCCACGGAAGCGGATCGCGCGGAACATCGAGGGCCAGGTCAGGCTGGCGGCGATCCGGTTGTTCGCGGAGACCTGTTGCCCTTTGGCCGAGCCGGTGTTGGTCAGGAAGCCGATCCCTCGAGGCTGAACGAAACGCATCAGCACCGTGCGCACATCGGGCTGTCCCTCCCCGTCCACCGTAGCCACAGAAAGCGCCGTGGGCTCCGGGACATCACCGCGCTCTCGGTGGCGAAGCACGGCGTCATCCACCCACCGGCTGACCTGCTCCAAAGGGGTGGAAGCGAGCGCGAATTCCGCCAAGCCTTCACCGTCGTACTCAACCCGGTCCGCTGTTGCCATAGCCTCATTGTCCGGCACTCACCGGGTGACGGGGGTGCCGGGCACCTACAGTAGATGGACCTGGGGCAACCGAGGGATGCTCCAACCAGTCGCGCACCATCGTGTGGCGCAACGACGAGAAGGGACCGAGAGTGGCAGGCAAGGGCAAGGCGGTCGGGGCCGCGCTGAAGTACGGCCCCATCCTGTACGCAACATCGCGGCGCTACGGACCGGTGGTCTGGGAGCAGGTGAAGTCGCAACGCGAGCCGGCCGAGCGCTTCGTGCAAAGCAAGGTCGATAAGGGGAACCAGCGCAAGAAGGCTACCCAGCACGCCAGCACGGTGATCGATGGGTCCACCCTGCAGGTCTTCTACCAGAACACGGCCCACTGGGTGGTCTTCTCCGGCGAGGAGCCCGTCGGGGTGCATCCCCGCACCAGTGCCCCATTCACCCAGCTCCTGAAGAACGCGGACCTGAGCAAGCGCGTCCGCACCGGCGACGAGCCTGGTCCGGCGCAGCGACTCAGGGGCGCCGCACGCAAACGACCCACGCCGCGACGTGCCGGGCCGCAACGGCACGCGCAAGCGGACATCAACCTTCGTCGCGAGACACGGGCCCCATCAGACGGCGACGACACCACCGACACGGGCTGACCTCCCGGGACCACCTCGTCCTCGCACGTGGCCGAGACGTCCCGCGTCAGCGCCCGACGGCGTACCCTTGCATCCCGCGAGGGTTGGCTCCGGCGCTGAGCAAGCCGGTGCCCGGATCACGCGCGACCACACACATCCGCGACAAGGCCCAGTCACCAGCCCGCTGCACCCGGTGGCCGCGACGCTCGAGCTCGCGCAGCACGGGCTCTCCCAGGCGGTCCTCGGCGACCAGCACCCCGGGCTCCACGACTCGAGGGTCGAACGAGCCCGGGAAACTCGTCGTGTGGAACATCGGGGCGTCGATGGCTTCCTGCAGGCTCGTCCCTTGCATCAGGTGACGGATCAGGAAGACGGACTGCCACTGGTCCTGCTGGTCACCCCCAGGACTTCCGCAGGCCAGCACCGGCACTCCTTCACGGAGCACCAGGGTCGGTGTCAATGTGGTCCGTGGTCGGCGCCCAGGCATCAACGAGGAGGCCAGTCCTTGCTCCAACCACATCATCTGCAGCCGGCTGCCGAGAGGAAACCCCAGCTGGGGAATGACCGGGGAGGACTGCAACCATCCGCCGCTGGGGGTCGCCGCGACCATGTTTCCCCACTGGTCCACGACATCGACGTGACAGGTGTCCCCCTTGGTGTCCCCACCGGGGCGCACCGTGGGCTCACCGACCGACCCGTCGCCACCATCCTCGGCGTCATCGGCCAGCCGAGAGGCCAGCGCGGCCATCCGCGGCTCGCGGTCCGCGGGTGATCCGGGGCGGACCCGATCGCTCGCCTCGTCCTCGACGAGGTCCGATCGGGTCTTTGCGTATGCCGGATCGAGCAGGTCCTCCAGTGGCACCGGGAGACTGTCGCCGAACCACGCCTCGCGGTCGGCCATCGCCAGCTTCCATCGCTCGACGAGGGCGTGCACCCCATCTGCGGTGTCCACCGACACCTGCGCCTCCATCTCGGCGGCGTCGAGCATCTGCAGGACCTGCAGCATCGCCGGCCCCTGACCCCACGGTCCCGTCTTGGCGATCTGGTGGCCCTGCCACGACAGCAGCACCGGGGGCTCCCACGACGCCTGGTATGCCGCGCAGTCGGCTCCGGTGATGACTCCGGCCAGCACCTCACCCGAGCTGTGCCGGTGCGGCACGCGGGCGAAGGCGTCGATGGCGTCAGCCACGAAGCCGTGCGACCAGACCCGTCGGGCGGCATCGACCTGTTGCTCGCGCGTCATCCCGGTCTGGCTGCCGTAGGCGATCAGCCGGGCCAACGTGTCGGCATAGGCCGGGTTGTGATGGATCGAGCCCGCCGCCGGCGCCCGACCGTCGCCGTCGAGCCACACAGCCGCCGACGTGGGCCAGTGCTCGGCGAACAGCTCCGTCACAGCGCTGATCGTGCGATGAACGGCAGGCAGCACGGGGTAGCCGTGTCGGGCGTAGTGCTCGGCCGGGGCCAGCACCTGCGCCACACTCATCGTGCCGCGGTCTCGGAGCAGCAGCATCCACGCGTCGAAAGCTCCCGGCACGGCCGCGGCCAGCGGACCCGACCCTGGCACCACGCTCATCCCAGCCGCCACGAAATGGGCCGCCGTCGCGGCAGCGGGCGCCGGACCCTGACCGCAGAGCACCTGCGCTCCCGCTCCACTGGCGTCGCTGACGATGGCGGGCAGGTCACCACCGGGGCCATTCAGATGCGGCTCCACCACGTGCAGGACGAAGCCGGCGCAGACGGCGGCGTCGAAGGCGTTACCGCCGCGCTCCAGAATGCCCATGGCCGCACCGGAGGCGATCCAGTGGGTGCTGGACACCATGCCGAAGGTTCCCTGGAGGGTGGGCCGGGTGGTGAAGGTCATCGAGGTCCTAACTCTGGCCGAGGCCGGCCAGGGAGGCGATCAGGGAGGTGGCCAGCAGGGCGACGAGGGTGACGATGACCACGAGGCGCCTGGTCCGAGCGCTCATCGGCGAGCACCCATCAGCGCGCCTGCTCGGGCATGGCCTGCAACCCACCGCGCTCCAAGATCAAAGGGTGACCCAAGGAGTGCCCGCGTCGTACATGCAGGTCGTCAGTACGCATGAGGTACAGCGTGGCAGCAGTGACCGCCAGACCGCACATCAACGTCGCGATCCAAATGGTCCAACGAGCGCCGAACTCGTCGCCGACCCAGCCGATCATCGGCGCCCCCAGCGGAGTCCCACCGAAGAAGACCGCCATGTACAGGGACATCACGCGTCCGCGCACCTGCGGGGCCACGCTCAGCTGCACCATCGAGTTCGCCGTGACCATCACCGTCAGCGCGGCCAGCCCGGTGGGGATGAGCAGCACGGCATACGTCGTGTAGGAGGGGGCGAACCCCAGAGCCAACGTGCAGATCGTGAAGGCCCCCAGTGCTCCGAGCAACATGCGCCAGCGGGGTCGCTCGCGTCGAGCCGCGAGCAGCGCGCCCCCAAGAGAACCAATCGCCATGACCGACCCCAGGAGGCCGAACTCCTTCACGCCGCGCTCGTAGACCTCGGTGGCCATCAGGGCGTTGGTCAGCTGGAAGTTCATGCCGAAGGTCCCGTGCACGAAGACCAGCGCCATGATGAGCAGGATGTCAGGACGGCCACGCACGTAGCGCACCCCCTCGCGGATCTGTCCTCGTCCGCGACTGCGGGGAGTAAGTCGCAGTTGTGCCGGGTCGAGCAGAGCCAGCGAGATCATTACCGCCACGAAGGTGGCGCCGTTGACCAGAAGAGTGGGGCCGGTGCCGACCCAGGCGATGAGCAGACCTGCGAGGGCAGGACCGATCAGACGGCCGCTGTTGAACGAGGCGCTGTTCAGACCGACGGCGTTGGTCAACCGCTCCGGGGGAACGAGCTCGGAGACGATGGCCTGACGAGCGGGGGCATCCATCGCGGCCGCGCTCCCCTGCACGAAGGCCAGGACGTACATATGCCATAGCTGCATGTCGCCGGAGAGCACGAGCAACCCCATGGCCAAGGCGGTCAATGCCATCACCGCTTGGGTGATGAACATCATCCGGCGTTTGGCGAAGCGGTCCGACAGGGCGCCGCCGATGGGCGCGAACAGAAGCATGGGCAGGAACTGAAGGCCGGTCACGATCCCCAGGGCCTGCGCGGAGTTGTTGGTCAGCTCCGTCAGCACCACCCAGTCCTGCGCCACCCGGCCCATCCAGGTCCCCGTATTCGAGATCAGTGCGCCCGCGGCGTAGATCCGGTAGTTGCGCACCGAGAGCGCAGCGAACATCGCGCTCATCGGCTGACCACCGCGGAGAGCAGCACCGTGGCATCGCGGAGGATCTGCTGGTCCACTTCGGAGAGACCTTCCAGACGAGCCGCCATCCAGGCGTCCCGCTGGGCTCGCTCCCGGCGCAGCAGGTCCCAGCCGGACTCGGTCAGCGACAGCAGCACGACGCGTCTGTCTGCGGGGTCGGAGGCGCGCGTCACCAGCTCACGCTCGACGAGCCCGGCCACCGTACGGCTCATGCTGGGCGCCGTGACCTGCTCACGGTCAGCGAGCTCACCCAGCGTCAGCGACTCGGTTTTGAGCTGGGCCAGGACGCTGAACTGATGCGAGGCGACCTCACGAGCGGCCTCGAACCGCACGCGACGCGAGATCCGCATACAGACCAGTCGAAGGTCATGAGCCAACCCGGCCAGATCTGCCGAAGTGCCAGGCTGCCCGTCAGGCTCGAGATCGGGCGCAGAGAATCGCGGAGCAGGTGGGGTCACATCCAGCAAACTACTTAGCCTGGCTAACTATTCCCTACGGGATGAGCACTTCCCGGATCGGCTCGATCGCGAAGTACACGACGAACAGCGCTGCGATCACCCATAGCAGCGGTCGGATCCCCGAGGCCTTGCCGCGGACCACCTGCAACACCACGTAGGTGACGAACCCGGCGCCGATACCGGCCGTGATCGAGTACGTGAACGGCATCAGGACGATCGTGAGGAAGGCGGGGAACGCGATCTCCAGATCGTCCCAGTCGATTCCCTTGACCTGTTGCATCATCAGGAAGCCGACGATGACCAGCGCCGGTGTGGCGGCCTCGTAGGGAACCACCTCGACCAAGGGGGTGAAGAACGTCGCCAACAGGAACATCACGCCGGTGACCACCGAGGCCAGACCGGTGCGCGCACCCTCCCCGACCCCGGCTGCCGACTCGATGTAGGCGGTGTTGCTACTGACACTGCCCGCTCCACCGGCCGAGGCCGCCAACGAGTCGACCACCAGGATGCGCCGCGTGTTCGGCGGGTTTCCCTGCTCGTCCAGCAGCCGACCCTCCGCGCCGACCGCGACCATGGTGCCCATCGTGTCGAAGAAGTCGGCGAGCATCAGGGTGAAGACCAACAGGAAGACCGAGATCGCGCCGATGGCCTCGAAGGAGCCCAAGAGGTTGAACTGCCCGAGAAGACCGAAGTCGGGCACCTGCACCACCGTGTCCGGAAGCACGGGGGCGGTCAACCCCCAACCGGTGGGGTTGACCACCTCCCCCGTCTCGTCCGTCTGGGTGCCGACCTGGAAGACCGCCTCAACGACCACCGCCAGCAGGGTCGTCCCGATGATGCCGTAGAGGATCGCGCCCGGGACCTGTCGGGCCCACATGGTCACGATGGCCAGCAAGCCGATGACGAAGACCAGCGCGGGCCAACCGGCCAAAGATCCCCCGACGCCCAACTCCAGGGGGACCGGGCCACCATCCGGCTTGCGCACGATGCCGGCGTCGACCAACCCGACGATCGTGATGAAGAGGCCGATGCCGACGCTGATGGCCACCTTCAGCTGGGCGGGGATAACGGTGAAGACGGCTTCCCGGAAGCCGGTAAGCACCAGCACGAGGATGATGAGACCTTCCAGGACGACCAGGCCCATCGCATCGGCCCAGGTCATCCCCTCCAGGTTCGCAATGCCGAAGGCTACGAAGGCATTGAGCCCCAGTCCGGCGGCCAGGGCTAAGGGAAAGTTGGCAACGACGCCCATCACGATGGTGATCAGGCCGGCCACCAAGGCCGTCGCGGCCGCGATCATGCCGAGGTCTCCGCCGGCCAAGAACTCTCCGGTGCCGTCGGGCACGGTGCCGATGATCAGCGGGTTGAGGACGACGATGTAGGCCATCGTGAAGAAGGTGACCACACCGCCGCGGATCTCACGCCCCAGCGTGGATCCACGCTCGCTGATCTTGAAGTAGGAGTCGACCCGAGACGTCCCCAGGGTGCTCACAGTCGGTGCCATGCCGGTGACCTCTACTTTGTGTCTAGAGTGGCGCAATGGGTGTGGACGATGAGGAACGGACGCCGGAGCGGCGCATCATTCCCAGCACACCGCCGATCCGTTCCCTCGTCGTGATCCGGATCGGGCTGGCGATGTGGGTCGTGGCTCTGGTCATCCTGTGGACCGCGCCCTCCCTGTCGGAGGGGGAACGGTCCTGGTGGCCATGGGTGCCGGTCGCAGCTTTGGTCGTCGGGCTGATCGGTCACACGTACGTCATGCGGGGGCGCGGCAACGCCGCGCAGGCGTGAGCCCGGTGACTCAGCGGTCGACCAGGTCGACGGCAAGGTCGTCGAGCACCGGGTCGTCGGTGGGAGACGGGGGCTTGCTCTCGACGTCCACCTCGCTGTGGGCGCCACACCCGTGATCCAGACTGACCACCGCGCCGTCGCTCGGTGACCACTCGTTTGCGCACACCCCGAAGACCGAGCGAAGCGCCCCAGCCATAGGAGCGAAGAACCCGCACGAGGAGCAGGGCGCGGGGGCGGTCTTGGCGCCTTCCGCACTGGGGCCATGAGTCCCGTCGTACCACCGCTGAGCGGCCTGCCGACGGCCCTGGTCGGACAGCACTCGGGGTCGGCCGAGGCCGAGCTCGAAGAATCCCACCTCGTCGACGTCCTCGTCACCGGTGGCCTCGAACCCGGCGACGAGCAGGGGGTCGTCATCCAGGTAGGGCGTACGGTCACCGGCCCCGATGTCGCCGGGGGCGAGCCGATCGGCGTAAGGCAACCACTCCGGCGAGGTCAGTGACCCCTCTCCCGGCACCAGGTGCGTCTCACAGACGGTCGGGCGCCTACCGCGCGGGGGGCGTCCCAGCGTGATGGCCCAGCGCCAACCGGGATAGCCGAGCGCGGTGCAGGCGAAGTAGTGCGTGGCCAAGCGTTCCGCATCCATCTCGGCGCCCAGGTGATCGCCGACAGCGTCCGACTCAGCGATCTGCACCGCCGCGAGCCTCGCGACCTCGATCGCGCCGAAGAGCGTGGCGTCGTCCTTGACCACGGGCATCGCCTAGACCCCGGCCTCGAACTGGTCGGCCACAGCCCGCAGCGTCTTGGACAGCGCAGCGGAGACCTTGGCGTCGGGGTACTTTCCTCGGCGCAACGAACCACCGGCGTGGTCGAGCACCGCGATGAGGTCCTCGACCACGACCGCCATCTCGTCGGCCGGCTTGCGGTCGCGGATGGCCATGGTCTTGGCCACGGACGGGGCGGGGTCGAGCACCCGAACGCTCAACGCCTGGTCGCCGCGGCGACCTTGAGCGATGTCGAACTCGACCTTGGTGCCACGCTGCAGAGCCTCAACTCCCTTGGGCAGAGCGCTGGCGTGGACATAGACATCCTGCCCCTCGTCGCTGGCGAGGAAGCCGAATCCCTTGTCCTCATTGAAGAACCTGACCTTGCCCGTGGGCACTGATACACCTCTGACTTGTCGAATGACGTTGCTACGCGCGTGATGCGCGCCGCGGGACCTGCGGACTGCTGAGCGCTGGGCCCCGCACAGAGTATCGCCTGAATCAGCCCGGCGATACGCGAGAGCGGGTGCTGCGCCCGTCACGGCAGCACCCGCTCTCTCGTTCGTCGCCGAGGCGGTCAGGATCCGATGCTCAGACCGAGACCTTGTCCTGCTCGGAGCTGTTCACGCTGGAGGTGGTGGACTCGAACTCGTAGGCCGTCTCGTTGTGCACCGCCAGGTCGACGCCACGCTCCTCGTCCTCGAGGGAGATGCGGAAGCCGATGGTCTTGGCGATGGCAAGACCGATGACGAGCGTCAGGACGCCGGTGAAGGCGATGGTGAAGACGGCTGCCACGACCTGAGCCACGAGCTGGTCGAGGCCGCCACCGTAGAACAGGCCACCACCGACGCCGTCGGCCGGGAGCATCAGGAAACCGATGCCGATGGTGCCGACCAGACCCGCCACGAGGTGGACGCCGACGACATCGAGCGCGTCGTCATACCCGAACTTGTACTTCAGACCGATGGCCAGAGCCGAGATGGCGCCGGCGACGACGCCGAGGCCGATCGAGCCGACCGGGCTCAGGTTCGCACAGGCCGGGGTGATGGCCACCAAGCCGGCGACGACTCCGGAAGCGGCACCGACGGAGGTCGGGTGTCCGTCCCGGATACGCTCGACGAGGATCCAGCCGAGCATCGCAGCCGCCGGAGCGACCAGCGTGTTGACCCAGATCAGACCGGCCTCCTCGCTGGTGCTTGCGGCTCCACCGTTGAATCCGAACCAGCCGAACCACAGCAGGGCGGCGCCCAACATCACGAGGGGCACGTTGTGCGGCTTGTGGAAGCCCATCTTTCCGAAGCCGGCGCGCTGGCCGATGATGTAGACCAGGACCAACGCAGCGACACCGGCGTTGATGTGCACCACGGTGCCACCGGCGTAGTCGATGGCCGTGCCGAAGGTCTGGCCGATCCAGCCGTCGTCACTGAGCAGACCGCCGCCCCAGACCATGTAGGCCAGGGGACAGTAGACCAAGGTGACCCAGATTGGGACGAAGACCGTCCAGGCACCGAACTTGGTGCGGTCGGCGACCGCTCCGCTGATCAAGGCCACGGTAATGATCGCGAAGGTGGCACCGAAGCCGGCGCCGATCAGGTCACTGGTGCCGACCAGGTCGGACAGGCCGAAAGAGGTGAACGGGCTGCCGAAGACTCCCCAGAGCTCGGAGTCACCGCCGCTCATCGAGTAGCCCCACAGGACCCAGATCACGCCCACCATGCCGATGGACACGAAACTCATCATCATCATGTTCAGGGAAGCTTTGGCGCGGGTCAGTCCACCGTAGAAGAAGGCAAGACCAGGTGTCATCAACAGCACAAGGGCTGCTGACACCATCACCCAAACGTCGCCGGACGTCAGTTCCATGAGTGTCTCCAGTGATTTCAGGGGTGCGGCACCAATACGGCGCACCGGTCCCCCGAGTGTGCGTCGCGGGTGTTACCGCAGCGGTGCTGTGATGTTTCGGTCAGGTTCCGTGTGTTTCCGTCACGTAAACTTCAAGCAGCGTTCCAACCGGTCCAGCCACCGGCGCGTGGTGGGGCCATCGGCTCGGAACCGTCGCAGCAGAGCGGAGTCCACATCGTGGGTCGCCGCCAGTGCGGCTCGTTCGCTCAGCTGCCCCTGGGCCGGACGTAGCGATGGCGCGCAGACGTCCCCGTCGAAGAGTGCCAGGGTCCCCAACCCGCAGGCGTGCCTCAGGTCGGGCAGCGCACTGGCGAGAAGCACCCCCTGGGCGATCCCGACCGACGTGTCCAGCGCGGAGGAAACCACGGCGGGCAGACCACAGTCCGACACCACCTGCAGGGCCCGTCGCACCCCGCCCAGAGGGGCGACCTTGATCACGATGAGGTCGGCTGCTTCGAGACGCGCGACGAGCAGCGGGTCTGCGGCTCGGCGGATCGACTCATCCGCCGCGACCGGCATCTCGACCCCGTCGGCAGCCAGCGCCACTCGCAACCGGGCCAGGTCCTCGACCTGGGCCACCGGTTGCTCGGCATACTCCAGGTCGAACGCCGACAGGGCGCGAAGGGCAGACCGAGCCTGCTCGAGGTCCCAGGCGCCGTTGGCGTCCACCCGGATGCGGCCGCTGGGGCCTAGTCGTTCCCGGACGGCCCTCACCCGTGCGACGTCCGCCCCGAGGTCCTGGCCGGCCTGAGCCACTTTGACCTTGGCCGTGCTACACCCGGGAAACGAGTCGAGGACGGCGCCGACTTCTGCAGCGGCCACGGCCGGCACGGTGGCGTTGACCTCGATCCTCTCGCGCACCGACGGCACCGGATCCGACCATCCCGCGTCCAGAGCCGCCCGGAGCCAGGTCGCTGCTTCCGGGTCGGCATACTCCGGGAACGGCGCGAACTCGGCCCATCCCTGCGGGCCGTGCAGCAGGAGCGCCTCACGATGAGTGATCCCTCGAAACCTCATCCGGAGCGGGATGGACACCACGTGCGCCTCTTCGCGCAGCTCGGCGATCGAGGGGGTCGGCAGCATCACTGCTCGCGCGCAGAGAGCACGCAGAACTCGTTGCCCGCGGGGTGGGTCAACACCGTCCACGTTGCGCTCGGCCCGCCCTGACCCACGTCGCCGCGGCGCACGCCAAGGTGGATCCGCGACGCCGCGTCGTGGCAGCCGACGACAACCGTGTACCAGCGCAGAGCCATGGGCATAGTCTCGACCTCTGTGAGCGATGACACCAGCCCGCCCGTCTCCGACAGCTTCGACCCCAGCGCCTGGGACGAGGTGCCGGGCTTCGACTTCACCGACATCACCTACCACCGAGCCCGTTCACTCGGGTGCGTGCGGATAGCTTTCGACCGTCCACACGTCCGAAACGCCTTCCGGCCGCACACCGTCGATGAGCTCTACCGCGCGCTGGACCATGCCCGGATGACCCCCGATGTGGGGGTGGTCCTGCTGACCGGGAACGGGCCCAGCGCCAAGGACGGTGGCCACGCCTTCTGCTCCGGAGGTGATCAGCGCATCCGGGGCCGGTCGGGATACCAGTACGCCGGGGGCGAAGACGCCGAGACCGTGGATACGGCCCGGGTGAAAGCAGCGGGCGGCCGTCTGCACATCCTGGAGGTGCAGCGGTTGATCCGCACGATGCCCAAAGTGGTGGTGGCCGTGGTCAACGGCTGGGCGGCCGGAGGCGGACATTCGCTCCACGTAGTCTGCGACCTGACGATCGCCTGCGCCGATCACGCTCGTTTCAAGCAGACCGACGCCGACGTCGGCAGCTTCGACGGCGGCTACGGGTCGGCCTACCTGGCGCGGATGGTCGGTCAGAAGAACGCCCGGGAGATCTTCTTCCTCGGTCGGACCTACGACGCCGCCTCGATGCAGCGGATGGGGGCGGTCAACCTGGTCGTCGACCACGCCGGGCTGGAGACCGAAGCTCTGACGGTGGCCGGGGAGATCCTCGGCAAGTCTCCGACAGCCCAGCGCATGCTCAAGTTCGCCTTCAACCTGGTGGACGACGGAATGGTCGGCCAGCAGGTGTTCGCCGGCGAGGCGACACGTCTGGCCTACATGGGCGACGAGGCCGTGGAGGGCCGAGATGCGTTCTTGGACAAGCGCCCACCGGACTGGTCGGCCTACCCCTGGTATTTCTAGAGCCACAGGTGATCATGGCCCGGCGGGAGCCCAGCCGCAGGGGTCAGCGTCGCAGGGCCGGTTCGCTGTAACCTATTGCCAACTACCACAGAGCTGATTCTTTCGGAAGGTTCCCCCCATGCGACGTTTTCTTGTGACCACTCTGGCCGTGCCGGCCTTGCTGCTCGCGGCCTGTGGCTCCGACGACGAGCCAAGTGTCGAGGAGCCGGCGGCTTCGTCCAGCAGCGAGCCGACGGAAGACGCCGCGGAGGAGACCAGCGAGGACGCGGTCGCCGAGACGGCTGAGGAGACCGAGGCGCCGTCGGAGGACGTGGCGGGGGCCACCGGGGGGCCCGAAGGCGAGGGGGAAGGTGGCGCAGAGGGGCAGGCGGCGGCCGACGTGACCAAGGAGTTCATGGTGGCTCTAGCCAACGCCGATCCCGAGATCTGCGGCTTGCTGATGGACTTCACCGGCTCCGGCCCGATGTCGCAGTCCCAGGAGGACATGGACCTGTGCGAGCAGATCCTGCCCACCACGCTGGAAGGCATGATCACCGAAGAGCAGGCCAGCATCATCGAGCTGATCGAAGTCAACGGGGCCGACATCGAGGGAGACACGGCCACCGTCGACCGGGACAACTTCTCCGAACTGTTCGGTGAGGGCTTCGGCGACGACTCCATCGTGCTGCAGAAGTTCGATGACACCTGGTATGTCGACCTGGACAACAGCTTCCAGGGCGCGGCCAGCAACTGACCGGCCGAGCTCGAGCCGACAAGCGGTCAAACCCCGCAATGCCTGCACTCGATCTGAGCGCCGGCGTTGCTCATGACTTGAGCCATCAGCTGGCCCGAGCCCTCGACACCGATCGGGACGTCATTGTGTCGTCGTCGGGATCCACCGGGTCGGCGAAGCGAGTCGTCCTCCCGGCGCAGTCTCTGTTGGCATCCGCCCGCGCCGCACACGAGGTACTCGGTGGGCCGGGGCAGTGGCTGGCCGCCCTCTCCCCTGCACATGTCGGCGGGCTTCAGGTCTGGGTCCGCTCCTACCTGTCGGGGACGGCACCGGTCGATGTCTCGGGGGAGAAAGGCTTCACGGCCAAGCAGTTCGTCGCCGCGGCTGCCCACATGCGGACGGACCGGCGCCGGTACGTCTCGTTGGTGCCGGCGCAGATCCTTCGCCTTCTCGCAGACCCTGCCGGACAGCAGGCCCTGAGGTCCTTCGACCGGGTCCTGATCGGGGGCGCCGCCCTGGCGACGACGACGGCCAACGCGCTGACGACGGCGGGAATCTCGTGGACGCACACCTACGGCATGAGCGAGACCTGCGGCGGATGCGTCTACGACGGACGCCCGCTGCCCGGGGTCGTGATGCGCGCCGAGAATCAGGGCGGTGGGCCCGGATCCTTGTGGATCTCCGGGTCGGTGCTCGCCCGCGCCTACGCCGACGACCCGGAGCTGACCCGCGATGCCTTCGTGACGCAGGAAGGCACCCGCTGGTTCCGTACCTCCGACCTCGGCCTCCAGGATCCCCTCAGCGGTCGGTGGCGCGTGCTGGGTAGAGCCGACGACATCATCAACACCGGCGGTCACAAGGTGCACCCCGATGTGGTCCGGGACGCCTTGCTCGCCGTGGATGCGGTGGATGAGGCAGCCGTGGTGGGCGTGCCGGACCCCCAGTGGGGCCAGGCCGTCGCTGCGCTGCTCGTCCCCTCCCCCTCCCATCCCGATGCGGCCGCGCTCCTGGCCGACCCCCGCGGGTGGCTTCGGCAGCACCTGCGCGCAGCGCTGCCCGCACACGCCTTGCCAACCCGGATCGAGATAGCCGACACCATGCCCCGACTCCCCAGCGGCAAAACGGACCTCCGGGGGGCGCAAGCAGCATTCACCCAGGAAGATGACAGAATATGAGACTTCCCATCTTGCTGACGAAGGACCTGCGTGCTGCGTTTTATTGTCGCCATAGCCGTCTTGGCGTTTACCGTCTACTGCGTCATCGATGTGGCCCGCACTGATGGCGACAAGATGCGCCGCCTGCCGAAGGCGGCATGGGTGGTGACCACCCTTCTGTTCCCCGTAGCGGGCGGGGTGGCCTGGCTGTTGGCCGGTCGACCCCACGGTCAGACCGGGCGCGGAGGCGGATCGACGCGAGGCCCGCTGGGCCCCGATGACGATCCCGACTTCCTCCGCGGCATCTAAGCGATGGCTGACTTCTCCCAGTGGGTCGCCGGCGCACGACCCCGGACGCTTCCCGCTGCCTTCGCGCCGGTCGCGGTGGGCACCGGCGCGGCCTACACGCAGGGTGAGGCCAACTTCGGGATGGCTCTGCTCGCGCTGGTCGTGGCCGTCTCCCTACAGGTCGGCGTCAACTACGCCAACGACTACTCGGACGGCGTGCGCGGCACCGATGCGACGCGGGTGGGACCCGTGCGCTTAGTGGGGCAGCGGCTGGCCGATCCCGGCACGGTCAAGGCGGCTGCCTTCCTGTCCTTCGGCATCGCCGCCGTGGTGGGACTGGCACTGGTGGCGTTGGCCAACGCCTGGCTGTTGCTCCTGGTGGGTGCGGCCGCCATCGTCGCAGCGTGGCGCTATACCGGAGGCGCGCACCCGTATGGCTACCGTGGGCTGGGCGAGCTCGCGGTGTTCACGTTCTTCGGCCTGGTGGCGGTGCTGGGGACCCAGTGGACCCAGTCCCAGGCGCTCAGCCTGGCCGGGTTCGTCGGCGCAGTCGGGGTCGGCGCCATGGCCTGCGCCATCCTGGTCGCCAACAACCTGCGCGACATCCCGGGCGACGAGCTCGTCGGCAAGCGCACCCTGGCCGTCACATGGGGTGAGGACAAGACTCGCCGGTTCTACGTCGTCCTGATGCTGGGTGCGTTCGCGATCGTGCCCATCGCGGCCTTCTTTTATCCGTGGGCCTTGGTCACCTTCTTGGCCTTGCCGTTGGCCTGGTTTCCCATCCGGACCGTGCGCAGCGGTGCTCTCGGCGGCGACCTCGTCCCGGTGTTGGGCGGCACCGGCTTAGCCCAGCTCGGGTACTCGGTCATGCTCACCGCAGGGCTGATGTTGTCGGTCTGACGTCGTCGCCCACCCGACGGCCCCGCCCGACGGTCGCACATCGCTTCAGGCGACTAGTCGTTGCGGATCTGGCTGTCCTCTTCGTCCTCGTCGGTGCGCTGGCTGGCGATCTTGTCCGCTCGCTTTGCCCGTCGCCGCTCCACCTTGTCCACGATCTGCTCGGCCATCTGCTGTCGCTGTCTGCGGAGCAGGAAGAGCGACGTGACCATGGAGAACAGCGCCGCGAAGAGCAGAGCCCAGACATCGGGGACGCCCGCCCAGACGAAGGCCAGCAAAAAGACGGCGAAGATCAGCAGCCGGAGCACCGTGTAGCGCAGCACTGCGGATCAGGTCCCCGCGTAGGAGTGCAGGCCTACGAAGAAGATGTTCACGATGGCGTAGTTCATGACGACGCACGCGAAGCCAATGATGGCCAGCCAGGTCGAGCGACGTGTGGTCCATCCGCTGGTCGCCCGAGCGTGCAGGTATGCCGCGTAGACCACGAAGATGACGAAGGTCCAGACCTCCTTGGCGTCCCACCCCCAGTAGCGACCCCACGCCTGCTCCGCCCAGATGGCTCCGGCAATGAGGGTGAAGGTCCACAGTGGGAAGGCCACGATGTGGATGCCGTAGGTGATCCGCTCGAGCGCTTCGGCGCGGGGCAGAGCGCTCAGCCAGCTCTTCGGGGTCGGCTGCCCCGGCTCGCGCGCCGCATCGCGCTGCTCCTGTCGATCACGGAGCAGATAGAGCACCGCAGTGGCGAAACCGATGATGAACAGTCCCACCGTCAGCGTGGCGACCGTCACGTGGATGATCAACCACACGCTGTTCAGCGCGGGCACCAGCTGTGAGGCCTCGGCATACCAGGCGCCGCGGGCAAATCCCAGAATGAGCAGCACCGGCGTGACGACGAAGAGGCCAAGCCACAGCCGGTCCTGGCGCAGGCTCCACACGGTGTAGATCACCAGGGCGAACGCGGCCGCAGCCAGGGCGAACTCGTACATGTTGCCCAGCGGTGGGCGTTGCACCGACAGCCCCCGCAGGGCCACCGCGGCCACCAGCAATAGCGCGGCGACCATGGTCAGCTGGAGACCGACGACTCCCCAGCGTCGTGTCGTGTCGCGCGCCGGGCCAGCGGGCGGCTCGTCCGAGGCAGCACCTGCCTCGCCGGGTCCACCGACCGCTGCGCCCGACCCCACCAGAGCCGGGTCGCGCTGGCTGGCACGTGCTGGTGATCGGGACGCCTGCAGCGCCAGATAGGCGGCGAACGCCACCATGGCGAGCGCGAGGACCGCCATCGTGGCCCAGACGGCCGTGTCCGAGGCCGATGCCAACGTGTCGTTTCTCATCGCTCACCCTTTGCCTGTGCTGTCGTCATCTGCTTCGCTTCGGTCGCGTCTGCGCTCACCGCGGTGTCCTCACCAGGGTGGAGACCACCGCGGCCGACGGTGTCCCCGCCTCGGTGGGTCACGATCTCCTCGGCCAGACGCTCGACCAACCGTTGCAGCCCTGGGTCACTACCCTTCACGAGCGCAGCAACCTCCAGTCCAGTATGCCGTCCGCCACCGTCGGACGCGTTGTCGCCCCCCGCTTGGTCGACGACCCTGACGAACACGCGACGGCGACGTACGCCGAGCATGAGGATGAGTCCCACCAAGACGCTGATCGCGCTGACGAGCACGGGCAGACGGCCTGGGTCGTGACGGGCGACCAGGCCACCCCAGCGGACGACCCCGTCCAGCGTCACGGTGCCTCGGCCCCCGGGCAGGGTCTGCGTCTGTCCGGGTATAAGCAGCAGCCGGGACGCTTCTCCCGAGTCGTCCAGCACGGTCTCCATGGCGGCCGTGTCCAGGACGTAGACCGACTGCGGGACCCCTCCGGGAAAGAGGTTGCCCTCGTAGACCCCGAGGGCCAGCTGGGGGTTGACCAGATCGGGGAAGTCGGAGGTCGGGCCCAACTCAGCGTCGAAACGTGCCGTCGGCAGGAAGGCACCGTAGAAGCCGAGCTCCGGCTCCGCTCCGGTGACCTTGATCGCCCCGGTCGAGGTGTAGTTGTCGTCCTGGGGCAGGAACGGCACCGCGTCGGAGAACAGCACCTCCCCGGCAGCATCCCGCACTGTGACGATGGGCGCGTACCCGTTGCCGAGCAGGAAGATCGATGCACCCTCCAGGTGCAACGGGTCATTGACTCCCAGTCGCTGCACCTCGGGGTCCCCGTTCGGAGTCTGCGTGCTCACCTCCGCCGAGAACTCCCGTGGCGCGCCGAACTGTGCGCCTTCGCCCTCCGTCTCGAAGGTGACCGTCATGGAGTCCAGGCGCATTTGGAAGGGCTCCAAAGAGTTCTCGTCGACCCAGGGCCCGGGTCGGAAGGTGTCGTACTGAGCAGCCGATGAGGTGAAGGACGCTTGCTCGGGAAGGATGACCTCGGCGCGCCAGCCCCAGAGGTGCCCTACGGCCACGGAGACGATGACGCCCAGCAAGGCGATGTGGAAGACGAGGTTGCCGGTCTCTTTCAGGTATCCGGTCTCAGCAGCCACCGCCGCGCGCTCACGCGGAGACGCGTCTGCAGCGGGAGGTTGGTCCCGGAGTCGGTAGCGGTGGCGCTTCAGCACCGCGCGAGCAGCGACCACCAGGTCCTGCCCCGACCCTTCGTCCGCGCCCCTGGGGTCGCCGGAACGATCAGCGGTCGCGACTTCGATCCTGGTGTAGGCCGGCATCCGATCCAGCCGCCGCGGCGCCGCAGGGGGCTGGGCTCGCATGGCGCCCCAGTGCTGGCGACTACGCGGCAGCAGACAGCCCACGAGGGAGATCATCAAGAGCAGGTAGATCGAGGCGAACCACGGCGAGGAGAAGACGTCGAACATCTGCAGCCGGTCCAGCCATCGACCGAGGTCGGGGTTGTTGCGCAGATACTGCGACACCAGAGCGGGGTCCACGCTGCGTTGGGGCCAGATCGACCCTGGGATCGCGGCGATGGCCAACAACAGGAGCAGCATCAAAGCCGTGCGCATGCTGGTGAGCTGGCGCCAGACCCAGCGCGCCCACCCCAGTGCCCCCAGTCGCGGTTGGCGCATCGGCTCTGGCTCCACCGTGTCTCCAGACATCACGGACTGATCTGTCATCACAGCGCCGTCTCGAAGGAGGACACGAGCTGTGTCTGCACCCAGACCGTCAACCCGTCCCACAGTCCGCTCACCAAGAGCAGACCGAGCACGATGAGCACCCACCCGGACGTTCGCTGGACGAGTCCGTGGTGGCGGCGTAGCCAGCCCGAGGCGGTGCTGACCCACCCAGCCCCGCCAGCGATGGCCAGGAACGGTAGGCCGAGCCCCAGACAGTAGGCGACCGCGAGGAGCACGGCCCGGGCTGAGGTCCCCTGCGTGGGGGCCAGCGAAGCACCGAGGGTCTGAATGGCCGCCAAGGAGGGACCGGTGCAGGCCGTGAATCCCAGGCCGAAGACGACGCCCAGAACGGGAGCACCGAGCAGACCGGCCGCGGGTCGCCACCGGGGTTGCCAGCCTTGACCGGTGGCCCCCAGCATGAAGATCCCGAGCAGGAGCACGACCACGCCTCCGAGCCGAAGCAGCAATGCCTGGTGCTCCTGCAGCACAAGACCGAGCGACGAGACCACCACACTCATCGTGATGAAGACCGCGCTGAAGCCGGCCACGAACAGCGTCGCGCCCAGCAGCATCTTGCCGCGGGTGGCCTGCTGTTGCCCGTCCGGGGTCATCCCGGTGATGTAGCCCAAGAACCCGGGCACGAGGGGAAGCACGCACGGAGAGGCGAAGGAGACCAGCCCGGCTACGGCAGCCAGGCCCAGCGCTGCGACCAGCGGTCCACTCAACACGAGCTCATTCATAGCTAGGTCGCACGCTCACTCGTCCAGCACATCCTGCACCAAGGCGCGCAGCGTGCTCGCGTCCACCTGGCCGAGCACCCTGGCCGCTACGAGACCTTCCTGGTCCAGCACCAGCGTGCTGGGGCGGGCGTTGGCCAGCCCTTCCAGCTGAGTGAGGGTCTGTCCGCCGTCGAACTCGAGCGAGGGATACTCCACCCCCTTCGCCTTTTCGAAGGCCAAGGCGGTGGGCACGCTGTCACGGTCGTTGACCCCCATGAACTCGACGGGTTCCTGCGCCCCGTCGAACTCGGCATACACCTCTTGCAAGTCGGCGGCCTCTTCGCGGCAAGGGGCGCACCAGGACCCCCACACGTTGATGACCAGCACCCCTCCCCGTGCTTCCTGCGACGTCCACTCCTGTCCCTGCAAGGTCGTGCCGGAGAGTGTGATCGTGGTCTCCCGTTCCTCCGGGCCGACCACCGTGACGCTGCCGTCCCCGGCGATGTAGTTCTTGTTGTCCCCGGCCCGGGCCTGCTCGGCGATGCTGTTGGGGTCGTCGCTGCAGCCAGTCAGGGCCACAGTCAGTCCAGCGACCAGGAGCATACGGGTGAGCGGAGCTCTGGTCGTCCGGCTGGCGGGACGTCTCATGCCCCTGCGCCGGGCTGAGCCGCGGCCAGCAGGTGACCAGCCGGCTCGGCGTACGTCACTTCCACCGGCTCGTCCCCGATGTACCGCACCGAGGTGACCGAAGCGAGGGTGCACTCCCGCCGCCGCGGGTCGTGCCACAACCGGTGGCCCTCCAGTCGCTGACGCATGGTCCAGACCGGGAGCTGGTGGGAGACCAGGACGGCCTCATGACCGCGCGCCTGCATCCGCGCAGTGGTCAGGGCGGCGAACATCCGCGTCGCGATCGCGCGGTAGGGCTCACCCCAGCTGGGCACCAACGGGTTGAGCAGGTAGGGCCAGTGCTTGGGCTGTTTGAGAACGCCCCCCTGGGCAATGGTCGTGCCCTCGAAGTGGTTCTCCGCCTCGATCAGCCGCGGATCGGTGTCCAACCTCAAACCGTGCGCTTGGGCGATCGGCTGCGCCGTCTCCTGGGCCCGCTCCAACGGAGAGGCCGCGACGTGGACCACGTCCATCGGGGCAAGGTAGTCCGCGGTCACCTGCGCCATCTCCCGGCCCAGGTCGGAGAGGTGGAAGTCGGCCAAGCGGCCGTAGAGCACGCCATCGGGATTGAAGACTTCGCCGTGTCGTACTACGTGCACCGTAGTGGTCGCCGCGCGCTCGATCATGAGGACGATTGTCCCACGGGCTCCTGAGCGATCGCTGCGGCACTGGCCTCGATCGCGTCGATGACGTGCGACACCACGCCGTCGTCGTGGCTGGCGCTGACAAACCACGACTCGAAGCAGCTCGGGGGCAGGTGCACCCCGCGGCTCAGCATCTCGTGGAAGAACGCGGCGAACCTGGCGCCGTCCTGGGCCTGCGCCTCAGCGAAGTTGTGGACTTCGTGCTCCGCGAAGAACACGCTGAACATCGATCCGGCCCACTGGATGCGGTGCGGTATGCCGTGCCGGGTGAACGACTCGGTCACGGCGCCGGCGATCGCCGACGCCACGGTCCCGATCCGCGCGTAGACGTCCGGCGTGCAAGCCCGCAGGGTGGCCAGACCAGCGGCGCTGGCGACCGGGTTGCCCGACAGGGTGCCCGCTTGGTAGACGGGACCCAGCGGCGCCAAGACCGACATGATCTCCGCTCGGCCGCCGAAGGCCGCCGTCGGGAACCCACCACCCATCACTTTGCCGAAGGTCATCAGGTCCGGCGCGCCATGCTCGTAGGGGCCCTCGAGCCCGAACCATCCCGAAGCACTACAGCGGAACCCGGTCATGACCTCGTCGGAGATGACCAGCGCGCCGTGCTGGTGGGCGATCCGCAGGACGGCATCGGTGAAGCCCGGGTCCGGAGGCACGACCCCCATGTTGCCGGCGGCCGCCTCGGTGATCACGGCGGCGATCCGGGGCCCATGCTCGGCGAATGCGGCTTCCAGCGCCGGCACGTCGTTGTAGGGCAGCACGATCGTCTCGGCGGCGCTGGAGGCCGGCACGCCCGCCGAGTCGGGGAGGGCGAAAGTGGCCAGCCCCGATCCGGCCGCAGCCAGCAGCGCGTCGACGTGGCCGTGATAGCACCCGGAGAACTTCACGATCGCCGAGCGTCCGGTGAAGCCGCGGGCCACCCGCACTGCACTCATGGTGGCCTCGGTGCCGGAGTTCACCAGTCGCACCTGCTCGACCGGCGGGACCCGATCGACGATCTCCCTGGCCAACAGCACCTCAGGCTCGGTCGGCGTGCCGAAGCTGAAACCCTGCCGAGCTGCCTTGGTGACCGCCTCCAGCACGACCGGGTGGGCGTGCCCCAGGATCATCGGTCCCCAGGAGCAGATGAGGTCCACGTAGGTGTTTCCGTCGACGTCGCTCAGCCACGGGCCCTGGGCCGACGCCATGAACCTGGGTGTGCCGCCGACAGAGCGGAAGGCACGCACCGGGGAGTTGACCCCGGCGGGGATGATGCTGCGAGCGGACTCGAGGAGAGCACTCGATCGGGCGGTGGGTTGAAGAGCCATATGGCCCAGTGTCCCATTCCTGTGCTGAGCGGTTGAGGCCGCTCAGAACGCGTCGGCGCCCTGCTCGGGCCGATCTCGCGTGGCCATGATGACGCGCCGCATGATCTCCCCCATGTGCAACAGCTCCTCCCGCGACATCTGGTCGACGAAGCAGTCCCGCACCGTGTCCAGGTGCATCGGAGCTACGCGCTCCAGCAGGTCGTAGCCCGCCTGAGTCACCGCGACCTCGACGCCCCTGCCGTCGCGCACGATGCGCTCCCGCTGAACCAGTCCCAACCCCTCCAGCCTCTTGGCCGTGTGCGTCAGCCTGCTTCGCGACTGCACCACCTTGTCGGCCAGCGCGGACATCCGCATGCGCCCTTCGGGTGCTTCGCCCAGCATCGAGAGCACTTCGTACTCCCCCATCCGAACTCCCGAACCGGCGAGACCGTCCTCCAGGGAGACCATCAGCAGTCGGTACCCTCGAAGCCACGCCCGCCACGCCCGTTGCTCAGGCTCGTCCAGCCAGCGCACATCGCCAGCCACAGGATCGTGTGGGGCCTCCTCTGCCGAGGCAAAGGCACGATCGGGCTCAGTGTGCGCTTGAGGAGTCATCTTCTCGTTCCGGCCTGTTCAGGAGTCGCGCAGCGTAGTCGGCATAGTACGTCAACACGAAGTCGGCACCAGCACGACGAATGGAGGTCATCGCCTCCAAGACCACCCGCTCGCGGTCCAGCCAGCCGCGTTCCACCGCAGCTTCGATCTGGGCGTACTCGCCCGACACGTGGTAGGCGGCGACCGGCACGTCACTGTGGGTCGCGACGTCACTCAGCACGTCCAGGTAGGCCAGAGCGGGCTTCACCATCACCATGTCGGCGCCCTCGGCCAGGTCCAGGCGCAGCTCGCGCATTGCTTCAGTCCGGTTGCCCGGCTGCTGCTGGTAGGTCGTCCGGTCACCGACCAGCGTGGAGTCGACGGCCTCGCGAAACGGGCCGTAGTAGGCCGAAGCGTACTTGGCGGTGTACGCCAGGATGGACACGTCGGCATGTCCGGCCGCGTCCAGTGCCGACCGGATGACCCCGACCTGGCCGTCCATCATCCCCGAGGGTGCCACCACGTCGGCGCCGGCGGCCGCTTGCGCCACCGCCATCTGGGCGTACAGCTCCAGGGTGGCGTCGTTATCGACTTCCCCCCGGGTGTCCAACACTCCGCAGTGTCCGTGGTCGGTGAACTCATCGAGACAGACATCGGCCATGATGACCGCGTTACGTCCCAAGTCCTCCCGCAGATGACCGAGTGCGCGGTTGAGCACTCCGCCGGGGTCCACGCCGCCGCTGCCGACGGGGTCTCGTCGGGCGGGTACCCCGAAGAGCATGAGTCCGCCGACCCCGGTCGCGATCGCCTGCTCGGCGGCCCGACGCAAGGAGTCCATGCTGTGTTGGTACACCGATGGCATCGACGTGATCGGGACAGGCTCGGCGTTCGCCTCGGCGACGAACATGGGCAGCACCAGGTTGCTGGGTTGCACCGTGGTCTGGCCCACCAAGGTCCGCATCGCGGCGGTCCGACGCAGTCGACGAGGTCGCTCAGCGGGGAAGCCCTGCCTCACGCCCTAGCCTTGGCCGTGGCTCGGCCACTACCGGCACGGCGCTGACTCGGCCGCACGATAGCCTCGCCGTTCGCCGTGGCCAGATCGCCGCGATCTGCCGCATAGCCGGCCAACGCGTCCACCAGCGACGCCGCTGCAGCGTCCGGAGCCACGACGTGGACCTTCAGCCCGTGCTCTTCAGCGGTCTTGGCGGTTGCGGGACCGATACAGGCCACCACCGTGTTGGCGTGCGGCTTGCCGGCGATGCCGATCAGGTTGCGCACGGTGGAGGAGGAGGTGAAGCAGACCGCGTCGAAATGACCGCCCTTGATCGCCTCGCGAACCTCGACCGGCGGCGGACTGGCCCGCACCGTGCGATAGGCCGTGACGTCGTCGACCTCCCAGCCCATCTCCTGCAGGCCGGCCACCAAGGTGTCCGTGGCGATGTCGGCTCGCGGGAGGAACACGCGGTTGATGGGGTCAAGCACCTCGTCGTAGGGCGGCCAGGCGTCGCGCAACCCGCGGGCGGACTGCTCCGACTCGGGCACCAGGTCGGGCATCAGGCCCCAGTCGGTCAGCGCCTGCGCGGTCGTCCCGCCGACGGCAGCGATCTTCAAGCCCGAGAAGGCTCGCGCGTCCAAGCCCAGGTCGTCGAACTTCTCCCGGACGGCACGGACCGCGTTCACCGAGGTGAAGCCCACCCACTCGTAGCGCCCGGTCACCAGCCCCTTGATGGCCTTGTCCATCTGCTGGGGGGTACGGGGTGGCTCCACGCTGATGGTGGGGACCACAGCAGCACTTGCCCCGTAGGAGGCCAGTCGATCGACCATGGTGGTGGACTGGTCCTTGGTCCGCGGGACGACGATGTTCCATCCGAACAACGGCTTGTTCTCGTACCAGGACAGCTCGTCACGCAGATCGACCTGGGCTCCCACGACAGCCACACCGGCCTCTTCGGCTCGCCCGTCTTCCAGGGCGCACAGTGCCTCCTGGAGGGAGCTCACCTCCGTGTGCTGCGTGACCGTGGTGCCGTGCTCGGTCAGAGCCACCGGCGTCTCCGGATCCCGACCAGCCTGCAGCAGGCCGGCCAGCGCTCGCCGCAGGTCTTTGGTCACTCCCATCACCACCACGGTGACGGCATCGGAGACGGACAACCGATAGTCGACCTTGGAGTCCGAGCCGTCAAGCATGTGCAGCTCGTGGCTGGACTTGCTCCCGGTCAGCGGCACTCCGGCATACATCGGAACGGACCACGCCGTGCTCACGCCGGGAACGATCTCGAAGGGGATGCCTTCCTTGCTGCACGCCGAGGCCTCGGCGGCCAACCCGCTGAACGCGCTGGGGTCGCCGTCCATCAGCCGCACGACCAGAGCGCTGGGATCGTCCAGCCCCCTGGCGGTCTTCACCACCAGCTTGGCGCGGGAGCCGGCCGTCAGCTCCCGCCCCGAGGTGGCTCGTGAGCCGTCGACAAAGACGACATCGTCCTTGGCGTAGGACCGCACTTGTTCGGCCAGGTGCAGGGAGTCGAGAACAATCACATCCGCGGCCGACAGGTAGTCACGTGCGCGGACGGTGAACAGACCCGGGTCGCCGGGTCCGGCGCCGACAAAGGCGACACGGGCGCTGGGGGCCTTCCGGGGCGAGGGGGCAGCGACATAGGCATGGGTGCTCACGATTCACGCTCCATTACGAGGATCGACTTCTTCGTCTCTACGGACAGGTGGTGCAGCAAGCGCTCGGCGAGGGTCTCGCCGAGATGATGCGGTTCGTTTCCTGACGCGGCATCGCGTGCCGTCTTTCCATTCATCTCGACCCATCCGGTGAGCCGGTAGCCTCCGGAGTCTGCAGGCTCGGCGTAGCCCCCGACCGGGGCCGTGCAACCTGCTTCCAGACGAGCCAACATCGCTCGCTCCGCCGTCACGCAGTCGCGAGTCACCGGGTCGTCCAACCGGGCGCACGCCTCGTGCACCTCGGCGTCTCGGGGGCCGGTCGATGCTCCCGGGTCCCGACACTCCACTGCGAGAGCGCCTTGCCCCGGAGCGGGCAACATCTGCGTCAGCTCCAACGTCTGGCTGACGTCGGCGTCACGACCAAGACGTCGCAACCCGGCGGCGGCAAGCACCACGGCGTCCACCTCTCCGCTGCGGACCTTGGACACCCGGGTATCCACGTTGCCTCGGATATCGACGATGCGCAGATGCTTGGCAATCGTGGCCAGCTGTCCGGCGCGGCGCGGAGATCCGGTGCCGACGGTGCAGCCCTCGGCCAGGGCGTCGAGCTCCCGACCATCCGCGGTGACAACCACGTCTCGAGCATCCTCCCGAGCGGGGATCGCCGCGACGTGGAGCCCGGGCTCCTGCGCCACCGGTAGATCCTTCAAAGAGTGCACGGCCACGTCGATCTCACCGCTGCGCAGTGCGGAGCGCAACGCGGAGGCGAAGACACCGGTGCCTCCGATCTCGGTCAACGGTGCCGAACTGACATCTCCGTGCGTGCGCACCGTGACCAGGTCGACCGACTCTCCCTGCTCGCGCAGCCGAGCGGCGACCCAGTTCGCCTGGGTCATCGCCAGCGCGCTGGCGCGGGTGCCCAGGATCATGAGTGGTCACCCGGACCCACCACGGGCGGTGCTGCCACCGCTACCGTCTCGTGCGGGTCGAGATCGAACAGCTCGCGCAGCATCTTGGCGTAGTCCTCCGGCCCGTTGTCGTCATAGAGCTCCTTGGCTCGCACCGTCGGGGTATGCAGGAGCTTGTCGACCACCCGGGCCATCGCCTGACGGATCTCCGCGCTCTCTCGCCCATCCAAGGAGGGCAGCCGGCGGCTCAACCTCTCCATCTCCGACTGCACGACGACGCCCGCCCGGGACCGCAAAGCCGCAACGGTCGGGGCCACCGCCTTCGCTCGGAGACTCACCTGGTAGGCGGCGACCTCTGCCGTCACCACGTCTCGAACGTCGTCCAGCACCTGCGCCACATGGGAGTCCCGACCCGACGCGCCGTGGAGCTCGTGCAGGTCAGCGAGACCGACCCGACGAACCGACGGCAGCCTATCGACGCTGGGCTCGACATCGGCAGGCATCGACAGATCGAGGAAGGCCAGTGATCGATCCTGCCGTCTGCCGTCGAGGGCCGCCGCGACCATGTCGCGACTGATGACCGGCTGGGTAGCGCCGGTGCACGAAATGACGAGATCGGCGGTGGCCAGATGCCGGGTCAGGTCCTCCCACAGCCCGCTGGACGCACCGTGCCGGTCCGCCAGCGCGGAGGACTTGACTGGGTCACGGTTGATGATCATCAGGTCCGCTGAGCTTGATGCTCGGACGGTGGCGGTCGCTAGCGCCGCCATCGCGCCTGCGCCGACCACGACCGTTCTGGCCTGAGTGAGCGCGGGCCCCCCAGGAGCGAGCAGATCCAGTCCCCGCTGCACCAACGACCGGGCGACGGCGTCGAGGTCGGTCTCGGCGTGGGCCCGCTTGCCCACCTTGAGGGCGTGCTGCAACAGCGGATTCAGCAGTGGCCCCACGGATCCCGCACGTTGGGCCAGCACGAGCGCCTCGCGCACCTGCCCCAGGACCTGAGGCTCCCCGAGAGCCATCGAGTTCAGGCCGCAGGTCATCGAGAACAGGTGATGCACTGCCCGCTCGTCGTAGTGCACGTACAGCAGCTCCGTGACCTCTCGCCGACTGTAGCCGCTGGCCTGGGCCACCGCCTCGGCGATGTCACTGACCGCTCCGTGGAACCGGTCCACCTCGGCCACGATCTCGACTCTGTTGCACGTGGCCAGCACCATGGACTCGGCCACATCCTCGGCGCGGAGGACCTGGTCGCGCAGCCCCTGCACCGCCTCCGGACGCTGCGCGATCTGCTCCAACACCTCTAGCGGGGCCGTCTCGTGCGACAGGCCTACAACCAACAGACTCATCAGATCCCTCCCACTACCGAGCGCTGCGGCATCACGGGTCGGGCCACCCCGCGCCGCTGGGCGTGGAAGGCCAGGATCTCGAGCTCGGTGGACCAGTCGACCTGTCGCACCCCGACGTTCTCGGGCACCGACAGTGTGGTTGCTGCGAAGTTCAGGATCGAGTGCACTCCCAGATCCACCAGGGCTTGAGCGACACGCTGGGCCCCGGATGCCGGCGTCGTGATGACGCCGAAGTCGAGCGAGATCCCGCTGGCCACCAGGTCGTCCAGGCTCTGCACCCTCAGCCCGGCGATCTCCTCACCGACGATCTGCGGGTCGTCGTCCACCAGGGCCACAATGTGAAAGCCCCGGCGGGAGAAGCCCTTGAAGGACACCAACGCTCGGCCGAGGTTTCCCACCCCCACAATGGCCACGGGCCAGTAGTTCAACAGACCCAGGTGTGCAGCGATCTGCTCCCGCAGCTGGTCCACGTCATAGCCGACACCACGGACACCGTAGGAGCCGAGGTGCGAAAGGTCCTTACGCAGCTGGGCGGGCTGCACTCCGGCAGCCGCGGCCAGCTCGCGGGAAGAGACCCGCGTGCCGCCCCCTTCGGCGATGTCGTTCAGAGCCCTGCGGTAGGCCGGGAGGCGGCCGACGGTGGCATCCGAGACGCCGCGACGTGCTGGCTGTGGGTCCACGACGGCACCGGCTCCTTCCGGATCCCAGTGACGACCACGTCGGCAGCCACACGAGATGTTGGTCTGCCCAGGATAGGACTTTGTGAAGAAATGCACAAAGTCATCGAAGTATTTTTCCCGAGGGGCTCCGGGTGCCTGCTCAGGTTTCCAGGAGGACCTGGCGCAACCGCTCACGATCGACCGACCAATAGTCGTGGGCCCGCCCGTCCACGAAGATCACCGGGAGCCACTCGCCGTAGCGCGAGAGGAGTTGGGTGCGGAACTCTGGATCCTGGGCGTCGATGTCGATCGACCATGACCCGACCCGCAGACCATCGGTGACCTCGTCGATCACGACCTGGGCACGATCGCAGAGATGGCAGCCTGTCCTGGTCAGGACGCTGACGCGAACCGCTCGGCCCTGCCCATCGGCAGCCGGCACGAGCGTCGCGAACTTCTCACCGGCCTCGTGGGCGGGAGGGGTCATCAGCGCATCACCGCGCCGAGGTGGCTACTTCTTGTTGCGACGCTGGTGACGCGTCTTGCGCAGCAGTTTGCGGTGCTTCTTCTTTGCCATCCGCTTGCGGCGCTTCTTGATGACTGAACCCATGGATGTACCGAGTCTTTCGTGTGGGGATCGCACCGGACCTCGATGCGGAGGGCGTCAGCCTATCGCCCCGCCGCAAGTGCCCCTAACTCGAGAGCGTCACGCCGTGCCGTGGTAGGACTCGCTCAGGTAGTTCTGCACCGCCGCCGACGGCACCCGGAACGAACGACCGACGCGGATCGCCGGCAGTTCGTTGTTGTGAACCAACCGATAGACCGTCATCTTGGAAACGCGCATGAGGGTGGCAACTTCTGCAACGGTCATGAACGACATCTCGGCCACTTGGCGTTCCTCGCCCATCGGGCATCCTTGTCTCTCGATCCAGTCACAGCGGCACCCACGGGACTCCAAGGCCGTGCCGTGCGCCCACCATAGAGGTTGATCCCGTGGAGAGAAAGTCTTCCGGCGGGCTTCGTCCAGCGCGACACGCCGTATCCGCATCAGTGTGACAGATCTCATATTGCGGGCTCAGTCGAAGTACGGGTCCAGACCGAGTCCGGGGAAAACCGCCATCCGCGTCGCCATGATGGCCATGTCCACACGGTCTTCCGGTTCGTATCCCTCTTCCCAGGACCCGTAGCGGATCGGCGCCCCCCCTCGGTCGCCCATGGTCGGCGGACCCGGCACCCCGCAGACCTGCTCCACCATCTCGAGCCAGGCCGCGGGAGTCGGCTGGTCCAACCGAACCGGACGATGCCCTGCTATGCCGATGACGTGTGCCCACGCTCGGGGCACCACCTCTACGAGCTCGTACCCCCCACCGCCCAGCGCGACCCACCGGCCACCACTGACCTCGTGAGCCAGCTCATGGATCCAGGTGTACGCGGTGTGCATACCGTCGATCGTGAGGTCCAGATGGGCGAGCGGGTCCGAATGATGGGAGTCGCAGCCGTGCTGGCTGACGATGATGTCGGGGTCGAAGGCCCGGACCACCTGCGGGACCACCGCCTGGTAGGCGCGGAGCCAGCCGGCGTCGTCGGTCCCGGGGGGCAGCGCCACGTTGACTGCGCTCTCGGGCGCCGCTGCTCCGCCGGTGTCCGCCGGTGAGCCCGTCCCGGGGAAGAGGGTGCGACCGCTCTGGTGCAGCGAGACCGTGAGCACGCGCGGGTCGTTCCAGAAGACGGTCTCGACGCCATCGCCGTGGTGGACGTCGACATCGATGTACGCGACGCGCTCGGCCCCGGCCTCCAGGAGATCACGGATGCCGACGGCCGCGTCGTTGTACACGCAGAAGCCCGCCGCTCGGCTGGGCATCGCGTGATGCAGTCCGCCCGCGATGTTCACGGCATGCTGCGCTTTGCCCTCCCACACGGCACGAGCACAGTCCAGGGTGGCCCCGACGGCCAGCGCGCTGGCGTCGTGCATACCGACGAAGGCCGGGGTGTCGGCGTCGCCGATGCCCAGCTGCCCGATCGCAGCACGCGGGTCCGCGGACAACGCGCGCACTGTGGCGATCAGTTCCGGGGTGTGCACCGTGGCCAGAGCCGCGTCATCAGCAGGCTGAGACGCCGCGACCATGACCTCCGCATGGTCCAGCAAGCCCAGATGCCGAGCCAGGTGATGGGTCAGGCTCAGCCGCATCGGATGCATGGGGTGGCCTAACCCGAAGTCGTACGCCGTGAAACGTTGGTCCCAGGCGACATATGCCGCAATCATGGACGCACGCTAGCCGAGAACAGCCCAGCGACGGCATCACCAAGACGAGGAGCCCCGGATGGCCAAGAATCAACTGTTCGACGAGAACGTGCTGGTGATCGGTCTCGGACGCTTCGGGGCGGCGGCCGCGCTGGAGATGGACCGTCTGGGATATCGAGTCCACGCCATCGAGATCAACGGCAACGTGGCCGAGCGCTACGCCCGCAAGCTGATGCGGGTGCAGACGATCGACGCCACCAACCCCGAAGAGCTGCGCACCGCCAAGCCACGCGACTTCCGGATCGCCGTCGTGGGCATCGGCACCTCCATCGAGGGGTCTCTGCTCACCGTGGGCAACCTGGTGGACCTCGGCATACCGTCGATCTGGGCCAAGGCCGTCAGTGCCGAGCACGCGCGGCTTCTGGAGCGGATCGGCGTCCATCACGTGATCTTCCCCGAGGCGGAGTCGGGCGGGCGAGTGGCCCACCTCGTCAACGGCAAGATGGAGGGTTACATCGAGTTCGAGGACGGTTACGCCATCGTCAAGATGAGGCCCGCGCAGGAGATGATCGGTTTTACGCTCGGGGAGACCGATATCCGCAAGCGCTACGGCGTGACGGTCGTCGGCGTGAAGGCACCGGGCGAGGACTTCATGCATGCCCTCCCGGAGACCAAGGTGGGCCAACACCACATGATGATCGTGTCCGGACCGAGCAAGTACATCGAACAGCTTGCCGCTCGGCCCTGAGAGTCACAGGCTCGTGGGGATGTTTCCCGTCGACGCTCCCAGCGGGAGCACCATCGCCATCTCCTCGGCGTCCTCATCCTCGACATCGACGCCCCGGATCGGCATCGGGCGCCGGTTGTCGGTGGGGCGGAAACCGAAGCTGCTGGCGAAGGCCACGGCTCGGCCGTTGTCGGTGCCGACCCAGTAGACCAGGTGCTTCATCTCGGACTCACGCGCAGCTCGGGCCGCTGCCTCGAGCAGTCGGCGTGCCACGCCGGTGCCACGGGCGTCGGGCGAGACCCACAGTCCGAAAAGCTCTCCCACAGCATCGTCGGCCGTGTTCTCGGACCCGACGCTGACCACCCCCATAGCCTGACCCGCCCGCTCGGCCAACAGTCGCTGGGAGCGGCGCATCCGGTCTCGCCAACGCTCTTCCGGGTAGTCGTTCTCCTCCGCAGCAGAGGCCACGAAGGCCTCCGGTGACTCTTTCAGGGCACGCAGCCGGGTCTGCCGATACTCATCCCAGTCCTCTTCTGCAAGTCGGCGCACACTGATCTCAGTCATGCGCATACTGTGGCACAGGTCGGCTTGCTGTCGAGCCCCACAAAGGTGACGAATGGGCAACGAAAGCGGCGGCCGGGGCGTGAAAACGCTTCAGTCCGAGGCGGACAGCTCGTGGGATCGTCGGGCGGCCGCCTCGATGGCCGTCATGAACGCCGCCCGCACCTTATGGTCCTCGAGCTGCCGAAGCGCGGCCACACTGGTCCCGCCGGGGCTGGACACCTGCTCGCGCAGCACGGTGGGGTGCTGCCCCGTCTGACGCACCATCGTGGCCGCGCCGTAGAGGGTCTGCACCACCAGCTCGGTTGCGGTCACCCGGGGCAGACCAAGCAGGACGCCTGCCTCAATCATCGCCTCGACCACGTAGAAGATGTAGGCCGGACCACTGCCGGAAAGCGCCGTCACGGCGTCCAGATGCTGCTCGTCGAGAGTGACCACCCGTCCGATCGTGGCCAGAAGCGCCTCGGCCTGCGCGCCGTGCTCGATACTGCAGTGCCGGCCAAGCGCCAAGGCAGACATCGCCTCATCCACCAACGCGGGGGTGTTCGGCATGGCCCGGACCACCGAGGTCCCCTCCGGCAGATGTGCCTCGAGGAAGTCCGTGCTGATCCCGGCCGCGATCGAGATGACGAGCGCGCCGGGCTCGACGCCGTCCCCGATCTCGGTCAACAACGCCCTCATGTCCTGTGGCTTGACCGCGAGGATGACCACGCAGGCGCCGCGGCTGGCCGCTGTGGGATCGGCTGCCGTGACGCCATGCAGCGCCCCGACCTCGTCCCTACGGGCCGCAACCTTGTCGCTGATCGTGATGTCGTCCGGATCGTGCCCCGCACGCACGAACGCCGACAGCAAGGTGCCGCCCATCACCCCGGCACCCAGGATGGCGATCCGCACGCCGCTCAGCCCGTCGTCAGCACGGACCGCGCGAAGAAGACCAGGTTAGCCGGGCGCTCAGCCATTCTGCGGACCAGGTATCCGTACCACTGGTCGCCGTAGGGCAGGTAGACCCGCACGGTGTTGCCGTCGTCGCTCAGACGCTGCTGCTCGTCGGGTCGGATGCCCAGCAGCATCTGGTACTCGAAGCTGTCCTTGGCGCGGCCCGCGCGGTCGGCAAGCGCACCGGCGATCTCCACCATCCGGGGGTCGTGACTGGCCACCATGGGGTAGCCATCGCCCGCCATCAACGCCTTCAAGCAGCGAACGTAGGACTTGTCCACGTCGCTCTTGTCCTGGTAAGCCACGGTTTCCGGCTCGTTGTAGGCACCCTTGCACAGGCGCACCCGGCTGCCCTCGTAGGCCAGGTCGCGGCAGTCCGACTCCGTGCGGTGCAGATAGGACTGCACGACGGCACCGACCCAAGGGAAGTCCTGGCGCAGCTCGCGCAAGCTGTCCAGGGTCGAGTCCGTCGTCGTGTGGTCCTCCATGTCGAGCGTGACCGTGGTGCCGGCGTTGGAGGCGGCCCGACAGATCTCCCGAGCGTTCGCCATCGCCATCTCGTGACCGTCGGCCCCCAGGGCCTGGCCCAAAGCGCTGAGCTTGAGGCTGACCTCGACCTTGCCCGAGCTGGTCAGACCCGCTTCCGACAGCTGTTGCAGCAGCTCGAGGTAGGCGTTCTTGGTGCCGGTGGCCATCTCGACGTCCAGGGTGTCCTCCCCGAGGTAGTCGATGGTGACGCTGCGGCCGGTATCAGCCAGCTCCTGTGACACCGACACAGCCGACTCGCTGTCGGCGCCGGCCACGAAGCGATTGACCACTCCCCGACTGACCGGGGCTTTCTCGATCACAGTGCGCAGCGAGTCGTGGCGACTCACTTCCAACAGCCCTCGTCGAAGCAGCGGAGAAGGGTCCAGGATCCCGAGATTCATGGGGTCAGGCTACGCGCCATCGTCGGTTGATGGCATCCCGGCCCGCCGCTCCTGTCTGGGACGCCGCTACGGTCCACTCGGGACCGAGGGCGCCGTGAGGTGGGTGCGGGCGAAGGCCAGGGACTCCTCCAGGTCGAGCTCTCGCTGAGCCCGCTCCGCCTTACGTGTGCCGACTTCCAGGCTGACCACCCCGCCGAAGTCGGTGTGCACGAGGTGCTGCAACACCTCAGCGCAGCGCTGGACTCCACGACCGGGGACCAGGTGCTCGTCCCGGAAGGTGCCGAAGCTGTCTCCGAGGTGAACGTGGGCGACCCTGGGGCCCAACTGCTGCAACATCAACAGCGCGTCGCTCCCCGCGGTCCCCGCGTGCGATACATCGAAGGTGAGGTGCTTGTAGGGCAGATCGGTCGGGTCGTGAGCGGGAAGGTAGGCCTGAAGGTCGGCCCGTCCGACTCGCCACGGGAACATGTTCTCCACCGCGATCGTCACGCCGCTGTCCTGCTCACGTCGCGCCACGCCCTCGATGAACGTGTCGGCGTACCGCCGCTGCCACCGAAAAGGCGGGTGGACGACCACGACCGGCGCGCCAACGTCATGGGCGAGCTCGAGGGACCGGTCGATCTTGCCCCAGGGGTCCCAGCCCCACAGCCGCTGGGACAGCAACAGCGTGGGTGCATGGATAGCCCCGATCGGCAGCCCGTGCAGATGGGACAGAGCGATCAGAGGCTTGGCCTCCTGGGTGACCTCGTCGCTCCACACCATCACCTCGACGCCGTCGTACCCCAGGCGTTCGGCCAGGTCGAAGCAGTAGCCAGGCCCTTGGGGATAGACCGAGGAGGTGGACAGATGAATCGGGATCTTCGGATGCGGACTATCGACAGCCACGCGTAGATCCTTCCATGCCGCACACAGTAGACCCCCAGGGCCCGGGCGACTTCCAGGGTTGTTGCCGTCAGGCCCTACGCTGGCACGGTGACAGCGAACGCGCACCCCGACGAGGTCACTCTCGACGGACCGCGGATGTGGGCCGAGTTCATCGATCCGGACGAGGTGGGCCAGCGGGTGCGCGCTGATCTGACGTGGTTGACCTCGTCCTGGCGCTGCATCTTCGGCGACGGCTGCCCGGGGGTGTATGCGGAGCGGCCCGAGGACGGCTGCTGCACCCTGGGCGCTCACTTCAGCGACCAGGACGATCTTGACCGGGTAGGACGCGTCGTCGAGGAGCTGGGGCCTGACGAATGGCAGATGCACGACGTCGGACACCGCTCCGGGTGGACTTCCGTGGTCGAGCCTCAGGACGATGCGTCGGCATCGGAGATCGTCACCGCACGGGTGCAGGGCGCCTGCATCTTCCTGAACCGGCCCGGGTTCCCCGCGGGCGCCGGTTGCGCGCTGCATCAGCACGCGCTGCTGAACGGGCTCGCACCGCACACCACCAAGCCGGACGTCTGCTGGCAGCTGCCGATCAAGCGCAGTTACCGCACGGTCGAGCGCGCCGACGAGACGACCTACACCGAGATGACGTTGGAGGAGTTCGACCGTGGCAGCTGGGGCCCCGGTGGTCACGACTTCGACTGGTACTGCACCTCGGCCCGCAGCGCCCATTCCGCCCCCGACCCCGTCTACGTCTCGCTGCGGGACGAACTGGTGGAACTGATCGGAGCTCCGGCCTACCGTCTCCTGGCCCGGCTGTGTGACGAGGTGATGGACCAGCGGCAGACGCGTGTGGCCGCCGTCAGCCAACCAGGGGGTCGACGACAACTTCCCTTGTTCGTCCACCCGGCGACCGGCGTCGGCGCGACGACGGCCGGGGCCGATGGCTGATTCGCCGGCGACCATCAGCCCGAACATCTGGAACCATCCCGATGTCTACGAGCTGGAGAACCGAGGCGTGGACCCCGACGGTGCGATCTGGGCGGCCATGGCCCGGGTCGCTGACCTGCCGGGAGCCAACGTCCTGGACGTCGGTTGCGGTAGCGGGTACCACCTACCGATCTTGGCGCGGTGGGCCGCGACCGTCCTCGGTGTCGAGCCGCACTTGCCGCTGGTCGCGCGCTCGCGACAGCGCCTCTCGACCCTGCGCGACCACGGTGTGGACGTCAGTGGCATCCAGGTCCGGCAAGGAGCCGCCCAGGCGCTGCCCGTGGCAACCGGATCGATCGACGTGGCGCACGCTCGGTGGGCCTACTTCTTCGGTCCCGGCTGCGAACCGGGGTTGGCCGAGCTGGACCGGGTCATGGCGCCAGGGGGCACGGCCTTCGTGATCGACAACGACGCCACGCGTTCCACGTTCGGTCGCTGGTTCAACCGGGCCTGGCCGGACTACGACAGCGCTGCAGTGACCCGGTTCTGGACGCGGATGGGTTGGTCCCGCACCCGGGTGGACATGCGGTGGCAGTTCGAGAGTCGTCGCGACTTCGAGGCGGTCGTGGGTATCGAGTTCACCCCTGACGTCGCTGCCACCATCCTGGACGAGCACCCCGGTCACGGCGTGGACTACGCCGTCAACCTCTATCACCACACCTATACCGGTGCGCAGACCGTGGGATCGGGCACTGTCGGTAGCGACACATAGCCTGCTGGGTATGACAACCACCTCGGCACGCAGCGCTGCCTCCAAGAAGAACGCTCCGGCCTACCGGTGCACCGAGTGTGGGTGGACGAGCATCAAGTGGGTCGGTCGTTGCGGCGAGTGCCAGGAATGGGGCAGCGTCACCGACGCCGGGGGTGCGACGGTGCGGACCGCCGCCGTGGTGCCGTTGCGTCCCGCCGTGCCGATTGGTGAGGTCAGCGTCGATCTGGCCAAAGCGCAGAGCACCGGGGTCGGAGAGTTCGACCGCGTGCTCGGTGGCGGACTGGTGCCCGGCGCGGTGGTGCTGGTGGCCGGCGAGCCGGGGATCGGCAAGTCCACCTTGGCGCTGGACGTGGCGGCGCGAGCGGCGCGAGGCGGCCGCACGGTCCTCTACGTCTCCGGCGAGGAGTCGGCTGCGCAGGTCCGGCTGCGGGCCGAGCGCATTGCCGCCGTGGCTCCCACGCTCTACCTCGCTGCCGAGACAGACCTCGCCGCAGTGCTGGGCCACGTCGAGAAGGTGCAGCCCAGCCTGCTGATCGTCGACTCCGTCCAGACCCTGGCCAGCGCGGACGTCGAGGGGGCTCCCGGCAACGTCGGTCAGGTCAAGGAGGTGTCCTCGGCGCTCATCCAGTGCGCGAAGACCGCGAACATCTCCGCGCTGCTGATCGGCCACGTCACCAAGGACGGCTCGATCGCCGGACCTCGGGTGTTGGAGCACCTGGTCGACGTGGTGGTCCAGTTCGAAGGGGAGCGACACTCACGGTTGCGGCTGGTCCGGGCCGTGAAGAACCGCTTCGGCCCCACCGACGAAGTGGGCTGCTTCGACCTGGGCGACCGCGGCATTGTGGGCCTGCCCGACCCCAGCGCGTTGTTCCTGACCAGCCGCGACATCGCGGTGGCCGGCACGTGCGTCACCGTGACGTTGGAGGGGCGCCGACCCTTGGTCACCGAGGTGCAAGCGCTGATGACGCCGTCCGGAGGAGGTAGTCCACGCCGCACGACCAGCGGCATCGACTCTTCGCGGATCGCCATGATCCTGGCGGTGCTGGGACGTCGCGTCGGGCTCGACCTGGCCGGCGCCGACTGCTACGTCTCCACCGTGGGCGGGGCGCGGCTCAGTGAGCCGGCCGCCGACTTGGCGATGGCGCTGGCCCTGGCTGGTGCCACCGTCGACCGGGCCTTGCCGCTGGGCACCGTCGCCTTCGGCGAGGTCGGTCTGGCCGGGGAGCTCCGGTCCGTGACGGGGGTTCCTCGTCGGCTGGCCGAAGCCGCACGGATCGGCTTCCGCCGGGCGATCGTGCCCTCGGGCTCGCTGGACGAAGGTGCACCCCCCGCCGGGATGAAGGTGGCACAGGCGTCCACGCTCGCCGAAGCCACGGTGATGGCCTTCGACGAGCAGAGTCACGGGGCAGCGGTCATCGGCCAAAGTCAGTAGCCGCCGCCACCAGAGCGCGAGATGGCGATCGATCGTGGCAGGATCACCCCAGGACTCGCGCGCCAGAGGCCCGCCTGAGATGCATGACCTCGGGGCAGCGGTGCGCAGGTCCCATGCGTGACGGCCACCCAGCGACATGGCCACCGCGACTCTGACTCTGCGGAGCCATACGCGGCGCGATCCGAATGTCGCCCGACGATGAGCGTGAAGGTAGGGCTGCACCACGTGGCACAGACTGACGAAGCAGCATCCACCGACGAGGACGTCCTGCGGGCCACGTTGGCCGCCGTGGCGCCCGGCACCGACCTCCGCGACGGGCTGGAGAGAATTCTCCGGGGTCGGACCGGGGCGCTGATCGTGCTGGACGACGGCCCGAACGTCATCGAGCTGTGCACGGGTGGCTTCGAGCTGCCGGTCGAGTTCTCCGCGACACGACTGCGTGAGCTGGCCAAGATGGACGGTGCGATCGTCCTGGACCGCGCCGTCACCCGGATCGTGCGGGCGGCCGTCCAGCTCGTGCCCGATCCCAGCATCGAGACGCGCGAGAGCGGCACCCGGCATCGCACCGCGGAGCGGACAGCCAAGCAGACCGGGTGCCCGGTCGTCTCCGTCAGCCAGTCGATGTCCCTCGTCGCGGTCTACGTCGGAGACCTGCGTCACGTCCTTGACTCTTCCACCCAGATCCTGTCCCGCGCCGACCAGGCGCTGCAGACCTTGGAGCGCTATCGGTCCCGGCTCGATGAGGTGGCCGGCACCTTGTCGGCCCTGGAAATCGAGAACCTGGTCACCGTGCGTGACGCCGCCGCCATGCTGCAACGGCTGGAGATGGTGCGGCGGATCAGCCACGAGATCGCTCAGTACCGGGTCGAGCTGGGAGTCGACGGTCGGCTCATCGGTCTGCAACTCAGCGAGCTCGTCGGGGGGATCGGACTGAGCCGAGAGCTCGTCGTGCGTGACTACGCTCATCAGGCCCCCACAGCGCGGACCGAGGCGGAGATCCTCCGCAGCATCGACGCCCTGACCGCCACCGATCTGCTCAACCTGGGGGCGGTCGCGCGCTGTCTGGGTTTCCACGGGTCCACCGAAGGGCTGGACAGCACCGTCTATCCGCTGGGGGCTCGACTGATGGCTCGCATCCCGAGACTGCCGCCCACCATCGCCGACCGCCTCATCGACCATTTTGCCGGGTTGCAGGCCTTGCTCTCGGCCGGGGTCGAAGATCTCACCGCGGTGGAGGGCGTCGGTGAATGGCGCGCTCGGGCTGTGCGCGAAGGGCTTTCCCGGCTCGCTGAGAGCAGCATCATGGAGCGCCACGTGTGAGCAGGGCAGCAGCGCTGCACAAGCCCATCCTGAAGTGGTACGCCGAGCACGCCAGGGATCTGCCGTGGCGCTCTGCCGACGCCTCGCCTTGGGCGGTGCTGGTCTCAGAGGTGATGCTCCAGCAGACGCCCGTCGTCCGGGTCCAGCCCGTGTGGCAGCGGTGGATGTCGAGGTGGCCCGACCCGGCGGCCCTGGCCGCCGAAGCCCCCGGAGAGGCCGTCCGAGCGTGGGAGCGGCTCGGCTACCCCCGGCGAGCTATCCGACTGCACTCCTGCGCACAGGCGATCGTGGATCAGCATCACGGTGAGGTGCCGAGCCAGGAGAGCACGTTGCTGACGCTCCCTGGCATCGGCACGTACACCGCTGCCGCAGTAGCCGCTTTCGCGTTCGGCGTCCGCACCACGGTGGTCGACACCAACGTGCGCCGCGTCTTGGCCCGGTCCATCAGCGGGGCTGCTCTCCCGGCGCCGTCGCTGACCAAGGACGACACCGACGTGGCCCGGCAGGCCCTACCCGCAGACAGACACGACAGCGTCCGGTGGAACGTCGGCGTGATGGAGCTCGGTGCACTGGTCTGCACCGCGCGTGCCCCGCGATGCGATGTCTGCCCGGTCCGGGACCGGTGCGCGTGGCTGCGCGCGGGTCGACCTGCATACACCGGTCCCGCCCATCGCGGGCAGTCTTGGCACGGGAGTGACCGCCAGTGTCGCGGCGCTCTGCTGCAACGGCTGCGGGACCACGACGGCTGGTTGCCCGCCGGCGAGTTCGTCGAGGCATGGTCGCAGAACGACGAACAACGGGAACGTTGTCTGGCGGCTCTGGTCCAGGAGGGGTTGATCCGCAGCACGCAGATCGCGCGCCCGAGTCATGGACTCGCGCGCGCGATCTGGTACGGCTTCGACGAGGGCTAGTCGCGATGACTTCACGAGCCCCGGCCGGCGGGTGGCCTCAGTCGGCCGACGTCGCTTCTTCGACGGGCACCGTGTCGGGCATGTCGGACTTCTCCGTGCCAACGAAGGTGAACGCCTCGCTCTTGCCCTCGCCCTCGGTGTCGACCAGGACGATCTGGCCGGCCTCCAGCTCGTTGAACAAGATCTTCTCCGACAGTGCATCCTCGATCTCACGCTGGATGGCGCGACGCAACGGCCGTGCACCCAACACCGGGTCGTAGCCCTTCTTGGCCAGGAGGGCCTTGGCGGACGGCGTGAGCTCGATGCCCATGTCCTTGTCCTTCAGGCGCTCGTCCAGTTTGACGACCATCATGTCGACGATCTGGACGATCTCGGTCTGCGTGAGCTGCGGGAAGACGATCGTGTCGTCGACGCGGTTGAGGAACTCGGGGCGGAAGTGCTGCTTCAGCTCGTCCGTGACCTTGTTCTTCATCCGCTCGTAGTCGTTGCGCGTGTCGTTGCCCGCGGAGAAGCCCAGCGCGACGCCCTTGGCGATATCCCGGGTCCCCAGGTTCGTGGTCATGATGATCACAGTGTTCTTGAAGTCGACAGCCCGGCCCTGGGAGTCGGTCAGTCGGCCGTCCTCCAGGATCTGCAGCAGCGAGTTGAAGATGTCCGGGTGGGCCTTCTCGATCTCGTCGAACAGCACGACGGAGAACGGCTTGCGGCGCACCTTCTCGGTCAGCTGCCCGCCTTCTTCGTAGCCCACGTAGCCGGGAGGCGAGCCGAACATCCGCGACACGGTGTGCTTCTCGGAGTACTCCGACATGTCGAGAGTGATCAGTGAGTCCTCGTCACCGAACAGGAACTCGGCGAGCGCCTTGGCCAGCTCGGTCTTGCCGACCCCGGTGGGTCCGGCGAAGATGAACGATCCTCCGGGACGCTTCGGGTCCTTCAAGCCGGCCCGGGTGCGCCGGATGGCCTGGGAGATGGCCTTGATCGCGTCTTCCATGCCGACGATCCGCTTGTGCAGCTCGTCCTCCATGTGCAGCAGCCGCGACGACTCTTCCTCGGTCAGCCGCATCACGGGGATACCCGTGGATGCCGCCAGGACTTCGGCGATGAGCTCTTCGTCGACCTCGGCCACGACGTCCATGTCGCCGGCCTTCCACTCCTTCTCCCGAGCCGCCCGAGCCTGAGTGAGCTTGTGCTCCTCGTCGCGCAGACGCGCCGCGAGCTCGAAGTCCTGGCCGTCGATGGCCGACTCCTTCTCCCGCTTGGCGTGCGTGATCTTCTCGTCGAAGTCGCGCAGGTCCGGCGGTGCGGTCATCCGACGGATGCGCAACCGGGCCCCGGCCTCGTCGATCAGGTCGATCGCCTTGTCGGGCAGGAAGCGGTCGTTGATGTACCGGTCGGCCATGTTGGCGGCTGCCACCAACGCCGCATCGGTGATCGAGACCCGGTGGTGGGCCTCGTAGCGATCGCGCAGACCCTTGAGGATCTCGATGGCGTGCGCCAGCGTCGGCTCGTTGACCTGGATGGGCTGGAAGCGACGCTCGAGTGCAGCGTCCTTCTCGATGTGCTTGCGGTACTCGTCCAACGTGGTCGCCCCGATGGTCTGGAGCTCTCCGCGCGCCAGCATCGGCTTGAGGATGCTCGCAGCGTCGATCGCGCCCTCGGCAGCACCCGCCCCGACCAGGGTGTGGATCTCGTCGATGAACAGGATGATGTCTCCGCGGGTGCGGATCTCCTTTAGGACCTTCTTCAGACGCTCTTCGAAGTCACCGCGGTAGCGGCTTCCCGCCACCAACGCTCCGAGGTCCAACGTGTAGAGCTGTTTGTCCTTCAGCGTCTCGGGGACCTCGCCGCGGATGATGTCGCTGGCCAGCCCCTCGACCACAGCGGTCTTACCGACACCGGGCTCACCGATGAGGACGGGGTTGTTCTTGGTCCGGCGCGACAACACCTGCATCACGCGTTCGATCTCTTTGTGCCGCCCGATGACCGGGTCCAACTTGCCCTCACGTGCCGCCTGGGTCAGGTTGCGACCGAACTGGTCGAGCACCAGGGAGCCGGCTTGCTGGCCCTCCTGGCCCCCTGCGCCCACGCCCGCGGCAGCCGTCTCCTTGCCCTGGTAGCCGGACAGCAGCTGGATGACCTGCTGCCGGACGCGGTTCAGGTCCGCCCCCAGCTTCACCAACACCTGCGCGGCCACTCCCTCACCCTCACGGATGAGACCGAGCAGAATGTGCTCGGTGCCGATGTAGTTGTGTCCCAACTGCAGACCCTCGCGCAGCGAGAGCTCCAGCACCTTCTTGGCGCGCGGGGTGAAGGGAATGTGTCCGGTCGGGGACTGCTGGCCCTGACCGATGATCTCCTGGACCTGCTCGCGGACCGCGTCGAGCGAGATGCCCAAGGACTCCAGCGCCTTGGCAGCAACACCCTCGCCTTCGTGGATGAGACCGAGCAGAATGTGCTCGGTGCCGATGTAGTTGTGGTTGAGCATGCGCGCCTCTTCTTGCGCAAGCACAACGACGCGGCGGGCTCGGTCGGTGAACCGTTCGAACATGGTTTCTCCTGATGGTCGAGAGGACCTCGATGGTACGTGTCGTTGCTGGTCTCAACGTGAGCGAGGCTAGGACTGTTCCACACT
>JBARVW010000029.1:0-50492 GCA_049646465.1 Ornithinimicrobium sp.
TCCTCGGAGCCGCTGCAGGCAGCGGTCATCAGGGTGGCGGCGCAGAACGCAACCGCAGTCAAAACGTGTCTCACGGGCACGGTCCCTTCGGGGCTTCGTCACGGGTGATTCCCCAATATGCCTGAAGATCCTTCCGCATGGTCGCGGTCGTCCACAACCCTTTGAGGCTCCATCGAGGCAGGTGAGGCACCGCGGGTGACGGTTCCATCCGAGAGGTGGGTGAGCCTCTTTCCGCTCTGAAGCCCTGAGGCGCGACACGCCCAAGTCGCGGCGATCCTGTTGCTTCTAGTAGCCGATCGACCTAGTATCCCTATATCTAGTAGTTACACCCGTGTGGTTCGTCCACATGTTGTGCACAGGGAAGCGGGCTCTGCGCACACCTCATCCACAGACTGTCCCCATCCGAAGGAGGAGTGATGCACTGTCCGTTCTGCAGGCACACCGATTCCCGAGTGGTCGACAGCCGAGTCCAGGAGGACGGAACCGTCATTCGGCGTCGTCGTCAGTGTCCTGAATGCGGGCGACGATTCGGGACTCTGGAGACCGCCACCTTGGCTGTCATCAAGCGCTCCGGCGCCACGGAGCCGTTCAGCCGCGACAAGGTCCTGGTCGGCGTGCGCAAAGCATGTCAGGGCCGACCGGTCACCGAAGACGAGCTCCAGCGCTTGGCGCAGACCGTGGAAGAGACCATCAGGTCATTGGGGCAGGCAGAGGTCGATGCGCATGAGGTCGGGCTGGCGATCCTGACTCCGCTGAGACACCTCGACGAGGTGGCTTACCTCCGGTTCGCCTCCGTCTACCAGGCATTCGATTCACTCAACGACTTTGAGTCGGCCATCACCCTCCTGCGCGCCGAGAGCGACGCCGGGTATGTCAGTGGTCGCTGACACCATCAATAGCACGTCACAACTGCACCAGATCACCCATCACCGAAGAGCACAAGGAGCACGGATATGACGGAGACGACCGGGGCCAAGTCCCGTTCGCGTCGGGCCGACGCGGGCCTGACGATCGAGCGCATCTACACCACGCCGGGGGTTCACCCCTACGAGCAAGTGACGTGGGAGAAGCGTGATGTCGTCCAGACGAACTGGAAGACGGGCGCCGTCATCTTCGAGCAGCACGGCGTCGAGTACCCCGACTTCTGGTCCGTGAACGCCTCGACCATCGTCACCACCAAGTACTTCCGTGGGGCCGTGGGGTCCGACTCTCGAGAGCACAGCTTGAAGCAGCTCATCGACCGCGTCGTGTTGACCTACGCCAAGGCGGGCAAGGAGCACGGCTACTTCCGCTCCGACGAGGATGCTGAGATCTTCGAGCACGAGTTGACTCACGCCCTGGTGCACCAGGTGTTCAGCTTCAACTCCCCGGTGTGGTTCAACGTGGGCACCCCCAGCCCGCAGCAGGTCAGCGCGTGTTTCATCTTGTCGGTGGACGACTCGATGGACTCGATCCTGAACTGGTACAAGGAAGAAGGGTTCATCTTCAAAGGTGGTTCGGGCGCTGGCCTGAACCTGTCCCGCATCCGGTCCTCGAAGGAGCTCCTCTCCTCGGGCGGCACCGCCAGCGGCCCGGTCTCGTTCATGCGAGGAGCAGACGCCTCCGCCGGCACCATCAAGTCCGGGGGCGCCACCCGTCGTGCCGCCAAGATGGTCGTGCTCGACGTTGACCACCCGGACATCGAAGAGTTCGTGATGACCAAAGCCCGTGAAGAGGACAAGATCAGGGCTTTGCGCGACGCGGGGTTCGACATGGACCTCGGCGGCTCCGACATCGTGTCGGTGCAGTATCAGAACGCCAACAACTCCGTGCGAGTCAGCGACGAGTTCATGCGCGCCGTGGACGAAGGCAGCGAGTTCGGCCTGCGCTCACGCAAGGACGGGTCGGTCATCGACACCGTGGATGCGCGCGAGCTCTTCAACAAGATGGCTCAGGCCGCCTGGGAGTGCGCCGACCCCGGCATCCAGTACGACGACACCATCAACGACTGGCACACCACCCCTGAGACGGGGCGCATCACGGCTTCGAACCCGTGCTCGGAATACATGTCGTTGGACAACTCGAGCTGCAACCTCGCCAGCCTGAACCTGCTGAAGTTCCTGCGCGACGACAACACCTTCGATGTGCAGACCTATCAGAAGGTGCTCGAGCTCGTCATCACCGCGATGGACATCTCGATCTGCTTCGCCGACTTCCCGACCGAGGCGATCGGTGACACCACGCGTGACTATCGTCAGCTGGGCATCGGCTACGCCAACCTCGGCGCGCTGCTGATGGCCACCGGCCGCGGTTACGACTCCGAGGGTGGTCGCACGCTGGCCGCTACGTTGACGTCGCTGCTGACCGGTGCGGCCTACAAGCGCTCGGCTGAGCTGGCTGGCGTCGTCGGTCCGTACGCGGGGTACGCACGCAACGCGGACCCGCACAAGCGCGTGATGCGCAAGCACCAGGCGGCCAACGACGAGATCCGTCCGTTGCACGACATGGACACCGAGATCCACAAGGCGGCGACCAAGGCGTGGGACTCGGTGATCAAGGTCGGCGAGAAGAATGGCTACCGCAACGCACAGGCCTCCGTCTTGGCACCGACCGGCACCATCGGCTTCATGATGGACTGCGACACCACCGGCATCGAGCCCGACTTCTCCCTGGTCAAGTTCAAGAAGCTGGTGGGGGGCGGCTCGATGCAGATCGTCAACCAGACCATTCCCCGCGCGTTGAACATGCTGGGGTATGCGGACGAGACCATCGAAGCGATCGTCGAGCATATTGCCGAGAAGGGCCACGTGATCGACGCTCCGGGCCTGAAGCCGGAGCACTACGAGGTCTTCGACTGTGCGATGGGTGCGCGGGCGATCAAGCCCATGGGGCACGTGCGGATGATGGCAGCAGCTCAGCCGTTCCTCTCGGGTGCGATCTCCAAAACGGTGAACCTTCCCGAAAGCGCCACGGTCGAGGAGATCGGCGACGTCTACGAGCAGGGTTGGAAGTTGGGCTTGAAGGCGCTGGCGGTCTATCGCGACATGTGCAAGGTCGGGCAGCCGCTCTCGGACGGCAAGAAAGACGAAGCCAAGAAGGACGAAGCGGTCGACTCCGACGAGCCCAAGGTGGAGAAGGTCATCGAGTATCGGCCGGTGCGCAAGCGTCTGCCGAAGCGTCGTGCCAGTCAGACCACGTCGTTCGCGGTCGGGGGCGCTGAGGGGTACCTCACCGCTGGGACCTATGACGACGGGCAGCTCGGTGAACTGTTCTTGAAGTTCGGCAAGCAGGGATCGACCCTGGCCGGAGTCATGGACGCGTTCTCCATCGCGGTGTCCGTCGGTTTGCAGTACGGCGTGCCCTTGGAGACCTTCGTCGAGAAGTTCACCAACCTGCGCTTCGAGCCAGCGGGTATGACCGATGACCCCGACGTGAGGATGTCGCAGTCCTTGATGGACTATGTGTTCCGTCGGTTGGCTTTGGACTACATGGACTTCGAGACGCGGTCCTTCATGGGAATCCACTCGGCCGAAGAGCGGGCCCGACAGTTGGAAACGGGTTCCTACGCGGCGGGTGACTCCGACGACGAGGATCTGGAAGACGCGCTGGAGTCCTACAGCCAGTCCGCAGCCCCAGCCAGCAAGCGACAGTCGCCGGAAGCCTCGGAGATCCAGTCGGGAGCGGGAGCCGCCGACGCTCGTGCGGCCGAGCCATCGGTGCACTCCTCGACCGAACTGCTCGAGCAGTTGCAGGGCAAGGCGGCAGACGCGCCGATGTGTATGACGTGTGGCACGAAAATGCGCCCTGCCGGTTCCTGCTACGTGTGTGAAGGCTGCGGAAGCACAAGCGGCTGCAGCTGACGATACGGCGTTGATTCCGAGACATCACTCACCCTGCTGCGTAGCATCGCGCAGCAGGGTGAGTGATGGCCGGACCCGATCACCACCCTGACGCCGCCCGGCCGATTCGGCCGATCCGACACCAGCTCGGCTGTGACCGGCCTACCCGCGGTGTGGCAACGAACGGCGCGACGTACCGTTAAGAACGTGACCACGTCCTCTGCGACCACCTCCCGCCCCGAGGTCAGCACGCTTGGAGCTTTGCGAGCCAGCGGCCATCTGCACACATCGCTCAAACACGAGCTCCGCAACAACCTTCTCGCGGCTTTGGGGAGCGGGGTCGACGCGTGGCCCGGTCTGCACGGCTTTGAAGACAGCGTCATCCCGCAGGTGGAGCGCGCGATCATCGCCGGCCACGACATCGTCCTGCTCGGTGAGCGCGGTCAGGGCAAGACGCGCCTCCTGCGCACCCTCGTCGGTTTGCTCGACGAGTGGACCCCGGTGATTGAGGGTTCCGAGCTCGGGGAGCATCCCTACGACCCCATCACCCCCAGCTCGATCCGTCGGGCGGGGGAGTTAGGTGACGACCTTCCGGTCGCGTGGCGGCACCGCAGCGAGAGGTATGCCGAGAAGCTGGCTACTCCTGACACCTCGGTCGCCGATCTCATCGGTGACGTCGACCCGATGAAGGTCGCAGAGGGGCGTTCCTTGGGTGACCCTGAGACCATCCACTTCGGCCTCATTCCGCGATCGCACCGTGGGATCGTCGCGATCAACGAGCTGCCGGACCTCGCGGAGCGGATCCAGGTCGCCATGCTGAACGTCATGGAGGAGCGTGACATCCAGATCCGCGGCTACATCTTGCGCCTGGACCTCGACGTCCTCGTCGTCGCCAGCGCCAACCCCGAGGACTACACCAACCGTGGGCGCATCATCACGCCTCTGAAGGACCGCTTCGGCGCCGAGATCCGCACGCACTACCCCGTCGAGCTCGAGGACGAGATCGCCGTGATCGGCCAGGAGGCCGACCTTGCGGCCACGGTGCCGGACCACCTCATCGAGATCCTGGCTCGCTTCACCCGGTCCCTACGCGAGTCCGGAGCCGTGGACCAGCGCTCCGGGGTGTCCGCTCGGTTCTCGATCGCCGGCGCAGAGACGGTCGCCGCCTCCGCGCTGCACCGCGCGACCACGCAGCACGAGGAGCACGCCGTCGCCCGCGTGGTCGACCTCGAAGCGGCCGTGGACGTGCTGAGCGGCAAAGTCGAGTTCGAGTCCGGCGAGGAAGGTCGAGAGCGCGACATCCTCGACCACCTGCTCCGCCGGGCCACCGCCGACACCGTCCGCCACCGTCTAGCGGGGATCGACCTGGCCCTCGTGGTCGAAGCCCTCGAGGGCGGGACCACCGTCACTACGGGGGAGCGGGTCAGTGCGCGAGACATGCTCGCCGGGCTCCCTGTGTTGGGGGAGTCGGACGTCTACGACCTGGTCATGGACCGCCTTGATGCCACCAACGACGGGGAGCGGGCCAGCGCGATCGAGTTAGCGCTGGAGGGGCTTTATCTGGCGCGGAAGATCTCCAAAGAGGCCACCGACACCGGCGAAACCCTTTACGGCTAGAAGGTCGACCACATGGCGAGCGGGCATAGTATGCATCGATCTCGATATGGCCGGTATGCTGGCGGTCCGGATCCGTTGGCGCCACCGGTGGATCTCGCTGAGGCGCTCGAAGCCATCGGCGAGGACGTCATGGCCGGCTACTCACCGGAGCGCTCGATGCGCGAGTTTCTCCGCAGGGGCGGCCGGGACCAGTCGGGGCTGGATGACCTGGCCGGCCGGATTGCCGCCAAGCGTCAAGAGCTCCTGAGCAAACACAACCTCGACGGGACGATGGCGCAGATTCGCGAGTTGCTCGACCGAGCGGTGTTGAGCGAGCGCAAGCAGTTGGCGCGTGAGATGGGAGAGGACGCCCGCTTCGCCGAGATGCAGATCGAGGGCCTCAGCCCCTCCACAGCTGCCGCGGTCTCCGAGCTCGGTGACTACCCGTGGCGAAGCACCGACGCGCGCGCCGACTACGACACGATCAAGGATCTGTTGGGGCGCGAGATGCTCGACCAGCGCTTCGCGGGGATGAAGCAGGCGCTGGAAGGGGCCACCGAGCAGGACCGAGCGGCCATCAACGAGATGCTCACCGACCTGAACGACCTTCTGGAGTCCCACCGTCTGGGTGAACCCACCGAAGAGAAGTTCGCGCAGTTCATGGACAAGCACGGGGAGCACTTCCCAGAGCACCCCGAGACGATCGACGACCTGCTCGATGCTCTGGCCAAGCGTTCTGCCGCCGCCCAGCGGATGCGCAACTCGATGACCGCCGAGCAACGCGACGAGCTCGACGCCCTGGCGCAACAGGCTTTCGGCTCACCGGACCTGATGGACTCACTGTCGCGCCTCGATGACAACCTTCAGTCGTTGAGACCCGGCGAGGACTGGTCCGGCTCGCAACGTTTCGACGGTGAGCAAGGACTCGGGTTGGGCGATGGCACCGGCGCCCTCCAAGATCTGGCGGACCTCGACGCCCTCTCCGAGCAGTTGTCGCAGGAGTATCCCGGGGCCTCGATGGGTGACGTCGACCTCGAGCTGCTCGCTCGGCAGCTCGATGATGACGCGGCGGTGGACGCCCGCACCCTGGCCGAGCTGGAGCGCGCGCTACGCGACACGGGAATGCTCCAGCGTGGCAGTGACGGCGCCCTCAAGCTGTCCCCGAAGGCCATGCGACAGCTCGGCAAGTCCTTGCTCAAGGATGTTGCTCAGCGGATGTCCGGGCGGCCCGGTGCCCGGGACCTGCGGCGCGCCGGGGCGGCAGGAGAGCGCAGTGGGGCCACCCGCGAATGGGCGTTCGGTGACACCGAGCCCTGGGATGTCACCCGCACCATGCTCAACGCGCAGATCCGAAGAGCGGGTGCGGAGGCCTCGGGCCCCGGCAGCACGGCGTCGATGCCGCTGTCGGTGGCGGATGTCGAGGTCCAGGAAACCGAAGCACGAACCCAGGCGGTGGTGGCGCTGCTGGTCGACACGTCCTTCTCCATGGCCATGGAGGGCCGCTGGGTGCCGATGAAGCGCACGGCTCTTGCCCTGCACCAGCTCATCACCACTCGCTTTCGAGGCGACGCACTCGAGCTGATCGCGTTCGGCCGGTATGCCGAGGTGCTCGACATCGAGCGTCTGACCGCTCGCGAGCCCCAGTGGGAGAAGGGCACCAACCTGCATCACGGGCTGCTGCTGGCCGAGCGGCACTTCCGCAAGCACCCGAGTGCTCAGCCGGTGCTGCTGATCGTCACCGACGGGGAGCCAACGGCACACCTGGAGCCAGGAGGCGACACGTTCTTCGACTATCCGCCGCACCCGCTCACCATCGCCCGCAGTGTGCGGGAGCTGGACCAGTGCTCCCGGCTCGGGGCGCAAACGACGTTCTTCCGGCTCGGCAGCGACCGCGGCCTGGCCCGGTTCGTCGACGACATGGCACGTCGCGTCGACGGCACCGTCATTGCCCCCGAGCTCGACGACCTCGGTGCTGCCGTCGTGGGCTCCTATCTCAGTGCTCGACGTCCCGGCTCCGGGGAAGAGCTCTGGGGCTGGGAGTGAGCCTTCCCGGAGGATGAAACCTGTCGGCGGGGCTGTTCATCTGGCAAGATCGTTGGCCCCCGGGGGTGGACCGGCCATCCTCGATGGACCAGTAAGGACCTGTCATGGCCACCGAATCCAAGGGCTTCTTCTCAGCCCTCTTCGATCTGGACTTCAACCACTTCATCACCGTCAAGTTCGTCAAGTTGATCTACGTCGTGCTGATGGCCGTGCTCTTCCTCAGTGCGATCGTCTACTTCCTCGGCTCGCTCGTGGTGGGCTTCTCGGACCAGGGCTCGCCGTTGATCATCCTGCTCGCCCTCTTCTTCATCCCTCTCGTCACGTTGGTCTACCTGGTGATTCTGCGCATCTTCATGGAGTCCGTCGTCGTCTTCTTCCGGATCGGCGAGAACACTGCGGCGATGGCTGCGGCCACCAACACAGGTCAGCGCGGTGTGGTCCAGACCGACCCGACGCGAGGCGAGGAGGGTGGCTGGCCCCACCCCCGTAGAGACGATGGCAGCCCGGAGCCCCTCTGAGGGCCGACGGAAGAGGTCGCTGCTAGCGGCACTCGATCGCTGCTAGCGGCACTCGATGGCGCCCAGCGACGCGAGCCCTTCGAGGTCGCCCGGACCGTAGGACAGCCGGGTTGGTCGAGGGTTCATGAGCTCCCCGGAATCGTCGACGTGGCCCAAGCCCACCAGGTGAGCGAACTCATGGTCGAGTACCGCTTGAGCCACCCGTCCTCCGAGGTCGAACGTGGCCCCCTCGGTGTCGATGACGACCATGCCGCTGACGTAGCGTCGTTCGCCCCACTGTTGGATCGAGGTGCTCCCGCCGATTCCTCGGACGTCTCCGGCAAGGTCCGTCACCTCATCCTCGTCGGCCCAGGCCACGATGGCCGGATCCCCAGGACCACGCTGAGAGAAGTTGCGGTCATCGGTCTCACCGACCACCGTCAAGTCCAACCCCGAGGCTTCTGACGTGCGCTCCACAGCGGTGTCAACCATCTCGGCATACCCCTGCGGTGCGTGGAGCGGGTTCACCACGATCTCGATGGGCTGACACGGGTCGAACCCGACGGGGCTGACGCCGTCCTGCTGGGTCATAGCGAAGGCGAAACTGCCCTCCCCGCTGCGCACCTGCCCGCTGGTCGGAGTGGTCTCGCCCAGGTCGGTGAAGATGCGCCGGAAGGTGTCGACGTCGTAGGACGGGTGAAAGGTGACGAAGCCAGCTATGACCGTGCCGACCACGAAGAGTGTGCCAAACAGTCCGGACAGACCGGAACTCTCCGCGCGCTCGCCGTACTCCGGCTCAGTAGGCATGGCACGATCATCGGATACGTCGCTGAGCCTGCGCTGAGACTGGTGGCGACCAACCGGTCGGGGAGTGGAGGTGGGTATGCGTCTGGCCGAGCGACTGGATGAGCTGCAGCAGCGGCGCCCGGGAGTGGGCTTCCCCATCGCCGTCATCTACAAGTTCGTCGACGACCAGGGGGTCTTCCTGGCCGCGCTGATCACCTACTACGGATTCCTTTCGCTCTTCCCCCTCTTGCTGCTCGTGGCCTCACTACTCGGGTTCTTGTTGCAGTCACAGCCCGACCTGCAGGCGACGCTGCTCGACACGGCGGTCCGCCAGTTTCCGGTGATCGGCCGGGAGGTCGCCAACCCGGAGGGATTGCAGGGCAGTACCGCTGCCGTGCTGGTGGGGTCGGTGATCGCTGTGTACGGTGCCTCACGGGTGAGCCACGCCACGCAGCACCTGATGAACGTCTGCTGGTCGGTCCCCCGGCACAAACGGCCCAACCCGGTCATGGCCCGCTTGCGCAGCGCCGTGCTCATCGGGATCGCCGCGCTGGCTCTCCTGGGGAGCACGACCTTGTCTGCCTTGAGCAACAGCGCCTCGTCCTACGGCGTAGAGCTGGGGGGTTTGACCAGCGGAGCTTTGCTCGCCGCGTCGGTGGTGATGGTGGCCACGCTCTTCGCCCTCGGGATGAAGACCTCCACGGCCCAGCCGCTGGACTGGTCGCAGGTCCTACCGGGCGCAGTGACAGCAGCACTAGGGTGGCAGGTGATGCAGACGTTCGGGGCGACGTACGTGGGTCAGGTCGTCAACAGCACGAATGACACCTACGGCGTGTTTGCCCTCGTGTTGGGGCTGATGGCGTGGCTCTTTCTCGTCGCGTGCATCCTCGTGTTCTCAGTCGAGATCAACGTGGTGAGAGTGAAGGGCCTCTACCCTCGGGCGCTTCTTGCGCCCTTCACCGAGGACACCGACCTCACCGGCGCTGACGAGAAGTCCTTCACCGACCAGGCGGAGGCCACCAGCGCCAAAGAGTCTGAAGACGTCGAGGTCACCTTCGACGACGACGAGTCCGGCCAGGAGTAGGACCGACCATGCGCCCGACCCAGGAGACCTTCGAGCCGGAGGACGAGGAGGGGCTGCGCAGCTGGCTGGAGCAGCACCACGACCGTGGCCAGGGAGTCTGGTTGGTGTTGCGCAAGAAGTCGGCTCCCGTGCCCAACCTGTCGTGGTCTCAGGCCGTGCGGGTGTTGCTGTGCTTCGGCTGGATCGACAGCACCAGTCGATCCCTGGATGACCACCGGTCGAAGCTGTGGGTATGTCCGCGCAAGAAAGGCTCGTGGTGGAGCGGAGTCAACAAGCGTGCCGTGGCCGAGCTGTCTGATCTGGGACTGATGGAGCCCGCCGGGATCGTTGCCGTCGAACGAGCCCGGGCCGATGGGACGTGGAACGCTCTGGATGAGGTGGAGGCCGGCGTCATACCGACGGATCTGGACGAGGCCTTTGCCTCGTTCCCTGGCTCGGCCCAACACTTCCATGCGTTCCCCCCGAGCGCTCGAAGGGCGCTGTTGGAGTGGGTGGCGAGGGCGAAGCGCCCGGCCACTCGGACCGCCAGGGTGCAGGAGGTCGCTCGATCAGCGTCCCGGGGCGAGCGCGCGAACCAGTGGCGACGCGGCTGACAATGTCCTCGGGTCAGTAGCTCGACGGCGGGGGCGGCGGAGGAGCTGATCCACCGCGGGTCTCCTGTGATCCGTACGACGGTGGTGAGCCCGCCCCCGGGGGTGGGGGTGGGGTGTTGTAGCCATCGTTCCCGGATGTTCCTGCGTAGGGGGCCCCCGCAGCGGCCTTCTTAGCCCGGGACCGGCCGATGAACCACAGGACCGCGCCGATCAGCAGCAGGAGCAGCCCCAGCCCGACGCCCAAGATGCCTCCGATCAGCCCGAGCGCGCCGCTTCCTACCGTTCCGAAGTCCACCGCGGGGCTGAGCAGCGTGGTGCCACCCCCGGTGCATTGCACCTGGTAGGTGCCGGCTTGGGTCGCTTCGAAGGTGCCCACTTCAGCGTAGGACACATCCCCGAGGGTCCCGCTGAGGCCGGACGAGGCGTCGAGTGGCACCGCTTCACCGCTGGGACCGCTGACCTGGCAGACCGCTGTCGCCTGGGCGCCGTCGGTCTGCTCGAAGATGGTGCGCGTCTCGCCTTCGTCCATCTGCACCGTGGCTGCCCCGGCGGGCATGATGGTCGCATCATCAACCACGGAGGATACGGCGTTGAACGCTCGAGACCCCCCGAAGATGGACACCGCCACCCCGATGATGGTGATGACCAGACCGAGCCAAAACAAGATCGCCCCAAACCTCTTCATCTCCACATCTTAGGTCTCGTGCTCCAGGTCGCCTAGAGCCCCGCGTTTCCGGTCGCGCCACGCGCACCGCCATGTTTGCCTGGAGTCATGACTTCAGACCAGCTCACTTTCAACAATCCGGTGGACCGCCACCCCCACATCACCCCACCGAAGCAAGACCAGGACATGCCGGGGCTGGACCAGGACCTGGACCCGAAGGCCGACCGTGGTGAGACCTCATACCGGGGAACCGGTCGTCTGACTGGGCGAAAAGCGCTCATCACGGGTGGTGACTCGGGCATCGGAAGCGCCGTCGCCATTGCGTTCGCCCGCGAAGGCGCCGATGTGGCGATCAACTACCTGCCGTCCGAAGAGTCCGATGCCAGCGACGTCATGGCCCTCATCGAGAGCGAGGGACGCACCGCCGTCGCCATCCCCGGCGACATTACCGACCGTGACTTCTGCGACGACCTGGTCAGCACCGCCGTGGACGCCCTCGGGGGCTTGGACATCCTGGTCAACAACGCTGGCAAACAGGTCACTGAGCCGGTGCTGGGCGACCTGTCCGACGAGCAGTTCGACGCCACGATGAAGACCAATGTGTATGCGATGTTCTGGATCACGAAGGCGGCCTTGCCGCACATGCCGCCGGGATCCGCCATCATCCAGAGCTCGTCGGTGCAGGCGTACAGCCCGAGCGAGCATCTGGTCGACTATGCGACGACGAAGGCGGCCATGAACGCCTTCACCAAGGGACTGGCCAAGCAGTGTGCGCCGAACGGCATCCGGGTCAACGCCGTGGCACCGGGTCCGATCTGGACGCCACTTCAGGTGGTGGAGGGTCAGCCCAAGGAAGCGATCCCGGAGTTCGGGGTCGGGACCCCGTTGGGCCGAGCGGGTATGCCGGTCGAGCTCGCCCCTGCCTACGTCTTCCTGGCTTCCGCGGAGTCCAGTTACGTCATCGGTGAGACGCTCAATGTGAACGGCGGCCTCGACTCACCGTGACGGGCAGCATGTGCCGAGGGAAGGGCGGTTAGAAGGTGGCCAGTCCCACACCGGCGATCGCGATGACCAGCAGGATCCCGATGACGAAGTAGACGGCAAACAGGATCGTCCCGATGACACCCATCACGAAGCCGGCGGTGCCGAGGCTGCCGTTTGTCGCGCGGCCCGCGGCGGCGGCAGTCTGAGACTTGCGGCCGAAAATAATGGCGGCGATGGCCACCGGTGGCAGCACCAGGAGGCCGACGAGTCCGGTGACCAAGGCGATGATCCCCAGGTTGTTGTCGACCTCACTGGGTGGAGGTCCGGCGGCATAGGAAGGCGCTGGCGGATAGTTCGGCGGCGCGTACTGCTCGCTCGGGCTCTGCTCGCTGTGAGCGTGGTCGTGGTGTCCGTGCTCCACCGGTCGGGCTGATGCGTCGTAGCCATAGGGGCTGGACGGCTGGTCGCGCCCGTCGGGGTCGTAGGGCCCATAGGACGGGGGAGGGGTGCTCATGCAGTGCCGCCTTTCGTCGTGCTCGTGGCCCTCAGATGGGGGCCGGTCGCCAGCTCGTCCACCGGCTTCGTCGTGGGCTGAAGTGTACGTCCGGGGGCTCATCGAGCTTGGGTCGCGAAGGTCTGTGGGTGCCGTGTGTCAGAGTTCCACCATGTGGGGAGTCGAGCATGCAGCACCGTGACGGGCGCTTGGTGCTCAGCGCCACGGACGTCACCAAACACGTAGCGTGCCCACACATCACCACGCTGGATCTGGCGGTCGCCCAGGGGCGGCTGGCACGACCCGCGGATGGTGTGGACGCGCAGCTACAGCTCATCTTCGACAAAGGGCTCGAGCATGAGCGCGCCTACCTGGACTCGCTCTACGGCGAGGGCGTCACGGTGGCCGAGATCCCGGACGAGGGTCTGACGTTGGCCGAGCGCGAAGCGCGCACCGTTGAGGCGATGCAGGCCGGAGCGGACGTGGTGTTCCAGGCCGCGCTCTTCGACGGTCACTGGGTGGGTTTCGCCGACTTCCTGGTCCGGGTCGAGCGACCCGGCCGTTTTGGGTCGTGGTCCTACGACATTGCCGACACCAAGCTGGCGCGCCGGCTCAAGGTGCCGGCGCTTTTGCAGATGGCTACGTATGCAGTGCGCCTCACGCAGGTGCAAGGAGTAGCCCCCCGGCAGCTCACCGTGATCGCCGGCGACAACGCGAGCCATCCATGGCGTCTGGTCGACGTGGACGCCTACGCCGCCAGGGTGCGCGCTCGACTGGTCACGGCCCTCGAGGAGCGGACCCCGACTCAGGCGGTGCCCAACAGCTACTGCCCGCAGTGCCGCTGGCTACCGCGATGCGCCGCCCAGTGGCGCGCCGAGGACGACCTGGGTGTCGTGGCCGGGATGCGCACCGACCAGCGTGCTCGGCTGGTCGAGGCGGGCATTTCGACCGTGGCGGGGTTGGCCGAAGCGGGTGTGGACGACCCACGGGTGCACGACGCACTCAGCCCGACCACCCGAGTGCGGCTGACCGGTCAGGCTCGACTACAGCTCAGCGAACGCACTACCGGCCGACCCGCCTACGAGCTGTGGCCGGCGAAGGCTGGTGAAGGACTGGGACTCCTGCCCGAGCCCGACCCGGGCGATGTCTACCTCGACTTCGAAGGCGACCCGTTCGCCCCCGGCGGGCAAGGCCTGGAGTACCTGGCGGGCCTCTGTGATCGCGACGAGACGTTCCACACGTGGTGGGCGCACGACGCAGGGGCCGAAGCGACCATGGTGTCCTCACTGCTGGACTGGCTGCTGGCTCGGTGGCGCGAGCACCCAGGGATGCACATCTATCACTACGCCAACTACGAGCAGGCAGCACTCAAGCGTCTGACCTCCCGAGAAGGGGTGGCCGAGACCCAGCTGGACATGTTGTTGCGGGGCGAGCGCTTCGTCGACCTCTACGCTGTCGTGCGCCAAGGGGTGCAGATCTCCAAGGAGTCCTACTCCATCAAGAAGCTCGAGGCGTACTACTGGGACACGGCGCGGTCCGGCACGGTCGACAACGCGCTCTCCTCGGTCGTCGAGTACGAGAGATGGGTGGCGAGCGGTCGGACCGACGACACCATCTTGGCTGGCATCGCGGACTACAACTACGACGACGTGTGTAGCACGTTGGCGCTGCACAACTGGCTCGAAGCCCGTCGCGATGACCTCGCGAGCCACCCAAACGGGGTGCCGCCGCGGCCGGGTGAGCAGTCCATCGTCGAAGCCGTCGACAGCGAAGGAATCCAGGCCGAGAACGCCCTCGCGGCGCAGCTGCGCGAAGCGGGGCGCCCACTCCTGGCGGGCTGCATCGGCTGGCATCGCCGAGAGGACAAGCAGGTCTGGTGGGACTACTTCCGGACAGGCTCGATGAGTGACGACGAACTGATCGAGGACCGCAGCACGCTGGGGGGGTTGACGGCACCCGTCCAGAGGGGAGAGATCAAGCGCTCCTACCTTTGGCGCTACGCCTTTCCTCCACAGGAGGCGCGCGTCACCAAGACGATGCACGACGCCCGGGCTCACGTCGGGGTCGGGGAGACCGTGGCCGTGGACCTGGACGCTGGATGGATCGATATCAAACGCGGTAAGACCAATCCGCCGGTCCCGGCCAACGCACTGGTCAGCCACGAATGGGTCAACAACGTGGTCCTGCGCGAGGCGCTGATGGACCTCGGCACCGAGGTGCTGGCGGGGGGAGGAGGCGCTGGCCGGGCTTTGTTGGATCGTGTGGTCCCCGTGGATCTCCAGCCCCGGGAGGGTGAGAGCGCGGTGGACGTGGTGCGTCGGTGTGGCGTCCAACTCGCGGGAGAGGTCCTGGCCGTGCAGGGGCCTCCGGGGTCGGGCAAGACGTATGCCGGCCTGCACCTGGTGCGCGATCTGCTGGACGCGGGTCTGCGGGTGGGGGTGACCGCCAACTCGCACAGCGTGCTGGACCAGCTGCTGCGCAAGACCGGTCGAGCCGCCGTGCGTAAGATCACCGCCGCGCAGGCGCCCGACGAGCTCGACCCGGACGACGTGGTCCTCCTGACGACCTCCATCGATGATGTGATGGAGGCACTGGCGCCGGCGGGAGTGCGACTGGTCGGGGGGACGGCGTGGTTGTGGGCGCAGCCCCAGATGCGAGACAGCGTCGACGTGCTGGTCATCGACGAGGCCGGCCAGTTCTCCTTGGCGAACGCTTTGGCGGTCGCGGGAGCGGCGGGCTCGGTCGTGCTGCTCGGGGATCCTCAGCAGCTGGCGTCCCCTTCGAACGGCGCCCATCCGGATGGCGCCGAGGTCTCTGCTCTGGAGCACATGCTCGACGGCGCGTCGGTCATGCCCGAAGCTCGCGGAGTGTTCCTGGACCGGACGTGGCGGATGCATCCGGAGATCACCGCGTTCGTCTCGACGATGTCGTATGACGACCGCCTGCGGTCCTCGCCGGGGCTCGACCGGCAACGACTGACAGGGATGCCGGACGCTATCGGCTCCGGCCAGCCTGGCGTCGACGCCAACGGTGCTGGCCTCCGGTGGGTTCCGGTGCCCCATGCCGGCTACAGCAACGACAACGTGCTCGAGGCCCAGGTGGTGGCGGACCTCGTGACCCGGTTGCTGCAGGGACGCTGGGTCGACTTCCAAGGCTGTGAAGGGCCTCTGACCGTTGGCGACGTCGTGGTGGTCGCGCCATACAATGCACACGTGGCGACGCTGGCCGCGGTCCTTCCGCCGGACGTGGCCGTGGGGACCGTCGATAAGTTCCAGGGCCGTGAGGCTGCCGTCGTCATCTACACGATGGCGTCCTCGAGCGCGGCAGATGCGCCTCGCGGGGTCGACTTCCTCTATGACACCCATCGACTCAACGTCGCGGTCTCACGGGCGAAGGCGATGGCGATCATCGTCGCCAGCCCGGCCTTGCTGGAGGCCCCGGTCGCCACCCCGGAACAGCTCAGGGCGGTCAACGCGTTATGCCGGTTCGTCGACGCGGCGGGGGGTCCTCGTGTGGGTCAGTGACGACGTGCGGGCGGCCGACCTACGCCGGATGCGCCTCCTCGCGACCGGCCTTCTCGGGCTGGCGGCGCTGATCTTCCTGGCGACGTTGGGCCGTGGGGGACTGCTGGGCTACGTCCACGCCGGGGCCGAGGCGGCGATGGTCGGTGCCATCGCGGACTGGTTCGCGGTGACCGCCATCTTTCGGCATCCGCTCGGTCTTCCGATCCCGCATACGGCGTTGATCCCCCGGCGCAAGGACACGTTGGCTCAAGGTCTGGAGCAGTTCGTCTCCGAGCATTTCTTGAGCCCGCAGACCCTTCGCGAGCGATACCTTGACGCTGATGTGGTGGCCCGAATCGGCCAGTGGCTCGGGGACCCGGACCACGCAGAGCGAGTGGTCGCCGAGGCCGTGCCCTGGGCGCAGACCGTGTTGCGGGGGATCTCGCGCCAGGACGCACAGTCGCTCGTGAACGACACGCTGATCCCGCGACTGCGCCAGGAGCCGGTCAGCCCCTTGGCCGGCCACCTCCTGGAGGCGGTGGTCGCGGATCGCGCTCACCACGGCGTGGTCGACATTGCTGTCCGGGAGCTGCACTCCTGGCTCCGGGACCACCCCGAGGATGTCGTGCGGATCGTGTCCTCCCGTGCCCCCTGGTGGTCTCCGGGGTGGGTCGATGAGCGGGTGACGAACCGGGTCTATGTCGAGGTCCTGAGCTGGGCGCAAGAGGTCCGGGACGACCCGCAGCACCGGGTGCGTCGGGCCATCGACTCCTACCTGGCCACGTTTGCCCAGGACCTGCAGCACGATGAGGACACGATGGCCCGTGCTGAGGCCTTCAAGGCCCACGTGTTGGACCACCCACAGGTCGCCGACACGGCGGTGGATCTCTGGGAGGCCATCCGGACGGTCCTCGATGAGGCCTTGGGCGACGCCGCGGGCCCGCTGCGGACGCGCATCGCGGGGGAGCTTGGAGCCTTCGGCCTTCGACTGACGACCGATGAGAAGCTGCGCAACCGGCTCGACGCCTGGGCTGCGGATGCGGTGCTGGCCGTGGTTGAGCAGTACGGCATCGAGGTGACCGGAGTCATCACCGCCACCATCAAGCGCTGGGACGGTGATCTGGCGGCGCGGCGCATCGAGTTGCATGTGGGCCGAGACCTGCAGTTCATCCGGATCAACGGCACCGTGGTCGGTGCCCTTGTCGGGGTGACGCTGCATGCCCTCACCCAGGTGTTGACCTAGCACTTCGGCCTCGTCCACATCTGTCGCCGTTGTGGACACACATCATCTCGCGACGACGGTGGGCCCGACCCTTGGAGCATGTCCTTCGCCGACCTCCCCGCACACTGGCCCCGGCTACCGCTGACGCCCGTCCCGCTGGTGCACGACGTGCTCGACCTGTGCGTCAGCAATGCCGATCGACTGCACGGCGGTCTCGCCGTGCTGGTGCTCCGGGATGACCTGACCTTGGCCCAGCCGATCTTCGTACGGGGGCCGGTCCCGGTCCTGGACCGCCACGAGACGGTCAAGGCGCTGTTGCGAGAAGCATCCGGCGGGGGAGGTGAGCGCAGCTTCGTCGTCGCTATCGTGCACCAGCATCCGCGGTTCACCGACGATGATCGCGCGCAACACCAGACGCTCATCGACGCGTGCACCGAGCTCGGGTTCACCCTGCTGAGCGCTCACCTGCTCGCCAATGGCCGACCTCAGCTCCTGCCCAGAGCGCCATCGGTCCTTCGGGGGCGACGAGGGCCGGCCGGATGCACCTAGAGGTTCATCAGCCGGGAGACGGGTCCCCGTGGGCCTCGGTCGCGGGACGGCCGCGCTGGAACATCTCAGCGTGAGGCCGCTACGGCCGGATCGCAGGGCTGGACTAGAGTCTGGCGGGTCGCTTCCACACGGGCGGCAGAGTGAGCGTCGTTCGCTTGAGCCAAGGCGGAAAGGGTGACCGTGGTCGATCCGTCAAAGACGTACCGTGCCGCTCACCAACCGGAATGCCGCGGCCCTGGCTCGACCGAGGCCTCTACTGAGCATCTGCGTGCTCGTCACTCGGTCATGTGAGCGAGTCGACCCGGAGGTCCCGCCCTCGACGGGCCCGGTCGAGTGCGTCCGATACAGAGGCACGGCGGGCGGCTGTGCCCAGCCGCATCCCCTATCCCCAAGACCTGCCCGTCGTGGCCCGCAAGAGCGACCTGCTCGACGTGATCGGCGCCCACCAGGTGGTGATCGTGGCGGGGGAGACCGGTTCCGGCAAGACCACTCAGATCCCGAAGATGTGTCTGGAGCTGGGACGCGGGATCGAAGGAACCATCGGGCACACGCAGCCTCGCCGCATCGCGGCACGGGCGGTGGCCGAGCGCATCAGTGAAGAGCTGGGGGTCGAGTTGGGCACGACTGTCGGCTATCAGGTCCGGTTCACCGACCGGTCCCGGCACGACACGCTCGTCAAGGTGATGACCGACGGCATCTTGCTCTCCGAGCTTCACCGCGACAAGGACCTGAGCAAGTACGACACGCTGATCATCGACGAAGCTCACGAACGCAGTCTGAACATCGACTTCATCCTGGGCTACCTGAGGCAGCTCCTTCCTCGCCGCCCGGACCTCAAGGTGGTCATCACCTCCGCCACCATCGATGTGGAGCGCTTTGCTGAGCACTTCGCCGGGCCGGATGGCACACCGGCGCCGATCGTCGAAGTCTCCGGACGGACCTATCCGGTGCGGGTGGCCTACCGGCCGTTGACCCGTCCCGGCCCCCCGGCCAAGGACGGGTCACCCACCGACGTCGAGATCGACCAGGTCGGGGGCATCTGCGACGCCGTCGAGGAGCTGTGGACCCATCCGAGCGCCTCCGACGGGGGGCCGCAGGACATCCTGGTCTTCTGCTCGGGGGAGCGTGAGATTCGCGACGCCTGCGACGCGCTGGCCGGCTTGGGCCTGGGCGACACTCAGATCCTGCCGCTCTACGGACGGCTCTCCGCGTCGGAGCAACACCAGGTCTTCTCCCGCCACGGTGGGCGACGGATCGTGGTGGCCACCAACGTGGCGGAGACATCCCTGACGGTTCCGGGCATTCGCTACGTGGTCGATAGCGGCACCGCGCGTATCTCCCGGTACAGCCAAAGGCTGAAGGTGCAGCGCCTGCCGATCGAGCCGATCTCCCAGGCCAGCTCCAACCAGAGATCGGGTCGATGCGGTCGCGTGGCCGACGGCATCGCCATCCGGTTGTACGCCGAGGACGACTTCGAGAATCGCCCGGAGTTCACCGATCCCGAAATCGTGCGGACCAACTTGGCCAGCGTCATCTTGGCGATGACCGACCTGGGACTGGGCCGCATCGAGCGTTTCCCGTTCCTGCAACCTCCGGACTCTCGACAGATCGCCGATGGTGTGCGTCTGCTCGAGGAGCTGCAGGCTATTGACCCGGACGCGCCGGCGCACATCCCGAGGAAGCGGCTGACCGCCTACGGGAAGGCGATCGTGGCGCTGCCGGTCGACCCGCGGTTGGCCAGGATGCTCGTCGAGGCCGACCGGAACGGTGCGTTGGCCGAGGTGCTGGTCATCGCCAGTGCGCTGTCCATCCAGGACCCCCGTGAGCGGCCCAGCGACAAGCAGGCCCAGGCCGACCAGCAGCATGCTCGGTTCAAGGACGACGACAGCGACTTCATCACCCTGCTCAACCTGTGGAACTACCTCCAGAAGCAGCAGAAGGCACTGTCCGGGAGTGCTTTTCGCCGTATGTGCAAACGCGAGTACCTGCACTACCTGCGGGTGCGTGAATGGCAGGACCTGCACACCCAGGTGCGACGTGCCACGAAGTCACTCGGCCTGAGTCTGAACTCGAGTCCGGCCACACCCGATCAGGTGCACCAGTCCCTGGTCCCGGGCCTGCTGTCCCTGGTCGGGCTCTACGACCGAGATAAGCGGGAGTACGTCGGGGCGCGCAACGCGAAGTTCCACCTCCAGCCCGGGTCCACCCTGCACCGAAAGAACCCCGACTGGGTGATGACCGCAGAGCTGGTGGAGACCACCCGCCTCTGGGCTCGGGTCAACGCGCGGGTCGACCCGTCGTGGATCGAGTCCGCGGCTGCTCACCTGGTGAAACGCTCGTATGCCGAGCCGCGCTGGTCGCGGAAGCGAGGTAGTGCGGTGGCCAACGAACGCGTCACCCTCTATGGCGTGCCGTTGGTCGCCGGGAGACCGGTGGCACTGGGCAAGATCGAGCCACAGACGTCCCGAGACCTGTTCATCCGGCACGCCCTCGTCGAAGGCGACTGGGACAACCGGCACGAGTTCTTGCGACACAACCGTGCGCTACTCGGTGAGGTCAGCGATCTCGAAGCGCGCGCGCGACGACGCAACATCGTGGTCGATGACGAGACTCTGGTGGACTTCTACGACCAGAGGGTGCCGTCGCAGGTGGTCTCCGGTGCGCACTTCGACCGGTGGTGGAAGAAGGCCGCTCGTTCCGAGCCGGAGCTGCTGACCTTCACTGAAGACCTGCTGGTGGCCGGCGACGGCGTGAGCGATCGGGACTTCCCCGGCAGTTGGACCTACCGGGACCTGGAGCTGGCGTTGACCTATCACTTCGAGCCGGGCGCAGCGGATGACGGCATGAGCGTCCATGTCCCCCTGGAGGTGCTGAACCGGGTTGACGCCTCGGGGTTCGACTGGCACGTGCCCGGTATGCGCGAGGAGCTGGTCATCGCTCTGATCAAGTCGTTGCCCAAAGACCTCCGCCGCAACTACGTCCCAGCCCCAGACCACGCGCGGGCAGCCTTGCGCCGAATGCATCCCGACCAGGGGCCGATCGCTACGGCGTTGGCTCTCGCCCTCAGCAGCGTCGGCCCCGCTCGAGTGCGACCCACGGACATGGACTGGGATCGGGTGCCGGGGCACTTGAAGCCCACCTTCGTCGTCGAGCGTGCTCGCTCGAGAGGGACTGGATCCCAGCCAGGCACGGCGGCCACCGAGGAGCTGGGCAGCGGAAAGGACCTATCGGTGCTTCAGGCGCAGCTCGCTCCGGCCGTGCGCTCGAGCATGGCCGCAGCGGCCTCCTCCATCGAGCGCACCGGGCTGAGCACCTGGGACTTCGGCACTCTGGCAACCACGTTCGAGCAGCGAGTGGGCGGGCGAACGGTGCAGGGCTTCCCGGCGCTGGTCGATACCGGCAACGCGGTGGACATCAGGGTGGTGGCGACGAGGGCAGAGGCTGATCGGGCCACCGCTATCGGGGTCCGCAGGCTGCTCCTGCTGGCGACGAGTCCTCCCTGGAAGCGGGTGTTGGCTTTGCTGGACAACCAACAGAAGCTGAGCCTGGGACACAACCCCCACGGCTCGGTGCCAAGTCTGCTGGAGGACGTTCTGGCCGCGGCGGTGGACTCGATCATCGCTGCCATGCCGGACGGTGGGGTCCGCACCGCGTCCGACTTCGACGCTGCGGTGGCGACCGTGCGCCAGCAGAGCACCCCGAAGGTGCTGGACATCGTGGGCACGGTGGCTCCTGTCCTGGACCAGGCACGAGTGCTGTCCAACCGCCTGGACCGCCTGAGCACCGCCGCGGCGAGGCCCTTGAAGGAGGACGTCCAGCGCCAGCTGTCGAGTCTGATCCGACCGGGCTTCGTCGCCGCGACGGGCTATCGCAGGCTGCCGCGACTCTTGGTCTATCTGCGAGCCATGGGTGAGCGACTGGACAAGGGCGTGCAGGACCTGGCTCGCGATGCCGAACGGATGGAGCAGGTGCAGGTGGTGCGCGAGGAGCTTGATGCCCTGCTCCGCAACCTCCCGCCGCACCGTCGACTGGACGACGATGTGGTCGAGATCGGGTGGCAGATCGAGGAGCTGCGCGTCTCCCTGTTCGCCCAGCGGTTGGGCACGCCTGCGCCGGTGTCGCCACAGCGGATCTATGCTGCGATGGACCGGGTCGAGGGCCGTGCCGGAGGGTAGACGGCTCTAGGGTGGCAGCATGTTGAAGGTCGGGCTGTCCGGAGGTATCGGCTCCGGCAAGTCGACGGTGGCCAGCCACCTCGTCTCCCGGGGAGCCTTCCTGGTGGACAGTGACGTCATTGCCCGCGAGGTCGTCGCGCCAGGCACGCCCGGCTTGGCCGAGATCGTGGAGTCGTTCGGAGCACGCGTTCTCACCGACGACGGCGTCCTGGACCGTCCCGTCCTCGGCGCGATGGTCTTCGCCGACCTGGAGTCCCGCCGAAGGCTGGAGAGCATCACGCACCCGCGTATTGCCGCGCGAACCGCCGAGCTGATCGCCGGGGCCCCGCACGACGCCGTGGTCCTCCACGATGTCCCACTACTGGTGGAGAAGGCGATGGGACCGGCATACCACCTGGTCGTCATCGTAGGAACAGGCGAGGACGAGCGCCTTCGCCGCCTGGTCGACCAGCGGGGGATGGATCCCGAGCATGCTCGATCGCGGATCCGCAGCCAGGCCCAGGACGAGCAGCGACAGGCCGCTGCCGACGTGTGGCTGTCCAACGACGCCGGCGTGGCCGACCTGCTCCTGAGCCTGGACGGACTCTGGGAGGAGCGCATTGTGCCGTTCGAACGCAACGTTCGCGACCATCGACCCGCGCCACGCCCCGACCTCCTGACGATCCACGAACCGGACCCCACCTGGCCCGCGCAGGCCGAGCGCGTGATGGGCCGGTTGCGCCATGTGCTCGGGGAGCTCGCCGTCGCCGTCGAACACGTCGGCAGCACGGCCGTGGCCGACCTCCCCGCCCGGGACGAGATCGATCTGCAGGTGGCGCTGCGCGCGCTGGGTGACGTTGACGACGCAGACGTGCAGCACGGTCTAGCCGCAGCGGGTTTCGTAGCCGCACCTCGCGTTCGGCAGGACCAGCCGTCGGGACCCGAAGCGGCCGAGGAGACTCTGGAGCACCGCCTGCTCGGGGCGGACCCGCACCAGCTCGTGCAGGTCCACCTACGAGCAGCCGATGGTGACGAACGCCGACGCGCACTGCTGATCCGCGACTGGCTGCGCGCGACTCCCTCCGCCCGCGACGACTATGCCGCGCTGAAGGCCTTCTCCGCGCGCGCAGGACGAAGTGGCACGGAGTACCTGAACGCCAAGCAGGAGTGGTCGGCGAAGGCTGTGGTCCGTGCCCAACAGTGGGCCAGCAAGACCCGGTGGTCGATCAGCTGAGCGTGCCGCCAGAGCCCAGGACCGCCGGCGGCTGCACCGGAGGCGTGCCCAGGACGTGCTCGCTGAGGAACGCCATGACCACCTCGTACCAGACCTTGGCATGCTGGGGCGTGAGCACCCAGTGGTTCTCGTTGGGGAAGTACAGGAAGCGGTGGACGGTCGATCCGTCGGGGCCGGCGGGAAGCCCGGACTTGGCGAGCAGCTCGTACCACAGCCGCAGACCTTCACCGATCGGCACCCGGTAGTCCTTGTCGCCGTGGATGACGAGCATCGGGGTGGTGATCTGCTCGACGAAGCGGTGCGGGGAATGCTCCAGGGCCATCTGGTCGGTCATCTCGCGTTGCCAGTAGAACGACGAGTCCGTGGTGGGCCCGAAACCGTCAAGAGCCCACAGCGAGGCATGCGTGACGATCGCGTCGAACCGGTCGGTATGCCCAGCGATCCAGTTCGCCATGTATCCACCGAACGAACCGCCCAGAGCTGCGGTGCGGTCGGCGTCGACGTCGTCCCGCTGCTCGACCGCGTCGGTCAAGGTCATCAGGTCGGTGTAGGGCTTGTCACCCCAGGCGCCCCAGCCCCGCTCGATGAAGTCCTGACCGTAACCCGTGGACAGGGCAGGGTCGGGCAACAGGACCGCATACCCCTGGGCGACGAACGTCCAAGGGTTCCACCGCCAGGTCCAGGCGTTGTGCGAGCTCAGCGGCCCACCGTGGATGAAGACGAGCAACGGAGCGGGTCCGTTTCCCGAGTCGGGGAGGGCGAGCCATCCGCGCACGGGCGTCCCGTCGGCGGCGTCCGCGGTCACATCCTCCAGGTGACCGGGCAGGCTTGGCCGCTCGACCGGACCGGGCAGGGCCGTGACCTCACCGGTGGCCAGTTCGAGCCGGACCACCTCAGCCGGGAAAGCCGGGCTGCTGCGCACCGCGTAGGCCACCGAGACATCACCGTGAGGCGGCACCACGACCGAGGAGTAGGTCGCTCTGTCGGTGGTCACGGCGACGACGTCACCCGTGCTGACGGTGATGGCGAACACCGGCCCAGCGCCGGCGTCATCCGCCGTGACCAGCACCGTGGATCCATCCGGGAGCCACGCCACCGGGCTGGCCCACCGGTCCCAGCCCGGCGCCAGCGCGGTTCGTTCTCCCGTGCCGGTGTCCACCAGCCACAGCGTCGGTCGCGGCGCCGACTGCGGGCTGCTCTTGGGGCTCATCGACACCACGGCGGTGGTGCCGTCGGGGCTGATTAGCGCCGAGCTGACGTCGTGCTCCGGCTCGTCGATGAGCCGCGTGGACTGGTCAGTGTGAGCGTCGATCCGCAGCAGGATCGTGCGCTGCTCCGCCCGCTCCTCGAAGGCCACCGCAGTGCTCAGGATGAATTGACCGTCCGGGCTGATCACGGCCTTCTGCTCATCCAGGCTGAGGTGGGGATCCACGTGCAGGCGGTCGAGGCTGTCGCCCTTCAGGGTGAAGAGCCGAGAGTGCTCCGGGGTGATGTCGTGGTCCCAGAAACGCACGGGGTACCCCCGATGCAGGATCGCCTTCACGTCCGCCGTGGACCGCGCGCTATGGGCCTCGGCGTGGGCCTCCTCGGACTCGGCTCCCACCATGACGGGGGCCGTGATCATAGTGATCTCAGCGTCGGTCGCGGCAACGGCAGAGGTGACACCGCCGCGCCGGTGAAGCACGATCTCAGCTTCGCCGCCAGCCGCCGGCAGCCGCCATAGGGCGCTCTCCGCAGTGGTCGCGTCTGCGTTGTCCGGAGCATGGGTGCGACCGGAGGTGAAGAGCAGGTCGCCGGTCGTGGTGAAGGCCGGCTTGCTCTCCCCTTCGGCGCTCCGCGTCAACCGATGAGCCGGAGCCACGCCAGCGGGGTCGATCTGCCACAGAGCGCTGACGTATGCGGTGTTCGCGTCGTTGCGCGTCGACAGGGTGGTCACCAGTCGCGTCCCGTCCGGGGACAGGGCCAGCCCGTCCAAGCGCGCGTGGTCGACAAAGGCTTCCAGGTCGTGGAAGACCGTCGCGGGAGAGTCGTAGATCGTCATGCTCCGTATCTAACACCGATTCGCGCTGAGGTCCTGCGGAATGGGTGTGGCGCTGGGTACGTTGAGATATCGACGGAGACGGATCAACCCGAAAGGACTCCAGGTGACCCCTCACTCCCCACTGTTCAGGCTTGAAACCGACGCCGAAGTTCAGCCGCTGCATGCGCCACTTCTGCACGTGTCGATCGACGGGTTCATCGACGCCGGCCAGGTCCGGGGACAGGTGACGCAGCACATTCTGGACACCCTCGAGCACGATGTGGTCGCGTCCTTCGACATGGACCAGCTCATCGACTATCGCTCGCGCCGGCCCATGATGACGTTCGACACGGACCACTGGGTCGACTACGACGACCCATCCCTGGTGCTGTACCGCGTGCTCGACGCCACCGGGCAACCATTCTTGCTCCTGCACGGCGACGAGCCGGACTACCAGTGGGAAGCCTTCGCCAAGGCGGTCCACCAGCTGTGTCTGGCCTTCGGCGTGCGCACCGTGGTCTCGGCCCACGGCATACCGATGGCGGTGCCACACACCCGGCCGGTGAGCATGACCCGGTTTGCCAGTGACAACGACCTGATCGTGGGGAACCAGCCGATGTTCGGGCAGGTGAAGGTCCCGGCGAGCGCAGAGTCTCTGCTCCACCTTCGTCTGGGTGAGGAAGGCCTGAACACCATGGGCCTGGCCGTGCACGTCCCTCACTACCTTGCCGAGTCCTCGTTCGGTGACGCTGCGGTGGCCGCGCTTGATGCGTTCCTCGGCCTGACCGACCTGCAGATGCCCACCTCCGACCTTGTCGCTGCGGCGGGGGTGAACCGAGCTGAGATCACCGAGCAGGTGTCGGCAGCTCCGGAGATCGGTGAGGCGGTCGCTGAGCTGGAGAAGCGGTACGACCAGTTCCTGGAGGGGCAACGCAAACGCAACGTCCTGGCCGCCCAAGAGGCTGATCTGCCGTCGGCGGAGGAGATCGGTGCCGAGTTCGAGGAGTTCCTTCGGGAGAGCACCCCCGAGGAGTCCGACGGCTCGTAGCGACAACGGCCTATGGCTCCGGAACGCGCGTCACGGTCTTCGTGGCGCGCGTTCCCCTGTTGTGGTGCGCCGGGTCACTACTGCGGGGGTGGTGGTGGCGGGTAGGACGATCCGGAAGGACTGTGATCCTGGGACTTCTCGTCCCGCTCCGGGGCGTCCCCTTTCGGTTCCTCCGGCTCCTCGTCGTCAGGGAGAACAGCCGGTCGGTCGCTGTTACCCGCCCCCCGCTCCGTGACGTCCTCGTCCAAGGGACGCGGCGGGGGCGCGTAGCGACCCTGTCCGTAGGCGATGGCCTGGGTGGGCTCAGACGGCCCAGTGGTCCATGAGGGGGGAGGCGGGGGAGGGGGTCCCTGGTGGATCGGCTGCGTGTAGGCCGAGGAGCTCGCTGAGCGTGGCCCAGGCGTTTCTGGTTCGACGGCCGGCTGGCCTGACGGTGGCTGGCCGTAAGGGTCCTGCCCCTGCGGACTGTAGGGCTGCTGCCCCGAGGACTGCTGTGCGTCAGGGTCCTGCGGAGAGGGTGCTGCGTACGGTGGTGTGCCGGGGCCCGGGGGGCTGGCATAGGGAGAGGTGTATCCCGGCTGGGCAGCGCCCGAGCCGTAGGGGTAGCCACGTGGTCCGTCTGCGGGCTGGCGGCGCAGCCACCGAAGGATCAACGCAACCAAGCCCAGGCCGAGGGCGAGTAGGGCCAGCGCCACGCCACTGACCAGTCCCACGGGTCCTAGGAGACCGGACGCCGAGGTCGACGGTGCTGAGGGCCCGACATACAGGGCGGCGGTGGTGCCCTCGCAGCGCACCGGATAGCTGCCTGGCGACAAGGCCGCCGGCGTGCGTGCCACCTCGTAGAAGTCGCTTCCGGACACATCGACGCTGAACTCGCTGGTGGGTCGTTCCAGGGTTGTGGTGTTGTCGCCGTCGCCGACGGTGCAGACGGTCCGAGGACGCTCAGCATCCGAGCGTGCGTAGATCGACGCGCCGCTCTCACTGACCGTGACGGTCGCGCCCGCGTTGAACCCCTGCATGTTGGGGGTTGCGGTCCGGGCTACACCCACCACACCCAGCACGACCAGGACGACTGCGAGGACCCCGGCGACGAGGGCCACCAAGCCCACGATCCGAGAGGCACCGCCACCCTTGCGTGCTGACTCAGTCGGCTGCACCGGTGCGCTCATGCGCAGAATCTTACGCACGGGTACTGTCATCCCCGATCGACACCGAGACCGATGGTGTTCCTAGAAGTCAGGAGAACCCGATGGGTTGGTTCGGTAAAGATGAAGACCGCGAAGGCACCGCACAGGAGACGGAGCTCGATGACACGTCATACGCGGCGCGAGCCTCGGTGGCCATGGTGCGCAAGATCGTGGACGTCGGGATCGACGGTGTAGGTCCGTTTCACTCCGCATCCGAGATGGTCGCCTCAGCACGGGCAGAGCACGACTCGGTCGAAGAGGCCGTGGACGCTTTGGTGAAGACCCACCTCAAGCTCGCTGCAGTCGGTGGGTTCGCCACCGGAGTCGGTGGGCTCATCACGATGCCCGTCGCCCTGCCGGCCAACGTGGTGGGCTTCTACGCTCTGGCGGCCCGGATGGCCGCCGGCGTCGCCGAGTTGCGTGGGTACGACTCCGATACCGACCAGACTCGTACGGCTCTGATGTTGACGCTGCTGGGTGCGGACGCCGACGACATCCTCCGCAAGGTGGGCGTCACCGGCGGGGGCACGATGGGACGCCTTGCCGTGAGCCGCGTGCCGAGGGCTGCCGCGATGGTGATCAACAAGGGCGTGGGATTTCGCGTGGCCACCCGACTAGGGACCCGCACCTTGGCTGGCCTAGGACGGGCAGTGCCGCTGGCCGGTGGCGTCATTGGCGCGGGTCTGGACACCTACCTGATGAGACGTATCGCCGGTTCGGTGCGCGAGGAGTTCTCCGCGATCTAGGGCTTGTCCACATCTTCTGCTGTCCACAGGGGCCTCAGCGGATGACCTGTCCGAGGCGCCACCCTCACGGGTATGGACATCCTCAGCGACGCAGATTCGACCACACTGCACGGCGTGGCCGAAGTCATTGCGCTTGTGCCCTACCAGATCGGCTACCACCCCACGGCATCGTTGGTCGCTGTGTGTGTGCAGCGGACTCCGTCGAGTTCGTCGTCGATGCCGAGCGCCCGGGGGGTCGTCGTGATGACCGCCCGAGTCGATCTGGTCCCACCTGTGGAGCACGCTCTGACGCTGGCCGCCCTGGAGCCGGCATTGCTCCGCACCGAGACGGACATGGTCATCCTCATATCCTTCGAGGAGGGACCCGGGCCGACGCTCGATGGCACGGAGCTTCTAGCCGCTGTGGCCGAGCGGGCGAGGTCCTACGGGGTATCGGTGGTGGGTTGCGCTCGCGTGCGGGGCCGCCGCTGGCGCCCTCTCGACGCCGGGTCTCACACCGACGCGTGGCTCGATCTTCCGGCGTCAGCGGACGTACGGGCGGTTGCGGACTATGTCCTGGCGGGGCGGGCTCCTGCCCGGGATCGTCGAGCGGTAGAGGCGCTATTGCGACCGGCGCGTCACGACCTGGCTGAGGCGGTAGCCCGAGGTTGTGCCGAGCAGGCTCCGGATGTCCCACCGGACAAGGGTGAGGGCCAGGACCCGCGCGGCCGTGCCGCCCGCACCTTGGCGTCACTGCTGACGGAGCCGAGCGTTCCTGACGGGCGAGTCGACGACCTGGACGCGGCCGAGCTGGTCTGCGCGATCGAAGCGCTCGACAGCCTGGCTTTCCGCGACGCTGTCCTGAGCGTGCTGGTCCCCTGGTGCAACCTCGGCACGTACGGCGCTGATACGGAGGAGGGGCGCATCGTGGCCTCGGTGATACGGAAACCTCTTGCGGTGGACCGTGCAGCCTGTCTACGCATGACCCAGGCCGCCGCCTACGCTCCCGCGGGTCGCTCGGCCCCGTGGCTCTCGCTGGTCGGTTTCCTGGCCTGGCAGGCCGGTGAGGGTGCCCTGGCCAACGTCGTTATCGGCGCGGCCAGAGCCGAGGATCCGACGTACTCGCTGGCCCGCCTCGTTGACCTGGCTTTGTGTGCGGCCGTCGCCCCGCCTCGTCCGGTGTAGCCTCGCGGTGCACTTGAAACGAGTATCGGAAAGGGATCAATGTCGATCGTCGTTGGATACGTGCCCACCCGTGAGGGGCGCGCGGCGCTGGACAGGGCAGCCCAAGAGGCCGTTCTACGGGGCCTGAAGTTGATTGTGGTCAAGTCGCCCCGCTCGGGTCGAGCCTTCGGCGCTACCGAGTCGAGCCAGCTGGCTGACCAGCTGGTCGGTATTACCGAGTCGCTGGACCAAGAGGGCATTGCGCACGAGGTGCGGGTGCTCGAGGGACGGGAGGACCCGAGTGAGGACCTCATTGCGGTGGCCGAGGACACGGACGCCGACTGCATCGTGATCGGTCTGCGCCGGCGCTCGAAGGTGGGCAAGCTCTTTTTGGGGTCGAATGCACAACGTGTACTGCTCGATGCCGCCTGTCCCGTCCTGGCTGTGAAGGCGCCAGAACAGGCCTGGTGACGGTCGAGGAAACATATCTGCCCCTTTGGGGTTTTATAATGGTGTGAGACGCCGATTGGTCCCCCTCGATCGATCGCACCACCTGACCACCCAAACACCACCTCGGTCGAGACGCATCCGTGCGCGTCTGGCTACACCGAGAGTCGTCCCGTGCCATCGTCTTGGCGCAGAAAGTAGTCGGTGCACCTCGTGACACCCGCAACGGCCAAATCCACTTCACCGGACTCGACCAAGGAACTGCCCCAAGAATTCGCAGCTCCACAGTTGCGCGAGTTGCTGGCGGAGGGCAAGGACCGTGGCTTCCTGATGTTGGCCCAGGTTCGTGAAGCGCTCGAGAGCTCGGGTTTGCCGAAGAAGGGTCAGACGACCGTGTTGCGGACGTTCAGCGACCACGCCATCGAAGTGCGTGAGGACGCGACGTCCGCCCTTCCCGCGACCAAGCGCGCAGCCAAGAAGGCCAGCGCAGCGGCCAAGAAGCCCGTTTCCAAACCCAAGGATGCCGTCGTGGAAGAGACCATCACGGAGACGGCCACTGAGGTGTCGGCCGGTTCCGACCAGAGCGCTGACAAGCCGGCGGCGAAGTCCCCAGCCAAGAAGGCACCGGCGAAGAAGGCCGCGCCACGTAAGCGCGTGGCCAAGAAGGCTGCCCCCGCCAAGGCCAAGGACGCCGCGCCCTCGGGCTCGGAGCAGCCGGGGGACGGCGCAGCGGCCTCCGGCACGACCCGCGCCGCGGCCAAGGCTGCCGCGGGCAAGGCACCGGCCAAGACGCCACGTAAGCGGGCAGCGAAGAAGAGCGCTGCCAGCGCCGATGCCGGTGACACCGAAGCCACCGCTGAGGATGCCGACCATGAGGACGAGGAAGAGGACACGGGCACCGGAGACGTCGTCGACGACGACAAGAGTGTCGGAGCCAAGACCCCAGCCCAGTCGACGTCGACCCGCAAGCGTGAAGATGACAGCTTTGTCGTCTCTTCTGGGGACGATGATGACGCACCTGCCCAGCAGGTCGTCACCGCCGGCGCGACGGCCGACCCGGTCAAGGACTATTTGAAGCAGATCGGCAAGGTGGCGCTGCTCAACGCGGAGCAAGAGGTGGAGCTGGCCAAGCGCATCGAGGCCGGGTTGTTCGGCGAGGAGCGTCTGAACTCCGGGGACAAGTTGGACGCCAAGCTCAAGCGAGAGCTGTGGTGGATCGCTCAGGATGGCAAGAACGCGAAGAACCACCTCCTCGAGGCCAATCTGCGCCTCGTCGTGAGCCTGGCCAAGCGCTATACGGGCCGAGGCATGTTGTTCCTCGACCTCATCCAGGAGGGAAACCTCGGCCTGATCCGCGCCGTGGAGAAGTTCGACTACACCAAGGGTTATAAGTTCTCGACCTACGCCACCTGGTGGATCCGGCAGGCCATCACCCGGGCGATGGCCGACCAGGCACGGACCATCCGCATCCCGGTGCACATGGTTGAGGTCATCAACAAGCTCGCCCGGGTGCAGCGCCAGATGCTTCAGGACCTGGGCCGGGAGCCCACCCCCGAGGAACTCGCAGCGGAGCTGGACATGACCCCGGAGAAGGTCGTCGAGGTCCAGAAGTATGGCCGCGAGCCGATTTCGCTGCATACCCCTCTGGGGGAGGACGGTGACAGCGAGTTCGGAGACCTCATCGAAGACTCCGAAGCGGTCGTGCCGGCCGATGCTGTGTCCTTCACCCTCTTGCAGGAACAGCTCCACTCGGTGTTGGACACGCTTTCCGAGCGTGAGGCCGGCGTGGTGTCGATGCGTTTCGGCCTGTCCGATGGCCAGCCGAAGACGCTGGACGAGATCGGGAAGGTCTACGGCGTCACCCGGGAACGTATCCGACAGATCGAGTCGAAAACGATGTCCAAACTGCGGCATCCCTCGCGCTCACAGGTGTTGCGCGACTACCTGGACTGAATCTGCGTGGCGACCATCCTGCGCTTCCGGTGCTGGTTGGTCGAGGGTAGGCACTGTCATCTCCGGCGGTCGCCGCGGTGCAACACCGACTTGGTCCATTCCGCCACCCCGACGGTCCCGCTATGGGGTAGGACCGCGGCCTTGGCACGCTTCGTTAACGTGGAGCGCTCACGCACCGACTCCACCACGGCGGCGACGTCGGCGCTGACCTGAGCGTTGTCCAGGGTGAGGGTGTCACTCCGTGCGTAGCGCACGTCCTCCAAGGTGTCCGCAACCCGGTCGAGGGCCGCCGCCCCCGGTTCGTCCAGGTGGGTCGTCGCGGCGTAGTGCTGCCGCATGGCGGCCGGGCTGCGGGGTTCCGGCTCAGGCACCCCGAGGTCGGCCAGTGACCGAGTCATCAAGATCCACTGGCTCTCGACGAAGTCAAGATCGGTCCGTGCGGTCCGCGACTCATGCTGCCGGTACCACCGACCCGCCGCGGGTAGGACGCCCAGCGCGACGACCAGCAGGGCGAGAGCGAGCAAGACCCAACGCCATTGTTGGACCCACGCGACGATGTCCTGCCAGAGCGTGGCGTCCGAGGTGGCCGTCGAGGCCGGCTCCGGCACGGGCTCAGGCTGTGGGGTCGGCACCTCCGGGGCCTGAGACGGGGGAGCTGCCGCATCCTGAGGCTGCGTGACTTCCGGAGGCAGACCGGTGCGCACCCCGGGGGTGGGTTCGAACCGTGTCCAGCCCAGTCCGTCGACATAGAGCTCGGGCCATGTATGGGCGTCTGAGGCGATCACCCGGCGACCACCGTCGTCCTGGAGTTCGCCCGGCAGGAAGCCCACGGCCATCCGGGCCGGTATGTCGTTGGCGCGCGCCATCATCACCATGGCCGTCGAGAACTGCACGCAGTAACCCTGTCGGGCGCTCAGGAACTGAGTGATCGGATCCTGCGAGATGCCGTCGACGGGGGGCGCCAGCTCCAGGGAGTAGGTGTAGTCGGAAGTGCGGAAGTGTTCCTGGAGGAGTCGACCGACCTCGAGCGGATTGCTCTGTCCGCCCAGAATGGCCTGCGCCTGCTCGTCCACGGCCTCCTGGCTCGCACTCGGCACCTCGAGCAGCGAAGGGTCCTGAGCCGCGATGTCCCCGGCGCTGGGACCCGCCGGTGCGAGATCGCCGTCGAGCACGATCTCGGGGTAGGTCGCGGCGTAGGCATCGATACCGGCATTGAGCAGCACAGCCCCCGAGCTGGCGTCGTAGCCGAAGGATGTGGCACTGACCTCCAAGAGGGTCGTGGTGGCGGGGATGGCCACGTGCGGCGCCTGGAGCTGGTTCAGCGTCACCGAGATCTCCTCGGTCGAGCCGAGGGCCGAGGGGGACACGCCTGGACGGGGAGGAAGCTCGGCGCCTTGGACCGGATCTGCGTTGCGCTCGGGCGGCTGCCAGGTCTGACCGTCGAACTCGCTCGTGGCCGTGACTCGAAGCGGCTGCAGGACCCGAGCGGTCGAGGTGTACTCCAACACCGGGGCCTCGGACTGGTTCTGCAGGTCTGCGGAGGGATCCATCGTTTCGGTGAAACTCACCTGGCCTGCTCCGGACCCGAGGTTGTTGGCTTCAGGGTTGCGCCCCAGGCCGTCACCGAAGAACGTGGGCGGTAGATGGGGGAGTGCGGCTGCGAGCGCCACACCGGCGGCGAGAGCGAGCACACCCAACACGCGGGCGAGGTTGCGATAGCCACGACCGAACCGCGGTGCCGGGCCGAACTCCTGTCGATCGGCGGAGGGCCAACGAGCCAGGAGCCGGTCCGACTGCTGAGCGATCATCGTCAGCCACAGGGCCGTGGTGGTCAGGAAGAACCACGGACTCATGGCCTCCCCGTTGTTGGAGACCGACACCAAGAAGGCCGCCGCGAGAGGGACGCCAGCCACGGCGGGTGCCGCGTTCGTCACTCCGATGGCGTCGACCGCAACTCCGGTCAGCAGCAACACGGACACCACGAGGAAGGAGACCCCCACCGTGGTCGGCGCCGGCGCAGCGAACTCCCGCAGCACCGCCCCCGCCTCGGCCAACAGATCGCCGGCCAGCATGGCGCTGCTCGGTGTCGGCAAGCCGAACCACAAGGTCGAGCCCAGATACGTCCATCCCAGGATCAGGATGCCGACCAGCAGCTGGCTGATCGGGACGAAGGACGGAAGAACCCTCAGGCTGCGCAGCGTGGCGCCGACCACGCTGACCGAGGCCACCGCGACGATGCCTGGGGCGAGCCAAGACTGCTCGATGAGCAAGGTCGTCAACGGCCAGCCGACGGACAGGGTGGCCAGGGCGGCTACGAACGCCTCGGGCCACAGCCCTCGCTGCAGGTTCATCGAAACGTCCGGTGAGTCGGGGCGCTTCGCAGCTGCGACCAGGCGGCAAGCAGGCTCATCTCGGGGGTGCAGGTCACCGTGGACCATCCAGCGTCGCGCAGCACGTGCTCTTGGCGCGGCGAGGACTCCTTTCCCCCTGGCGCAGCGGCTACCACCGGATCGGTGTCGTTCCCGCGCCGGGGGGAGCGTCCTTCGAAGGCGGCGCGATCCAGCACGAAGGCCATCGCGGTCGACCCATGCTCGCGGATAGCAGCGAGGTGACGGATCTCCTCGACATCCCGGGCGACCAGAGCCGCCACCGCCAGCACCCCACCTGAGGTGAAGGCATGGGCCGCGCCGGCCACGCCCTCCAGGCTGAGATCGTCGTCACGGTGCGCGCGCGCCAACGTATCGAGCAGGGTGTCGAGGTCCATCGGCTGGCTCGCGGTGCCTTCGCTCAACGTCTGTGTGCTCAGGAGATGGACGACGTAGCCCTGGAGTAGCAGCATCTGCGCCACCGATGCCAACGCCGAGATGGCGTACTCGAAGGAGGGACTCGGCAGCGGCGCCCGTCCGTGAGCGCTGCTGCGTGAGTCCAGGATCAGCACGGCACGTCGACGAGCCGGCCGATCTTCCTGACGGACCATGAGCTCACCCCGATGGGCGGTGGCAGGCCAATGGACCCGTCGCAGCTCGTCCCCATCACGGTAGTTGCGGATGCTCACGTCGTCTTCGCCGTGCAGAGCGACCATCTGAGGCTGCTCACCTTCGCTACCGCGTCCTTCGGCCATGGATCCCCGGCCGGTGAGGTCGACCACGCGGGGGAGGACCACTACCTCTGTGGTGCTGGAGAGGCGAACGGCGATGTAGGTCAGTCCGAAGGGGTCTCGTTGACGAAGGCTGAGGGGCCCCAGGCGGTAGGCGCCGCGGGCGGAGCTGCGGACCTGATAGCTCAACCGTCGAGCCTGACCGCGGTCCAAGGGGTGCAGGACGAAGCGCGGATGGTCACCCAGGTGGACGTCGATCGTCTCCTGTGCCAGATACAGCGGTGTCCTGCGTCCTCCGACGTTCTGGAACGACGCCTCCACGACACCGGGCTCATCGGGTTGGAGGCGGTAGGGGGCGACGGTGCGCGACACGGCGATGCGTGGTGCGCCGCCTCGAGCAAGGGCCAGAGCCAGGAGCGGCAGGAGGGTCAGCACGACGCCGATCCGGGTGACGTCGGGGTAGCCCAAGGCGATCCCGCCCAGGACCGTGCTTAGGCCGAGGACGAAGAAGGTCCCGCCTCGAGGCGTCAGGATGCTCAGAGGATTCATCGACGTGGGAGCTACGCGGTCCTGACCGGCGTGCTGGACAACACGTCGGCCACCACATCCCGAGCGCCCCGCCGGGTCAGCTGTGCTTCGCCGGTGAGGAGCACCCGATGCGACAGGATGGCCGGAGCCAGAGTCTGGACATCTTCGGGCAGGACGTGACCTCGGCCTTCCAGCGCGGCATGGGCACGAGCGGCGCGCAGCAGCTGAAGGGCGGCGCGGGGCGAAGCGCCCAGACGGAGATGCGGATGGGCGCGCGTGGCCGCGACGAGGTCGACGACGTAGCCGAGCAGCGCCGCCGAGGCGTGGATGCTCCGGACTTCGGTGATCGCTCGGGCCACGGTGGCCGCGTCGGTGACCGGCTGCACTCCCTCGAGGGGGTCCACCTCACCGTGGGAGGCAAGCATGTCCAGCTCTGCCGATGCGGAGGGGTAGCCCAGCGAGATGCGAGCCATGAACCGGTCGCGTTGTGCCTCCGGCAGCGGGTAGGTACCTTCCATCTCGATCGGGTTCTGGGTGGCCATGACCATGAAGGGAGCCGCCAAGGGGTGGCTCTCACCGTCCACGGTCACCTGACGCTCCTCCATACATTCCAGGAGGGCTGACTGCGTCTTCGGTGAGGCGCGGTTGATCTCGTCACCCACCACCACGTTGGCGAAGATCGCTCCTCGACGGAACTCGAAGGCCCTGCTGTCCTGATTGAAGACACTGACCCCGGTGATGTCACTGGGCAGCAGGTCGGGGGTGAACTGGACCCTGCTCACGTCGCAGTCGATCGCCCGAGCCAGCGACTTGGCCAGCATCGTCTTGCCGACGCCGGGGACGTCTTCGAGCAGCAGATGGCCCTGCGCGAGGAGGACGATGACCGCGGTCCGTATGGCTGATTCTTTGCCCTCGATCACCGTGGCTACCGAGCGCTGCACCTGGGTGGCCACCGACTGCACGGTCCCTATGTCGACATCCGAGCGCTCGCCGGTCTCGGCCACGTGTGAGCTCATCACTCGATCCTGCCCTACGTGGCTGAGAGTTGCAGGGGCCGGGTGCGGCTCGCTCGCTGAATTCCCCCCACCGCCTGATGCTGCCTGTGACCTGCACATTTGCAATAAAATGACTCAACAAAGGACGGTTCTAGCCTTAAACGTGGGGGAGAGTGGGGTACTGTGGGGAAGAACATTCATCACCGTCATGTCGACGAAAGGGGAGGTGCCGATGTTTCTCGGGACGCACACCCCACGACTCGACGACAAGGGTCGGATCTTCCTGCCCGCCAAATTCCGGGACCGTCTGTCGACCGGGCTGGTGATGACCCGGGGGCAGGAGCGCTGCCTCTACGTGTTCGCCATGACGGAGTTCGAACGGGTTGCGACATCCATGCAGTCCACGCCCACCACGAACCGTGCAGTGCGGGACTACCAAAGGGTGTTCCTGTCCGGAGCCTCCGACGAGATTCCCGACAAGCAGGGGCGGGTCACCATCCCGGCCACGCTGCGCGACTACGCCGGTCTGAGTCACGACTGCACCGTGATCGGCGCTGGGTCCCGTCTGGAGATCTGGGACTCGGCGGCCTGGGACAACTACCTGGAAGAGACCGAACAGGCCTTTGCCGACCAGTCGCAGGAGGTGGTCCCGGGGGTCCTGTGACTCCCGTTCATCACCTCGCTGGGTCCTGTTCGTTGGCCTCTCTCCGATGGCCCTCTCGTCCCGATGTCACTTCCCCGACATCGGGCCGGGGCGGGCGGCGGCGGGAGACCACTGGCCAGGACCACCACCTTCACTCCGACCATCATCCGAACAGCCATCACCGACCATCGGGAGAACCGTGGACCACGACCGCCCCGCGCAGGATCGGCACATTCCGGTCCTGCTCGAGCGCGTCGTGGACCTGCTTCGCCCCGTTCTGCAGACCTCGGACGATGTGCTGGTGGACGCCACACTGGGGATGGGCGGACACACCGAGCGGGTGCTGGAGTGTTGCCCTCAGGCCCGGGTCGTCGGCATCGACCGGGACCCGCAAGCCCTCGACCTGGCCCGCCACCGACTGGCTCGCTTCGGGGACCGCTTCGTAGCCATCCACGCGGTGTACGACGAGGTGCCGGAAGTCCTCGGTGACCTGGCCTTGGCGGGAGCCCGCGCCGTCCTCTTCGACCTGGGCGTCTCCTCGTTGCAGCTCGACGACCTGGACCGGGGCTTCGCCTACCGCGTCGACGCGCCGCTGGACATGCGGATGGACCAGGAGCACGGAGCGACGGCCGCCGACGTACTCAACACCTACGACCAGGGCGCGCTGGAGCGGATTCTGCGGGACTTCGGAGAAGAACGCTTCGCCCGGAAGATCGCCCGCACCGTCGTGCGTACGCGTGAGAACGCCCCCTTCGATCGATCTGCTGCGTTGGTCGATCTGTTGACCAAGACCATCCCGGCCGCATCGCAGCGCTCGGGGGGGCATCCAGCCAAGCGCACCTTCCAAGCGCTACGGATCGAGGTCAACCGCGAGCTGTCGGTCTGGAACCGCGCGTTGCCGCGAGCCCTGGACGTCCTTCCCACGGGGGGGCGCATCGCGGTGATGTCCTACCACTCGCTGGAGGACCGCATCACCAAGCAGGCGCTGGCTGCCGGGGCCAGTAGCTCCGCTCCACCCGGATTCCCGGTCGAGCTTCCCGAGCAGCGGCCGTGGTTGCGACTCCTGACCCGGGGTGCAGAGAAGGCCACCCCCCAAGAGATCTCGCTGAACCCACGCGCCGCCTCGGTGCGTCTGCGGGCAGCCGAGCGCACCCGTCCGACCGCTACGACAGAGAAGAACTCGCGATGAGCCAGATGACCGCTTCCGCCCCCCGCTACGCTCCGGACCCGACGCGCGCTCGCGGGCGCCGGGTCAGCGGAGCCACCCCGCTGCGTGTGGTCCATGCGGCGCCGAAGACCGTCACCCACGTATGGTTCGCGATGATGCTCGGAGCCCTCATCATCGGTGGCCTGTTGGTCATGTTGATGCTCAACATGGCACGGGCCGAGGGGTCGTTCGTGCTCAGCGACCTGCGTTCTGAGCACGCCACGCTGGAGGCTGAACGAGCAACTCTGGAGTCCGAGCTCGCTGACGCCTCCTCTCCGGCCAGCCTGGCGAAGAAGGCCGAGTCGCTGGGCATGGTCGCCTCGCCGTCCACCGCGACGGTGCGCCTCTCCGACCATGCCGTCTCCGGCGTGGCGGCCGTGGTGGAGGACGGCAAGACCTTTACCGTGGATCTGCCGGGGGCCGACAGCGCCGGCGGGAGCCAGCAACCGGGAGAGTGATCGTGGCGCGTAGACGGAGCTCGCTCGCTCCCATCACCCACGGTCGTGGCGTCGCCCATCCGCAACGTCGGGCCTGGGTGCTGCTGCTGGGCACGTTGATGGTGTTCAGTCTCTTCGCCGCACAGCTCGTGCGGCTACAGGGTCTCGACGCTGCCTCGGTCTCAGCTGCCGCAGTCGACGACCGGCTTCGCGAAGTGACTATCCCTGCACCGCGTGGAGCTATCACCGATGTCCACGGCACCCCGTTGGCTTTCGACGTCGAGCGCAAGCACATCACGGCCGACCCGGTCAACATCGCGCTGTACCGGGAAGACGCCGATGTCCCCGAAGAGCAGAAGGGCGCCGCCGGCGCTGCTGCAGACATTGCGGAGATCACCGACTCGGATCCGCAGGAGCTCCAGAAGACCCTGACCGGCGCAACCGGTCGTTTCACCTATCTCGTCAAGGACGTGTCGCCAACCGTCTGGCACCAGGTGGATGCCCTGGGCATTCCGGGTATCCACGCTGAGGACTACCACAAGCGCGACTACCCACAGGGGGAGGCACCGGCGCCGCTGGTCGGATGGGTGGGCGCTGGCGACCAGCCCGCAGGGGGCCTGGAGCGCACCCGCAACGAGCAGCTGACCGGCAAGCCTGGAGAACGTGCCTTTGAGCTCGGCGGAGCAGGCGAGATCATCACCACGGGAACGTCCGCAGACCGTCCTGCGGTGCCCGGTCAGGACGTCCGGCTCTCGATCGACGCCGACCTGCAGTGGTATGCCTACAGCGCGTTGGAGAAGCGGGTGAAGGAGGTAGGTGGCCTCAGTGGCTACGTCACGGTCATGGAAGCCGAGACGGGACGGATCGTCACTGCCGCCAGCTACCCGAGCTTCGATCCCGCTGAACCCACCCAGAGCGCCGACGGCATGCGCAACCTGCTGGTGGAAGACGTGTTCGAGCCGGGGTCGACATCCAAGCTGATCACGGCCGCCGCAGCCCTGGAGGAAGGTCTGGTCACAGCCCAGACGCCGGTCGTGGTGCCGGTGGGCCTACCCCGGGCCGGGCGGGTATTCAAGGACGCTAAACCGCACCCCATCGAGTACCTCACCTTCGCCGGAGTGCTGGCCAAGTCGAGCAACATGGGCACGATCCTGTACGGCGAGAAGCTGGACGACGACACGCTGCACGACTACCTCGGCAAGTTCGGCATGGGCCAGACCACAGGTCTAGGCCTGCCCGGGGAGTCCACCGGCGTCCTGCCAGCGACCCAGGACTGGGGCCCGACCACCAAGTACACCCTGATGTTCGGGCAGGGGATGTCGAGCACCGCTCTGCAGCAGATCGGAGTGTTCCAGACCATCGCGAACGACGGTGTGCATATCCCGCCCTCGGTAGTGATGGGAACCACCGACGCCGAGGGCCGGTACTCCCAGACCGAGCCCCCCGAAGGTGAGCGGGTGGTCAGCAGCGAGACCGCCCGGACGCTCACGAACATCCTTCAAGAGGTCACGACCGTCGAGGGCACCGCCCCCATGGCAGCGGTTGACGGCTACCGCGTCTCCGGCAAGACCAGCACGGCATCGCGGTACGACAACGACCTGAAGCGCTACAGTCGTACCACCGCCTCGTTCGTCGGCTACGCGCCGACCGAGGACCCGAAGTATGTGGTCTCGGTGACGGTGCAACGCCCCACCAACATCAGCATCTATGGTGGGACGATCTCCGGCCCGGTTTTTGCGGATGTGATGCGTTACGTGCTGCAGAAGAACGGGGTGGCACCCAGTGAGACGGCGGCCGACCCGGTGGAGCTGGAGTTCGACCCCTCGGCCCCGGCGCCTGGGGAGAAGCCCGGCGTCACCTTGGAAGACATTGCTATCAAAGACGAAAGGTCAGGTGGGTGATACCCCTGTCTTTGGACGAGATCGCCCAGGTAACGGGGGGTCGCGTCCATCCAGCGCACGCTGCTTCGGTCTTGGTCGAAACGGCGGTCGTCACTGACTCACGAGAGGTGCTTCCGGGGAGTCTGTACGTTGCCCGCACCGGGGAGCACGCCGACGGTCACGACTACGTCGCCAACGCCGCCACCGCCGGAGCTGTCGCGGCGCTGACCGCCCACGAGGTGTCCGATCTGCCCTGTGTCGTGGTCGATGATGTCGGCGATGCCTTCGCCGCCGTGGGTCGTGCCGTCCTGGACCGGTGCATCTGTGCCGACGGGCTGAAGGTGGTCGGGATCACCGGCTCCTCCGGGAAGACCTCGACCAAGGATCTAATGGCCCAGGTCATCAGCCGGCTCGGCCGCACCCTGGCTCCTCATGCGTCGTACAACTCTGAGGTCGGCGTGCCGTTGACCGTCTGTCGGCTACAGCGGGAGACCGAGTTCCTGGTCGCTGAGATGGGTGCTTCCGGGGTAGGGCACATCGAGTACCTGACGAACATCGCCCCACCCGACGTGGCGGTGGTGCTGAATATCGGTTCGGCCCACCTCGGGGAATTTGGCTCCCGCGAAGCCATCGCGGACACCAAGGCCGCGCTCGTGCGGGCGCTGCGGCCGGAGGGACTCGCGGTGCTGAACGCCGACGACCCGATGGTGCGTGCCATGGCGGAGGAGAGCGACGCTCCGGTGGTGCTGGTCGGCCGCGGGCCGCAGGCGCAGGTGCGGGCCGATGACCTTGTCCTGAACTCTCGAGGGCAGGCATCGTTCCTGATGACGCTGCCCGAGCACGACCCGGTGCGGGTGAGCCTGGCCCTGCACGGAGAGCATCACGTCGGCAACGCGCTGGCGGTGGCTGCAGTGGCGAGCTTCTGGGGTATGCCGCCAGCGCAGATCGCTGATGCCCTCTCAGGGGCGGTGGCCCAGTCACGGTGGCGGATGGAGGTCTCGCAACGTCCGGACGGCATCACCATCGTCAACGACGCCTACAACGCCAACCCTGAATCCATGCAGGCGGCGTTGCGTGCCCTTCGAGCCATGCGAGCCGGAGGCCGAGCCATCGCCGTCGTGGGGGAGATGCGCGAGCTCGGTGCCGACAGTGCAGCCGAGCACGAACGGGTCGGTGAGTTCGCGGCCGAGCTGGGCATCGACGATCTCGTGGCCATCGGTGCCGGTGCCGCCCCCGCCGCCAGAGCGTTCAAGACCGCGCGTCCCGACGGGGGACGGCAGATCGACGAGGTGGAGCAGGCGCGACCCGTGCTGGAGTCGATGCTTCTGCACGGTGACGTCGTCCTGCTCAAGTCGAGCCGCGACTCAGGACTGCGGCACCTTGGAGACGCGCTGGCCACCGGTGGTGGCGACCGGTGATCAGCGTCCTGCTTGCCGGCGGTATCGCCATGGTGGTCGCTATGGTCGGCACGCCCCTGTTCATCAAGTTCTTGGTGCGAAGAGGCTACGGACAGTTCATCCGTGACGACGGGCCGACCTCGCATCACACCAAACGTGGCACCCCGACGATGGGCGGTGCGGTGATCATCGCCGCCACCTTGATCGGCTACTTCGCAGCTCACCTGCTGATCGCCGCCGTCAGCACCTTGGGTTGGGCGGACCTGCGCAGCCCTCGCTTCACCCTGAGTGGGTTGCTGGTGCTGTTCCTGATGGCCGGGCTGGGACTCGTCGGGTTCTTCGACGACTACATCAAGATCTCCAAGCAACGCAGCCTGGGCCTGCGGTCCTGGGAGAAGCTGGCCGGTCAGACATCGGTGGCGGTCATCTTCGCCGTCCTGGCCCTGCAGTTCCCGGCCGACGACTTCCGAAGGCCCGCCAGCACGGCGGTCTCCTTCGTCAGGGACACCTCGGTCGACTTCGCGGCGCTGGGCACCGTGGGCGGCCTGATCCTGTTCGTGCTGTGGGCCAACATCATGATCGCGGGCGCGTCCAACGGGGTGAACCTGACCGATGGCCTGGACGGTCTGGCCACCGGCGCGTCCGTCATGGTCTTCGGCTCCTATCTGCTTATCGGCATCTGGCAGTACAACCAAAACTGTCAGATCAGTCCCGGGCCCAACTGCTACGACGTGCGCGACGCGTTGGACGTCGCCGTGGTCGCGTCGTGTATCGCCGGAGCTTGTTTCGGGTTCCTGTGGTGGAATGCCTCGCCGGCCAAGATCTTCATGGGTGACACCGGCTCGCTGGCCCTCGGTGGCGCCTTGGCCGGACTCGCCATCGTCACGCACACCCAGCTGTTGATGGCCATCCTGGGTGGTCTCTTCGTCATCATCACCTTGTCGGTCATCATCCAGGTCGGCTCCTTCAAGCTCACCGGCAACCGGGTCTTCCGCATGGCTCCCTTGCAGCACCACTTCGAGCTTTTGGGCTGGGCAGAGGTCACCATCGTCATCCGATTCTGGATCATCGCCGGACTCTGCGTCGCCACGGGGTTGGGGTTGTTCTACGCCGAGTGGGTCGCAAGTCTGTGAGGTGGAGCCATGAGCGCTAGCGCTCGACTGGTGGATCTGCACCATCGTGATGCCGACTGGCAGGGACTACGGGTCGTCGTGACGGGTCTGGGGGTCAGCGGCTTCGCGGCTGCCGACGCCCTCCTGGAGCGCGGTGCTCGAGTGACGGTGCTCGACGCAGGCTCGGGCGTAGCGATCCAGGCCGAACGCGGCACGGTCCTGGACATGTTGGGGGCGGACGTGCGGATCGGGCCGGAGCACGTGAGCCAGTGGCCCCGAGATCTGGACGACACCGACATCGTGGTGACCTCGCCCGGCTGGCGCCCCGACCACCCCGTGCTGAGCGGGGCCGGGCGTCTCGGCATACCGGTATGGGGCGAGGTCGAGCTGGCCTGGCGGATGCGAAGCAGGCAGGGCGCGGCGGCATGGCTGTGTGTCACCGGGACGAACGGCAAGACCACCACGGTGCGCCTGCTGGAGTCGATGCTGCGGGCCGGGGGACTCCGGGCGTTGGCCGTGGGCAACGTCGGCACCCCCGTCCTGGAGGCGGTGTTGCACCCCGACCCGTTCGATGTGCTCGCCGTCGAGCTGTCGAGCTTCCAGCTGCACTACACCCACAGCCTCTCGCCCGTGGCGTCGTGTGTGCTGAACATCGCCCCCGACCATGTGGACTGGCACGGATCCTACGAGGCCTACGCTCAGGCCAAGGCGCGCGTCTACGCTCGCACCCACGTGGCCTGCGTCTACAACGTGCAGGATCCCGCCACGGAGCAGATGGTCATCGAGGCCGATGTGGTCGAAGGCTGTCGTGCCATCGGCTTCACGATGGGCATTCCGGATCGCTCGATGGTCGGACTGGTCGAAGACGTCCTGGCCGACCGAGCCTTCGTCGCCCAACGCGCTGACTCCGCCGCTGAGCTGGCCACCCTGACCGACCTACGCCCCGACGGCGTGCCTGCACCTCATATGGTGGCGAACACGCTGGCCGCTGCTGCCCTGGCCCGCGCTGCGGGGGTGCTGCCGGCGGCCGTGCGCGAAGGTATCCGCACGTTCGTGCCGCAGGAGCACCGCATCACCGAAGTGGCCACCATCTCCGGTGTGACCTTCGTGAACGACTCCAAGGCCACGAACCCCCACGCCGCAGCCGCGTCGCTCGGGGCCTACCCCAACGTGGTGTGGATTGCCGGCGGACAGCTCAAGGGCGCAGACGTGGACGCTCTCGTAGCGGCGGTGGCGCCACGGCTGCGGGGAGTCGTCCTCCTCGGGGTGGACCGTGACGAATTGGCGCAGGCACTTGCCCGACACGCGCCACAGGTTCAGGTGGAACAGGTGGCAACCCCGGAAACTGAGGGCATGTCACCGGACCAGCACGACGAGCTCCTGCGTGGGTTGATGGACCGGGTGATCGACGAAGCCGCTGCGATGGCTCGAGTCGGTGACACCGTGCTCCTCGCTCCGGCGGCGGCATCCCTGGATATGTTTCGGTCCTACGAGGCCCGAGGGCACGCGTTCAGCCAAGCAGTCCAGCGCAGGGAAGGTGGCGGGCGCGCCACATGACGACCACGACCGCAAGGCCGACCAAGTCCACGGCTCGCCCTGCGGGCGGGCGTGCTAATGCCACCCCAGCCTCAGGAATGAGCTCCGCGGGGGACTGGCTGAGATCGCCCACCGCTCCGTACTACCTGATCTTGGTGACGGCAAGCGCCCTGGTCTCTATCGGGCTCGTGATGGTCCTGTCGGCGTCGAGTGTCCGGGCGTACGCGGAGACGGGTAGCTCCTGGGGGGTCTTCGTGGAGCAGCTGTCGTTTGCCGGAGTGGGGGTGTTGCTGGCTTGGGCGCTCTCCCGACTACCGCTGCCGTGGTGGAAAAAGTTGGCGCTGCCCGCCCTGATCTTGGCTATAGCATTGTTGGTCCTGGTCTTCAGCCCGCTGGGCAGGGAGTTCCAGGGAAACCGGAACACGATCATCGTGGCGGGGCGCAGCATTCAGCCCGCGGAGTTCGCCAAGTTGGCGCTCGTGGTCTTCGGGGCGGCCGTGTTGGCGCGGAAGCGCGCGGTGATCGGTCAACTCGCTCACGCCATCATTCCTTTCGTGCTCCCAGGAACCATGCTTCTCGTGGGTCTGGTCATTGTCGGACGAGACCTGGGCACGGCCATGATCCTGGTCGCCATTGCCGGGGGGATGCTCTTCGTGGCCGGCCTGCCCGTGAGGTGGTTCGCCGTGGTCGGAGTGCTGGTGTCGGCCGGGGTCGCCTTCCTGGCGGTGGGCAGTGCCAACCGCATGCAACGCATCGAAGTCTGGTTGGGGAATAGCTGCACCAACCCTCAGGTCGACGGCTGCTTCCAGAAGGTCCACGCCGAGTATGCGTTGGCCGACGGCGGTTGGTGGGGTGTCGGGCTCGGCGCCAGTAGGGAGAAGTGGTCGCTGCTTCCGGAGCCACATAACGACTTCATCCTGGCGATCATCGGCGAGGAGCTCGGGCTACCGGGCAGCCTGCTGGTGCTGACCCTCTTTGCCGTGCTGGCCTACGCGTGTTTCCGCATCGTGGCCACGAGCACGGACCCTTTCGTCCGTCTGGCGACGGCGGGAATCATGATCTGGCTGGTGGCTCAAGCTTGTCTGAACATCGGGTCGGTCATCGGCATGCTGCCGATCATCGGAGTGCCGCTGCCGTTGGTGTCCAGCGGGGGGTCCGCGCTCATAGCGGCCCTGATGGCCGTGGGGGTCCTGCTGGCCATGGCGCGCACCCTGCCAGGCTGCTCGGCCGCCCTGGCGGGGCGCCCTTCGGTGCTGCGCCGCACCCTGGCCACGGTGGCGACGACCCGGCGACGGGGGCGGTGAGCGACGTGGCTGAGCCGCTGTCGGTGGTGCTGGCCGGCGGTGGCACCGCCGGGCACGTCAACCCGTTGCTGTCGTTGGCCGACGCATTGCGGCGCCGAGACCCACTGACCCGGGTCACGGTGCTGGGCACGGCAGAGGGGCTGGAAGCACGGCTGGTGCCCGAGCGTGGATACGAGCTGGTCACGGTGCCGAAGGCACCTCTTCCGAGACGGCCCAACCGTGCAGTGCTGGCCTTTCCCGGAGCGCTCCGCGGATCGATCCGCACCGCGGGGCAGGCCTTGCAGGAGGTGCGTGCTGATGTGGTGGTGGGCTTCGGGGGTTACGTCTCGACACCGGCCTACCTTGCCGCTCGCCGACACGGCGTGCCCATCGTGATCCACGAGCAGAACGCCCGCCCCGGCTTGGCCAACCGCCTGGGTGCACGCCTGACCCCCCATGTGGCGACCACGTTCCGCGGGTCGAACCTCTCCCATGGCCAGTGGGTCGGTATGCCGCTCCGGCGAGAGATCGCGGCTTTGGATCGGTCATCCTCACGAGCGGCCGGTATGGGCTATTTCGGCCTGGACCCGGACCTGCGAACGGTTCTGATCTTCGGGGGGTCGCTGGGCGCCCAACGGTTGAATGACGCCTTCTCAGCCGCGGGTGAGGACTTCGCCGCCGCAGGAGTGCAAGTGCTTCACCTCACCGGAGCGGGCAAAGAGGTCTCGATCCACCGCGGCGCCTTCGAGGACTCGACGGTCCGCTACGTGGCTCAGCCGTACACCGACCGGATGGACCTGGCCTACGCCGTTGCTGATCTGGCGGTCTGCCGCTCGGGGGCGGGCACGGTCTGCGAGCTTGCCGCCGTCGGGCTGCCCGCTATCTACGTGCCGTTGCCGATCGGTAACGGTGAGCAGCGCCTCAACGCCGCCGAGGTCGTCGCCGCAGGGGGAGGCCTGCTGGTGGACGACGGGGATGTCACCCCTGACTGGGTCCGCGGCACCGTGCTACCGCTGATGGCCAGCGACGAGTCGTTGCGGTCCATGTCGAGGGCGGCAGCAGCGGCCGGCCAGCGTGACGCCGACGAGACGTTGGTCGACCTGGTCGAGTCGGCGGTGGGACGACGGTGAGCGCAGCTCCCGATCAGCGCGGTCAAGAAAGGTTCGACTTCGGCGCCCCCATCCCGGCGGCTGGTGATCTGGGGAGGGTGCACTTCATCGCCATCGGTGGGGCCGGGGTCTCCGGTGTCGCTTTGCTCCTCCTCCAGGCCGGCCTCGAGGTGAGCGGATCGGACGCTGCTCCCAGTCCTACGCTACGAGCTTTGGCGGCGGCCGGGGCAGCCGTGCATGTTGGTCATGACCCCAGCCACCTCGGCCAGGCCGACACGGTGATCATCTCGGGGGCCGTCAGTGAAGCCAACGTGGAGCTTGCAGCCGCGCGTGAACGGGGCCTGCGGGTGCTCCACCGGGCACAGGGGATCGCGGCCCTGAGCCAAGAACGTGACGCGGTTGCGGTCGCGGGTGCCAACGGCAAGACCACCACCAGTGCGATGCTTGTGGCCTGCCTCGCCGCAGACCGGTCCGCCCCCGGGTTCGTCATCGGCTCCGTCGTCGCCCAGTTCGGCGCGAGCGCCCAGGTCGGGACCGGCCCCATGGTGATTGAGGCGGACGAGAGCGATGGCTCCTTCCTCGCCTATCGACCCCGCGTTGCCATCGTCACCAACGTGACCCCTGACCATCTGGACTTCTACGGCGACTTCGCCGGAGTCCAACGAGCGTTCGACCGGTTCGTGCAGACGCTCGGACCCGATGGCTTGCTCGTCGCCAACGCGGACGACCCGGGGTCGGTGACGTTGACCTCCCATGCTCGCTCCCGCGGTCAGCGGGTCCTCACCTGGGGCCGGTCACCGGAGGCAGACGTTCAGGTGACCGGATGGGCTCAGCAGGGGCGCACGAGCACGGCCACCATGACCTGGAAGAGAGACGTGGGGGAGGTCGCAGCGCAGACCGTTCACCGGCTCAGTGTCCCGATGCCGGGGGCCCACAACGTGGAGAACGCAGTCGCTGCCCTGTTGGCCGCGACCGCTGGCTACGGCCGACATGTGGAAGAGGCCCTGACGGGCCTGTCGCAGTTCGCTGGAACGCGACGACGCTTCGAGTGGGTGGGCGAAGCCGGCGGAGTGGAGATCATCGATGACTACGCGCACAACCCCCAGAAGGTGGCCGCAGTCGTCGCCGCCGGTCGCTCGGTCGTGAAAGCTGGTGGTCGCCTGGTGGTCGCTTTCCAACCGCACCTGTACTCGCGTACGGCCGACTTCGCGGTGCAGTTCGCGGAAGCCTTGTCCGGCGCCGACGTCGTCGTGGTGCTGGACGTGTACGGAGCCCGCGAGGCGCCGATGCCGGGAGTCAGTGGTGCCTTGATCACCGAGGCGATGGTCCGCGGAAACCACGACGACTCCCCACAGCCCGTGCAGCAGGTGCACTACGTGGCCGAGCGCGCCCGAGCCGCTGGTCTGGTGGCCTCGTTGGTGCGCCCCCGTGATGTGCTCATCACCGTGGGAGCCGGCAACGTCACGACTCTTGGCCCCGAGGTCCTCCACCTGCTGGAGAGCACCGATGCATGAACGATTCGCCCGGAGGGTGAAGGCGGTTCGCTCTCGACCCCGTCGAGCGGGGCTCTGGGTTGCGGGCTTGGCGCTGCTGACCGCGACGGTTATCTACTTCGTGGGCTTCGCCCCGGTCTTCGTGCTGAAGAACGTCGATGTCACCGGCGGTTCGGCCGAGGTCGAGGCCCTGGCGATCGAGCATGCCGAGGCTCCCATCGGTGTGCCTCTGGCCCGGGTCGATACCGAGGCGATGTCCGGCCGGGTGGCCGCAGACTCGCGGATCAAGCAGGTGACGGTGAGCCGCGACTGGCCCTCCAGCGTGGTCGTCGAGGTCACGATGCGCACCCCCGCTGCCGTGCTGAAGCAACCAGGCCAACCCCTTCGACTGGTCGATGCGACCGGGGTGGCCTTCGAGGAAGTGTCGCAGCGGCCGGACGATCTTCCTCAGATCAGAGCCGCGCGGGGTGATATCGACCCGGACTCCCTGGCCGGAGCCGTCGCTGCCCGCACGGCACTCGGCGAGCCCTTCTCCGAGAACGTCTCGTCGATGACCGTGACGTCGGACGGTGACCTCCGGTTCAGCGTCGGCGTCATCGACGTGACCTGGGGGCGTCCGCAGGAAGCCAAGCTCAAGGCGGCGGCCACGCGGGCGTTGCTGGCGCAGGACACGATCGATCCCGAGGGGGAGGAGGAGATGACGATCGACGTCACCTCCCCGCAAGCCCCTGTGGTCACTGGACTGCCGCTGCTTCCCTGACCAGCGGTGACCCCGTTCGCCGCAGGGCCTATACCTTCACTTGAGGTTGAACATCATGCCTGGATCGAGGTTTGCCCCGTATGCTTTCACTCATCCTCGCAAGGCTGCCTTCCCGAGGACCACCCAGTCGTAGACGCAGTCCCAGGACCGACTCACCCATCGGCCCCACCACCATGTGAAAGGCGCATCGTGTCCGTAGCGCAGAACTATCTCGCCGTCATCAAAGTCGTCGGAATCGGCGGTGGCGGCGTCAACGCCATCAATCGCATGATCGAAGTCGGCCTCAAAGGCGTGGAGTTCATCGCCATCAACACCGATGCGCAAGCGCTCCTGATGAGCGATGCGGACGTCAAGCTGGACGTCGGCCGCGAGCTGACGCGGGGCCTGGGAGCCGGGGCTGACCCCGAGGTGGGCCGACGAGCCGCCGAGGACCACACCGAGGAGATCGAGGAAGCCCTGCGGGGAGCCGATATGGTCTTCGTCACCGCTGGCGAAGGTGGTGGCACCGGCACCGGAGGGGCGCCCGTCGTGGCCAAGATCGCCCGCACCCTGGGGGCGCTGACGATCGGCGTCGTGACCCGACCGTTCACCTTCGAAGGGCGGCGCCGCGCCAACCAGGCCGAGACCGGGATCGCCTCCTTGCGCGAGGAGGTCGACACCCTGATTGTGATCCCCAACGACCGTCTGCTGTCGATCTCGGACCGTGCCGTCAGCATGCTGGACGCCTTCCGCAGCGCCGACCAGGTCCTGCTCTCAGGTGTCCAAGGCATTACCGATCTGATCACCACCCCCGGCCTGATCAACCTCGACTTTGCCGACGTGAAGTCCGTGATGCAGGGTGCGGGGTCGGCGTTGATGGGCATCGGTTCGGCGCGCGGGGAGGACCGCGCGGTGCAGGCTGCCGAGCTGGCGATCTCCTCGCCGCTCCTGGAGGCCAGCATCGAAGGTGCCCACGGGGTGCTCTTGTCGGTCCAGGGTGGGTCGGACCTAGGCCTGTTCGAGATCAACGAAGCGGCGCGCCTGGTGCAGGAAGCCGCCCATCCCGACGCCAACATCATCTTCGGTGCGGTCATCGACGACTCGCTGGGCGATGAGGTGCGCGTCACCGTGATCGCTGCCGGGTTCGACGGTGGTGCCCCCATCCAGCGCAGCGACGAGCGCGCTTTGGGTCAGGTGCAGGCGGGCGGCTCGGGGCGTGGGGCAGGCCAGCAGGCGTCCGCGCCGGCATCGGCCTCTGCCTCGGCTCCGACG
>JBARVW010000030.1:0-42125 GCA_049646465.1 Ornithinimicrobium sp.
CGCTGGCATAGAGCAACCTCCAGGAGGTCTCAGATCGACAACGAGTCGCGGTTCGCGAGCCGAACCTGTAAGCAAACCTCGGGTCACGTTGCCGGGTAGGTGCGCGTCTCGTAACTGTCGACGATCACAGCACCGGGACCTTCGCCCGCCAGTGCCTTCGCTACCTCGCTTTCGCTGTCGTGCGTCACGACAATGAAGAACTGCGCAGCAGAGCCATCGCAGGCGTCATGCTCATCGATCAAGGGGTCGTCGGCCCTGAGGTGCTTCCACTTGATATTGGCCGCCTTCAACGACTCTTCAACCTCGTAGAGCGCCGGATATCCTGCAACGCGTATCAAGTGATCCATATGCACAGCCGGCCAGGAAGTCCCGGACTCCTCAATGCGAAATACACCCGTCATAGACCTAGGTTGGCAAGGCCGGACTGGCTAAGTTCGCTTCTTCGGGGAAGGCCAGACCTCGTGGAGAGGGTCAAGCCACAGCACTTCGTACACAGGCCGCGACTAACGACACGATTCCCTGACCCCAGAGACATTCCCCACGCTCACCCCATGAGAAACCCCCTCGCCAACGTCTTCGCTGCTCAGAGGGGGTTTACGTGTGTGGGCGATACTGGGATCGAACCAGTGACCTCTTCCGTGTCAGGGAAGCGCGCTACCGCTGCGCCAATCGCCCGGGGCGTGGAAACCGCCGGTCTTGCGAGGTGGAGACGGGATTTGAACCCGTGTAGACGGCTTTGCAGGCCGTTGCCTCGCCTCTCGGCCACTCCACCGTGTGAGGCACGTGGTCCTGAGCCTCAGAGCGGACAACCGGGCTCGAACCGGCGACCTCAACCTTGGCAAGGTTGCGCTCTACCAACTGAGCTATGTCCGCACTAACCGCAACGTCTCCGCTGTGGCGTCACGGAAGATTAGCCCAGTCCCGCTGCGCTCACCAAATCGGACGTGCCGGTTATGCAGACCGCCTCGGGGCTTCGTCCTCATGCGGGTGCGACACGGGGCTCAACGGCCTGCGCTCGGTGTCGTCGGTGCGTCGCTGGTCCCACCATTCGCTGGCCCGCGAGACGGGACCGCGATAGTCCTTGGCGGGCCATAGCCGTCGCAGCGCAGCGTTCAGCGCCGCTCCGATGAGCACCGCGATCGCCATGAAGTAGAGCCAGATCATCAACACGATGGGCGCAGACAGCGGCCCGTAGACGGAGGCGCCACCGATCGCCCGGCTGGCCCACTCCCGAATGACCTGCGAGGCCAGCACCCAGATGATGATCGCGATCACCGCACCCGGTAGGTCCCGGTAAACCGGCGAGCGAGTGGGGGTGGCGAAGTGGAACAAGAAGGTGAGGGAGAGCAGGCTCAGTGCGGACACCACCGGCCAGTACAGCTCGACGACCAGGTCGAACGGAGCGGGGATGATGTCTCGCAGCAGATCGGGGCCGATCAGGACCAGCGGCAGGGTGATCCCCATGGCGCCGATCGAGCACAAGTACAGCACCAGGCTCATCGCCCGAGCGCGCACGATGCCCCGCTCGCCGTTCTGGCCGTACATGATCCCGATCGTGTCCATGAACACGTGCAGCGCTCGGGAGCCCGACCAGAGGGAGAGCAAGAACCCGATCGAGAGCAGGTCACCCCGCCCCCCGTCCAGGGTGTCCATGATCGTGGGCTCGATCACCCCGACCACGGTCTCCTCGGTCAGGAAGCGTCGGGCGAAGGTGACGATGGCCTCGGTCACCGTCTGCACGGTGTCGGGCCCCAGCTGCTGCCCCAGGAAACCGACACCGGCGATGATCGCCAGGAACAAGGGCGGCAAAGACAGTAGGGTGAAGAATGCAGCCTCAGAGGCCAACCCGGTGACGCGGTACCGCAAGCAGATGGACACTGTCTCGACGACAATGCGGGCCACCGGCATCGCCCCGGGGATCGGCGTCAGCACCGTTCGCACGCGCCGACGAAGAGTCACGTGGCAACCGTAACCGGCTAGGACCTCAAACCCGGGGCACGGCAGGCGTACGTCGGTGATGAGTCACAATGAACCCTGCCGACACCGTCGTCGGATTTCATAAAGCACCCAAACCGAAAGTGACAATGGATATTTGGCCCGGTAAGCCCTACCCCTTGGGCGCCACCTACGACGGCAGCGGCGTGAACTTCGCGATCTTCTCCGAGGTCGCCGATCGCGTTGAGCTCTGTCTGCTCGGTGAGCGCGGCCGCGAGACCCGCATCGAGATGAACGAGGTCGACGCGCACGTCTGGCACGCCTATCTCCCGAACCAACAACCCGGTCAGCGCTACGGGTATCGCATGCACGGACCGTTCGACCCGGCTTCGGGCCACCGGTGCAACCCCAACAAACTCCTGCTGGACCCCTACGCCAAGGCGATCGAGGGCCAGACCGACGGCCACCAGTCCACGTTCGGCTACACCTTCGGCGACCCCACCTCGTACAACGAGGAAGACTCGGCGAAGCACACCATGCACTCCGTGGTGGTGAACCCGTTCTTCGACTGGGGCCACGACCGACCGCCGCGACACGAGTACCACGACACGGTCATCTACGAGGCCCACGTCAAAGGGCTCAGCATGACCCACCCCGAGGTTCCCGACGAGATCCGCGGCACGTACGCCGGCCTGGCTCACCCCGCGATCATCGAGCACCTCACCAGCCTCGGGGTCACCGCGGTCGAGCTGTTGCCGGTCCACCAGTTCGTGCAGGACACCCACCTCGTCGACCAGGGACTGTCGAACTACTGGGGCTACAACACGATCGGCTTCCTCGCCCCACACAACGAGTACGCCGCCTACGGCCAGCGCGGCCAGCAGGTCCCCGAGTTCAAGGCGATGGTCAAGGCGCTGCACGACGCGGACATCGAGGTCATCCTGGACGTGGTCTACAACCACACGGCCGAGGGCAATCACATGGGGCCGACCCTGGCCTACCGTGGGATCGACAACGCCTCGTACTACCGCCTCGTCGAGAGCGCCAAGTCCCACTACTACGACACCACCGGCACGGGTAACAGCCTGCTGATGCGCAGCCCGCACGTGCTGCAGCTGATTATGGACTCATTGCGCTACTGGGTCAGTGAGATGCACGTCGACGGGTTCCGGTTCGACCTCGCCGCGACCCTGGCCCGGCAGTTCCACGAGGTCGACAAGCTGTCGGCCTTCTTCGACATCATCCAGCAGGACCCGATCATCTCCCAGGTCAAGCTGATCGCCGAGCCCTGGGACCTGGGCGACGGCGGATACCAGGTGGGAAACTTCCCGCCACTGTGGACCGAGTGGAACGGGAAGTATCGCGACACCGTGCGCGACTTCTGGCGCGGTGAGCCCTCGACGCTCGGTGAGTTCGCCTCTCGGCTGACCGGCTCCTCCGACCTCTACGAGCACTCCGGTCGTCGTCCGTACGCCTCGATCAACTTCGTGACCGCCCACGACGGCTTCACGATCCGCGACCTGGTGTCCTACAACGACAAGCACAACGACGCCAACGGTGAGGGCGGTAACGACGGCGAGAGCCACAACCGGTCCTGGAACTCCGGGGTCGAAGGGCCCACCGACGACCCCGAGATCAGCGCGCTGCGACTGCGTCAGCAGAAGAACTACCTCGCCACCCTGCTGCTGAGCCAAGGCGTGCCGATGATCCTGCACGGTGACGAGTTGGGTCGCACGCAACAGGGCAACAACAACGTCTACTGCCAGGACAACGAGCTGGCGTGGGTCGACTGGGACCTCGAGGAGTCACAACAGGATCTGCTCGAGTTCACCAGCACCCTGGTCGCGCTGCGCCGCGAGCACCCCGTCTTCCGACGCCGTCGGTTCTTCGCCGGGGACGCAGACCACGGTGGTCAGAGCGACCTGGGCGACATCGTCTGGTACGGCCCGTCCGGCGTCGAGATGGACCAGGATGCCTGGCACAACTCGCGTCGCAGCTCGTTGATGGTGTTCCTCAACGGGCAGGCGATCCCGACGATGGATGCTCGTGGCCGCCCGGTCGTCGACGACCACTTCCTCCTGCTGTTCAACGCCTGGCACGAGCCCGTCGACTTCACCATCCCGGGTGGTATCGACGCTCAGGAATGGTCCATCGTCTTCGACACCAGCCGGACGCTGGGCGAGGACGAAAACCCGTGGGAGACCGGCTCGACCAACACTCTCGAGGCCCGCTCGGTGGTCGTGTTGATGGGGAAGCCGACCCAGCACGACTAAGGACCCGAAGGCCTAGCTCTTGGCCAACCGCGCGCGCTCGACTTCAACGTTGAAGTCGGCCGCGGGCCACCTCGGGTCGAGGCGCTGCAGGTGCTCCAGAAGCAGCTGCTGGACGGCCAACCGTGCGTACCACTTCCGGTCCGCGGGGACGACGAACCAGGGGGCGGATGGCGTGGAGCACCGCTCGAGTGCCACCTGGTACGCCTCCTGGTATGCCGACCAGTGGCCACGCTCGGTGACGTCTCCGGGGTTGTACTTCCAGTGCTTGTCGGGTCGGTCCAACCGCTCGGCGAGTCGTTCCTTCTGCTCGGCCTTCGAGATGTGCATCATCACCTTGATGATGGTCGTACCCTCCTCGACCAGCTTCTCCTCGAAGGTGTTGATCGTGGCGTAGCGACGCTTCCACTGCGACTCGGGCACCAGGTCGTGGACCCGGGCGATGAGGACGTCCTCGTAGTGCGACCGATCGAAGACCCCGATCATCCCCGGGTCGGGCAGAGCCTGGCGGATGCGCCAGAGGAACGGGTGCCTCAGCTCTTCGGCGGTCGGTGCCTTGAAGGCTGTGATCTGCACCCCCTGCGGGTCGACCATGCCGACGACGTGGCGCATGATGCCGCCTTTGCCGGCCGTGTCCAGGCCTTGGATGACCAGCAGGATGCGGTCCTGTCCCCCGCTGCGCCCGGCGGCATACAACCGCTCCTGCAGGGCGTCGACCTTGCTGTTGGTCTGGGCCAGGAACTTCTCGCCGTCCTTCTTCTTGCCCGAGAAGGCCGGGGTCTCACGGGCGCTGAGCTCTGACAGCGCCAACCCTTCCCCAACCTTCAGGGCGTCGCTGAACGGTGTGGCGGACGGTTGCTTCTTCGCGGTCTTGCTCGTCTTGCCCATCGGGTCATCGTGGCACAGGGTCGTGCTGCGCGCCTGCGGCAGAGGCGGACGCCACGGGTGGACTCGCAGGCCGCAGGAAGTCCGCCACCAGGGCCTCCCACCGCTGCGGGTCGATGTTCCATTCGCGGCAATGCAGGGCGTCCTGCCACAGCGCGAGCTGCACGAGGTCGGGGCGCGCGGAGGCCAGGGCCTTCGAGGGGCCGTAGGGCACGACGTCGTCAGCGACGGAGTGGATCAGCAGGATCGGATGGGTGAGCTCCGCCGCTCGGGAGACCCAGTTGGTGACGGCGATATCGATCGGCTCGGCGATCCCCACTAGGCGACGCGTCACCTTGCGCCCCAGCAACGACTTGGCCATGCCGTCGACCAACGGGGGCATCTTGTTGATGTCGGCTTGGTGGGAGATGACGTCTCCCCAGTCGATCACAGGTCCGTCCAGCACGACCTTGTCCACCCAGCCAGCCATGGCCGAGCAGTCCAGCGTCTGCAGCACGATCCCGGCCCCCATCGACCACCCGACCAACGCAATGTCCTGGGCTCCGTGCAGCACCGCATACTGGATCGCCGCCTCGACGTCTCGCCATTCGGACAGTCCCAGGTTGTACCGCCCGTCGATACTGGCCGGGGCGCCATCGTCGTTGCGGTACATCGGCACCAGGCAGGTGTATCCCTCGCGCCGCAGGACGGGTATGGCCCGCATGGTCTCCTCACGCCGGGCGCTTCGGCCGTGGATCAAGATGGCCCAACGTCCCTCGTCGCGTTCGGGACGCACCCGCCAGGCCGGCAGGTCGCCGATGTCGCTCCGGACCAGCACCTCGTCGTAGTCCAGGCCCAGCGCCGAGGTCGGGGTGCCGGAGTAGAAGTAGGAGTTCCACCGAGCCGGACCCGGCTCCAGGTTGCCGAAGTCGACGCCCAGCACCGCCCGTGTGACGGTGAGCTGCCCGTCCTTGTCGTCTCGCTCGAGCAGGTCCCCGAGGCGGACATGCCCCGCTCCGCGGTCGAGCCAGAGGCCATAGCGACCCTCGGCCACCGTGTGCGGCTCGGCCCGCAGGGTGACGGTGTCCTTGCCCACCTCCAGGATCTCGACGTTGTCCTTCTTCTCGTGCTCCGGAGTGATGATCCGTCGGGCGAAGTAGGTGGCGATACTCAGGGAGGTGACTGCGGAGACGACACCCAGGCTGATCCCCGTGATCGCCGTGGCCGTCGCCGCCTTCGGGCTGAAGCCGCTCATCCGTGCGTCCCCAGCACGTCGGCGAGGTCGAACTCCACGGGGTGCTCCAGCTGGCTGTAGGTGCAACTGTCCGGCTCGCGGTCCGGACGCCACCGCACGAACTGCGCGGTATGGCGAAAGCGCGCTCCCTCCATGTAGTCGTACTTGACCTCCAGCACCCGCTCCGGGCGCAACGGGACGAAGGACAGGTCCTTGCCAGCGTTCCACCGGGACGTCTCGTTCTTGCGCGGGGTGCGCTCCCCCGCTTCGTGGGCCCCCCAGTTCCACGGGTGGTCCTCCCACGCCGCGACCAGCGGCTGGAGCTCGGTGAAGAGCTCGCGCCGTTTCTTCATGGGTAGGGCGCCCACGACACCGACGCTGGCCAAGGTGCCGTGGTGGTCGTACAGGCCCAGGAGGAGCGAACCGATCGCCTCCGGCCCCGATTTGTGCACGCGGTAGCCCGCGACCACGCAGTCGACCGTCCGAACGTGCTTGATCTTGGTCATCACGCGTTTGTCGCTCTGGTAGGGCAGATCCAGGGCTTTGGCGATCAGTCCGTCCAGTCCGGCTCCCTCGAACCGGTCGAACCACTGTGCAGCCTCGTCAGTGTCCTGCGTCAACGGCGTGAGATGAATGGGAGCTCGCGCCTGGCCGAAGGCTTGCACGAGACGCGCGCGCCGTTCCTGCATCGGGCGGTCTCTCAGGTCGTCGTCACCCAGCGCCAGGAGGTCGAAAGCTACAAAGGCCGCCGGGGTCTTCTCCGCCAGCATCTGCACCCGTGAGTCGGCGGGGTGGATCCGCTGCTGAAGCGCTTCGAAGTCGAGATGGTTGGCGGACAGGTTGGCCACCACGATCTCGCCGTCGACCACCGCGCGGTCGGGGAAGTTCTCCAGGACAGCGATGACCACTTCCGGGAAGTAGCGCGTCATGGGCTTTTCGTTGCGGCTGCCGATCACGACCTCGTCGCCATCGCGGAAGATGATCGCGCGGAAGCCGTCCCACTTGGGCTCATACATCTGGCCGCTCGGAATCGCTGCGGCCGGTTTGGCCAGCATGGGCTTCACCGGCGGCATCACTGGCAGGTCCACGACCACATCCTGCCGTATCTTTCCCAGCGGGCGACACGGCCCGGCACAACCCGACGTTCAGGATGCTGATTGCCGCTGCCTCAGCTAGCGTCGCTGCTCCCTAACACCATCTGGAGGAACTGTGTCGATTGTCTCTAACCTTGTCCGTAGTCTGACCGGCGGACGGAACCGCACGTCGCCCGGATCTCCCTCAGCCTCTTCGTCGCCCTCCGGCGCTGGCGGCGGTATCGGCAAGATCTTGGGCCGGTTCACGGGGCGTGGTCGCCGACTGTGATGGTGCTCGGACCGGTCTCGACGACGTAGCGAGGGGTCGGCGCGATCTCGGGGGCATATCGGGCACACTTCGCCTATGACGCTGAGCGCGCTCGACCTCTTCACCATCGGCATCGGTCCCTCGTCCTCGCACACCGTGGGGCCGATGCGGGCGGCCCGCCTGTTCGCTATGGAGCTCCACGACTCCGGCCAGCTCACCCGAGTCGGACGGTTGCACGTGGAGCTCTTTGGGTCGCTGGGGGCGACGGGAGTCGGCCACGGCAGCGACCGCGCGATCCTCCTCGGGTTGGAGGGGGCCGAGCCGCAGCACGTCGATCCGAGCTGGATCGCGGCACGCACCGCGCAGATCCGCCGCGAAGGCACCCTACGTCTGGCTGACCGGCGGGAGGTGGCCTTCGACGAGAGCCGCGACCTGACCTTGAAGCCGCGGGAGGTGTTGCCTGGTCACCCCAACGGTATGCGCTTCACGGCGTACGACCTCGAGGGTGCCACGGTGCTGTGCCGCATCCGCTACAGCGTGGGTGGTGGATTCGTGGTGGACGAGCGCGACGTCGACGCCGACCGGCTCACCACCAACGAGCCACCACCGCATCACTTCGCCACCGGCGCGGCCCTGCTCGAGCGGTGCGAGGCCCAAGGAGTGAGCGTGGCTGAGCTGGTCGGGCTCAACGAGGACGCGATGCGCCCACGGCAGGAGACCACCACGGCCCTGCTGCTCATCTGGCAGGCCATGCAGGACTGCGTCGCGGCCGGGTGCGCTGGGGAGGGGGTCCTACCCGGCTCCCTGATGGTTGCTCGTCGTGCCCCGCAGCTGTACCTGGACCTGATGGAGACCTACCGAGCCAGTACCCCGGGGGCCGACACCCTGTCGGCGATGGACTGGCTGGGTCTGCACGCGATCGCCGTCAACGAGGAGAACGCCGCCGGTGGCCGCGTGGTCACGGCCCCGACCAACGGAGCTGCCGGCATCATCCCCGCGGTGCTGCACCACTACTGGCAGTACGTCCCCGGGGCCGACCACGAGGGCGTGGTCCGCTTCTTGCTGGCGGCCGCGGCGGTCGGCATCATCATCAAGGAGAACGCCTCGATCTCCGGCGCGGAGGTCGGCTGTCAGGGAGAGGTCGGGTCCGCCTGCGCCATGGCGGCGGCAGGCCTGTGCGAGGTGCTCGGAGGAACTCCCGAGCAGGTCGAGAACGCCGCGGAGATCGGTCTGGAGCACAACCTCGGCCTCACCTGTGACCCGATCGGCGGCTTGGTGCAGATCCCCTGCATCGAGCGCAACGCGGTCGGGGCCGTCAAAGCCGTGACGGCGGCCCGTCTGGCGATGCGGGGAGACGGCTCCCACCGCGTCAGTCTGGATCAGGCCGTGACCACCCTGCGCACCACCGGAGCGGATATGTCTGAGAAATACAAGGAGACGTCGACCGGGGGACTTGCCGTCAACGTCACGGAGTGTTGAGCGGCTTTCAGCCGTCGGCACGCTTGCGGCTTGGCTGCACCCTCCGTGGCTCCCCTGGCATCTTCGGGTAGTCCGGCGGGAACGGCATCTCGCCCAGGCCGCGCTCCACGTCGGCCTCCCACAGGGCCAGCGCGGCCGTGAGGTCGGCCGGGTCCGCGTGCAGCTCGGCCCACGGGTCGCCGCCCTCGGCCAGTCGCTCCGGCACCGTGTGGATCGTGAACTGCGTGGGGTCCAACCCCGACAGCTCCGCCCAGTCCAGCGGGGTGGACACTGGGGCACCGGGGAGCGGTCGGGGACTGTAGGCGGCAGCAAGGGTGCGGTCGCGGCAGGCCTGGTTGAAGTCGACGAAGATCTTGTCGCCCCGCTCTTCCTTCCACCAGGCCGTGGTGACCAGCTCCGGCATACCCCGCTCCAGCTCCCGGGCGATCCCGATGACTGCATGGCGGACTTCGAGGAACTCCCACTCGGGCTTGATCGCGGCGTGCACGTGGACCCCTCGGTTGCCAGTGGCCTTCACGAAGGGCGTCAACCCGACGCCCGCCATGACCTCCCGCAGGGCCAGCGCGACCTCGACGATGTCACCGAAGGTCCGTCCGGGCTGGGGGTCGAGGTCGATCCGGATCTCGTCGGGGTCGTCGTTGTCGCTGGTCCGCACGGGCCAGGGGTGGAACGTGATCGTGTTCATCTGCACGGCCCACAGCGCGGTCGCGACCTCGTCGATCACCAGCTGCTCGTGCTGTCGACCGGAAGGGTAGGTGCAGGTCGTGGTGCGCACCCATGACGGCACACCTTTGGGCGGGTTCTTGGAGTAGAACTCCTCACCCGTAATCCCCGTGGGGAAGCGCTGCAGCGTCACCGGCCGGTCCTGCACCGAGCCCAGCAGCGCCCCTCCGACGGCCTGGACGTACGCCGCGAGGTCCGCCTTCGTCACCTCTGCGCCGGTCTCGGTGGAGGGCCAGATGACACGGTCGGGGCTGCTGAGCCGCACCGTGCGCTCGTCGCCGCCGGGCCCGGGCACCGTCAGCATGATGGGCTTCGCCATGCAATGCACGCTACCGGGAAGATGAGCCTGCGTAGGGGTGTTAGAGGCCATATGAGGGATAAGAAGCGCGATGACTATGCCGTCAGCAAGTCCGACCAGGAATGGCGGGACCAACTGAGCTCGGAAGAGTACGACGTGCTCCGCAAGGCGGGCACCGAACGCCCGTTCGTCGGCGAGTTCACCGACACCAAGACCGACGGGGTCTACAACTGTCGAGCCTGCGGGTATGAGCTCTTCCGTAGCGAGACGAAGTTCGAGAGCCACTGCGGGTGGCCGTCGTTCTACGGTCCACTGGCCGAAGACCGCGTCGAGTACGTAAAGGACCGTTCCTTCGGGCGCACCCGCACTGAGGTGCGCTGCGCCAACTGTGGCTCGCACCTGGGTCACGTCTTCGAGGGCGAGGGCTACGACACCCCCACCGACCAGCGGTACTGCATCAACTCGATCAGCATGACCCTGACCCCCGCGGAGTAGGGGAGGCAAGGGAGCTCGGCGCGCAGCGCCGAGCTCCGCATCAGGGGGCGCTGCGCACAAAGGCGTCGATGGCCACTTTGGGACCGGTGTAGAACGGCACTTCCTCACGGACGTGCAGCCGGGCTCGGGTGTTGCGCAGGTCCCGCATGAGGTCCACGATGCGGTGCAGCTCGTCGGCCTCGAAGGCCAAGATCCACTCGTAGTCCCCCAGGGCGAACGACGACAGGGTGTTGGCTCGGACGTCTCCGTAGTCACGCGCGGCCAGGCCGTGCTCGCGGAGCATGTCGCGGCGCTCCCCCTCGTCCATCAGATACCACTCGTAGGACCGTACGAACGGATAGACGCACAGGTAGCCGCGAGCCTCTTCCCCGGCCAGGAAGGCGGGCACGTGGCCCTTGTTGAACTCGGCCGGGCGGTGCATCGCGATCTGTGACCACACCGGGTCCAGATGCGCTCCCAACGTGGTCCGCCGAAGGGACTGGTAGGCCTGCTGCAGCCCTTCGACCGTGGCCGCGTGCCACCAGACCATCAGGTCCGCGTCGGCCCGGAAACCAGCGACGTCGTAGAAACCACGGGTGTGGACGTCGACCTCTTCCAAGGACACCACGAGATCCGCGACCTCCCTGGCCAGCGGCTCGCGGCTGTCAGAATGCGTGGGGGGCAACGGCCTGGTCAGCCGAAACACCGAGTACATCGCGTAGCGGATACCGCTGTTGATCTCCTCGACCTGGTCGGGCGAAGGATGGGTGGGGGCTCCGTTCACAGGGGTGGTCATGCGGCCTATTGTGCGCGACAGACCTGGGCCGCGGCCGACCGGCCCGAGGCGATGCACGCCGGGATGCCGACACCGTTGTAGGCCGCTCCGCAGACCGCCAGCCCCGGGACCGCGGACACCTCTCGCCGGACGACCGCGACGCGCTCGAGATGCCCCACTGCATACTGCGGCAGGGCTCCGCCCCACCGTTGGACGTGGGCATCCAGCGGGACCGGCACCGACTGGCCGACGAGCGCTTCGAGATCGGCTCGCACGATGTTGACCAGCTCGTCGTTGCTGCGTTGCAGGTCCGACTCCTCACGGTGCCGTCCGATGGACGCCCGGACGAAGACCGTCCGATCATCCCGGCCCTCACCTCGATGACGCACCCAGTCCCACTTGTTCCCGCTGAACGTCGAGGCCTTCACGCTCAGTCCCTCCAGTGGAGGAACGAGGATCCCGGACCCCGCGAACGACGGCGCTTGATCGGCGGGCAGCGCCAGAGTCACGATGGCCATCGACGCCATCTCGATGTCCGCAAGGACGTCGGCCGCCACGGGCACGATGCCGCGCAGGAGCCTGGCGCTCGACGACGGCGGCGTGGCCACGATGAGGCGGTCGGCCTGCCACAGGGTGGGGCTGGGTCGCGGGCCGGTCACGACATCGAAGCCACCTCCGGACTCCGCTGGGCGGCGGTTCAGCTCACGCGCGGTCACTCCTTCGTGAAGCACCGCCCCGCTCGCCCGCAGCGCCTTGGCCAGAGCGTCGACGATCCGGTGCACTCCCCCTTCCAGCCCGGCGAAGACCGGGGGACGGACCGCGTCCTCCGGAACGGGGGCCGGCAGCGCGGCGCGGACGGCCTGCAGCAGAGAGGTTCCGTCCTGGTGTGCAGGCAGCATCGTTGGCAGCGCTGCCGCGAGGGAGATCTCGCGTGCGTGTCCGGCGTAGACGCCCCCGAGCAACGGTTCGATCAGCCGGTCGACGACCGCATCGCCCAAGCGGTCGGCCACGAAGTCGCCGACCGAGATGTCCTGACGAGGCGCGGGCTCGGCGGCACGTTCGTCGAGCGCCCGCAAGATCTCGGACGCCGTCAGCAGCGGGCTCAGAACTGACGGATCGCCGGGGATGCCCATCACCGTGCCCCCAGGCAGGGGGTGCAATCTGCCGCGACTCCAGAGCGACGCCTGTGCGGTCTGTGGGTGGACCACGTCGTCGCTCAGGTGCAGCTCGTCGATGAGTTGAAGACCTTCGGGACGCCGGGCCAGCAGCGACTCCGCACCGGTGTCCAGGGCAACCCCCGCGACGGGTGCGGAGGCGATCTTGCCGCCCAGCGCCGGGCTGCCCTCCAGGACCGTGACGCCGGCGGTGGGATCAGCCTGGAGCACGGCCCAGGCCGCGCTCAGGCCGCTGATCCCACCGCCGATGACGAGGTAGCTGTGGCCCAACTACTGGATCCGCTTGATCGGCTCGCGTTCGGCCTCACTCTCGGCGTCCACCATGGTGCGCACGCTCTCATCCTCGTGCACTGCTTCGGACGCCGGGGTGGAGAAGGACCCCCGCTTGTACTCGTAGTCGATCGGGTTGCCGTCCTCGTCGTGACGCTGGTACCAGGAGGTGTACTCCTGCGATCCTGAGTCGAAGTCGTACCCGGCACCGCGTCCTTCCTCGGCCTTGCGGATCGAGATCCCGAAGTCGTCACCGTGGTCCCGCACGCCGCTTTGAACCGCCTCGTCCAACGCGTGCTCGCTGTATCGATGTCGAATCATCATCGGATCGGTCTTCAGGTCCTTGGCGAACGCGAACAGCATCATGAACAGCACGATCGAGAAGGGAAGAGCCGAGACGATCACAAGGTTCTGCAACCCACTGAGCGCTTGGTCGCCGCCGATGAGCAGCATGACGATGGCGATCCCCGCGAGCAACGAACCCCAGACGATGATCACCCACGTGTCGGGCGTGGCCTTGCCTCGTTGCGACAGCATGCCCATGACCAGGGAGCCGGAGTCGGCACTGGTGACGAAGAAGATCGCCAGCATGACCATGACCACGACGGACGTGATCTGCGTCGCCGGTAGCGCGTCCAGCATCAGGAAGAGCATGTCCTGGGGTGACTCGGCCCCGCCGATGTCGGCCGTGCCGTCGAACTGCAGCTTCATCGCCGTGCCGCCGGAGATGGCGAAAGCGAGGAAGCACACCAGGGTCGGGGCGAGGAGCACGACGGTGACGAATTCGCGCAGGCTGCGACCGCGCGAGATCCGCGCGATGAAGATGCCGACGAAGGGCGTCCAGGAGATCCACCAGGCCCAGTAGAAGACCGTCCAGGCGTTGACGAACTCGGCGGCCTCGTCGCCTCGCGAGGACGATCGGCCGAGCATCTGTGGCAGGTCCTTGAGGTACTCGACCATCGCCGAAGGCACGAAGTTCAACAGGAACAGGGTGGGACCACCGATGAAGATGAAAATCCCGAGGAGGACCGCCAAGATCATGTTGGTGTTGGACAGCCACTGGATGCCCTTGCCGATGCCGCTCACAGCAGAGGCAATGAAGGCGACGGTAAGAATCAGGATGATCACGATGATCAGCGAGGTGCCCAGGGGGTCGGTACCGCCCACGATCTCGATGCCGCGACCGATCTGCAACGAGCCGATGCCCAGACTGACGGCGGTGCCGAACAAGGTGGCAATGATGGCGAAGATGTCGATGACCTTGCCCGCTGCTCCACGAGCGTGCTTCGCGCCGAAGAGAGGCTCCAGGATGCTGGACATCAAGGGCACTCGTCCGCGCCGGTAGGCGCCATAGGCGACCGCGCCACCGACGAGCGCATACATCGCCCACGCGTTCAGACCCCAGTGAAAGGTCGTCTGGGCCAGGGCGGTGTGCATGGCCTCGATGGTCTCGGGCTCGACCGTTCCCGGGGGCGGGGTCAGGTAGTACGTCATCGGTTCGTAGGACCCGAAGAAGAGGAGGCCGATGCCCATGCCGGCGCTGAACAACATGGCCAACCAGGACGCACGGGTGTACTCCGGCTTCTCGTCGTCCAAGCCGAGCTTGATCTTGCCGAAGCGCGAGAACCCGACGATGAGCATGAAGACCACCGCGACGATGGCGAAGATGTTGAACAACCAACCGACGTTGTTGACCACCCAGGTCAGGGCGGTGTCCGAAGCTGACTGGAGGCCCTCGGTGTTGGTCGTGCCCCAGAGGATGAACGCGGCGATGACGGCCGCTGTGACGCCGAACACGACCTTGTCCGTGCCGTAGCGCACCCGCTGGTCCTCGATCGAGACCCCGGGCACCAGGGCTGGGTGGATGCCGTGTGGGTAGTTGACCTCGCGGACCATCTCTTTGGTTCTTCGCCCTGCCGATGCGACCTTCTCGCGTTTGGAGGCCTCCGAGCCCTCCTGAGTCGAGCCACCTTCGGGTGCTTGTTCATCGGGCATGGTTGACCTCGCCGGGTAGATGTAGGACCACCGCCGGCGGGTGCCAGCAAATCATCACCATAGCGAAAACGGCGTGTAAATGTGCTCTACATCACATTAGGAGGATGCGTGCACCAACTCGACGACCCGGGTCAGCACGTCCGGATCGGTGTCCGGAAGCACTCCGTGGCCCAGGTTGAAGATGTGCCCCTTGGCTCCCTCCCCCTCCGTCACGATGCGTCGTACCTCGCGCTCGAGGGCCTCCCACGGCGCGAACAGCAAGGCCGGGTCCAAGTTGCCCTGCACGGCATACCCACCGCCGGTCCGCTCGATCGCACCGGGTAGGTCCATCCGATAGTCGACGCCGATCACGTCGGCGCCCGCTGCGGCCATGTCGGGCAGCAGCTCCGACGTGCCCACTCCGAAATGGATCCTCGGCACTCCGGCGTCGGCCAGCGAGCTGAGCACCGACCGGCTGTGCGGCTCCACGAACTGCCGGTAGTCGCGACGTGACAGGAACCCGGCCCAGGAGTCGAACAGCTGCACGGCACTGGCTCCGGCAGCGACCTGCACCGAGAGGAACTGCGACGAGATCTGAGCCAAACGTCCACAGAGGGCATGCCACAGGTCAGGGTCACCGTGCATCAGGGCCTTGGTCCGCTCGTGGTTCTTCGAAGGCCCACCCTCGATCAGGTACGACGCCAGGGTGAAAGGCGCCCCCGCGAAGCCGATCAGCGGCGTTCCGTCCAGGGCGGCCACCAGGTTGCGGACCGAGGTGTCGATGTCCGTGATCATGCCCGGGTCCAGCTCGGGGAGACGCTCGAGGTCGTTCGCCTTCCTGATCGGGTCCGCAACCACCGGTCCCACACCCGGCACGATGTCGAGGTCCACCCCCACCGCCTGGATCGGGACCACGATGTCACTGAACAAGATGGCAGCGTCGACGCCGTGACGACGGACCGGCTGCAGGGTGATCTCGGTGACCAGGTCCGGGGTGCGGCAGGCGTCCAGCATCGCCACCCCTTGGCGCAGCGACCGGTACTCCGGCAGGGACCGCCCCGCCTGGCGCATGAACCAGACGGGAGTATGCGGGGTCGGCAGCCCTCGAGAAGCCTGGACCAGGGCGCTCTGGGCCGCTGACGTAGGAGACGTGGAGTCGACGGAAGCGGGGTCACCAGGGCCTGTCACCGCAGAATCGTCGCACGGACACCTGGGACGTCCGGCGTTTCGATCCGCTGACTGACGCACCCGTGCGCCTACGCTGATCAGGTGGTCAGCCGCATACCCGTCGGGCGCCCCCCGACGCCCGACATCGACGTGTCCCGGGATGCTGCCGCGTTCATGGTGGCTCTCGAGGCGTTGCGCACCGCCCCGATGCGTCCGGAGCTACTGATCGAGGAGGTGCCTGCGCCGACCCGCCTGGCCCCGCACGCGGTGGCGCTCGCCGGTGAGGTGGTGCCGAGCCACGATCCCGACGACGAGCCGATCGGCCTGGGCCGGTTCGTGCTGTTGTTCGACCCGTCGGGCCCCGAGCCATGGGAAGGCACCTGGCGGGCGGTGACCTACGCCAAGACCGCGATGGAGCCGGAGGTGGGTGGTGACCCGATGGCGGGACAGGTGGGGTGGTCATGGCTCACGGATGCGCTGCACGCGCGGAGCCTGACCTGGGGCGCCGAAGCCGGAACCGTCACGAGTGTCACGTCCATGAGCTTCGGGGCGTTGGCGGACCGGGAGCCCACCGTCGAGCTGGAGATCCGTGCCTCATGGACGCCCCAGGTGAGCGACGTCGCCGACGTGCGCGGTCACGTGCAGGCGTGGGGCGACCTGCTGTGCACCATCGCGGGACTGCCGCCCCTGCCCGAGGGCGTGGTGGCACTGCCGGGGATCCGTCGCTAGAGCATGAGCGACCACACACTGTGAGCGACGACACGCTCGAGGAGCCGGAGCCCGAGGTCTTCGACATTCTCGAAGCACCACGCGACGGCATACCGGACGTGGTGGCCGATGCCACAGGACTCGCGCGGGTGATCGAGGCGGTGTCCCGGGGCACCGGGCCCATCGCCATCGACGCCGAGCGAGCTTCGGGCTATCGGTACGGCCAGGACGCCTACCTCGTGCAGCTCCGCCGAGAGGGCAGCGGCACCCACTTGATCGACCCCGTGGGGTGTCCCGACCTCTCGGAGCTGGATGCCGCGCTCGTCGACGTCGAGTGGGTGTTGCACGCTGCGACGCAGGACATCCCGTGTCTGGCGGACCTCGGGATGCGCCCCCGCCTGCTCTTCGACACCGAGCTCGGAGCCAGACTCGCCGGCCTGCCTCGAGCGGGTCTGTCCGCGGTCTTGGAGTACTACCTCGGGGTCTCGTTGGCCAAGGAACACTCGGCCGTCGACTGGTCGACCCGTCCCCTGCCCTCGCCCTGGTTGCTGTATGCAGCCCTCGACGTCGAGTTGCTGGTGCCACTGCGCGATCGGATGGCCCGCGACCTGCGAGAGCAGGGAAAGATGGAGTGGGCCCAACAGGAGTTCGACGCACTCGCGACGTTCACCGGGCCTCGGGCGAAGGTGGATCCCTGGCGACGCGTCAGTGGCACCAGCAAGCTGCGCAACCGTCGAGCCGTCGCCACGCTCGAGGCGCTGTGGACCGTCCGGGAGGGCATTGCCAAAGCTCGGGATGTGTCCCCCGGTCGAGTCGTGCCCGACTCGACCCTGCTGGACCTGGCTCTGCGGGCTCCCCGAGATGCCTCGGCCATGTCGAACCCCCGCCCGGAGAAGAGCCCCTCGCGGCAACGTCGCGCCCAGCAGGGACTGCGACGCCATCAGCGGGAGTGGCTGCACGCCATCGCCGAGGCTGCACAGACCCCCGAGGACGAGCTACCTGCGTTGCGGGTGCGCGCCGAAGGGCTCCCCCCGGCCCGAGCGTGGTCGGACCGAAAACCTGAGGCTGCTGCTCGGCTCGCCGCTGCCAAGCCACTGATGCAGGAGCTGTCGCAACACCACGACATACCGGTGGAGAACCTGGTGACTCCGGATGTCCTGCGCCAGGTCCTGTGGGACCCGCCCGCGCCCTTGGAGACCAGCATCGTCCAACACGCGCTGGCCGGCCACGGCGCCCGGCCCTGGCAATGCCAGCTCGTCGCACCCATCGTCCTGCAGGCCGTGGTCGATGCCGACGTCGGCGCGCAGGCGAGCGACACCCCGTGACACGCCCGAAATGGTCCATATCTCACATGTGATCTAGGCTCTTGCTTATGACTGAGCCTTACCTGTCCCGCATCGGCACCTTGATCCGCGACGCCCGCCGCCACAAGTCGTTGACGCAGTCGGAGCTGGCCGTCCTGCTCAACACCAGCCAGAGCGCCGTCGCACGGATCGAGCAGGGCAAGCAGAACCTGTCACTGGAGATGTTGGCCCGGATCGGCGAGAGCCTCGACTCCGAGATCGTCTCGGTGGGCAGCGCCGTGCCACAGAACCTGCGGATCGAGGGTGGCGTGAAGCTCTCCGGGACGATCGACGTGCGCACCTCCAAGAACGCCGCCGTCGCGCTGCTCTGCGCTTCCTTGCTGAACAAGGGCCGCACCACGCTTCGCAACCTTGCCCGCATCGAGGAGGTCAACCGGATCACCGAGGTGCTGACCAGCATCGGCTTCAAGATCCGCTGGCTTCCCGACAGCTCCGACCTCGAGATCGTGCCGCCGCCCACCATCGACCTGTCCAAGATGGATGAGGCCGCCGCCCGCCGCACGCGGACGATCATCATGTTCCTCGGTCCGCTGATGCACGAGCTGGACCACTTCGAGCTGCCGTACGCCGGTGGGTGCGATCTGGGGACGCGCACGGTCGAACCGCACCTGATCGCGCTGCGGCACTTCGGGGTGGACGTCGTCGCGACCGAAGGGGCCTACCAGGCCACGATCGACCAGAACCGCTGGCCGGAGAAGGCGATTGTGCTGACCGAGCGTGGCGACACCGTTACGGAGAACGTGCTGCTGGCCGCCTCCCGCTATACCGGCACGACCGTCATCCGCAACGCCTCGTCCAACTACATGGTTCAGGATCTGTGCGTCTTCCTGAAGGCCCTCGGCGTGCAGATCGACGGCCTTGGCACCACGACCCTGACGGTGCGTGGAGTCGAGGAGATCAACCAAGACATCGACTACAACCCCTCTGAGGACCCGATCGAGGCGATGAGCCTGCTCGCGGCGGCCGTGGTGACGGGCAGCGAGATCACGATCAACCGAGTGCCGATCGAGTTCATGGAGATCGAGCTAGCAGTGTTGGACACGATGGGCCTGCAGTACGAGCTGAGCGCGGAATACACCAGCGCCAACGGTCATACCCGCCTGGTGGACCTCACGACCATCGCTGGGCCTTTGAAGGCCCCGTTGGACAAGATTCACCCGCTGCCGTTCCCCGGGCTGAACATCGACAACCTGCCGTTCTTCGCGATCATCGCAGCGTGCGCCCACGGCTCGTCGATGATCCACGACTGGGTCTACGAGAACCGCGCGATCTACCTCACGGAGCTCACCACGCTCGGTGCCAAGGTGCACCTGATGGACCCGCACCGGGTGATGATCGAGGGACCGACGAAGTGGCGCGCCGGGGAGATCATGTGCCCGCCCGCCCTTCGACCAGGGGTCGTCATCCTGCTGGCGATGCTCGCCGCGCCGGGAACCTCGGTGCTGCGCAACGTCTACGTCATCAACCGAGGCTATGAGGACCTTGCGGCCCGGTTGAACGCGCTGGGCGCTGGCATCCAGACCTTCCGCGACATCTGAGCCGATCGTGGCGTTCGCCTTCGAGCGCGACGACACCGGTGGGATAACGGTCACCCTCGACGGGCACCCGCAGTCCTACGTCCACCCCGACGATCCAGGGCTGTTGGCCTTCGAGTACATGCAGCACCTGTCCATCGCCGTGGATACCGCGCCCCCGGGCCCCGTGGCCGTGACCCACGTCGGTGGTGCTGGCCTGACCCTGCCGCGATATGTCGAGCACAACCGGCCCGGCTCTGCGCAGATCGTGTTGGAGCCGGACGCCGCCCTGACCGAGGCGGTGCGGCGGGAGATCCCGTTGCCCCGTCGTCATCGGATCCGGGTCCGTCCCGTCGACGGCGCCCATGGGATCACGGCGTTGCGCTCGGCCAGCGCCGACCTGATCGTGGTCGACGCCTTCGCCCAAGGGCAGGTGCCCGCCGCGCTGACGGGACTGACCTGGGCCACGGAGGTGGCCCGTGTGCTGCGGTCAGGTGGCCTACTGGCGATGAACCTGGCCGATGAGCCCGGGCTGCGGCATGCCCACCGGGTTGCGGCCACCATGAGCACCGTGTTGCCTCACGTCGGGTTGCTGGGACTGGTGGAAGTCTTCAAGCGAAAGCGATTCGGCAACGTGGTGCTGCTGGCCAGCGACCGCCCGTTGCCCGAGCAGGTGCTGAGGCGCAGAGCAGCGTCGGCGCCCTTCCCGACGGCCTGGCAGTCGGCCGCCACGACGTCCCGGCGCGTGACGGGGACCCGACCCTTCGGCGCGATCGGCGAGCCCAGCCCGACGCCCCCTGACCCGGGAGCCTGGCGACGGCGCTGACGTCAGGCCCGCAGAGATCGTGCTCCGGTTGGCGTCTGGGTCCGGCCTGGACGAGGCCACGGTAGGGGAGTGATCGTGGGCCGCAGACCGCGAGCGGCCGGTAGGTTGGGTGCACCCACTCTTCCCGAAGTGGGGTCCACACACTCAAGGAGGAGCATGTGACGGCTACCGCAACCGGACACCAAGTTCTCGCCAGTGCCAGCAGCTCCTCGTTCGCCTCTCTGCAGCAACGCCCCACCACACGGGCCGAGCGCACGGCGATGGGCAAGTCACTGCGCAAGCGGATGCCGCGCTCATCGTTGGCCTGGTGGGAGCCGCCTTCAGACCGGCCCGATCCGATCACTCTGCTCAACGAGTCGCACCGTGGACGCGTGGACGAGCTCGTCCCGGTGCGCGTCGGACGGATGATCTCCTCCCCCTACGGTTTCCTACGAGGGACCGCCGTCGTCATGGCCCAGGACGTCGCGAGTATGCCGTCCACCGGGATTCAACCGGTGATCTGCGGCGATGCGCACCTGGGCAACTTCGGACTGTACGGCTCCCCCGAGGGTGAGCTGGTGCTGGACCTGAACGACTTCGACGAGGCCCATCCTGGCGGGTGGGAGTGGGACCTGCGCCGGCTCGTGGCCAGTATCTGGGTCGCGGGGCGGGAGAACGGTCTGAGCGAGGACGAATGCCGAGCGGCCGTGGAGTCGTGCGGTCATGCATACCGGGACGAGGTCCGCTTCCTGGCCCACGAGCCCTTACTCATGCGCTCCTACAACCGCTTGGACGTCGGGCGACTGCACCAGACGGCCACCGAGAATCGCCTCCGCAAGGAGATCAAACGCTCGGTCAAGAAGGCGAGGAAGCGCACCAGTGACCGAGCGCTACCGAAGTTCACCCATCGCCACGAGGGACAACGCCGGATCGTCGAGGAACCGCCGCTGATCCAGCGGGTCAACGAGGGCAAGGCCGAGCTGATCGGTTCGGGCTTGGACCGCTACCTGGAGACGTTGGCCCCGCACTGGGCACGGGCTCTCGGCGGGTACACCATTCAGGACATTGCCCACAAGGTGGTGGGAGTGGGCAGTGTGGGTCTGCGGGCCTACGTCGCCCTGCTGGAGGGCTCGTCGGACGACGATGTCGTCTTCTTGCAGATGAAGCAGGCACGGCGATCCGTGCTCGCGAAGTTCGTGCACGGCACCTCGGCGTGGCACAGCCATCAGGGCCAACGGGTGGTGGAGTACCAACAGGCCCTGCAGACGGTCAGCGATCCTCTGCTGGGTTGGACCACCGTCGACAACCGTCAGTACTACGTGCGCCAGTTCCGCAACATGAAGGGCACCGTGCCGTTGGACTCCCTGGACTCACGCACCCTGGCCGACTACGCGGGCATCGTGGGTCACCTCCTGGCCAAGGGACATGCCCGCACCAGCGGCGCCTCGATGATCGCCGGGTACGTGGGGAAGAACCGCAACGTCGACCGGGCCCTGGGCGACTTCGCTCGGGCGTATGCCGACCAGACGGAGCGCGACCACGCCCGGTTGGTCAAAGCTGCCCGGGACGGCCGGGTCCCCGTGGCGGACGGCGCCCTGGACTCGATGGGATCAGCATTTCGGCCGGGAGGATGAGGGGAGGCACCATCGCCTATCTGGACCACCCAGGCATCATCGCGATGGCCCACCGTGGCTTCTCCTTGGCGGGGTTGGAAAACTCGATGGCGGCCTTCGAGGCCGCAGTGGAGCTGGGCTATCGATACGTGGAGACCGACACTCATGCCACGAGTGACGGCGTGGCGCTCGCCGTGCATGACCCCACCCTGGATCGTGTCACCGACCGGTCCGGCTTGATCGCAGAGCTGCCGTGGCGGACCGTGTCCCAAGCCCTCATCGGGGGACGAGAGCCGATCCCACGGCTGGACGAGCTGCTGCACGCGTGGCCCACCCTGCGCGTCAACATCGATGTGAAGAGTGACTCGGCCATCGAGCCGACCGTGGCCGCCATCGAGCGTTCCCAGGCTCACGACCGCGTCTGCATCGGCTCCTTCTCCGACCGCCGGCGGCGTGAGGTGCTCCGGCGACTCAGCCAACCGGTGGCCCGATCGGCGGGGCAGATCGCCGGTGCGGGCTTCCGCCTCGGAAGCGCCCTCCCCCACCGCTTCGGACACCGCGTCGTGGAGCGGTCGCTGCGCCACCTCGACGCCGTACAGCTGCCGGCGCAGCGCTATCGCGTGCCTGTCGTGACTGGACCCAGCGTAGCCGCAGCCCACCGGACAGGTCTCGTGGTCCATGTCTGGACCATCAACGACGTCGCCGAAATGAACACCCTGCTCGACCTCGGGGTCGATGGCGTGATCAGCGATCGGGCCGACCTGTTGAAGGACGTCCTGCTCCGGCGCGGCCAGTGGGCGGACGCAGACTAGGGCAGATCACAGCCGGTGAACCGCCACAACGAGGCCTGACCTCCCGAGTCCACGAACTCGAACCCGGGCCGGTCGGTGGTGATCCGGCGTAGACCGGGCGTCTCCTCCTGCCACTTCGCCCCCTCGGCGAAGGTGAGGTCGTCGGCGTACACGTGAGTCACCCCCAGGGCCCGCACTGCCTCGCAGACGGTGGGGTCGACCTGCCAACTGTCGAAGCTCTGGGCGAGCAGCAACCGCTCCGGAGAGTCCGCGATCGGAGTCAGCTGGGGATAGATCACCTCCACATCGCTGCGCATCAGCAGGTAGGGCGACCCGGCGCTGGCCTCCCCTAGCACCACCGCGTCGTCGGGCAGGCTGGTCCGTGCCCGGTCGACGAAGTCGATCTCGTCCTCGGTGAGCTGGGTGCCCCAGGCAATCGGCCAGGTGGAGTAGGTCGAAGCCATGACTTCGGTCTGGGTGGACCACCGGAAGCCGAAGCTCAGCGTCCCGAGCGCGACCACCAGCGCGGCAGCAGCGACCGTCAAAGGCACCCCCCGTCGGCTGGACAGTGAGCGCACCAGCCACGCCCCTCCCCCTGCGGCGAGCATGATGGCGGGAACCAGCAGAATCTGGTTGATCCTCGACGCCTGGGTGTACCAGAAGCCCGCCAGCACGCGCAGAGGGTTGTCGGGGGGACCAGCCGCCAGCAGCGTCAGGACGCTTGAGGCCAACAACGCCACGATCAACCAGCGGGCGTGTTTGCTGCGCAGACTCAGCACGATTCCGGCCAGAACCAGCAGGGTGGTCGCGACGTTGACCGAGGTGATGTCGTAGACGTAGATCAGGGGGTGGTCGATCAGCAACGAACCCAGCCCGGGCACGTAGCTGTCCTGTCCTCCCCGCTCGTAACTCACGATCGAAGCCACCGGCGCAGAGGTGAGGATCAGCCAGCTCAGGGCCACGCTGAGGAGCGTGACGGTGCTGAGGGTGGCGGCCACCGCCACCCGATGACCGCGTCGCCAGTACCGAGCGGCCTGACGTGCCACCAGCACCGTGACCAGGGGGACCGCCAGCAGAGCCAGCGAGAACAATCCGGAGCCGTGGGACAGCACCACACCACACGTCGCACCGAGCACCCCGATGCCGTATGCGGCGTGCAGGCGGGGCCCGAGGTCGTTGCGCAACGTCGCAATCAGCAGGGCGAGGGTCCCGGGCAGGCATGCCACGCTGAGGGCGAACGGCCAAACGCCCAGCATCGAGACAGCGATCGCGGGAAAGGTGACGTAGGTCGCAGCCAGCACCGGGGTCAGCACCATCGGCAGCGCCCGCTGGGGCCACACGACCCGAGCCAAGGCGACCAGGCCGCCGATCCAGATCACCGAACCGATGACGATCGAGGAGGAGTTCCCGGCCTCGGTAACGCGTTCGAAGCCAGGGCTCAACGCCACGATCGAATGCCACACCGTCGGGTAGTACGGCGCGATGGTGTCGCCATACATCGGGGCCAGCCCACCCAGGCTGGAGGCGTTGCCGGTGTCCCGGATGAACCACGTCGCGTTCAGGTGGTAGACCGCGTCCCAGGCTTGCGGAGGCTGGTCGGCCGCTCGCATTCCGACCATCATGGCCGCGGCGAGCACTCCCCCGCCCAGCGTCCAGGTCGCCGCGAGCCACCCACCTTCACGGCGACGCAGCACGCGTTCACCCGCCACCCGAGCCGGCGCCTGGCGCAGGGTCCCCAGGGCCAGGCCGATGCCGGTGGCGATGGCCCAACCCACCAGAGCCCCCAGCACGTAGGTCGACAGGGACCACGACAGTCCCAGCTGGTCGGCCGCGACCGCTCCAATACCGGCCATACCGCACGTCATCGCCGGACCGGCTCCCCACGCGACCAGACCACGAACCCCCAGGAGTCGCAGCGCGCCATAGCCCGGGAGGGTGAACATCAACGCCATCGCCACGATGCCGGGGATCGCCTCACCCCAGCTCATCGGAAGAGCCCCGTCATAGGCTCGACGTTCCCCCGCCGATCGTGATCCGTGGCACGCCGGAGAAGGCGCTCGCCTGGGTGATCCCGCGCCCGTCGAGCAGCAGCTTCAGACCCGGCAGATCCGCGGGTGTGAGGTCGACGTACTCGCGGTGGTCGGCCTGCACGATGGCGACGTCCACCTCCTCCCCCAGGTGGTACGGATCCCACCCGAAACCGGTCAGCTCGGCATCGGTATACATCGGGTCGTGCACCGCGACCTGCGCCTCCCGCACAGCCAGGGCCTGCACCGTGCCGAAGATACCGGAGAAGGCCGTCTCCTTGACTCCTCCGCGATAGGACGCCCCGAGCACCGCGACCCGCAGTCCCCGCAGCGATCCGAGCAACGTCTCGGCGCGGGCCACGGCGTACTCAGGCATGCCGGCGTTGGCCTGGCGGGCCGAGGCGACCACGGTGGCATGAGGGTCGGTGGACAGGTAGAGCCGCGGATAGACCGGGATACAGTGCCCACCGACCGCGATTCCGGGGTGGTGGATGTGGCTGTAAGGCTGGGAGTTGCACGCCTCGATGACCCGCCGCACGTCGATGCCCGCGTGGTCGGCGAAGCGGGCGAACTGGTTGGCGAGCCCGATGTTCACGTCGCGGTAGGTCGTCTCCGCCAGCTTGGCCATCTCGGCGGCTTCGGCCGTGCCCATGTCCCAGACGCCGTTGGGTCGCGGCAGGTCATTGCGCTCATCGAAGGTCAGGACGGCGTTGTAGAAGTCGACGGCTCGCTGGGTGCCAGCTTCGCCGAGCCCCCCGACCAGCTTGGGGTATCGCTTGAGGTCCGCGAAGACTCGGCCGGTCAGCACCCGTTCAGGGGAGAACACCAGGTGGAAGCCGGCATCGTCGGGAGCGCCCTCGCGCAGACCACTGATCTCCTCGATCATCGGTTTCCAGCGGCTGCGCGTGGTGCCGACCGGCAGCGTCGTCTCGTAGGAGACGAGCGTGCGGGGGCTGAGGTGCTCAGCGAGGCTCTGGGTGGCTGCGTCCATCCACCCGAAGTCCGGCTGACCGGTGGCCTCGTCGACGAAGAGCGGCACCACCAGCACGACCGCGTCAGCACCCGGGATGGCCTCGGCATACTCCGTCGTGGCCTTGAGGCGACCTGTCGGGACCAGCTCACTGAGCTTCACGGCGAGGTGGTCCTCCCCCGGGAAGGGCTCGACGGCGCGGTTCACCAAGTCGACCACCGCCGCATTCACGTCCACCCCGATGACCTCGTGGCCCGCGTCGGCGAACTGCACCGCCAACGGCAACCCGATCTTGCCCAACGCGACGACCGCGATCCGCATACTGCTCCTAGCTTGGCTCTGGGTACTTCAGGACACCGACGGCGCGCAGGTCCGTCGGGGTGAGGATACGTCGCAGTCCTGCCAGCAGCATGAACAGAACCCGACCGATCACGAGCGTTGGAGACCCTGATCGGCGTCGGTCAGCGGCTGGACCACCACGATGCGGTCATGAACCGCAGGGGTGCCTCCCGATGGACTACCTGGTGCAGGTGCTGAGGTATCAGGGTGCTGGGCCGCCCGTGGCGTCGGCGGTCCCTCGCCCGCTGCAGGAGCGTCGTCGCGTCGATGCTCGGGTCGCCGATGGCTTCGAGCAGGCGATGATCGGCTCTCGACAGCGGATCGGCAGCTCGCGCCGCGCTGTGGAGAAGGCCGTCGAGCGCCGCCGCCAAAGCCGCACGCTCGGCGGGGGTCCACCACGCGGGATCGGGGCGGTTGACCACCACTCCGAACAGGTGGATCCGTAGCAGCTTGGTCGCCACCGCCGTCCGCACCGCCTCGGAGTAGGCCGCGAACCACGGTTGCTCGACCAGGTGACGCACAAAACGGAGCTCGACGTCGATCGGACGCGGCGCGTAGGTCACCCGGTCCCGGGCGTCTTCGCCGATGACGTAGCCCGGGCCGTTGCCGTCGACCGCCGTCTTCGTCTCGCACCACAGACGCGTGACGTACGGCACGTCCCCGCCGACCGGCATACCCTCGACCAGCTCGGCGGCGAGGCGGAGCCGCGCCTGGGTCGAGACCAGTCCCAGCGGTGCGCTGCGGTAGCTCAACCGGTCGCGGACCGCGTCCGCGAGCCGCGTCTGCGCATGGAGCAGCCGCATCGGTGGTGTGGGCACTCGGCGGGCCGACGAGCCAAGGGTCAACCGGGTCATCACGCAGTCGGCGCCGCTGCGATGCGCCAGGTCGAGCCAGGACGCGACCGCTCCGGGCTGCAGCTGGTCGTCCGACCCCATGATCGACACGAAGTCACCCGTGGCTGCGCGCATCCCGGCGTTGAAAGGCCCCGAGGCGCTCGGCATGTCGTCGTGGTGCTCGAGCCAGCGGACCTGGTCGCGGTGATGGGCGGGCAGCTCGGCGCCGATGACCTCTGGCGAGACGTTGTGACACACCACGGTCAGTCGGGTGTGCGACCCGTTGCCGTCGAGCACACTGGCCACGGCTCGGGCGATGGGCCGGGTGGGCGCATGCACGGCCACGACGACGTCGACGGGGGCCTTCACGCCGAGGCGTCTTCAGCCCGGGCCGCGGCCAGGTCGTAGGCCCGCTGGTAGCCCCGGGCCACCTCGGTCGCACTGAAGCGGTCGCCGATGGTGTCGCTGACCTGCTCCGCGCTCAGACCCTCGGACTGGCTCAGCACTCGTTCGACGGCATCGGCATAGGCCTGCGGGGTCTGATCCTGGACGCAGATACCTACCCGCGCGTCCAGGTACTCACGTTGACCTCCCGTCGAGCCGACCACCACGGGCCGACCGGAGAGGACCGCCTCCGCGCAGGACACGAAGAAGTTGTCACCGAGAGTCGGCCCGATGAAGAGGTCCGCGTCGGCAAGCTCCCGTAGGACGCCGTCCCGGTCGAGGGTGCCCACGAGCGCCACCTGGTCACGGATCCCGAGCTCGTCGGCCAGTCCCGTGATCTGTGGACCGAGCGGACCGTCGCCGACCAACCGCAACCTCGCGTGATGCCCGCGCCCACGGAGCTCGGCCACGGTGCGGACGGCCATCAACGGGTCCTTGCGCTCGATCAGCCCGCCGACGCTGACCAGCCTGAGGTCCGGACCGACCTTCCGGCGGGCGGCCAGGTGGCCGGGACGCGGCACGATGCACGGCACCACCGTTGTCGGGGCAGGACCGCGAACCTCCCTGACGGGAGTGGCCAGAAAGTCACAGACCGCGGTAGCCACGTCGGGTCGAGCCAGCAACCCTTCCAGCCGGGGCAGGGCGACCTGCCAGGTCTTCGGTAGCAGGTGCGGTGCGGTCAGGCCGGACCAGTGCTCGGTGTGCACCCACGGCGACGTCGGCCGCCACCAGGCCATCGCCAGCAAGGAGGAGAAGGCCATCGAATGCACGACGTCTGCTCCCTTGCTGAGCCGGGACAGCCGGTGCCCGGCGGCCAGGATCTGACGCGGACTCGTCGTCGACATCACGATACGGGTGACCGGGAGCCCCTCGATCGTGCGCGGTTCCCGGGTGAGACCGGCCGCGTTGGCGGAAGCCAGCTGGGAGGGCGGCACCAGATGGACGACGGCGACCTCGTGCCCCAGATCGGCCAACGCTCGGGCGTCTTTGACCACGAACGACCCGATCGCGGGCTGGGATGCGGTGGGCAGCCAGGTCGTCACCGCCAGCACGCGCATGAGCCGTAGGCTACTGCCATGTCGTCGGCGAGTCAGGATCGTGTGCCGGTGCGCTTCGCCATAGTGATGATCGACGTGCGGTGAGACTTCTCAGCGTGGTCGGCGCACGGCCTCAGTTCGTCAAGTTGTCCCCGATCGCAGCCGAGTGCGCGCGTCGAGGTGTGGAGCACGTGATCGTCCATACCGGGCAGCACTACGACCCGATGCTCTCCGACGTGTTCTTCGCGGACCTGGGCATCCCCGACCCCGACGTGCACCTGGGCGTGGGAAGCGGCACCCACGGGCAGCAGACGGGGGCGATCCTGGCGAGGATGGACGAGGTCCTGACCCAGCATCGACCCGACTGGGTGCTGGTCTACGGCGACACCAACTCGACGCTGGCCGGCACTCTGTCCGCCGTCAAGCTCCACCGGCGCGTGGCGCACCTCGAAGCCGGGCTGCGCTCGTTCAACCGGGCCATGCCCGAGGAGCACAACCGGGTGCTGACCGACCATGCGGCCGACCTGTTGCTCGCCCCCACCCAGGTCGCCATGGACCACCTCTTGCGGGAGGGCCTGGCCTCACGGTCGGTGCACGTGGGGGACGTCATGGTCGACGTGGTGATGAAGGTCCGATCCGAGCTGGCGGATCCGGCCGAGGTCCTGTCCCGCCTCGGTATGCAGCACGGGGCGTTCTCGGTGGCCACGATCCACCGCGCGGAGAACACCGACGACCCACTGCGACTGCGTGTGATCGTCGAGGCGTTGCGTGGCGTTGACCACCCCATCGCGCTCCTCGCCCACCCTCGGCTGAGGGCTCGGGCCGCCCAGCACGGCATACCCTTGGATGGCGGTTCGCTGAGCACCTACGAACCGCTGGCCTACCCCGACCTGGTGGCCGCCATCTCCGTCTCCCGAGGAGTCATCACAGACTCCGGTGGCCTCCAGAAGGAGGCGTTCGTCCTGCGCGTGCCGTGCACCACGGTCCGCACCGAGACCGAATGGGTCGAGACCGTGCAGCTGGGCTGGAACGTGCTGGTCGAGCCGGGGCCCGATCTCGCGGTGGCTGCCGCACGCCCACAACCTGAGGGGACCGACGAGGCACCCTACGGCTCTGGCCAGGCAGCATCCGCGGTGCTGGATGCGCTCATCCGTTGAGTGACACGCCCTGCACCGTGCGGGACAGGAGGCAGAACTCGTTGTCCTCCGGATCCGCCAGCACCACCCAGCTCACCTCCGGACCCTGACCGACGTCGACCGGTCGGGCGCCCAGGCTCCGAAGGCGCTGCAGCTCCTCGGCGGTCGACACCCCGTCGGCGCGGAGGTCCAGGTGCAGGCGATTCTTGCGGTGCTTGGCCTCGGGCACTGCAAGCACGTCGATCGTCGGCCATCCCCCGTCGTCGGGGCCGATGCTGATGATGTCGTCGCCCTCATCGAGGACCCGCCACTGGAGCACGGCGCACCAGAAGTCGGCGACGGCCCGCGGGTCCACCGCGTCGATGGCGATGACAGCGATTCGACTCGGCACGCATTCCAGTGTGTCCCACGACCTCTTCATCGCCCAGACCCGACGAGGGTGTGTCACAAGGGTCGGCCCTGAGCATCACCGGCGATGGCCGCGATGGCCTGGGCCCAGCCTTGGATCTGACGCTCAGCACTGAGCTGCGCAGCGACTTCGTGGCTGGCGGCCTTGAACGCCTGGACGTCGGCACCGCTGAGCCCGTCGAGCGCCATCGCCAGGCTCTGAGCCGAGAAGTCGCCGAGCACAACTCCCAGACCATGCTGCTCGACCAATCCGGCCATCTCCGGGCTCGGTCCCACGATGACGCCGAGCCGCGCCTGGACGAAGTCGAAGAACTTGTTCGGCAGGGTGAACCGGTAGTTGAAGGTCAGCGGTGGCAGCACGAACACCCCGAGGTCGCTCTGGGCCAGTCGCTGCCCCAGCTCCCCCGGCGAGACCGGGTCGTGGAAGCGCACCTGCGGCAGTTCACGGGCCAGCTCCATGAGCTCGGCGAGGTATGCCGGATCGTTGGGCATGAGGTAGAGGTCGAGCGTGACGTCGCGTCGGGTGGCTCGGACCGCCTCGACCATCACCTCGAGCGACCGGTTGCGTCGGGCCAGTCCGGAGTGCACCAAGCGCAGCGGCGACGCTACCGGCGTCGGTGCACGGTCGGTATACGGGGCGGCGTTGACCACGAGGTCGGCATCGATCCCGAACTCCCGCTGATACTCCGCCGCCAGCTCGGCGCCCACCGTGGTGACCGAGTCGGCACGCCGGACCCAGTGGCACACCGTCCACCGCTGGTAGGGCGCGACGAACCACCGCCACCGCCAGGACTCCTCGTTCTGCCTCGACGCATACTCGTGCAGGTCGGCATGCACCCCCCGGGTCCGTAACGTGAGCGCGAACGGGACGGTCTCCACGTCGTTGGCCAGCACTGCGTCCCACGGGACCGGGGGCAGGACGTCACGCAGATATCGGATCACCGGCATCGTGTCGTAGACGCGCTGGTACTGCCGAGCGATGAGCATCAGCCGGTCCTTGTGCCATGACACGATGCGGTCCGGGATGCGGATGTGCTCGGCCACCCCCGGTGGTGCCTCGCCGTAGCCGATCGTGGTGACGGCGTAGTCCTCACTCAACAATGCGACCTGCCGTAGAACCCGCGCGTCACTCAGCAGCGTGCTGAAGGCCACGATGAGCAGTCGCGGGCGGGTCACCGGTCCAGCACCTGCGCGTAGAGCGAGAGCAGCTCTTGCTCCTCGTGCTGCCAGGTCAACTCACCGGCCGCGACACGTGCGGCCCGTCGGTACCGCCGTGGGTCCGCCAGCACGGCTGCCATGGTCGACGCCATCGCGCTCGCGATCTGGCTCGGATCGTCGACCTCGAAGATCTCGCCCACCCCGTGCTCCCGGACGATCGCTGCGGTGTCCGGCAGATCCGCAGCCGCGATCGGCAGGCCAGCGTGGATCGACTCGAAGAGCTTGTTGGGCAGGCTGAACTCGTAGCTCAGACAGATCGGGCGCACGAACACCACGGACAGGTCGGCATCGGCCAGCGCGGTCGACACCTGGTCCGAAGCCACCGCACCCACGAAATGCACCCGCTCCACGAGCCCTAACGCGTCGATCCGGGTCCGCAGCGTGGCCAGGTAGTCGGGCTCCCCGTATCCCAGCAGCACGAAGTGGACCGAGGGGGGCAACAACGCCAGCGCATCCAGGGTCTCCTCGATGCCTCGCGAGGTGGTGATGCGGCCCCCGTAGGCCACCACCTGCACCTGCGGAGCCAGCCCCGCCATCTGCCGGAGTTGTCCCCGCGAGGGGTCGAGGTGGCCGCTACCGGACGACCCGGCTGCGTCATCAACCCCCCGAGGGATGTTGCGCACCACGGTCGGTCGCACCGGGAGGTGATAGGTCTTCGCTAGCCACGTCGCAATAGACGGGCTGACGGTGATGACCCCCGCAGCACGGCTGATGACCTTCGACTCGATCCCGGCCTCGATCCATGGCGCCACCGGACGGTCGGTGCGCACGTTCCGGTGCCGCCAGAGCTCGTGCGCGTCGTACACGATCTCGGCACCGCAGGCACGCGCAACCCATAGGGCCGGGGCCAGCGTGTTGCCGTCGTTGGCGTGCACGATGTCGGGCTCCCAGGACGCTGCAGCCCGTGCGGACTCGACCCAGTACAGCCCCAGGCTCACGACACGGTAGCTCCGCAGCCAGACGTCGTTGACCCATCGCTGCGCCGCGCCCTTGCATCCCGTCGCGGCAGGGGTAGCTGGTGCTACGACCTCCGCCTCCGCCGCGGTCGAGGGGACGGGCGGCGAGGGCGGGACGGAGCGCCCCGTGAGTCGGCGGGCTACGCTCAGGACCCATGGCGCGTAGCGCACCAGCTCGAACTCCGGTGCACGCTGGACGTCGATGCCGTCGCCGACCAGAGCCGGTCCTTCGGCATACCCCGCGCGTCCCCGGGCCACGGCGAAGATCCGCACCTGCGCGCCGGCCGATCGCAGGGTGGCCGCGGTCTTGAGCACGCGTGAGTCGTTGTGAGCGTCGTTGTAGACCAAGAGGGCGACGCGCGCGCGTCGTCCACCCCGGATGAGTCTGCGACCCTCAGCCACCGAGCTCCCCCGCCTCGGTCCGGCCGAGGCCGGCCAGTGCGGCCTGAGCGGCGAAGTCCGGCTGTGCGGCCACGACCTCGTCGAAGGTACCGGTCGCGATCATCCGTCCTTCACGCATGAAACACACCTGCTCGCTATGTCGGATCGTCGCCAACCGGTGGGCCACCACGATCACCGAGACCTCGCCACGCAGCTCCCGGATGGCAGCGGTGACCGCCGCCTCCGTGCTCGTGTCCAAGGCCGAGGTTGCCTCGTCCATCACCAACACGAGCGGGTCGTTGTAGAGCGCCCGCGCCACCCCGAGACGTTGTCGCTGCCCCCCAGAGAGGGTGAGGCCGCGCTCCCCGACTTTGCCGTGTATGCCGTCGGGTCGTGCCTCGATCACGTCCAGCAACTGGGCCCGCCGCAGGGCCTGACGGACGCGCTCCTCGTCGACACCATCGTCCTTCCAGGTCAAGGCGACGTTGCGAGCCACCGAGGCGTCGAAGAGCGACACGTCCTGCGGCACGTACCCCACCCGGCGTCGCCACCCCTGCAGGCCCTCGGCCAGCGGGCGCTCGCCGACCAGGACCTGACCGGACTGCGGCTCCAGCAGCCCGAGGACGATGTCGACCAGGGTCGACTTGCCCGACCCGGAGGCGCCGACAAGGGCGAGGGTCTGACCGAACGGCAGCGCGAACGAGACCTCGCGCACCGCCGGGATGGCCGCACCCGGGTAGCTGAAGGTCACGGCGTCCAGTCGCAAGGACACCGCGTCGTCGGGCAGCTCGGTCGCACCGGCGACGCGTTCGGCCTCCACGTAGGCCTCCCCCCGATGGATCTCGTCCAGGACCTGCTGGGCGAAGGGCAGGTTGGCCCCGGTCTGGGCCATGATTGTCTGGAAGCGGGTCAACGACGGGATGATCCGGAAGCCCGCGACGCCGAACAGTGCCACGGCAGCCAACGCACCGGTCGGGCCGTCCTGCCAATAGCCGATCGAGGCCCCGAGCCCGAGCCCACCGATCAAGCCCGCCTCCAGCACATACCGCGGGATAGCCCCGAGGAAGGACTGATTGGCCCGGGCCTGGGACGCTTGGACCCGCACCTCCAGCACGACCTCGGCCACCTCGGAAGACTTGTTGCGCAGCGTGATCTCTTTCAGCGAATGGATCATCTCGCTGATCAGCCGGACGGCCTTCGTGGAATACGTGCGGTTGTCCCGACCGGCCTGCACGGCCTTTTGCAGCACCCAGCGATAAAGGATGGCACCCACCAGACCGAAGTACAGCAACGTGGCTGTGGCGAGCAGCGGCTCGGCCACCACGAGCACGACCATGACCGCGATGAAGGTAAAGATCTCGCCGGCCAGTTGCGCAAACGGAATCAACACACCAGCGACGGTGGCCCCCACCCCGACATCGGTCGACCGAACGATATCGGTGGAATTGCGCTGAAGCCGCTCGGTCCAGGGTGCCTTGAAAGTGGTAGCCAGCAGTTGAGCACCGAGAGCCTGCTCGAAGCGAGCAAACCGTCGTGTGGCCCAATACTGCAGAGCAATGGCGAGCACACTCTTGCTGATGATGAGCAGTCCCACAGCGATCAGGACGGTGCGAAAGTCCCCCGCTCGACTGAGCGTGCCCAGGACCGGCAGGTCCACCTCGGCCCCGGTGAGCATAGGCGTCAAGATGACGGCCAGCAGCCCGAGCGCAAGGACGTCGAGAGCAGCCAGGGAGCTCTGCAACACCGCGAAAATCAGGATGAACCGTCGACTCCCGTCCGGCAGGACACTCAAGAGTTCGCGGATGGTGCTGATCAGCAGCCGCATCGCGAGGACTCCGTTCGCATCGAGGTGAGGGCCGTGGATGGCCCGGCAAGCCTAATGCGCGGCGGCGCAGTCCATGCGCAGGAAGGAACCGGCAGGTGTCCGAGACCGCCCCGGCCTATCAGCACCAACGAGATGGTCACCGGGACTGCCACTGCTCACCACAGTCCAACCTCCGACGACCACCAGCTCACGTGCCCACCGACGCCGCCGCTCATCGGCGGGGGCATTGTCGTGTTTCCCCAGACCTTGGACATCCACGCATCGTTCGCCGAGCTGATCCGCTCTGGCTCGGAAGATGACACCGATCAGTCCACGGGCAGACGACAACGAGGTTCACCACCTCGACACTGGACACATCAGGTCGCGGAACCCGCCCGTGGCGACCATCGAGAGGGAATCGCCTTGACCCATCCCCAGCAACCAGACCAAACAAAGGCAACGACCGGCTGGCAGGCGCCGTTGCTCTTTGGCCTCGAAGTCACAGCGGGCGCCGCCATCGGTGCCGGAACCGGCATGTGATGGATGATGTGCGTACTCGGAGCCACCGATGAATGAAGCATCGAGAAGGGTCGCCGCGGCCCGGCCGGTCTCCAGGCCGACCACCAGCGCCGAGCGGATCACGTCGCTTGACATGATCCGTGGGGTCGCCATCCTCGGGATTCTGCCGATGAACGCATTGGTTTTCGGCCTCGCCGACACCGCCTACTTCAATGTGTCGGCGGATGGGGTCGAACAACCGCTCGACTGGATTATCGGCGTCCTTTCGATGGTCTTCGTCGACCAGAAGATGATGGGGCTGTTCTCGCTGCTCTTCGGCGTTGGCGTTGTCATCTTCGCCGAGCGAGCTGCTGCCTCGCATCGGCGTGGGGTGTGGCTCAGCCTGTGGCGCTTCGCTCTGCTCTTCGCCCTCGGCGTGGCACACGCCGCCCTGTGGTTCGGCGATGTTCTGGCCCTCTACGCGATGTGCGCACCGATCGTGCTCCTCGTGCGCACGCTCCCCGCAAGGATCCTTGCAGGGGCAGGGTCGGTGCTCGCCCTCACCGGCACGGTCCTCGCGCCGTTCGTCCAGGCAAGGGTCGGCACCGACGGTGCCCACCTCGGCGACTACTGGCTCGTGGGCGCTGGCGCGAAGTCGGCCGAAGTGGAGACCTGGTTCCTGCTCAACGCCGGCGGCCGAGCACTCGGTCTCATGCTCATCGGGGTCGCCCTCTACCGGCTTGGCATCGTCCAAGGCGAACGGGACAACGCGTACTACCGTCGCCTCGCTGCGTGGGGAATCGGGGTCGGCACCGCCGTCACCGCTGTGGGGTCAGTGCTTTACATCGCCACCGACTGGTCGGCCGACTACGCCCTCATTGGCACCGTTCCGACGGGGCTCGGCACCATCCCCATGGTGCTCGGATACATGGCTGCCGTCATCCTGTGGAACCGCAGCGGCAGCCGCCATCTCGAACGCTTCCGCAACGCAGGACGGATGGCCCTGACCAACTACCTCACGCAGACCGTCATCGGGCTCGCCACGCTCGGTTGGCTGCTCGCCGACGTCGAGCTCACCCGGACGATGATCGCTGTCTGGATCCTCGCCGTCTGGTCCCTGCAGCTCTGGTGGTCGACCTGGTGGCTCGAACGCTTCCGCTACGGCCCGTTCGAATGGGCTTGGCGGTGTGGCACCTATCGATCATGGCAACCGCTCCGCAGGCCCAACGCCTAGCTTTCCTTCCGCCGCTGCGGTCCCCTCGGGTTCTCGTCACCGCGCAGTCGGTTGCGGTGGTGGTGTGATGGGCTACGACAGGAACGCTCGCGTGAGTAGGGCGTGCCGAGATTGCCTCGGCACGCCCTAGCACTTCAAACCGCTAGGCCACCATGCCGTGCGGGTCGATGACGTACTTCTTCGCGACACCGGAGTCGAACTCCTGGTAGGCCGCCGGTGCTTCGGCCAGCGACACGGTCGTGGCGTTGACCGCCTTGGCGATCTGGACACGGTCGTGCAGGATCGCCATCATCAGGCCCCGGTGGTACTTCATCACCGGGCACTGACCGGTCATGAAGGAGTGCGACTTGGCCCAGCCGAGGCCCAGGCGCACCGAGAGCGAGCCTTCCTTGGCGGCGTCGTCGACCGCACCCGGGTCACCGGTCACGTACAGCCCGGGTATGCCGAGCCCCCCGCCCGCGCGGGTGATCGTCATCAACGAGTTCAGCACCGTCGCGGGCGCCTCACCCGAGGAGGCCTCGCCGTGTCCGCGTGCCTCGAAGCCGACCGCATCCACGCCACAGTCGACCTCGGGCACACCGAGGATCTGCTCGATCTGGTCCCCGGGATCGCCCTTCGACACGTCGACCGTCTCGCAGCCGAAGCTGCGCGCCTGCGCCAACCGCTCCTCAACGAGGTCACCGACGATGACGGCGGCCGCACCGAGCAGCTGCGCCGACGCCGCAGCCGCCAGGCCGACCGGGCCGGCTCCGGCGACGTAGACGGTGGAGCCGACGCCTACCCCGGCGGTGACGGCGCCGTGGAAGCCGGTCGGGAAGATGTCCGAGAGCATGGTCAGGTCGAGGATCTTCTCCAGCGCCTGGTCGTTGTCCGGGAACGTGAGCAGGTTCCAGTCGGCGTACGGCACCAAGACGTACTCGGCTTGGCCACCGACCCAGCCGCCCATGTCGACGTACCCGTAGGCGCTCCCAGGGCGGTCCGGGTTGACGTTCAGACAGATGCCGGTCTTACCCTCCTTGCAGTTGCGGCACCGACCACACGCGATGTTGAACGGCACGGAGCAGATATCACCTTCCTTGATGAACTCCACCCCAGGTCCGACCTCCACCACCTGTCCGGTGATCTCGTGCCCCAGGATCAAACCCTCAGGAGCGGTGGTCCGCCCGCGGACCATGTGTTGGTCGGAGCCGCAGATATTGGTGGTGACGACCTTCAGAATCGCCGCGTGGGGCAGGCTGCGGCCCACGTTGTCCGGGTTGACGCCCGGACCGTCTTGGAGCTCGAAGGTCGGGTAGGCGAGGTCTTGCACTTCGGTCTTACCTGGTCCCATGTAGGCGACACCGCTGTTGCTGGGCATCATTCATCTCGCGATCTAGACCGCTGGCACGGACCGGGAAGTCCGCATCGTCGCGGCCTCATTGGGGTTTTTTGATCGTAGGACGATAGAGAGTCGGTCACAACAGGGGGCCAAGCTCACAGCGACTCCTCAGTGAACGGGCTGCGGATCGGCCGCTCGACTGCTTTGCCGGGTTGCTACGGCGGCCCGCCGAGCTCGAAGGACAGCGGTGGCGACATACACCCCCGGTATGCCGATCAGCACCGCTGCCATCACCAGGGTCACCAGATCTGGCGCAACCACGGACTGACCGCGCTGCGCTTGGACGAAGGCCGTCACCATCAAGCCGAGATAGCCCGCAGCAGCAACCCAGACCAGTCGCCGCTGCCGTGCCGGCTCCATGGTCAGCCACCGGGCCGCGACCGCAAAGCCCAACACCAGGGCGAAGGCGGGAAGGGCCTGCAGGGCGTGCAGGCCGACGAAGTGCGCGACCCGCAGGTCACCGACTTCGGTCGACCAACCCAGCATCGGAAGTCCGGGGCCTCCGTCAGCCGCCCCGACGCTGTGGGCCCCGATCGTGGCGGCACCGGAGCCGATCTGACCCGGCTTCGGGGAAGTCATGGCGAAGGCGCTGACCGCGCCCAGCACCATCATGGGGACCGCTAGCGTCATGGCCAGACCCAACGGACCCTCGAGACGCCGTCGGGCAAGGATGACTCCGGCCACCGCCGCCACGGCGCTGAAGATCATCACCCCGGCCCCCATGACCGAGAAGAGGGTGGCATCGAGAGCGGTGGCGTAGTTGAAGTGGGAGGCGACGCCGCGGGTGGCCTGGAGCGAGATCACCAGCACCTCGATGATCATGGACCATCCGATGATCTCGAGCATGAGTCGCACGAGCGGGCCACGCTCGATGTGGTGGTAGATCCAGAGCAGCGCTGGGGCAAACGCCAGGAACGAGAGCGCGAACTTCAACGGCTTGTTCCACACCGGGGCGCCGTTGACGACGGTGTCGTCCAGGATCCCCATCACCAGGGCCGCCCCCAGAAGGGCCACGTTGACGAAGAAGAGGATGGTGATGGCGGGGCTCACCGCCCACCCGGCCCTCGTCAGAGCTCTCATCGGGCTACCGCTTCCCCGCCGCGGGCCTGCAGGGAACGCTCACGGTGCTCCAGATGCCAGGTCCGCCAGGCGAGGAAGGCCGGGAAGGTGAAGGCGATAGCCACCAGGAACGACAACGGCACCAGCGCACCCGCAAGGACCAGGCTCATCTGCTGTCGCCGAGCCTCGAGCACGATGAAGATGCACGCCACCACCGCCACCACGATGATGTCCACGGCGGCCGAGGAGGACGCCGAGCTCGCGAACCACTCGGCGAGGTAGTCCTCCCCCGCTCGCGCGGACTGAATGTTGAAGAACCAGGTGCCCGCTAAGCCGAGCAAAGCCAGGACTGAGTAGACCAGCACCATGATGCATCTCCTTGTGGTTAACGGTGTTTACCAAACAGACTAAGTTAACATCGTTCACTATGCAAGCACCCCGGCTCCCGGTCACCTCTGAGTCCCTCGTAGGCGTATGCCGTGCGCTGCTCAACGAAGGGGGGCCCGAGGCCATCGTGGTGCGGGAGGTCGCCCGACGGGTCGGAGTCACGGCACCGGCGCTGTACAAACACGTCGATGGCCGCGACCAGCTGTTGACGTTGCTCATCGCGTCCTGCGGCAACGAAGCGACCGACACCTGCATCAGTGCACGCGACCGCTGCGACCCTCAGGACCATCCGGCCCAGCTCCGTGCCGCGACGACGGCCTTTCGGGACTGGGCCCTGGCCAACCGTCCCGAGTTCGGGCTGATCTACGGCACCCCCATCGTCGGCTACGCGGCGCCCTCCGAGGGTCCGACCTCGCGCAGCTCCGAGCGGTTCGGAGCCGTCTTCGCGGAGATCTACCTCGGTCTGCTAGCCACCGGCCGGTTGCGGTTGGTGGATCGCTCGATGATGGGACCGGCCCTGATCACGGCGATGGAGTCCCACGCTCTGCCGGGTGACCACCAACTGCCGGCCGAGGCGGCCTACCAGTTCGCAGCGGGTTGGCACCGGTTGCTGGGCATGGTCAGCGTCGAAGTAGCGGGACATCTGGACTGGATGATGGACGACACGTCCGCGTTCGTCCACGCTCAGCTACAGATCCTGTTCGACGACATGATCACCGGCGGCTAGAGCACCGTCACGCCGAGGACGACGTCGGCTGCGGCCCGTCCGGTGGCCTCGATCGAGCGGTGTTCGTGCACCCACCGCGCCCGTCGGAGCTGCTCGTCGGGGTCGACGTGGGTGACCAGCGCGGCGACCATGGCCGAAGCCACTCTCCCCACGTCGTAGGGCACGGCCGACCCGAGGTCGTTGACGCGGACGTCCGAGGCGGCAGGTCCGGGTCCGACGTAGACCACCGGGGTGCCACAGGCCAGTGCCGCAAGGACCTTGGTGGGGTAGGCGAAGTCGTAGCCCACCCCCGGTTTCACGCTCACGACCGCCCCCGCCGCTGCCCGGTGCCACGCGGCAGCCTCGGCCGGCCCCACCAGGGGGCGCAGCTCCACCACCCCCGTCGGGAGTTCCCCCGCGAGCCGCTGCAGCTGCGGCCACGAGCTGCCCTGCCCCAGGAAGACCAACCGCGCCGAGGGCACCTGTTCGATGACCTCAGGCATGGCCTGGGCGAAGATTTCGGCCCCTTGCCACTCCGAGGCCGTCCCGGCGTAGAGCAGGAAGGGCGCGTCGGGTATGCGGTACCGCTCGCGCGCCGAGCGGGCGTGAGGCGGCGCGGGGTCATCGACGCAGAAGATGTCGGTGTCGATGCCGTTGGGCACGACGTGGACCGATCGAGCCCCCAGGGCCTTGACCCGATCGGCGACTCCGTCGGACACCGCGATGACCTCCGCAGCGCCGCGCAGAGCGAACTGCTCCATCATCCGGACCAGATGCACCACGACATCCGGGGCACCCGTCGACTCGCTGGCGTCGGACCACACGTCGGCCGCGTAGTAGACGTAGGGCACGGCCCGTCGGGACAACGCCGATCGCACCGCCGTCATCACCCGGACCACCGACCCCGTGGTCGGCGGCGGCTCGACCACGACGACGTCGGGGCTTCGGACCATGAGCAGACGCAGCGCCAGGGGCACGTCGAAACTGAGGTACGGCAAGTACCCCCGGACGTAGCCGGTATCGTCGCGCAGCACCGGCCAGCGACGGACCCGCGAGGTGTCGTCGTCTCCGAGGGCCACGACGATATCGACGGCAGGGTCGGCTGAGGCGCGGCTCGTCAGCACCTCCACCCGCCCGGCACGTTCGGCGAGCGCACGCACCAGCGACTGCAACCTGAAGGCCGCCGCTGCGCTCTCAGGGGTGAAGATGCGAGTGGCCAGCACCACGCGCGCTGTCCTCGCGCCCGCCGCACGGGGGGACACGGCTCAGACCGTGATGGTGCGGTCGGTCGCAGCCGACTCCAGCACGGCTTCGACCACCGTGAGGGTATGCACACCCTCGTCCATCGAGACCACCAACGACTGCGCGGTCGGCTCACCGCGCAGCACGTCGCGGAAGTTCTCCTGCTCCACGAGCAGGGGCTCTCGCTTGGAGATGGCATAGCGGATGGAGTCCCCCTCCGAGACCCCCCGGAAGGCCGCCGCCTGGTCCCAGTCCGAGGCCACGTCACCGTTGGCGAAGAAGGTCAGATCCGAAGTCAGGGTGTCCGCGACCAGGGCGCCCTTCTCGCCCGTCGCGACCGTGGTGCGGACCTTCATCGGGGAGAGCCAGTTGACGGTATGGGTCACGATGATGCCGTTGGACAGCCTGCCGGAGGCCACCACCATGTCCTCGTGCTCGCGGCCCGAGCGGTGGGCCACCTGCCCGGACACCACGGCATACGGGCTTTGCGCGATCCAGGCCGCGAGGTCGATGTCGTGGGTGGCCAGGTCCTTGACCACCCCCACGTCGGCGATGCGCGCCGGGAACGGACCCTGCCGCGACGTCGAGATCTGGTAGACCTCGCCCAGCTCGCCGAGCTCGATCCGACGCCGCATCTCCAGCAGGGCCGGGTTGCAGCGCTCCACGTAGCCCACACACCCGGTCAGTCCAGCGTCGGAGAAGGCCTGCGCAACCCGACGACCGGACTCCGCGGTCGCCGCGATCGGCTTCTCGACCATGGCGTGCACACCGGCCGCGGCGAGCGCCAGTCCCACCTCTTCGTGAAGGTAGGTCGGCACTGCCACCATCGCTGCGTCGATGCCGGCGTCGATCAGGGACGCCACATCCGGTAGGACGTGCAGCCCCTGCGCCACCGCGTGCTTGTCGCCGTAAGGATCGGCCACCGCAACCAGGTCCATGCCTTCGACGCTGCGAATGACCCGGGCGTGGTGTCGCCCCATCGACCCGAGCCCGATCAGGCCCATCCGGATCGGCCCCGGCGAGCTCAGAGCGGCGCTCACGCCGAGGTCTCCGCGCCCGCCGAGACCACCGTGTTGACGGCGGCCACGATGCGCTCCAGGTCCTCGTCACTGAGCGAGGGGTGCACCGGCAGCGAGATGACCTCGTCAGCGGCGCGGCGGGTCTGCACCAGCTCCCGCTCGGGAGCGAAGCGCGCCAGCGAGACGAGCTCGTGGTTGGGGATCGGGTAGTAGACCCCGGAGCCGACCTGGTGCTCCTGACGCAGCGCCACCATCACCTGGTCCCGATCGGGCCC
>JBARVW010000031.1:0-1950 GCA_049646465.1 Ornithinimicrobium sp.
GGCACGCCCGAAGGATCCTTCATCGATCACTCCCGATGAGTCGAGGGGCACAACCAGGAGCGACAAGCCGTCGGCCAGTTCCGTCGTTTGCGGGGACCCCACCTCCATCAGCTCCGCATCCGTGCCCGGTCCGGTGGTGAGGGGGTGAGCGGCTGAAGCCACCTCGGTGGGCAGCGCCATGACGCCATACGCCGTCAAGCGCTCGCGGTCCTCTCGCTCGAGCTCATCACACACAATCAGTCCGATGTCGCGCGTGCCTACCTGTCCCACCGCGGTCTGCGAGCCGTTGCAATCAACGGCCCACAGACCCAGTTCATCCTCCATGGCTACCCGTAGGGGCATCTCGTCCACGGAAACCTCCAACGGTTCCGCGTGATCCGACCATCGTGGCCCCTCTGGAGTGTCGAAGACCAACGTCGGAAGTACTTCCACCTTCGGGTCCGTCACCGAGCGGGGCGCCAGCATCACACCGATCATCGATGACTCCCCCGGAAACTCGAAAGGACTCTCAGGCCCGTGTGCCACAGCGTGCCGGGGCAAGACCTGGCCGTCGATCCGAAAGACCGGCTGGGGATAGAGGTCGCCGGTACCGAACGGCCCCACGGCGGACGACGCTCCCTGTGGGTAAGGGGCATACACCATCGCGCTACCGTCGGAGCCGAGGACGGCACGTTGTCCCAGGGCATGTATCAGGGGCTGGCGTAGCGGCTCTGAGGAAAGGACGAAAGGATTCCGATGTCCCTCTCAGTCCAACAACCCCAGCCGTATGACCTCATCAGCGACGTCATCCTGATCGCCGGTATCGCGGGAGGTGCCTTCGAGGCCAACTACGAGTTCGAGATCACCGAGGGCCACGACTCGGTCTCCGGTCACTTCATGGCCGGCGACGGTATCGGCGGTCATGCCCAGTTCCAGCTCGAGGTCGACGTATCGGCGGCGAGTTTCACCCTGTCCCGTGTCTTTGTGCACGTCTTCCATCAACCGCCGACCGACGACGGTGGACGCGCGGACGAGGTCGTGATCCCGGTCGTGCTCGGCTCCCAGATCCTCCCGGGATTCATCGGCTACGGAGAGTATGTCGTCCAGCCCGGGGACACCTTGTGGTCCATCGCGGCGGATCGGCTCGGCTCTGGATCGAACTTCCCGCTGCTCGTGGCGGCCAACGTCCATACGATCCCGGACCCAGACGTCATCTCGGTCGGACAAGTGATCCGCATACCTATGACCTCGTGATAGTGGTGGAACCGGAGAGCTCTCAGCGGCGTCCTATCTGAGCGTGATTCACTGTTGGTGATCGTCGTTGGACGACGGCAATGGATCGAGGAGGTCGACACTGTGCTAGCCGCACTTACCGGGACGGGGCTATCCGCTGCCGCAGGTCTCAATGCCTACATCCCGTTCTTGATCCTGGCGTTGACAGCCCGATTCACCGACGTGCTGAATCTGCCTGCGCAATTCGCGTGGATCGAGTCCAACTGGGCTATCGGCGCAGCAGCCGTGTTGCTGCTCAGTGAGATGGTGCTCGACAAGATCGCCATCGTCGACCACATCAACGATGCCTTCGGCACCTTCATCCGTCCCGCGACGGGTGGGCTCATCTTCGCCGCGACGCAGGCGGCGGACGACTTCGAGCAGGGCTCCTCGTTCATGCAGGACAACCCCTGGATCGCGGTCGTCGGAGGGGTCGTGGTGGCCGGGGTGGTGCATACGGGGAAGGCGGCGACCAGACCGCTGATCAACGGAGCGACCTTCGGCCTTGGAGCCCCGGTGGCCTCGGTCACCGAGGACACCGCTTCGGTGGGCTTGAGCCTGGTGGCGATCTTCTTGCCGATCCTCGTCATCTTTGTGCTGATCGCGATGCTGTGGGTCATGTTCGCCGTCTGGCGTCGCGGTCGACAACGCAAACGCACGCGAGACACCGCCATGGCCGGGGCCGGCTACTACTCCTAG
>JBARVW010000032.1:0-16936 GCA_049646465.1 Ornithinimicrobium sp.
GACGTCGCGACGGAAGATCCCGAACGCACCGCTGATGAGGATCAGGGCGCCCACCCTGGACCACCCGGACCGCCCGAGGTGGAAGGCTCGCAGGTACTCCACGACCTGGATGCGTTCCAGCAGCCCATGGGGCATCCGCACGTCAACGACGCGGCCACCTCGCACGGTGCATCCGTTCACCGCGCGGATGACTCCACCTGCGGCCACCATCCTGACCGGATCGTCAGCGAATGGCTTGGTGACCGCCAGGAGCGCCTCCGGGTCGAGCACCGAGTCGGCGTCGATGAAGACCACAAGATCTTCGCGGGCAAAGTTGATGCCCACGTTGATCGAGTCCGCCCGTCCCGAGTTGGCTTTGCGCACCACCGTCAGCCGTGTTCGGCCGTTAGCGGGCACGAAGACCTCCGTCGGCTCTTCACGCACCGCCAGGTCCGGCGGCATGGGGCGGTCGACGCGCACCAGGTGGAAGGCCGCTTCGAGCACCGCGAAGCCGCGATCCGTGCTGCCGTCATCGACGATGACCACCTCGTGCCTCGGATAGTGCAGCGACAGCATCGACTGGGCGGACACGTGGATACCCATTTCCTCGTTGTACATCGCAGCGACGATGGTCACTCCAGGAGACATCTTGGAGCCCATGAACTGCTCTCGCCCCGCGAAAGGCAGTCTGCGCAGATGGTGCCGGAAATCCAGGAACGAGAAAACGACGAGCATGAGGTATGCCGAGTTGATCAGCACGAAATAGACCAGGATCGGCAGCGATAAGACTGTGAACGTCACCGCGACGACGGACCTTGTCGACTCCAGAACTCCTTCGAAGATTTCGCTCACCCAGCCCGACGGACAGCGCGCGATCGACCGAGACCGTGCTGTCTCACCGCATACCGGCATAGCCGGGCGCTGGCACCCGAGTCCTCGGACTGGGCTATCGCTGCGACGGCTGCGTGCCCTGCCGGGCTCAAAGAGACCAGGGTGGTTGCCGCCCGCTCGGCGACACGCACATCACTACTGCTCAGCATCGGCTGCAGCCAAACCAGCGCACCGGATCCACCGACCTCAGCGAGGGCACCGATGGCGGCTCGTCGGATCTGCGCATCCTGAGTTTCCTCCAACAGCGACCCCAATAGTGCGGTGTCTCTCGGGCTACCGACGACGCCCAGGGCCAACACCATCACCGAGACCAGGCGAGGATGCGTTTCTCGTGCCACGGACTCCCGCAGGGCCTGCGCGCAAGCAAGGAGGGGGACTTGTGCGATCACCATGGCCGCCGCCCACCGCACGTCCGAGCTCGGGTGATCGAGTGCGGCCCGAACCTGTGGCGCGGTGACGGTTCCGAGCGATGTCACCGCTTCTACCGCTATCCACGCGGGGAGCCCGGGACGCGACCCCACGGGCGCCGCCGACGTCAGGATCGCCGTGGCAGCAACGGGGTCGCCCATCATGCCCAACGCTCGTGCCGCTGTCAGGGCTACGTCCGGAGAACGATCGTGGAGCAACGGGACCACTTTGGGGACCGACTCGGCCTCCTGCATCACTCCCAGGGTCCACACCGCATGAGCCCGTGTGACCGAAGATCTGCTCGCCAGGTCCTCGATAGCCTTGCGTTCGCGGCCATGTCGGTGCAAGACGTCCACCAAAGCCGCGGACGAGTCACCTCTGATCTTGCCCAGCAACTGCAGGATGGCTTCGTCTAGCACCATCCGAGTTGAAGGGGGCGCTCCGGCCAGAACGCCAGCCAGGTCCTCACTGGCGTCATCGTCGCCCGAGGCCAGCTCCAGGAGCAGGGGTCGCAACGGGGAGAGCGCGCGAGCGTCGCGGCCCTGTCGTGTGGTCCGAGCCACGCGGGCCCCCACTACCAACACCAGTTGAAGGGCCAGCACACCGACCGAGGCCCAGAGCAAGGTCCACAGCAGAGCAGGACCGACGATCGAGGGAGCCACTTCTCAGTCCCGGCGGGTGAGGATGGACTCGACACGGTGCATCAGCTCGCGGGGGCTGAACGGCTTGATGACGTAGTCGTCGGCTCCCGTGGAGAAGCCGGCGTCGACGTCGAGGTCGCGGGAGCGAGCCGTGAGCAGAATGACCCGAACTGCCCGCAGTGCGTCGTCTTCACGTATCTCGTGAAGCACATCGAGCCCGGAGCGCCCCGGCATCATGATGTCCAGGATGGCCACATGAGGAGGGCGCTCACGGATGGAGCTCAAGGCCGCTTCGCCGTCGCCCACCGCCACGACGTCGTAGCCACTCTGCTCAAGCTTGAAGACGACGAGCTCACGTATATCGGTGTCGTCATCAGCGACCAGGACCGTTTTGCCTTTGTCCATAAGTGCGTTTCTCCATTTCAGCATTCAGACAAATCCCCAAAGTACATGGTGGAGAATTGGCTGGCCGAGTCACGTACGCACTTATAGATAAAGGCTGACCACGCCTTGACCTCATGCGGACCAAGGGCTAATAAAACGGCAATCGCCCGCATAGAAGGACGAACGCCACCGGTTCGTGGCGCTCGCCCTGATCGGCGTACCTAGGCCGCCACGGGAGAGACCGAGCGTCCTTTGGCACGGTGTCGACCCGGGGCGGGTCGACCCGGAGCCAACGCCTCACCCTCCACATCGACCTGCGGCAGCAATCGCTCGAGCCAGCCGGGGATCCACCAGGCCGCGTCACCCAGAATGTAGAGCAGGGCCGGGATCAACACCATGCGGATCACGAAGGCGTCGATCACGACCGCCACCGCGAGCGCGAAGCCCATCGAGGTGATGATCGGGTCGTCGAGCAACATGAAGGCGGCAAAGACCGACGTCATGATGACGGCTGCGGCGGCCACCACGCGGGCGCTGTTGCGGAATCCGTCCACGATGGCCTCGCGTGAGCTTGCCCCGTGCACTCTCGCCTCACGGATGCGCGTGACGAGGAACACCTGGTAGTCCATGGCCAGCCCGAACACCACGCCGATCACGAAGATCGGTAGGAAGCTGACGATCGGCTGCCCTTCGAACAGACCCAGCGCGCCCTCTTGGAAAATCAGCACGGTGGCCCCCAGGGTCGCCAGCACCGACAGCAAGAAACCGAGGGTCGCCGTCAACGGCACGAGGATGGACCGGAAGACCACGACCAACAGCAGGAACGCCAGGCCGATCACCAGGGCTAGGTAGACCGGGAGGGCATCGTTCAGCCGATCGGAGACGTCGGTGGTCACCGCGGTCAGGCCGGTGATCCCCACCGTGGTGTCGGTGGACTCCTCGGTTTGTTGTTGCGTGGAGCGCAGCGCAGTCAATAGGTCTTGAGTGGCGGGGTCGTCGGGTCCGGCGTCGGGGGTGATCAAGATCTGAGCCCCCGAGCCCTCCTCGTTGGTGGACGCGATCTGAGCATTGGCCACCCCGTCTTGCCCACTGGCCCATTCCACGACCTCACCGAAGGCTGCGCCACGGTCGGCCTCTGGAGTCTCCCGTGCATCGACGACGGCCAACATCGGAGCCTCGCGCCCGGGGCCGAACGCGTCACTGATCAGATCGGAGGCCTGCCGGGCCGACGTGTCCGCCGCGGCCGTGCTGTCCGTCGGAAACGCGAGGTACAGGTCCTTGAGTGGCACCGCGAGGGCACCCAGACCCACCACCACCACGAGCGCGGCGATGATCGGACGACGCCCGACCAGTCGAGCCCAGCGGACCCCGTTGTTGACCACGGCCCCGTCGTCCTCGCGCGTGGGCTCGTAGCGGCGCACCACCGCTCCGAAGGCTTTGCCCTTCACCAGCCCCAACACCGCAGGCAACAGGGTCAGGGCGACCAGCACCGCGATGAAGACGGTAGCCGCAGCGGCCAGCCCCATGGCGGTCAGGAAAGGTATGCCGACGACGGAGAGCGCGGCCAGCGCGATCAGCACGGTCAATCCGGCGAAGACCACGGCCGAGCCGGCGGTCCCCACCGCCAGTCCCATCGCATCCGGTCGGTTGTCCGTGCGCTGCAGCTCCGAGCGATAACGAGCCAGGATGAACAGGGCGTAGTCGATGCCGACCGCCAGTCCGATCATGCTCGCCAGGGTCGGCGTGATCGACCCGATGCCGTCCGTGAAGGCCGTCGCGGCGGTGATCCCGGTGATGCCCAACCCGACGCCCACCAGGGCGGACAGGATGGGCAGGCCGGCGGCGACGAGTGAGCCGAAGGTGAGCACCAGCACGACCAGAGCGACCGCGATCCCGATCAGCTCGGAGGTGGCACCGGGCGGCTCGAGGCTGCCCATGCCCTGTCCGTTGACCTCCGCGGACACCCCCGCGTCACGGGCCACACTCAAGGCGTCGACCACGGCGTCCTGCGAGGCCGGATCGACGTCGGTGATGGCGTCGACGTCGAAGGCGAAGGTGATCAGCCCCACCCGCCCGTCAGGCGAGAGCGGGGACACCGCGGCGGCGTCCTGCTCGGCCGCCTGCTGCGGCATACCCGCCTCGGTCTTCTGGGCCACGATCTGATCGGTTTGGGCCGGCCCGGCCTCTGCCGGGTTGGCCAGCGCATCGTTCGGGACCTGCTCGATGGATTCAAGCTCGTTGATCAGGGCGTCCACCGCCGCGCTGTTGTCCTCTTGAGCCAGGGTCTCGCCCTCTGGTGCGGCCACCACGACGTTGACCGTCGCCTGGTCGAAGGCGTCGGCGGCGCCCGGGAACAGTTCCTGCTGCAGGTCGCCGGCCTGCTCCGACGGGATGCCGGGGATCGTGAACTCGTCGTTGGTCGGCTGGGACATCGTGATCGCCACGCCCGCGACGCTCATGACCGCAACCAGCCAGGCCGCCATCACCCACGGCCAGTGAAGGAACGAGGCTCGACCGAGCCGGTAGAGAAGTGTGGCCATGGGACGGGCTCCTGATGAATGAGGCGGTACGGGGATAGGGTCGACCGCGCCATTGCGGTGCTGCGCTCTCCGGCGAGGCCGGGTGAGCCGGGCTTAGCGGAACAGGTCGCGGACGTCGCGGATGGTGTCGGTGAGGACATCCGCCCAGGAGCGCGTTGAGCCTTCGGGGAGTGAGAGGAAACGGCTCAGGGCCGAGTCGATGCTGCAGGCGAGCACACGCACGAGGAGCTCAGCGCGATCACGGTCGAGGTTGGCTCCCCGACGTTGGAGGAGCAGGTCCACCATGTGTGCGCAGTCCCGCTCCAACCGCTCGCTGGCGTGCCCGATCAGCCGCGGCTCCGCCACGAGCACGCGCCGGGTCCGAGCCAGCTCGGATGAGGTCAGCTCGCCAGTGTCCACCAGCCTGCGCACCATGACGATGACATCTTCGATCAGATCTCCCGTTGGGCCACCGGCCACGAACTCCGCCTGGTCCTGCACCGGGAGCTCCGGCTTGACGCCGACCACGGCGTCCAACTTGCCTGGAAAGTAGTTGAACAGGGTCCGACGGGAGACGCCGACGCTAGCGGCGAGGTCGTTCAGAGTGAACCCGTCGAGGCCGTGGTCGACCACCAACTGTTGAGCACACGCCGTGATGGACGCAGCCGTACGCCGACGATCGCGCCGATGCACGTCCCCCTGAAGCTTCACCCCTCTATATTGCACTATGGCCTGCATAGTGCAAGCACCGGGGGCTAGGGGTGGTGATCCTTCGTAGCCGGGGTGGACCGGTCGTACGACGCTCCCGTGTCAGGGCCGATCAGAAGTTGGTCGCCATGTTGGTGAACCGGCTGTAGTGACCCTGGAAAGCGACCACGATCGTGTCGGTCGGACCGTTTCGGTGTTTGGCCACGATGACGTCCGCTTCGCCCTCCCGAGGGGATTCCCGTTCGTACATGGACTCACGGTGGAGCAGGATCACGACGTCCGCATCCTGCTCGATCGATCCCGACTCTCTGAGGTCGGACATCTGGGGCTTCTTGTCAACGCGTTGCTCGGGGCCACGATTGAGCTGCGACAGGGCGATGACCGGGACCTCGAGCTCCTTGGCCAACAGCTTGAGCGCTCGAGAGAACTCGGCGACCTCCTGCTGTCGTGACTCGACGCGCTTGCCGGAGCTCATCAGTTGCAGGTAGTCGACGATGACCAGCTTCAGGTTGTGGCGCTGTTTGAGGCGACGGCACTTGGCGCGGATCTCCATCAACGCCATATTGGGGCTGTCATCGATGAAGAGCGGCATGTCCTGCAGCCGCCCCTGCGTCTCCGCCAGCTTGGTCCAGTGCCGATCCTCAAGCTTGCCCTTACGCATGTGCTGCAGGGGGATCTCCGACTCCGCCGACAGCAGACGCATGGTGATCTCGGTGCGACTCATCTCCAAGGAGAAGACGACCGTCGGGATCTTGTGTTTGATGGCCGCGCTTCGAGCCACGTCGAGCGCGAAGGTCGACTTCCCGACCGCTGGCCGGGCCGCCACGATGATCATCTGACCGGGGTGCAGACCATTGGTGAGCTCATCCAGGCTGGTGAAGCCCGTGGGCACCCCGACCATCTCTCCGGAAGAACCGGCGGCGTGCTCGATCTCGTCCAGCGTCGGCTCCAGGAGCTCGGACAGTGGGTGGTAGTCCTCCCCCTTGCGCCGGTCGGCCACACCGTAGACCTCGGCCTGGGCCATGTTCACGATCTCTTCGACGTCGCCGCCACCCTGGGCATATCCCATCTGCACAATCCGGGTGCCGGCCTCCACGAGGCGGCGCAGCATGGCTCGCTCGGTGACGATCTGCGCGTAGTAGGAGGCGTTTGCAGCGGTCGGCACCGAGGCGATCAGCTGGTGCAGGAAGGCCGTGCCGCCGACCCGGGTCAGGTCTCCCCGCTTGGACAGCTCGTCGGCCACCGTGATCGCGTCCACCGGCTCCCCCCGGCTGAACAGGTCGACGATCGCCTCGTGGATCGTCTCGTGGGCCGGCCGGTAGAAGTCGATCGACTGCACGATCTCCGAGCACTCGCCGATCGCGTCCTTGGACAGCAGCATCGAGCCCAGGACACTCTGCTCAGCGGCGACGTCCTGCGGCGGGACCCGGTCCTGCGCCGTGGGGTCGGGCATCGTCGCAAAGGCCTGGTCCATCTCGCTCAGCGACACCCTGATCTCCTCGTCCTTGTCGGGTTCCTACTCGACCACGAGCCGCCGACACACCACACCGACGACGTTGAAACACCCGGTCGCGACACGTTACGACCGGTTGCGACAAGCCCCAAACCGACCCTGTTGACAGACTGGGGATAACTCGGGCAAGCCCCCGTACGGTCGGTGCACAGCCTGTGCACCGACTGTGGACAGTCGAGAAACTTCCGTCACACCACGCTTCTGAGCAGCAGAAACATCGGATCAGGCCTGTGCACAAAAAGAACTTGTCGTCGACCGCAACTACGCTCAGTCGTCCACACCCCCGCGTGGACCCCGCGCGCCTATGCTCCTCTGTTGTGTCATCATCGCGCGACTCCGAGGCGGCAGAGCAACGTCGCGAAATCTTGCGGCTGGCTGTGCCTGCGTTCTTGGCCCTGGTCGCGGAGCCGCTGTTCCTCCTCGCCGACTCGGCCATCATCGGCTATCTCGGCACCACATCCCTCGCCGGTCTGGGGGTGGCCACCGCGGTGCTGCTGACCGCCGTCGGCATCTTTGTCTTCCTCGCCTACGGGAGCACGGCGGTCGTGGCGAGGCGAGCCGGCGCGGGCGACCTGGCTGGCGCTATTGGTGCCGGGATCGACGGCATGTACCTCGCCGGGCTCCTCGGCATCGTCACGGCGATAGGCCTCATCAGCGGCGCACGCCCGGTCGTCGAGCTCTTCGGCGCCTCTGCCGAGGCTGCCGACGAGGCTGTGGTCTACCTGTCGGTCTCGGCCTACGGCATACCGCCGATGCTGATCGTGCTCGCCGCCACCGGGGTGCTGCGCGGGCTTCAGGACACGAAGACCCCCCTGGTCGTCGCCGTGGTCGGCTTCAGTGTCAACGCCGGGTTGTCGCTGCTCCTGGTGCACGGTCTGTCCTTCGGGATCGCCGGGGCGGCGTGGGGCACCGTCGTCGCTCAGACCGGAATGGCCGCGGCCTTGGCCGTCGTGGTGCTGCGAGGCGCCAAGCGGGAGTCCGCTCCCCGGACCTTCCATCCCGGCGGAGTGCTGGCTGCCGCTGTGGGTGGCATCCCCCTCATCATCCGCACCCTGTCCCTGCGAGGCACACTTCTGGCCACCACCTGGGTCGCCGCCGGGCTGGGCGATGCCGACCTCGCGGCCTTCCAGGTGTCGATGACGGTGTGGAGCGCTCTCGTCTTCGCCCTCGATGCGTTGGCGATAGCGGGCCAGGCCATCACGGGCAAGTACCTGGGGGCGGGAGACCTCGAGCGCACGCGCGCAGCGGTCAGCACGATGCTGCGCTGGGGGGTGTGGTTCGGTGTCTTGCTGACCGTGGTCATCGGGGCTCTGCACCGCGTCATCCCCCTCGGATTCTCCGGCGACCCCGAGGTGCGTACGGCCATCGCGGCGGCTCTCCTTGTGGTCGCGCTCGGGCAGCCGATCTCCGCCGTGGCGTTCGTCTTGGATGGCGTCCTGATGGGGGCCGGGGACATGTGGTGGCTCGCGGTCGCCCAAACCGTTCTCTTCTTGGCCTACCTACCCCTGCTGTATGTCGTCTGGGTCTCGGGCGTCGACGGCACCGCGGGCTTGGTCTGGTTGTGGGTCGCCTTCACCGGCTTCATGCTGATGCGAGCCATCACTCTCATCGTGCGCGCCCGAGGTGACGCCTGGATGGTGACCGGGGCCACCCGATGATGAAAAACACCCGTGCCGCGGCCACAATGGAGCCATGGCGACCTACCCTCTAGAGCTCCAGACCCCCTCGGTCAACGTGCCCGATCGCACCGCCAAGCGGCTGCGCATCTTCAACCTGGTGATGGGGGTGCTGCACCTGGCATCCGGGTCTGCCATGGTCGCGTTGGCCAATGACTTCGCGCTGCCGGTGTCGACCTTCGCTCTGAACGGGCCGCCGGGCACCCCGTTGTCCGAAGGGGTGACCAACTCGGTCTTCGAGCTCCCGCTGGGACTCGCGACGGCCTCTTTCCTCTTCCTGTCCGCGTTCTTCCACTTCCTGATCGCGTCGCCGTGGGGCTTCCCGCGCTACGTCAGCGAGCTGTCCCGTGGGCGCAACCGGTTCCGCTGGGTGGAGTACAGCCTGTCCTCGACCCTGATGATCCTGCTGATCACGCTGGTCTTCGGGATCACCGATATCGCGGCCCTGATCGGGCTCGGAATCGCCAACATCGCGATGATCCTCTTCGGCTGGTTGATGGAGATGTCCAACAACGGGCTGATGCACGCCAAGGACGAGCAGCCCACGCGCGGCGAACGTGCCTGGTGGACACCCTTCTGGTTCGGCTGCGTCGCCGGTATCGGCCCCTGGCTTGCCGTCGCGGTCTACCTTTTCGTGAACGTCGGCGTCGAGGGCGGCGAAGGACCTCCCGGCTTCGTCTACGGGATCATCATTACGATTTTCCTCTTCTTCAACAGCTTCGCTATCAACCAGTGGTTGCAGTACCGACAGATCGGGCGTTGGAGCAACTACCTGACCGGCGAGCGCACCTACATCGTGTTGAGTCTGATCGCCAAGAGCGCGCTGGCGTGGCAGATCTTCGCAAACACCCTGATCGGCTGACGGCGACACTGCATACCCGTTGGCCCCTCACCGACGTGCGCGCACTCCGCGCCTTGGCAGAGCGCAGGGGAGCGCACATCGGGCTGCGCTAGACGCAGCACAGCCCGCCCCGAAAGAGTTCGAGGCGGGCTGTGCGGCGGACTAGGAGTTGCTCAGCCGGCGACGACCTCGACGGTCACCGTGGCCGAGACGTCGTCATGCAGGCGGACGTGCGCGGTGTGCTCGCCGACCGAGCGGATCGGGGCCGGAACCTCGATCTTGCGCCGGTCGACCTCTGGCCCACCGGCCTCGGCGATCGCGTGGGCGATCTCCGCTGAGGTGATGGCGCCGAAGAGGCGGCCACCGGAGCCAGCGCGTGCGCTGACCACGACGGACTCGGTCTCCAGACGCGCCTTCGCGGACTTGGCGGTCTCTTCGGTGTGCTGCGCACGCTTGGCGCGGGCCGACGTGATGGCATCGACCTGCTTCTGACCGCCCTTGGTCCAGGGGGTCGCCAACTTGCGAGGCAACAGGTAGTTGCGGGCGTATCCGTCTTTGACATCGACGATGTCACCGGCCACGCCGAGCCCGGTCAGGGGCTGGGTCAAGATCAACTTCATGGTGTCTCTCCTCTACCTAGGCGCTGCAGCTCAGCGAGCTGAGCTGGAGTAGGGGAGCATCGCCATCTCGCGAGCGTTCTTGACCGCGTTCGCGATCTTGCGCTGCTCCTGCACGGACACGCCGGTCACCCGACGAGCGCGGATCTTGCCGCGGTCGGAGATGAACTTGCGCAGCAGCGCGGTGTCCTTGTAGTCGATTGCTTCGATCTTGGCGGCCTTGAGCGGGTTCGCCTTCTTCTTGGGTTTGCGCACAACGGGCTTGGCCATCGTGGTGCTCTCCTTCTGGTGAGAGCCCGAGCATCACACTCGGGATGGATCGTTCTTCGGATGTATGTGGTGGGTCGGCTTTAGAACGGCGGCTCGTCGTAGGACGGGCCACCACCCCAGCCGCCACCTTGACTGCCACCAGAGCCTTGGTTGCCCTGGTTGCCACCGGATGGACGGCCACCACCGGAGCTGCCGCCAGCATTGCCGCCGGTCGCCCAGGGGTCGCTGTCCGGCACAGCACGGGCGTTGGAGCCACCGGACTGCTGCCCACCGCCGGACTGCTGCCCACCCTGGTTGCCGCCGTAACCGCCGCCGCTGCCCCGCTGGGCTTTGGTGACTGAGGCCGTGGCGTATTTCAGTGATGGGCCGACCTCATCGGCCTGCATCTCCATGACCGTGCGCTTCTCCCCTTCGGGCGTGTCCCAGGAACGGGACACCAACCGCCCAGAGACCACGACACGGGTGCCGCGGTGCAGCGACTCGGCCACGTTCTCCGCCGCTTCACGCCAGATGGAGCAGCGCATGAAGACGGTTTCGCCGTCCTTCCACTCGCTGGTCTGACGGTCGAACGTGCGAGGGGTCGAGGCGACGGTGAAGTTAGCTACGGCCGCACCCGAGGGGGTGAACCGTAGCTCCGGGTCGCCGGTCAGGTTGCCGACCAACGTCAGCGGAGTTTCGCCAGCCATGCTCAGTCCTTCGTCCTAGTGGTTTTCGTGCGGTTGCGGTGCAGCAGGCTCAGGAGTTCAGGCGCAGTAGCTTGGTCCGCAGCACCTGCTCGTTGAGGCCCAGCTGGCGGTCCAGCTCCTGGGCCGTGGCCGACTCGCTCGACAGGTTGACGACGGCGTAGATGCCCTCGGCCTGCTTGCGGATCTCGTAGGCCAGACGGCGACGGCCCCAGATGTCCATGGAGTCGATGGTGCCGCCGTCTTTGGTGACGACGCCGAGCATCTTCTCCAGTGTGGGTTGAAGATTGCGCTCGTCCATCTCGGGGTCGAGGATCATCATCAATTCGTACTGACGCATGCGTTAACCCACCTCCTTCGGTCTCAAGCGGCCACGGTCTCTCCGTGGCAGGAGGGTTGCGATACGTCCCACCGCGTGAGTGATCCCAGGGTGCCACTCCCACGGTGGGGGGTCGGCAGTTGTCCACAGGGGGCTCCTACGGCGAACCCCGCCACGATACCCGATGGAACAGGTATCCAGGTGCCAGACTCACGCCCGGGTGGAGCCCGAGGGTTCGTATCCAAAGGACGACATCAGTGCCGCGCAGCGACTTTCTATCCGGTCCAGGTTCTCGTGGCCGAAGAAGTCTTCAGGGGTGATCGAGCGATCACCGCGCGGTTGGTACTCACGGTCCTGCGAGGAAGAAATGTCCGTGACCACAGAGAAGCCGAGCTCAACCGCCAACTGCTCGACGACAGCCCGTTTGGCGGCGTCGAAGTCCTCGTAGCGCACCAGGGTCATATGGTCACTGGCGTTTTGATAGACCTGGTTGGCGCGGACCCAGCGGTCGGCCAGCTCATCGATGTAGTGGCCTTTAGCCGAATCAAAGCTTGACCCGGTCAGGATGGTATGCCATCCCGGCAGCTTCTTCTTGAGCTGCGCGTAATCCTGCTCAGACAGCGAGTCGAGGTCCCCCGGCAGCTTCAGACGGTTGAGGACACTGCGGATGTTCTGACGAGGGTCACGAACCACGAATACGAACTTGGCTTTCGGGAACGCACTGAATAAAGACGGATAGAGGAAGGTGAAATCGTTGTCCTTGATGACACTCCCCTCGAAAGCCTCTGGACGACGGTCCGCGAGGGCAGCGACACTGGGGTTCTCATCGAGAAGGTCCTTGAGGCGCAGTTTGTTGCGGTACAGGACGTCCGAGGTAAACGTCTCATCGATGCACTCTGCCAGCAGAGCGGCGATCGCCGTCGTGCCCGACTTCTGGTTACCGAGCACGAAGACGGGCGCTGCGTCAGAGGTACGGCGACTCTCGCGTCCGAGTGCCTCATCTTTGTGATGTGGCTTGTCGCTTGGGTCTTGGATGACGTTGGTCTCACCCGACCATTCGACCACCCTGCTCTGATAGCCGGAATCGACGAGTGCTCGAAACTCCTCGACTACCGAGCGTTGCCCGAAGTTCTTGTAGGCCGCGACGGCGATGGATGCCGCGTCGAGGGAGACTTCGCTGGGCTTATAGACCTTGCCCGCTCCCGTCATCAGCGGAGCCAATGCGAAACGTACATACGCCGGCTCTAGCAGGCGGACTCCGGCCACAACCGCGCGATGGTCTGAATGGTAGTCCTGCTCGTGCGCCGCAACAATGAACCGTGCACGCTTGTTGTTCAAAGGCACCAGGGCGTCGCGAACTTCTTCGGCGGTGTAGGTGTTGTCCTGTAATCCGACCCGGACAATCTCCCCCGTTCCGCCCGTGAGGGCTGACCACGCCGCCGCCTGCTCTGCCCTGCGGAACTCGCGCTCATAGCCCGGTGACCACCCCATACTCCGAGCCACCGCCGACGCGCCACCATCGCCGATGGCCACGAGGACTAGACGACCCCGGGTGCGAGCACGTAGACGGGTGACGTACCCCGCGAGCCGCAGAGTTTCGTCGTCGGGGTGAGGCGACACGACATACGTGACAACCTCCCGAGTCCCACCCACCGTGCGCCTTCCAAGAGCGCGAACTGTTCGCCGAAGCTGGGTGGCTCGCTTCTCTGGCAAGGTGCGGACCAGGCGACTGACGGGACGGCGCAACGAGGGCATTGCTCGAGGGTAGCGAGCGATCGTTCCGGTTGCTGGCTCGACTTTCGCGCCCACAGCTTTCGCGTCCACATCGCTACACCCGTATTTCGCACGGTGACCAGTAACGGAAGCTCGAGGCTCAACAGGGGCGCGTGGCAAGATCTGCGGGTGGCTCCCGCTCTGCATACGACTGCCGGTCCCGTTCGGTATGCCGTGTCCGGCCCGAGCAGCTCGGGTGCCCCGGATCTCGTGCTGATCCACGGTTGGTGCTGCGAGCGCTCCTCCATGGTGACCTTGCGCCAAGAGCTCGGCACCGAGCACCGGATCGTGGAGGTCGACCTGCGCGGTCACGGGGAGAGCCTGGATGCTCAGGATGACGGGTCGATGGGCGTGGGTCACCGTCGCAACGACCACACCGAGGCGATACCGCACACGCTCACCGAAGTCCGGATCGAGGACTACGCTGACGATATCTGGGCCATCTGCCGGCAGGCACGACTACATCGACCCGTGCTGATCGGGCACAGCATGGGGGCGCTGGTCGTTCTAGCGGCACTTGCGGCTCGCCCCGTGGGGCCGAGCGCGCCGATCGGTGGAGTCCTGCTCGACCCCGCGCCCATCGTGAACGCTTCGGCCAAGGCGTTCTGGGCCGACGCGGTGGAACACGTACGCCGGGACGCTAGTGGAGCGTGGCGTCGTGCGTTCGCTCAGAGCCTTTTCTTGGAGACCGACCGCGCCTCACGCGTCACGCTCGTCGAGGCCATGGCCCGCACCCGCCCCGAGATCGCTGCTGGGGCCGCCGCGGCGATGGCCGACTTCGACGGGGTGGCGGCGTTGGGGCAGGTCAACCGACCCGTCCTGCTGCTTCACGCCTCTACGGCCGAACGCCAGGTCTTCGCCGTGGCCAAGGAGGCGGGGTTATCCCTGACGACCGGACAGACGGTGGGGGCGGGGCACTTCCATCACCTCGAGGTGCCGGACCAGGTCATGCCCATGATCCGGGCCTGGATGAAGATCGCCCTTGTGGACTAGCGCGACCGGAGGGGGCGCATCAGTCGATGACGACCAGCACGTCGCCTTCCTGAACGACGTCGCCCGGGGAGACGAAGACACTGGTCACCGTGCCGCCACCCTCGATCAGCATCGGGATCTCCATCTTCATCGACTCCAGCAACACGACTTCTTCGCCGGCCTTGACCTTCTGCCCAGGTTCGACGTGCACCTGGGCCACGTTGGCCACCAACTCCGAGGCGATGTGCTGCGTCATACGGTGATCTTGTCAGAAGATGCCGTCGTGGTGGACCCGCACCGATGACCACCTCACCCCAGGCCACCCGCCCTGAACGTCGCTTCCGGTGGGAGATCGAGGGGCTTCGAGCGGTGGCGGCGTTGTTGGTGGCGGCCTACCACGTGTGGTTCGGGCGGGTCTCCGGCGGGGTCGACGTCTTCTTCGTCATCGCCGGCTTCATGGTCACCACCACCCTGTTGGGACACCTGGAACGCACCGGGCGGATCGACATCGGGCGCTACCTGGGGCGGCTGCTGCAACGACTACTGCCGAACGCGCTGCTGGTGCTCGCAGTCGTGGCGTTTGCGAGCTGGTTCCTGGTCCCGACCACGCGCCGAGACGAGGTGTTCAGCGAGATCGCAGCCTCAGCGCTCTACTACGAGAACTGGGAGCTCGCCCGGCGCTCGGTGGACTACCTGGACCGCGGCTTCACGAGCTCTCCGGTCCAGCACTTCTGGGCCATGTCGATCCAGGGTCAGTTCTACCTGATCTGGCTCGTCGTCTTCCTCCTAGCCGCCTGGATCGGGCCCCGGTCCGGCGTTCGCTTCCGGGTCGGCGTCACCATGGCGCTGTTGGTAGCGGTGTCCTTCGCCTTCTCGGTCTGGTTCACCGGGGTCAACCAACCGGCCGCCTACTTCAACACCGGCACCCGAGTCTGGGAGTTCGGTGTCGGGGGCTTGCTGGCGTTGAGCGCGCCGTGGTGGCCGGCGTTGAGCCGGCGATGGTCGTGGGGTCTTGGGTGGTTGGGTCTGCTCGCGATCATCAGCTGTGGGGCGGTGTTGTCTGTCGGGACATCCTTCCCCGGATGGATCGCCCTCTGGCCGGTCACCGGCGCAACGTTGATCCTCCTGGCCGGGCACACCGACGCACCCTGGTCGGCGAGCGGTCTGCTGTCCAGCGCGCCGATGGTGCGACTGGGATCGGTGTCCTATGCCTTGTATCTGTGGCATTGGCCGCTGCTCGTCTTCGCTCTCGCGTTGACGGGTCGAGACCAGATCGGCCTGCTCGGTGGGCTGGCCGTGATCGGGGCTGCGATCGGTCTGTCCTTCCTCTCCACCCACGTGGTCGAACGACCTATCCGTTCACGGTCCCTTCAGGGTCGAAGGTCCTGGTCCGTCCCCTTGCTGCTCACTGCACTCGTGCTCCCGGTGGCTGGCACGGGGTATGCCGTCGCCGCAGCAAGCAGACAGGTCGCGCCGATCGATACGGATGCGGCGCGGTACCCAGGCGCAGCCGTGGCCGGGTCGGAGGCAGCCTCCTTGACGGCGCTGAACACTGCCGAGCCCGCGCCGGGCATCGCATCGGCCCCGGAAGACATCCCCGTCATCTACGCCGAGGGCTGCCACCAGAAGCCCCTTGTCGATGACCTCGCCGTATGCGAGCTCGGTGATATCGGTGCGGGCCGAACTATGGTCCTGACCGGCGGTAGCCATTCGGCGCATTGGCAACCGGCCCTGGAAGTGATCGCTGAACAGCGCGGGTGGCGGCTCCTGTCGGCCACGAAGAGTAGTTGTCGACCGGGCACTCACATGGTGAGCGAAACCTACGAGATCCCGTCCAAGAACGAGCCTGAGGTCAGAGCGGCCGTCATCGACTCGTGCCGGGAATGGAACGAGGCAGTGTCGGACTGGATCATGGACCTGAAACCAGATCTGGTGGTGGTGACCGCCACAACGATCGACCAAACCCGTCCGCCCGAGTCGGTGCCGACGATGTATCCCAAGATCTGGAAGCAGTACACCGATGCGGGGATCGAGGTGCTGGCCATCCGCGACACCCCTAGACCGAGCCGAGACGTGCCCGACTGCCTCGCCAGGTTCGGGCCCCTCACCGACCAATGCGACACCCTTCGTTCGGCGTCCTTTGACGAGGCCTACGACCTCGAGGACCTCGAGCGTCTCGTCTCGGAAGTCTCGTTCGTCGATCTTTCGGATCGACTGTGTGACGCCACCACCTGCCCGGCGGTGATTGGCAATGTCATTGTCTACTCAGACGACAGTCACCTGACCCGAAGTTTCAGCAGAACCCTGAGCGACGGTCTGCTCGCACAGGCCCGTGTATTGCGCTAGTCGGTGGCCCTATGTCCGGCCTGAACGAGCCGACGGTCGTCCAACTGCCAGAACCCGCCGGACACACGACATCGGGGCTCTGGAGGCTCGCCACGGCACGCGCAAAGTGTCCTTCGGGGTCAACAGGACCACGCGGCAAGCTGATATTGAAGGCATCGAGGGACAACCGGCTCGAACTATTCGTCAGCCATCGGCACCTCCCCTGGCGCGGACCCCTATGCCGTAGATGAGGGGCCCTCTCCCTTTGAGACGCAACCACGATGCGCTGAGGACTATCGGGCATCACGGAATCGGCTCGAGGCCCCCAGCAAGGTACCGTCATCTCCGACCTAGCAGCGAGAGAGTGGTGTGCATGCGCGTTTCAGTGATCGGAACCGGGTACCTCGGAGCCGTCCA
>JBARVW010000033.1:0-117077 GCA_049646465.1 Ornithinimicrobium sp.
GGTCTGCCGGCCCGGCCACGGCGCGGACCCCGGCGGCAGCGAGGTCACGCGGGTCGAAGCCGCCGGAGTGCCGCGACAGCACCTCGATCTCGTCGGCTCGGGGCGGGACGGGTAGGACCACCTTCAGCAGGAACCGGTCGAGCTGCGCCTCGGGAAGGGGGTAGGTGCCCTCGTACTCCACCGGGTTCTGGGTGGCAGCCACCAAGAACGGGTCGGCCAGCGGCCGGGCCGTCCCGTCGACGGTGACCTGACGCTCCTCCATGGCCTCCAGGAGCGAGGACTGCGTCTTCGGCGGGGTGCGGTTGATCTCGTCGGCCAGCAGCAGGTTGGTGAAGACCGGGCCGGGGCGGAACTCGAAGTCGCTGCTCTTGGTGTCGTAGACCAGCGAGCCGGTCACGTCGCCGGGCATCAAGTCCGGAGTGAACTGCACCCGCGAGGTCTCGATACTCAACGTGGACGCCAAGGTCCGGACCAACAGCGTCTTGGCCACTCCGGGCACCCCCTCCAGCAGGATGTGGCCCCGAGCCAGCAGGGCCACGATCAGCCCGGTCACCGCGGCATCCTGGCCCACGACGGCTTTACCGACCTCGGCCCGGACACGGTTGAGCGCATCCCGCGCGGCCTCGGGGTGCTGCTCACCCTCGGGGGCCATGGCCTGGCCGCTGCTGTCGTCCTCGTTCATAGAGTCACCATCCCATCCTCCAGAGATCGCACGTCGCGCGCGATCTGCACCAATGTGGCGTCGTCGTCGACCGTGGGGTCCACGAGCAGTCTGTGCACGTCCAGAACGGGCCGGCCGGTCGCGTGTGCCACCGCCTGCACCACCTCTTCGGGCGTCGAGCCCACGGCCAGGCTGAGCCGCGACGCGAGGCGGCGTCGCGCGGCCAGCTGCAAGGACGCCAGCGCCCTCGGACGGTCCCGTGCCTCCTGGTAGAGGCGGCCTCGGCTGGTCGTGGTCTCGATGGCATGGATGAGGACCGGAAGCGGCTCGGTGGTGACCCTGCCGAGGCGTCGGCCGCGCACCACGGTCAGAGCCAAGAGAGCGACGAGAACGAGGACGGCGGCCGGGACGACGGCGCTGGGGAGCACATCCGTCAGCGACACGGGCGGCTGGTCACCGGCGTCGCTGATGCTCGGTATGACCCAGACCAGGCGGTCGGTGCTGCCCAGCAGACGCAGACCGGTGGCGGCGTTGGCCTCCTCGACGACGTAGGCGTTGGTCAGCGCGGTTGCGATGCCGGCCACGACCGTGCGGGGCTGGGACGACCTGGGCGCCAGCTCCACCCAGTAGCCCGAGCGCGACCCCCCGGCGTTGTACCCCGGCGAGGGCGGTAGGCAGGTGAGCGCATCCTCGCGCGCGATGTCTGCGCTCACGTCGAGGAGGGTGTCACCCCGGCTGACGCGGTCCTGGGGAGCCCAGAACGTGCTGTCGCACTCGGGTGCCATCGCGGTTGGGGTGGATCTCGCGTCGGTCTCGACGTCCACCCCGAGCACGTCGGACAGGTTGCCCTCGGGAGAGAGGATGACCACGGAGTCCGCGTCCTGGGTGTAGGCCCGCACGTCTGCTCCCGAGGCGTCCGACAGGTAGGCGGTGCTGGAGATCAGCACGGTCGCACCGCCCGCCGACGCCGATGGCAGGTTGTCGAGGCCTCGGACCACCGCGATCTCCACGCCCTGGTCGCGCAGGACCTCGGCGAGCGCCTGCATACCGTCCTCGCCGGGGTTGTCGGGATCCAACGGCCGCTCGGAGGATCCGGACACCCCGGCCACGTAGGTCGCCACCACCATCAGCACGAGGATCACGGCGCCCCAGACCGACCACCGTCGCACGTTCCACCGCGAGACCCCGGGGTCCTCATCGCTGCTCGCTCTCCCCCTGGGGGGCGTGTTCGTCAGGGTGCTCACACCTGGCTCCACGTGGCCACGGGGCGGGCCTTCTGCACGACGCGGTCAAGATCCCGGACCCGCTCGGCTTCCTCCTGCGAGCAGGACTGCTGTCCGTAGCGGACCCGGTCGAAGGCGTCGGCGGACCAACGTAGGTCCGGTGCTTGCTCCGGGAAGGTCGACGCCAGGGTGCCGGCGACCTCATGGGCCGTCCGTGTGGGTGCGTCGTCGAGCAGCGTCCGCTCGCCTGCACCTGCCGTCAGTGCGCGGTAGTAGTCCAGGAGCGCGCCGGCCCAGTCTCCGCGCGAGGCGCAGCCGTCGGCCCGGGCTCGGTACTGCCCTGCGCCGAGGTTCTCCTCGCCCAGCACGCTGTCGGCGGACCCAGCGGCGAGCGTCCGTTCGCGCAAGCGCTGTCGGGACGCGAACACCAGCGCACTGACCACCAGCAGAAGGACCAGCACGACCAGGATCGAGGACAGTGAACCCGACCCGGGCAGCACGTTGAGCAGGTTGTCCAGCTGGTCAGTTAGCCATCCCGCCAGGCGCAGGAGGGGGTTCTCCGGTCGGTTGTACTCCGGTTTGGCCAGTTCCTGGATGAGCAGGTCGCGCGCCTCGTCCCGGTCCGGACCGTCGACGAGCGAGGTCATCGGCATACCGCTGCCCTCAAGTGACGACGACGAGCCAGGTTCATCGTCGACTTCGCGCGGCGGTGCGAACCGACGCGGCCTGTTGCATCGCGATGTCCAACCCCTCGCGTCGGATTCGCTGGTCCAGGTAGAGCAGGGCGGTCACGCCGGCGGTGAAGGGGGTCACCAGGAGACCGACGAGAAACTGGGTGAGGTGTTGGCCGAAGACGGTGAAGGTCAGCAGGAGGGACTCGTCCTGGGTGAAGCTGCCTGCTGCGAGGAGGAAGATCGTCTGCAGGGGCGTGGACACCACGCCGCTCATGATTGCGGCGACCAGCTGGGCCAGCAGCCAGATGCCGAGTAGGCGCCAGAACTGGGACCCGCCAGTGAGCCGCCACGAGCGCCGGATGGCCTGGATCGGGCCGGCGCGTTCCAGCACGATGGGGGCGGTGGTCAGCAGCAGGCGCACAGCGAGCCAGAGGGCAGCCACGATCGTGAGGACCATCGCGAGGACCCCGATCACGACAACGACAGGCTCACCCACCGCGATGGTCGCGACCAGCACGAAGATGCCCACGGCGAAGACGACCGTGATGATGATGCCGGTCAGGAGGGAGACTCCGATCAGGGCCAGGATGCGACCACGCACGGCCTTCCAGGTCTGACCCAGTCCCACCTTGTCGCCCAGGGCGGCCTCGCTCACGACGTACAGGATCAGTCCGCTCAGGATCAAGGTGGCGAACGAGGCTGTCAGGCTGGGCAGGACCAAGCCCAGGGCAACCGCCACGCCCTCGTCCTGGAAGACCAGATTCTGCATGGCGAGGGACATCAGAAGTGAGGGGAGGAGAAAGGCGCCGAGGACGATCACCGAGAGTCCGATGGTCGCTTCGGGGTTGCGGCGGATGGTGTTGATCGCACCGCCGAAGATGTCTCCGAGCTTCAGCGGTCGCAGCGGGATGACTCCGGGCTGGTACATCCGGGCCACGTGCTCCGGCGCGACCTGATGCCACGACGGTTGACCCTGCGACTGCCGTCCGTAGCCGGGGGCGTCTTGGTGGTATCCCGGGCCGTCCTGTCCGTACGCCGGTGGGCGCTGCCCGTATCGATCCGAGAAGCCATCGGTTGGAGCCCCCTCCTCGCCGGAAGTCTGCTCCCCGCCCGGGGGCGGCCCCGCGCCTGGACCATCAGTCATCAGTCTGTCTCGTTCCCCGTCGGATTGTGGTCGCCAGGTCAGCAGCGTGCTGCCGGGCCTGCGTGCTGCTCATTGCGGTAGCCCCCATCCGCTCCTGCCTATGGACGATACCTGGCTCGGCGTGACGAAGCTGATGGCCCCGCCGCCACAAGGTGAGCACCGACTTTCGGCGCTGTTGGACGTCGCGGCCGAGTCTCTTGACGAAGGTGAGCCAGGGGTGATCGCGAATGCACCAGGCCTGGGCCAGGAGCCCTTGGTCGCTGAGGGGTTCGATCAGGTGGGCGGCGAAGATCCCCTCGGCCACGATGATCGGGGACTCCGCCAGCTCGACCGAGCGGGTGCCGCGGGCGCGGGAGGTCGAGATGTCGTAACGGGGGACCTGCACCTCACCGTCGTTGCGCAGAGTATGCAGCGCCTGCACGGCGCAGCCGCGGTCCCAGGAGGCCGGGTCGTCCCAGTCCGGGAGGCCGAGCGAGGACATCGGCAACTGTGGATCCGATCCGTCGCGATAGAAGTCGTCAAGCTCCACGACGGGCCAGCCATGCGCTGCGTGCAGGGCCGAAGCCAGGCGCGACTTGCCTGACCCGCTCGGTCCGCTGATGAGGATGACGCGAGCGGACGCGCCTTTCGGCTCGACGGGGGGCATGAGCGTGGAGTGTAGTTGGCCCGGATCACCCACGGCGGAGCCAGCCGGCCGACCTAGACTTGCGGATTGTGAGCACCGCGGATCCGTCGACCGGCGCCGACCCAGGCGGTACGCCTGAGGAAGGCGACCTCGTCGCGGTCTACCGAACTTTGCCGTCCAGAGTGCTCGGCTGGTCGATGACGGCGGCCGTGGGGGTGGTTGGCTACACCGTGGTCAGCAGCGAGCTGTCCCTCGGTCGGGGGGTGCTGTTTCCGATCTCTGCCGTCTGCTTCGTCGTGGTGCTGATCTGGATCCTTCTGTTGCGCCCCTCGGTGGAGCTGAGATCGGAGTCTGTGACGCAGCGCAACATCCTCAAGGACACCACCGTGCCGTTCAGTCGGCTCAGCGACATCACCTACGCGTGGTCACTGGAGCTCACCGATACTGCCGGGCGGCGACACAGCTCTTGGGCGGTGCCGAAGCAGCGCGAGTTCTCGGCGCGTCGAGCCTTCGACAACTTCGGCGAAACCACTGCTCGACGTCAGGGGCGGCCCGGCACCACGGCCCAGACGGTGGCGGGCGACGTGCAGCGGGAATACCAACGGTGGCTACTGGACGGGGGAGCGCTCACCGCTGAAGCAACGGTCCAGCCGCGATGGGCTCTCGCAGCGGTGCTTCCCCTCGGGCTCTCCCTCGGATTGCTGGTCGTCTCCGTCTTCGTGACCGTGGCCTGAGGGGCTAGAACGGTGGTGCCCCCACCGTGGTCGGCTCCGGTGGTAGCGATGCGGCCGACTCTTCCTTGAGTAGTTGCCGAAAGCTCGGCTGACCCTGCGGCGGGCCTACGCGACGACGTCCGTCACGACGGTGAAAGATCGCCAGCGGACGTCCCACAAAGGAGGCGTCCAAGTGTTCGGGGTCGTCGTCCATGGCCTCGAGCCAACGGTCTTGACCGTCTCGCGCGCTCAGGGCCGCATAGATGAGCTGGTCCCGCAGGTCATTGCCTACGGTCAAGCCTTCGGTATCTGTCGGACCGGCTGCCGCTGTGTCGGTGCGGGTCGAGTCATATTGCCGGTGGTTGTGCGCCTGCGTGGTGTAGGTCCGACGAAAGAGCGTTGTCCACGTGACGCGCCGGGTGTCGTCCATGATGCTGGTCCAGAATCTCTCGGTCTTGAGCTGATGGTGACGTGCATGCTTGGCGTTGAGGTTGGCCGATTCGGTCGCCCCTCCCGCCGCCCCGAAGGGCTGCTCATGGTCCAACTCGCATCGATGTGCCGGTATCAGACAACCCGGCGCTCGACACACCCGGTCCACGGCCCTGACGTGATCCCGCATGTCCCGGTCAGGTAGGTACGCCGAGCTCGACCGCTCCACAGCGTGCCCGGTGACGGGATCGGTCAGCAGCCGGTGCCAGGTCGACCCCGGCAGCGTCGCCAGCTCGCGCGCGTGCTCGCCGGTCACAAACCCGTGGCCGAGAATCTCGCCCAGGGGGTTTCCTTCCGGGGGCGCTGCAGGTTGTGACGGACCTGGATTTGGGCCTGAAACTTCGGGTCGTGAGGCAGTCGGAAGTCCAGGCGCAGCACCGACACCCGTGCCCCCTCCAACCAAGAGGCTCATGGGCACGATGACGTCGAGATGGGCGCTGGGCAGTCCATGGACGATGCGTCGGACATCCTCGGTCCACGGCACCAGGGGCTGCTCACCCTCCTGAGCGGGGTCACCGGCGCCCAAGGGCAGTGTGCCGTGCAGGAGGAGAGCCATGGCGGTGTCCGAGCGCAGACTTCCGAGGCTGCGCTCGTCTCCGGCCTTGCGAGCCCGGCGGGCGATGGTCTCGATACGCTCGACCGCGGCTACCACGCTCGCTGTCCCCGCCGTCACCGTGAACGAGGACAACCCGTCGTCGTTGATCTCTCCACTGACATTCCGGGTCCTCGCGGCTGCCCTTCGCCGACGCCGGGCCGCCTCAGCGTCGGAGCCCTCGACGCGAGTCGCTTCTCGTGACAGACGGCGGTGAAACTCAGGCCACAACTCAGCCCGTTGCGCCGTCTCCTTCTCCCTCCCCACATCGTGATCGCCCAGCAGGGGTCCGAAGACCGTCTCGTCGACGGTCTGCGCGTCCAAGACATCCATGGTGCGACACCGCTGCCAGAACTCACCCACCCCTCGCCAGCCCACGGCGCCTCGGGCCAGTGCCCGTCTGGCGTGACTCACCGCGACCGGCGGAGCGAGGGCGAAAGCAACCCGAGCGTGAGCGGCCTGCACGCCGAGGCCGGTCAACACCGACAGTTCTTGCGCCACCACTGACTTGGTCTTCGCTCGCCAACGCTCGCGGGCCGAAGATGCCAGCTCATCAGGGTCGCGCACGCCCTTGCGACCCAAGAGCTCCGTTCCCGCGCGCTCGGCCAACGTGGCCGCCGCCTGGACCATGACTGCGTCACTGAACCCCTGGACGACTCGCACGCCCGCTGCAGCGTCCAAGAGGCTGTCGCTATCTGCTTCCTGGGGATCGGCGATGGTCGACTCCGCGTGGGCGACCGCGCAGGCAAGGACTGCGGTGAGCGCGTCGGCCACCCCGGGCGGAAGCGGTAGTCGGGACAACGCGTGATCGACCTGCGCCATCGAGCACACCACTCCGGCGGGGTCCTCGATGTCCTTCCACTGCTCCGGGCTGAGGCCGAGCTCGTCGAGCTCCCAGTGCGCTGGCTGCCGCTCGTCGTCGACGAAGGTCTCGACGGTGTCGGGGAGAGTGTCCATGGTTAATATTAGTACGTATGTTCGAGTTCATCAACAAGTGTGGGCGTTGGGGGACTCGGATGTTCTAGGAATCAGTGCCGAATGGCGGGTCGCGCCCGGAGAAGGACATGGCCGGACCGGAAGACATGGCCGGACGGGAGATGGGTCCTTAGTCTGCCGACGTGAGGTCGGTCATCGTCTTCACCGCCGCAGCGAGACGCTGACTGGCCTCCGCGCGGCTCGACTTCAACTGCCCTCTGCCTTCCACAGGCACGATCGCTTCGAGATACACCTTGATCTTGGGCTCGGTGCCGCTGGGGCGCACGATGATCCGGGTGTCGTCCTCGAGGTAGAACCGCACTCCCGGGGTGCCGGGCAGGTCATCGGCAGGTTGGTCGAGATCCTCAACCGAGCGAACGGCGGCATGTCCGATGGTCTCCGGAGGGGAATGCAGGAGTCCGTCCAACATCGGCGACACCGACGACAGATCATCGAGCCGCACCGAGAAGGCGTCGGTGGCATGAACGCCATGGCTCAAAGCCAGCTCGTCCAACACGTCATCCACGGTGCCGTCGTGAGATCGCAGCTCGGCGATGAGCTCGGCGATCAACAGCGCCGCACTGATGCCGTCCTTGTCGGGCACGGTCGCAGGGTCACAGCAGTAGCCCAGTGCCTCCTCGTAGCCGTAGGCCAGACCCGGCACGCGGCCGATCCACTTGAAGCCGGTCAGGGTCTCCACGGCTTGTAGCCCGGCGGACTCGGCCATGGCCCCCAGCATCCGTGAGGAGACGATGGAGCGAGCCAGCACGGTGCGCTCGCCCTCGGGGTCGATCCGGCGGGTGATCAGGTGGTAGCCGAGCAGCCAGCCCACCTCGTCCCCGCGCAGCATGCGCCAGCCGTCCTTGCCGGGAACGGCGACCGCACACCGGTCGGCGTCGGGATCGTTGGCGATGACCGCGTCCGGGTGGACCGACTCGGCCAGCAGGAGGGCAGCGTCCATGGCTCCGGCCTCCTCGGGGTTCGGGAAGGTGACGGTACTGAACTCCGGGTCGGGCTGTTCCTGCTCCTCCACCGGAGCCGGAGCGTCGAAGCCGACACGCTCGAAGGCGCGACGAACCACGTCGGCGCCGACCCCATGCAGGGCGGTGTGCACCAGCGACAGCTCGCGGGGACCGTCCGGGTCGACCACGGTCGCGACCGCATCGAGGTAGGCCTCGACGACCTCATCGCCCAGCCGCGTGAACTCGTCCTCGGAACGGGGGACGGACAGGGTCGTGGCCACGGCATCGATGTGCGCCGCGATCTGACGGTCCGCCGGAGACACGATCTGGGAGCCGTCTGCGAGGTAGACCTTGTAGCCGTTGTCCGTGGCGGGGTTGTGGCTGGCCGTCACCATCACGCCAGCGTCGGCGCCGAGGTGTCCGATCGCGAAGGCCAGCACGGGGGTCGGTAGGGGGACCGGCAGGATGACGGCTCGGCCGCCCGCCGCCGCCACGACCTCGGCGGTGTCGACGGCGAAGACATCCGAGTTGGTCCGCGCATCGAACCCGATCACGACCACGGGGGAGGTGATGTCACCTTCCTCCTGCAGGTATGCCGTCAGGCCCGCCGCCGCGCGGATCACCACCGAGCGGTTCATCCGGTTGGGCCCGGCGCCGAGTCGGCCCCGCAGCCCGGCGGTGCCGAAGGCGAGGGTTCCCGCGAATCGGTCACTGAGCTCGGCGTGGTCGCCGGTGGCCTCGGCGCTTTCGATCAGCTGGTCCATCTCGGCACGGGTGCGCGCGTCCGGGTCATCGTCACGCCACTCTCGCGCCCTGGTCAGCAGTTCCTCCGACGTCGTCATCACAGACGCCCCACGATCTGCGACAGCAGTGCGCTGCATCGTTTCGAGGCCACCTGGCCCGCCTCGATCACCTCGTCGTGGGACAACGGCTGGTCGGTGATGCCGGCGGCTGCGTTGGTGACCAGCGAGATAGCCAGCACCTGCATACCCACCTGTCGTGCGGCGATGGCTTCCAAGGTGGTGGACATCCCGACGAGGTCAGCCCCCAACCGACGGGCCATCTCCACCTCCGCCGGAGTCTCGTAGTGCGGGCCGCGGAACTGGGCGTAGACGCCTTCCTCCAGGGATCCGTCGACCTCACGGGCAAGATCGCGCAGCGCCGGCGTGTAGAGGTCGGTGAGATCGACGAAGTGAGCCCCCTCCACGGGTGAGGCCGCGGTCAGGTTGAGGTGGTCCCGCACGAGGACCGGGGTCCCGGGGGCCCATTGCGGCTGTAGTCCCCCACATCCGTTGGTGAGCACCATGGTGGTGCACCCCGCGGCTGCTGCGGTGCGAACGCCGTGCACCACGGAGCGCACGCCTCGACCCTCGTAGAAGTGGGTTCGAGTGCCGAAGATCAGGGCGCGTCGCTCGCTGCCGCTGATGAGGACCGAGGAGATCGTGCCGTGATGACCGGCCACGGCGGCCGCGCTGAAGCCCGGGACGTCGGTGATGTCGACGGTGGCCGTGGTCTCACCGATCAGGTCCGCGGTCGCCCCCCACCCGCTGCCCAGCACCAGGGCGACGTCGTGGTGCGCCACGCCGGTCGCATCTGCGATGGCTCGGCCGGCCTCGCGGGCGACCTCGAACGGATCGATGTCGGCGTCGTTGAGGTCCATCGGCGGGGGCTGGGGGGAGGAGGCGCGAGTCACGGGGTCAGCGTAGCGATGGTTGGATGGCCAGGTGAGCACTAGTCAACCCAAGGCCATCGTCATCGGGAGCGGACCCGGTGGATACGAAGCCGCGCTGACCGCCGCGCACCTGGGGTGCCAGGTCTATCTCGTGGAGCGGGAGGGGATCGGTGGGGCCGCGGTGCTGACCGACTGCGTGCCGAGCAAGGCGCTCATCGCCACCGCTGACTTCATGGACCGGTTCACCGCAGCGCGGCGGATCGGAGTGCAGTTCGACGGTGCCCCTGAGAACCAGGGCGTCACGGCGCACGTCGACGACATCAACGCCCGCGTGATGAGCCTGGCTCAGGCCCAGAGCGCCGACATCACCGAACGCCTCGAAGAAGCCGGGGTCGAGATCGTCACCGGCGCGGCGGTGGTGCAGGATCGGCGATGCGTCGATGTCGCAGACCGCCACCTTGATGCCGACGTCATCCTGTTGGCCACCGGTGCCCGCCCTCGCGTCTTGGACAGCGCGGTTCCCGACGGGGAGCGCATCCTCACCTGGCAGCAGATCTACGGTTTGGACGAGCTCCCGGAGCACCTCGTCGTCATCGGCTCGGGTGTGACCGGCGCCGAGCTCGCCCACGCCTACCTCGGTCTGGGGTCGCAGGTCACCCTGGTGTCCTCGCGTGACCGTGTGCTCCCCGGTCAGGACGAGGACGCGGCCAGCCTGTTGGAGGACGTGTTCCGCGGCCGGGGGATGACGGTCCTCAACCGGTCGAGAGCGGCGTCCGTGACGCGCACCGATGACGGTGTGCTGGTCACGCTCGAGGACGGGCGTGAAGTGCACGGCAGCCACGCGCTGCTCGCGGTGGGGTCCCTACCGAACACCGAGGACATCGGCCTCCTCGAGGCTGGGGTTGAGCTGACGGCGTCGGGGCACATCGTGGTGGACCGTGTCTCGCGGACCAGCGTGCCGGGCATCTATGCGGCCGGCGACTGCACGGGCGTGCTGCCGCTGGCCTCGGTCGCGGCCATGCAAGGGCGTATCGCCATCGCCCATGCGCTGGGTGATGCGGTGGCGCCGCTGTCGCTGGGCCGGGTGAGCTCGAACATCTTCACCGACCCCGAGATCGCCACGGTGGGCGTGAGTCAGGAAGACATCGACGAGGGGCGCATCGACGCTCGCGCCGTGATGTTGCCCCTGACCAAGAACCCGCGGGCGAAGATGCAGAACCTTCAGGGCGGTTTTGTGAAGATCTTCGCGCGCAAGGGCGGGGACACGATCGTGGGCGGCGTGGTGGTGTCCCCGCGAGCCAGCGAGCTCATCTTCCCGATCGCCTTGGCTGTCTCCTCGCAGCTCAGCGTCGACCAGTTCGCGTCGACTTTCACGGTCTATCCGTCGATGTCGGGCTCTCTGGCCGAGGCCGCCCGGCAGTTGCACTCCGTGGCCGAGTGATCCGCAGCCCGGCGACGGCAACGGTCCGGAGCCTGGGCTAGCTGAGCTCGCAGATGACCGCGCCGTTCGTGACGGTTTGGCCGACCTCGACCTTCAGACCGCCCACCGTGCCGGACTTGTGCGCTTTGATGGGCTGCTCCATCTTCATGGCCTCGATCACCAGCACGACGTCTCCTTCTGCGACCTCGTCCCCTTCGCTGACGACCAGCTTGACCACCGTGCCCTGCATCGGGGCCGTGACCGAGTCACCGGAGACCGATGCCGGGCCGGAGCCGCGCTTCGTGCGTCGCGGTGCCTTGGATCGACCGCCTCCGGCCGAGGCGGGGCCACCACCCAGGGCCAGTCCGGCGGGCACCGACACCGCTAGGCGCTTGCCGTCGACTTCGAGGACGAGGTCCGTGCGCTCGCCGGGAGCGTCGTCGGACTCGGCCGTTGGCCCGGAGTAGGCCTCGATCGTGTTGTCGAACTCGGTCTCGATCCACCGGGTATGCACCGTGAAGTCTTCGCCGGACGGCGGCGCGAAGGCCGGGTCGCTGACGACGACCCGGTGGAAGGTGAGTGCGGTCGGCATCCCTTCGATGACGAACTCGGCCAAGGCCCGCCGTGCGCGGGCCAGGGCCTGCGGGCGGTCGGCCCCGGTCACGATCAGCTTGGCGAGCATCGAGTCGAACGCTCCCGAGATCACGTCGCCCTGCTCGACGCCGGAGTCCACCCGCACCCCGGGGCCACTAGGTGTGCGGTAGGTCAGCACGCTGCCCGGCGCCGGGAGGAAGTCACGGCCCGGGTCCTCGCCGTTGATCCGGAACTCGATGCTGTGCCCGCGCGCGGAGGGTAGGGAGGTGAAGGTCAGTTCCTCGCCGTTGGCGATACGGATCTGCTCCAGGACCAGGTCGACCCCCGTGACCTCCTCCGAGACCGGATGCTCGACCTGCAACCGGGTGTTGACCTCTAGGAAGGAGATGGTGCCGTCGGCGCCGACCAAGAACTCGACGGTGCCGGCGCCCACGTAGTTGGCCTCTTTCAGGATCGCCTCGGACGAGGACACGAGCTCCTGAACCTGCTCGTCGCTCAGGAAGGGGGCGGGGGCCTCCTCGACCAGCTTCTGGTGTCGACGCTGCAGGGAGCAGTCGCGGGTGGAGACGACGGCGACGTTGCCATGGGTGTCCGCCAGACACTGCGTCTCCACGTGCCGGGGTTTGTCCAGGTAGCGCTCGACGAAGCACTCGCCACGACCGAAGGCGCCCTCGGCCTCACGCACCGCGGCCTCGAACATGTCGGGCACCTCCTCCATCGTGCGGGCCACCCGCATGCCTCGACCGCCGCCACCGAAGGCGGCCTTGATCGCTACCGGCAAGCCGTGCTCCTCGGCGAAGGCCACCACTGCGTCGGCGTCGGGCACGGGGTCCTTGGTGCCCGGCACTAGGGGTGCGCCGGCGGCCATCGCGATGTGCCGCGCCTTGACCTTGTCACCGAGGGAGTCGATCGCGGAGGGAGGTGGGCCGATCCAGATGAGGTCGGCGTCCATCACTGCTTGGGCGAACGTGGCGTTCTCGGACAGGAAGCCGTATCCGGGGTGGATGGCGTCGGCTCCGGCCTGCTGGGCCACCTCAATGATCTTGTCCGCCGCGAGGTAGGAGTCACCGGGGGTGTTGCCGCCCAGCGCGTAGGCTTCGTCGGCCGTCTTGACGTGCAGTGCGTTGCGGTCCGGCTCGGCATACACCGCCACGGACGTGATCCCGGCGTCGGTGCAGGCGCGCGCGATGCGAACTGCGATCTCGCCCCGGTTGGCAATGAGGATCTTGCTGATCGGCATGAGCGTCACCCTAGTACGGCGGGTGCGGCGGCTGCGGGATCGTCAGCCTTCGGTCGAGCGGGAGCTGAGGTCCTGCCGGCAGCGAGCCTCCAGCTCGTCCAGCTCCTGCAGGGACTTGTCGATGTCGGCCCGACGCCGGTGCAGGTCCGTGCGACGGTCACCGATCTGCGACAGCAGATACTCGAGCTGCCCGACCTCCCCGGGCTGCTCGTCGTACATGTCGATGATCGTCCCGATCTCCTCCAGCGGAAAGCCCAGACGGCGACCCCGCAGGATCAGCCCGAGCCGGGTCCGGTCGCGTCGAAGGTACTGCCGCGTGCTGCCCCCAGGGCCGACACGCTCAGGGGAGAGCAGGCCGAGGTGCTCGTAGTGCCTTAGTGCGCGGTGCGTGACCTCGAAGTCGTCGGCCATCTCGGCGATCGTCCAGGGACCGGGGCTTGTCATGCCTCTCATTTTGCTTTACGTTGACGTTAACGTCAAGCATCCAGAGTGGGTATGCGGGAAGGTCGGGTCGACCATGTACGAACTGAGCGAGGATCACGAGGACTTCCGAGCGCTGGTGCGAGACTTCGCGGCTCAAGAGGTCGAGCCGCACGTCAGCGACTGGGATGCCCGATCCCACTTCCCGACCGAGATCGTCCCGGCCATGGGTGAGCTTGGCCTCTTCGGGCTCCACGCCCCCGAGGAGTTCGGGGGAGCGGGGCTCGCCGAGGGCGGCTTCACCTACCTTTGCGTGGCTATCGAGGAGCTCGGTCGCGTCGACCAGTCCATCGGCATCACCCTGTCAGCGGGGGTCGGACTGGGGATCAACCCGATCCTGACCTACGGCACCCCACAGCAGAAGGAGCAGTGGCTGCCCGATCTGATCGCCGGGCGGGCGCTCGCTGGGTTCGGGCTCACCGAACCGGAAGCGGGCTCGGATGCCGGTGCCAGCACCACCCGGGCCACCCTCGCCGAAGGGGTCTGGACGATCAATGGCTCCAAGGCCTTCATCACCAATTCGGGCACCGACATCACCTCCGTGGTGACGGTCACCGCCAAGACTGGGGAAAGCCCCGAAGGCAAACCTGAGATCAGCGCTCTGATGGTGCCTCGTGGCACCGAAGGGTTCATCGTCGAGCCGCCGTACCGCAAGCTCGGCTGGCACATCAGCGACACGCACGGGCTGACTTTTGACGGAGCCCAAGTGCCGCAGAGCAACCTGCTCGGAGGGCGTGGCCAAGGCTTCAAGCAGTTCCTGAAGACCCTGGACGACGGCCGGATCGCGATCTCCGCCCTCGCGCTCGGATGTGCGCAGCGGATGCTGGAAGAAGCCACGGAGTACAGCAAGACCCGGATCGCTTTCGGCCGACCCATCGGGGCCAACCAAGGGGTGTCGTTCCAGGTCGCCGATCTTGCGGTGATGGTGGAGTCAGCGCGTCTGCTGACCTACAAGGCAGCCTGGCTCAAAGACGAATGCGAGGCCGGCCGCCGAAGCGTGCGAGACGTGAAGCAGGCGGCAGCGATCGCCAAGCTGTACTCCACCGAAGCCGCCATGAGCGCGACCCGCATCGCCACCCAGGTCTTCGGTGGGAACGGGTTCATGGAGGAGTACCCGGTCGCGCGTTTCTACCGCGACGCCAAGATTCTGGAGATTGGGGAAGGCACCTCGGAGGTGCAGCGCATGCTGATCGCTCGAGGTCTGGGGCTGCCCGCGTGAGCCCGCCTCGGGGCGAGGAGTCCACCGCGCCCGACACGCAGGTGGACCCCAGCGTGGCGGATCTGCGGAAGCGGCTCGACGCGGCGGACGTGGCCACGTCCGGCCCCGACGAGCGTGGACGGGCAAAGCTCACTGCGCAGCACAAGCTCGCCGCGCGGGAGCGGATCGACCTGCTGCTGGACGAGGGCACCTTCGTCGAGGACGGACGCTACGCGAACGCCACCACGCCTGGGCTGCCGGCGGACGGGGTGCTGACGGGCCGCGGTGAGGTGGCGGGGCGACCGGTGATCGTGGTCGCCAACGACCCCACCGTGAAGGCCGGTTCCTGGGGAGCCAGGACGGTCGAGAAGATGATCCGTGCGACCGAGAGCGCGCTGCGTGAGGAGCTGCCGCTGTTCTGGTTCGTGGACTCAGCCGGGGCTCGGATCACGGATCAGGTGCAGTTGTTTCCCGGCCGCCGGGGCGCCGGGCGGATCTTCCACAACCAGGTGGCCCTGTCCGGCAGGGTCCCACAGATCTGCTGCCTGTTCGGGCCCTCTGCCGCCGGTGGCGCCTACATCCCCAGCTTCACCGACCTGATCATCATGGTCGAGGGCAACGCCTCGATGTATCTGGGCAGCCCCCGGATGGCTGAGATGGTGGTCGGGGAGCACGTCTCCTTGGAGGAGATGGGCGGTGCCCGGATGCACTGCACCACCTCGGGTGTCGGGGACGTGCTGGCCAGCGACGACACCGAAGCGATCGAGCTCGCCAAGCTCTACTTCTCGTACATGCCCGACACCTGGGACTCGCCCACCCCGCGGTATTCCGTGGACGAGCCCTCCTCGCCGCTACGCCGCGCCGTGATCCCCGAGGCGGAGTCCGTGCCCTTCGACGTGCACGAAGTCATCGACGGCCTGCTGGACGACGGCAGCTTCTTCGAGGTCAAGGAGCTCTTCGCCCAGGAGCTGGTGATCGGCCTCGGGCGGATGGGTGGAGAGACCGTCGGCGTGGTGGCCAACAACTCGGCGGTCAAGGGCGGTGTGCTCTTCACCGACTCCGCCGACAAGGCGGCACGTTTCATCTGGCTCTGCGACGCCTACGGCATCCCGCTGATCTATCTAGCCGATGTCCCGGGGTTCATGATCGGCTCCGAGGTGGAACGAGGGGGGATCATCCGGCACGGCGCCAAGATGGTCAGCGCGGTGGCGGAGGCGACCGTGCCCCAGTTCTGTGTCGTGCTCCGCAAGGCCTATGGGGCGGGGCTGTACGCCATGGGCGGACCGGGGTTCGGTCCCGACGCGACGCTCGCGTTGCCCACCGCGCGCATCGCGGTGATGGGGCCCGAGGCGGCCATCAATGCGGTGTACGCCGGCAAGATCGCAGCTATCGAGGACCCCCTTGAGCGTGAGGGTTTCGTGGCCACGAAGCGTGCGGAGTACCTGGCCGACGTGGACCTGGAACGGTTGGCTGCCGACCTGGTGATCGACGGGGTGGTCGAGGCCGAGGACCTGCGCGCCGAGCTCCTGAGGCGGCTGCGCTACGCGACCCGGCGTGACCGGCACTTCTCCACTCGGCGACGCGGCATCCCTCCCGTCTAGTCGGGTCGTAGCTCGTGCCAGTCGATCTCGAACCGTGCCAGAAGGGTTCGGACCAACGGCAGACTGACGCCGACCACCGCGTGGTAGTCGCCTTCGATGCGGGTCACGTAGGGGCCACCCAACCCGTCCACGGTGAACGCTCCGGCGACATGCATGGGTTCCCCGGTGGCGACGTAGGCGTCGATCTCGGCGTCGCTGAGGTCGGCGAAATGAACGGTGGTGGAGGCAACGCCGCCAACCTGCGCTGTCCGGTCAGCCTCGTCGGAGCGGCGGTCGATGAGCCAATGACCGCTGTGCAGCACCCCGCTCGACCCTCGCATGGCCTGCCACCGTCGTCGGGCCTCCAGCTCGCTGTGCGGCTTGCCGTGGACCTCGCCGTCGAACTCCAGGACCGAGTCACAACCCAGCACCAGGTCGGGCGTAGCCGCACCGTGGAGCGTGTCGAAGACGTCGCGGCACTTGGCTTGGGCCAACAGCAGTGCGACGTCGCGTGCGGGCAACGGGTTGCGCCCGTGCTCGGCCTCGGCGACCACGGCGACCTCGTCCACCGCCGAGACCACCACGCGCGGATCGATGCCGGCGCGGCGCAACGTGCCCAGGCGCCCACTCGAGGCCGACGCCAGCACGAGAGTGATCATGGCCCAACGCTAGCGCCCTCCCGGCGAACATCGAGGGTCGAAGTACCCCCCCGTCGATGGGCTTGGGTCGCGTTCTACCCTGGAACCGTCGTATGGGCTTCGTCGCTCACCGAGCGTCGTTGCCGAACTCATCGCACTTCATCGAAGGAGAACACATGAGCACGCAGGACGAGCACGGAAGCCCCGCTGCCAGCGAGGGCAAGGACGTCAGCTGGACCGACCTGGGCCAGGACCTCTGGGCCTACCTCACCGGGCGCGGCGCCGCCATCAACTACACCCTGGTGGACATGGCCGTCGAGGTCCCCCGCGACACCGGCCCCGAGGCCCCGCGAGCCACCTGGAAGGTCAACGGCACGCTGCGCATCACGACCAGTGACGACCAGTCCACAGGCTCTGACCCCCTGCGGGACTGATTGACGATGGCATACCGCTTCAACATCGAGGCTGACCTTACTTTTTCCATGGAGCGTCCCTCCGCTGGCGCGGGACAGGCGGAGCAGATCTCCGGCACCGTCACCGGCAGCGGGCGACATCTCGAGGTCCGCTGTGACGATGTCGGAGCGATGTCATCCGGTTCCTCGCTCCGCGAGGCGCGGTTGATTGCAGCCGTGCTCGCGGAGCAGGGGCTGAGTGTGTCTCTCGCAGGCTCGGATGGGCCCATCGTCACCATCGGTGACGTCAAGCCCAGTCTGGTCGCGAGGTTGGCGACCCGGTCCAAGCACATCCGCATCGACGACCTGCGCGCCGCAGCCGGACTGCGAGGGTCGGTCGGGGCAGGGCGAGGGTCCCAGGCAAGCTTGCTGCCACCCACCACGCCTATGCCCATCGCTCCGACTTTCCGCTGGTCGCGTCGACGGCCCACCACGACTCATGACCCCGACGGCGGGGGGCGGCCACGTCTGGTGATGGCCATGGGCGGCGCCGCGACCGCGAACGACCCCCGGCGGGTCTTCAACCTGCTCCGCGGTGGCACGACCATCGGCAGCGACGACGGCTGCGACCTGCGGCTCGCGGGCCTCGACGCCGTCCAGGCTCACGTGCGCCGCGATGGCAACGACGAGTACATCCTTGTGGCCCGGGGGAGCTCTGCGACCAAGGTGAACGGAGTGACGATCACCGACGAGCAGGTCCTGCGGACCGGGTCGCGCATCCAGCTCGGCGAGTGGACGTTGACCTACACCCGCGAGGAGTTTGCCGATCACGGACGGCCGTACGGCGGGCGAGCAGGCGGGGAATTCAGTCGCCAAAGGGACCAGCCGCCACCGCAGTACAAGAAGTAGGCCCCGGCCCTCAGCCGGTCTCCCCATCGACGAAGCACCAGCGCCATCCCTCGCCGGCTTCGAAGCTCTCCATCACCGGGTGTCCGGACTCCCGGAAGTGCTGAGAGGCGTGCCGGCCTACCGAGGAGTCGCAGCACCCTACGTAGCCGCACGTCATGCACTTACGCAGATGCACCGACGCGATGCCGTCCTCGACGCAGCGTTCGCACACGGATGAGGTCGCCTCGATATCGTCTGGGGCGTCGCGCAGGTGCTTGCAGCCACCCTCCAACGACTGGGGGGCGCGCACGACGGTGCCGCGTTCCTCGTCCCGGCGGTCATCGTCCGAGAGGTCCAGCACTGACTCCTCGATGTCGAGCTGCTCAAGCAGTCGTCCCAGCAGATCGTGCTCGGCCACGCCCTGGTCGCGTAGTCGGACGAGCTCGGCCCGCTCCGCGGCCATCATCGTCATCCGCACCCGACGGTAGGCGTCACCCGGCGTCTCGTCATAATCCTTTCCGCGCGGACCGACCCGCTCCCACATGCGGTTGGTGCGACGTTGCGCTTCCTGCCGAAGTTGCTCGTCGAGCACCTCGGACTCCTCCTCGTGCTTGTCCAACGCGGCCAGTCCCGCGGAGACAGCGTGCTCGGTCAGCACTGCCTGCTGCAGCGCGTCCTCTCGGGCGTCTGGCCCCTCGACACGAAGGTAGCGGGCCAGCAACGGCAGGGTCAGTCCCTGGAGGCCGAGAGTCCCGATCGCGACCACCAGCGCGATGAAGATGATGGTTTGGCGGTTGTCCGCCTGCACGGGGATCAGGAAGGCCGCCGCCAGGGTGACCACGCCGCGCATTCCCGCCCACGACACCAGAGCCAGCTCCGCAGGAGGCAGACCGGGCTCGCTGGCGCGCCACGACAACAACCATCGCGAAGGGAACACCCACAACGGACGAAGCAGTATCACGACCAGCAGGATGAGCACCGAGGTCACCAACACCCGGCCCCAGGACATCGCGTCGTTCTGGGTGTTGGTGACGATGTCGTGCATCTGGAGGCCGATCATCAAGAACACCGAGCTCTCCAAGATGAACTGGACACTGGCCCAGTTGGTGCGCTCGGAGAGGCGGGAGCGGGCGTTCTGAAGCGTCAGCGCACGGTGGCCCAGAATGAGCCCCGCGGTGACCACGGCCAATACCCCGGAGGAGCCGAGCGCCTCGGCTGGCAGGAACGCCAGGAAGGGGATCGTGAAGGACATGGCCGTGTCCAGCTCCGGTCCCAGCGTGCGCATCCTCAGGAACGAAGCGACCGAGGCCACGCCGACCCCGATGGTCACGCCACCGATCACCGCCCAGGCGAAGTTGAGCAGCACCGTCCAGGCGGTGACCTCCTCGGTGGCCGCTGCCACCAACCCGTGCCCGCTGCCCAAGCCGGCGATGGCCAGGCCCGTGCGCAGGGAGACCAAGGCGGTCGCGTCGTTCAGCAACGACTCACCCTCCAGGATCGTCACGATCCGCCGGGGTAGGCCGATCTTGCGGGCGACGGCCGTGGCCGCGACCGCGTCGGGTGGGGCCACGATCGCTCCCAAAGCGAACGCCAGCCCGAACGAGATCGGCAGCATCGCGTGCGCCACCACGGCGACCCCCAGCGCGGTGAAGAGGATGAGGCCCACCGAGAGCGACAAAATGGCCGCTCGATGACGCGTGAAGTCCACCAGCGACGTGCGGATGGCGGCAGCGTAGAGCAACGGAGGCAACAGACCGTAGAGGACCATGTCGGAAGTCAGCTCGATCTGCGGGATGAACGGTAGGTAGGAGCCGATGACTCCCACGACGATCAGCAAGGGGGGAGCGTTCCATCCTCGACGCTCGGCCAACCCGGCGACGAGCACAGCGATGCCCGCCACCAGGACCAACGTCAGCGCAATACTCATGCCTGGCTCAGCATCGCCTCGCGCAGGACGTCCAGGCCGACCCCGCCCAGATTCAGAGCGCGCCGGTGGAACGCGGCCAGGTCGAAGGAGTCACCCTCGCGTCGTCGTACCTCATCGCGCAGCTCCAACCACCGGCGTTCGCCGATCTTGTAGGACGGGGCCTGGCCCGGGTATCCCAGATACCGGTCGAGCTCGAACCGCACGATGTCCTGCTCCATCGTGACGTGGTTGGTCAGGTAGGTCCACGCCTTGTCGTAGGTCCAGGTGCCACCACCGACCTCGGCGGGGGCCTCCAGCTCACAGTGCACTCCGATGTCGATCACGACGCGAGCCGCCCGTAAGGACTGTGCGTCGAGCAGGCCCATCCGCATTCCGGGGTCGTCCAGGTAGCCCAGATCGGACATCAGCCACTCGGCGTACAGCGCCCAACCCTCACCGTTCCCGGAGCTCCAGCAAGCCAACCGACGCCACCGGTTCAGCGTGTCTTGGCGCAGCGTGGTCTGTGCGATCTGCAGATGATGACCCGGCACTCCCTCGTGGTAGACGGTCGTCAGCTCTCGCCAGGTGGTGAAGGTGCTCACTCCGGCGGGCACCGACCACCACATGCGGCCTGGGCGGGTGAAGTCCTCGCTGGGCCCGGTGTAGTAGATGATCCCGGTCTGGCTGGGGGCGATCATGCACTCGATCGTCCGAATGGGCTCGGGGATGTCGAAGTGGGTGTCGGCCATGGCACTGATCGCCTCGTCGGCAGTGTCCTGCATCCACGCTTTGAGGGCGGCGGTGCTCTCCAGCTGATACTGAGGGTCATCGTCCAGCACCGCGATGGCCCGCTCGATCGAAGCCCCTGGCTCGATCTGCTCGGCGACCTCGTGCATCATCGCGGCGATCCGGGCCACCTCATCCTGTCCCCAGCGGTAGGTCTCCTCGAGATCGACCTCCGTGCCGAGGAAGGCACGGAGGCGAAGCCGGTAGCGCTCGGGGCCAGCGGCGTCGCTGTCCGGCGCTTGGGACAGCAGGTCGCCGGCCAGGAACTCAGCCAGCACGCCGAACGCAGCGTTGGCTTGCCGCACCGCGGCGTGGAGAGGGCCGACCAGATGCGGGGGAATGGTGCCGGCGTCGGCCAGCAGAGAGGTGTAGGTGCTGGAGGAGGCTTGTGCTTGAGCCTGGCACTGCGTCAGCACGCTCGAGACCTGGCGGCGGGGCGCTACGGACCCACGCTCCGCGCTGTAGCGCAGAGCGCCGGTGTAGTCCGCCAGCGCCTTCGGGACGGCCTGCAACCGGGACAAGACCCACTCCCAGTGCTGGGCCGTGGTCGTGGCCATGAGGTCGAAAGCGTCGCGGACGGACTGGACCGGGCAGTCGATGACGTTCAACGGCGTCGGGTCGATCCCGGCGATCACCCTCTCCAGGGCGCGCTCGCTCACCGTCAGCTCCTCGCGCAGCGCGGCCGCGGTGACCGTGTCGATGCTGTCCAGTGACGTCACGTCCTGGGAGGCCACCTCCAGCGATCGGAGCGTCTGACGAGTCAGGTCGAGCTCGCGATCGACACCGTTGATGCTGAAGTCGTCGAAGCGGTCCTCGTAGCCGGCGACGCCCAGATAGGTCGCCAGGATCGGGCTCAAGGAGATCTTGGCCTCGAGGAAGTCCTCGGCGATCAGGTCGATGGCGCTGAGCTCGCGTGGACCAGAGACGCTGGGCTGGAGTTGGCTCACTGAGGCACGGTACTACCTTGGGTCCATGTCGCCTTCGACCACACCGTCCGCCTGGGTGAAGTCCGTCAACGTCGGCGAGGGCCGCGCGCTGGGGGAGCCGCTGTCCGGACAGATCTCCGGGATCGACAAGCGTGCCGTCGAGCGCATCAGCGTGCGGGACCCCGGCCCCATGGGGATCGGCCTGGGCAGCGGAGTGGCCGACGATGTGATCGTCGAACGGGATGAGCACGGAGGTGAGCGTCAGGCCGTCTATCTCGTGGCCGACGAGGAGCTGACGCACTGGTCGCGCGAGATCCGGCGTGACCTGCCCAGCGGGTCCTTCGGAGAGAACATCACGACCGCCGGCACCGACGTTGACGCATGGGTCACCGGTTCGACGGTGCGCGTGGGGGAGGATGTCGTGCTCGAGGTCTGCGGTCCTCGCATTCCCTGCGCGACGTTCGCGGCTCACCTGGGAGAGCGCGGCTGGGTGAAGCGGTTCGCCGAGCGCGGTCGCCCGGGGGTCTACTGCGCGGTCCGTTCCCCGGGCGACATCCGTGCCGGTGATGCACTCGTGGTGAGCGACGTCCCGGACCACGGCATCGACATCCTCACGTTGTTCCGGGCCTGGCGGGGTGATGATCGCGCCGTCCGCACGGTGTTGGATGCCGGCTGCCTGCCACCCGAGGAACACGGACAGCTGGAGCGCAAACTCCAGCGTCGCCGACGGCATACCCCTGACGGGGCATCGCCGTAGCCGAGATCACACCGGCTCAGCGCGGGCTGACCGAGCCCTGCCACGCACCCGGACCGGGTGACAAGCGCGGCCGGGCGGCCCGGCCCCTGGAGTTCCACAGCGAGTGGCTCCGCGGGGCAGGGCTGGCTGACTCCGGGGGGCTCATCATCGACAGCACGACCACGACCGCGGCCGTCTCCGCACGGGTGGGACGGCCCGAGATCGTCACCGAGGGCCCGCCGGCGGCGCTGGTCTCGTCGCTCCCGCTCATAGGGGGATGTTCCCGTGCTTCTTCGGTGCCCGGTTCGCCCGCTTGGTGCGAAGGGTCCGCAGGGCCTTGACGATCTGCACCCGGGTGTCGGCCGGGGCGATCACCGCGTCGACAAAACCACGCTCTGCCGCGATGTAGGGGTTGGCCAGGGTGTCTTCGTACTCCTGGATGTGCCGAGCCCGTTCGGCGTCGACATCACCACCCTCGTCGGCGACCGCGGCCAGCTGCTTGCGGTAGAGGATATTGGCCGCTCCCTGAGCGCCCATCACCGCGATCTGTGCTGAGGGCCAGGCGAGGTTCACGTCGGCCCCCAGGTGCTTGGACCCCATGACGTCGTAGGCCCCGCCATAGGCTTTGCGGGTGATGACGGTGACCAGCGGGACGGTCGCCTCGGCATAGGCGTAGAGCAGCTTGGCGCCTCGTCGGATGATGCCGCCCCATTCCTGGTCGGTGCCGGGAAGGAATCCGGGCACGTCGACGAAGGTCAGGATCGGGACGTTGAACGCGTCGCAGGTCCGCACGAAGCGTGCGGCCTTCTCGGAGGCGTCGATGTCGAGGGTGCCGGCGAACTGCATCGGCTGGTTGGCCACGACGCCCACCGTCCGGCCCTCGACACGCCCGAAGCCGATGACGATGTTGGGCGCGAACAGCTCTTGCACCTGGAGGAACTCTCCGTCGTCCAGCACGTGCTCCAGCACGGTCTGCATGTCGTAGGGCATGTTGGCCGAGTCCGGGATGAGCGTGTCCAGCGTCTCGTCCTCGGCCGTGACCGACATGTCGACGTCCACGTCGAAGGCCGGTGGGTCCTCCAGGTTGTTCTGGGGGAGGAAGGCCAGCAGGTCTTGCACGTAGGCGATCGCGTCGGCCTCGTCACTGGCCGCGTAGTGAGCGACCCCCGAGCGGGAGTTGTGCGTGTGGGCGCCGCCGAGCTCTTCGAAGCTGACGTCCTCACCGGTCACCGTCTTGATCACGTCCGGTCCGGTGATGAACATATGCGACGTCTTCTCGACCATCACGATGAAGTCCGTGATGGCCGGGGAGTAGACCGCGCCGCCGGCACACGGCCCCAGCACCAAAGAAATCTGCGGGATGACACCTGAGGCGTGCACGTTGCGGCGGAAGATCTCCGCGTAGAGACCCAGCGCCGCGACGCCCTCCTGGATCCGGGCGCCGCCGGAGTCGTTGATGCCGATCACGGGGCACCCCACCTTCATCGCGAGGTCCATGACCTTGACGATCTTCTCCCCGAAGACCTCCCCCAGGGAGCCGCCGAAGACCGTGAAGTCCTGTGCGAACACCGCCACCGGCCGACCCTCGATCGTGCCGTATCCCGTCACCACGCCGTCTCCATAGGGACGGAAGTTCTCCTGGCCGAAGGCGATCGAGCGGTGTCGGGCCAGCTCGTCGAGCTCGGTGAAGGAGTCCTCGTCCAACAACTGGTGGATCCGCTCGCGGGCGGTCTGTTTCCCGCGGCTGTGCTGCTTCTCCACCGCACGTTCAGAGCCTGCGTGCACGGCTTCGTCGCTGCGGCGTCGATAGTCTGCGAGGCGCCCGGCAGTAGTGCGCATGTCGGTGTTGACCTCGAGGCTGGAGTCGTCCATCCCGATAACTTAGCCTTGCTCGGTGGTCAGGCAAGTATGGGCGCGCCCGCAGTGGCACAGCACGATCGGTTCGACGAATCTGGCCTTACTTGCGGATCCACGGCCGGGCCGGGTGGTCGTCGCTGATCATCAAAGCGCCGGGCAAGGACGCCGTGGGCGGCACTGGGTTGCGCCCGCCGACACGTCCCTGGCGGTCAGTGTGGTGGTCCGCTCGCCGCCGACCCCTCTGGTCGGCTGGGTCCCCCTCCTGGCGGGAGTCGCCGTGCAGCGTGCACTGGTCGAGCACGAGTTCCCCCTTCACGCCGAGCTCAAGTGGCCCAACGACGTGCTCGTGCTGTCGGGCGGTGCCGGACGCCCGGGGAAGGTCTGCGGGGTGTTGGCCTCGGCCCAGGGGTCACAGGTGGTGGTGGGGGTGGGCCTCAACATCGACCAAGGCGCCCTGGACCTCCCTGCGCCGAGCGCCACCTCGTGGCGGCTGGCACGGGGCGGGTCGCCGTTGCCACGTTCGGTCCGGGTCTCTTGGCTGGAGGCTTATCTGGCTCATCTCGCGACGCTGCTGCACGTCCTGGACGAGGACCCGGATGCGGCACGGGCGGCCTACGTCGAGGTGTGCGGCACCCTGGGTCGGGAGGTTGCGGTCGAGCTGACGACGACGACGATCCGTGGACGCGCCTGCGGGATCGACCGCGACGGCGCGCTGGTCGTCAACCAGGGCGGCCGGCGCAGTGTCCACCACGCCGGGGACGTGGTGCATCTGCGCAAGTGAGGCCGGTGGGTTAGCGTGACCACTCCGCAACGTCGGGGACACCAACGATCCGGAGGGGAGGACGATGCGCGACCAGATATCGATCGTGGCGCTGGGCCGCCGATGAAGACGGAACCCGGCTTCCTGCGGGTCACCCGCCTCGGCCCGAGTGCTGAGATCCTGGAGATTGCGCTGGATCGCCCGGGGGCTCTGAACGCCATCTCGACCGCTTTCGCCTCGCAGCTCACTGAGGTCACGGCCGAGGCGGCACGCGACGACAGCGTTCGTGTGGTGGTGCTGACCAGCACCTCGCCCCGAGCCTTCTGTGTCGGTGCGGACCTGAAAGAGCGTCAGCAGATGAGCGATGTGGAGATGTTGGCCCATCGTGAGATCAGCCGCGGGGCCTACCGAGGAGTGCTCGACCTGCCGATGCCGAGCGTTGCCGTTGTCGAAGGCTACGCACTCGGTGGAGGGTTGGAGCTGGCCTTGTCGTGTGACCTCATCGTGGCGGGTGAGCAGAGCGTGGTGGGTCTGCCTGAGGTGTCCGTCGGTCTGATCCCCGGTGGCGGTGGCACCCAGCTCCTGGCTCGGAAAGTGGGGCGTTCGCGCGCGGCCTCGATGATCTTCACTGCGGAACGACAGTCGGCCTCTGCTGCAGCGGAACTCGGGGTCCTGGACTACCTCACACCCACCGGCGGTGCCCGGACGCGTGCGCTCCAGCTGGCCGAGTCGATAGCACGGAACTCGCCCACCAGTGTGCGCAACGCCAAGTCGGCAATGCGCCTGGGATTAGATGCCGGACTTTTGGCGGGGCTCGAAATCGAGGATTCGTTTTGGCGGGCCACAGCGACAAGTGAAGACCGGCGCGAAGGTATTACAGCCTTCAACGAGAAGCGCTCACCGAGGTGGCATCCCCTTGCCGCAGAAAGAGACTAGACTAATCATATGATGCGGGTTCTCCTGGCCGAAGACGACGCCACCATTTCAGAACCGCTTTCCCGCGCCCTCCGGCGCGAAGGGTATTCGGTGGATGTAGCAGAAGACGGGAGGGCCGCTCTCACCTTGGCGGAGGGCGAGGCGCCGGATCTCGTCATCCTGGACATCGGGCTGCCGTACCTGGACGGGCTCGAGGTGTGTCGGCGGATGCGCCAAGAGGGGCTCACCAGTCCTGTGCTCATCCTGACGGCTCGGGGTGACGAGGTAGATACGGTGGTCGGGCTGGACGCCGGTGCTGACGACTACGTCACCAAGCCCTTTCGCTTGGCCGAGCTCCTGGCCCGGGTGCGCGCGCTGCTGAGGCGGGGCAACGACTCGCGGGACGTCGGCGATCGACCTATCTCGGTGGACATCAAGGCGCGGCGGGCTTTTTTCCGTGGGCAAGAGGTCTCGCTGACCGCCAAGGAGTTCGACCTGCTGCGGGTCCTCACCCGCGAAGAAGGCAGAGTCGTCCCGCGGGAAACACTAATGCTGGAAGTTTGGGACAGTTGGTTCGGGTCGACAAAGACGCTGGATATGCATATCTCCGTGCTACGAAGAAAACTTGGCGACGACGCAAATAGCCCTCGATACATCGTCACGGTGCGAGGCGTCGGTTTTCGATTCCAAAATGAGCCTGAGCGCTGACCTGGCCCATTCGTGCGTCAAGAACTTCGCCGTACGGCGGTCATCATAGGGTTAAGCGGCGCCGGCCTCGGCCTTGGCTTCGCCCTCCTCACGGTGGCGCTGATCATCGGTCAGCTTCCGCCGGGAACTCTGCGGGAAGCGGTCCCCGCGTGGCTGACCCTGCTCGGTCTGGCGCTGACCGTCACGCTGACGATCGCGGTCGCCGTTCCCATGGCCTTGTTTCTCATCAACCGGACCGTGCTTATCCTGACGCTGGCCCTGCACGACCTCGCCCAGCGGGCCGACGACTTCGGCACGGGCTCTTTCGGCCAGGAGCGCGTCGACGGCGCTAGGGACGGGTTCGGGCCACCTCCCACCGGTGATACCGGGGTCCGGGAGATCGACACCGTCCGGCACATCATGGACCGGAGCCAGAGCACGTTGGCGCGCGCCTTGTCCTCGGAGCGGTCCTTCGCCGCCGACGCCTCGCACCAGCTGCGCACCCCGTTGGCGGCCCTCCTGCTCCGCCTCGACGAGGTGGTGCACACGGACGACCTCGAGGTGGCCCAGCACGAGGCCGAGATCGCGATCGGCCAGACGGAGCGCCTGGCCGCTGTCGTCGACGACCTCCTGCACCGCACCCGGGCCGGCCACGCTGACGGGGGGCGGTCGGTCTCCCTCGACACCGTCCTGTCCGGACTCGAGCAGGAGTGGACACCCGCGTTCCAGGCCCGTGGTCGCCAGATCGTCGTGCGCGCTGAACGAGCGATGATCGTGCGCTCCAGCGCCTCCTCCATCTCCCAGATTCTGAACACTTTGGTCGAGAACTCACTCCAGCACGGAGATGGGCTGGTCCAGATCTCCGCGGTACGCAGCGGCCCGTCGGCGCTGTTGGAGGTCCGCGACGAAGGCCGAGGCATGGACCCGGCCCTGGCCCGGCGGATCTTCGACCGGGCGGTCACCAGCGGTGACGGCACCGGTATCGGTCTGTCCGTAGCCCGCGAGACCGCTGAGTCCTTCGGGGGTCGGCTGGAGCTGGCCCAGGCGCGTCCGGCCGTGTTCGCCCTGTACGTCTCGATGGCCCCCGCGCCGTGACGCGAGCTCAGGGCGCGGACCGCTCCGGCGTGGGCTCCTCGGCCGCGAGCTCAGCGGTGAAGACGTAGGTCCGGTAGGCCCAGAACCTGAACAGGGTGCCCAGCACCAGCCCCACGCCGTTGCCGCTGATGTTGTCCGCGAGCTGGCTGTCCAGACCGAGCCCGTAACGGGAGAAGGCCAGGCAGATCACCGCTATCGCCAGGCCGATGATGTTGAAGAACACGAACAGGGCGAACTCGCGGGCTCGCCCGGACCGGCGCCGCAGCCGGAAGGTCCAGTACCGGTTGCCGACCCACGCGAAGGTGGTCGAGAACACGGTCGCGGCGATCTTGGCTCGTAGGGGGATGTCGTGCATGGGGCCGACCCCCTCGGCCGCCGGCATACCGAAGACGAAGTAGTTGTACAGCGCCGTGTCGAGGCAGAAGGCCGCCAAGCCGACCACTCCGAACTTGGCCACCTCCCGAGCCAGTCGGTCGTACCACCGCAGGGCCCAGCCGCGCAGGGACGAGATGGTCTGGTTCACCGGCGCAGCATACGTGGACGGCCAGTAGGCTGAGCGCCGTGGACGACCAAGGTGAGGCCCGAACGACCCTGCGCCGATCCGAGGGGGGATTTCCCGTCGTCGGTATCATCGGCGGCGGCCAGCTGGCCCGGATGTGTCAACCGCCCGCCGTCGGCCTGAACGTGACCCTGTCCGTGCTGTCCGAGTCGGACACGGCGGCCGCTGCGCTCGTCGTGCCGCACGCACCGGTGGGCGCCTGCACCGACCTGGACGCGGTGCTCGCGTTTGCCCGTGGATGTGACGTCGTCACCTTCGACCACGAGCAGGTTCCGCAGTCCGTGCTCCACACCTTGCAGGCTGCCGGAGTCACCCTGCACCCCGATCCCAGCGCGCTGGTTTACGCGCAGGACAAGATCGCCATGCGCCGCCGCCTCCGTGACATGGGAGTGCCGTGTCCCCGCTGGGCCGTAGCGCGGGCCCCGGAACACGTGGCGGACTTTGCGACCCACGTCGGGTGGCCGGTCGTCGCCAAGACTCCGCGAGGTGGCTACGACGGCAAGGGGGTCCGCGTGGTCCGCTCCGCCAGTGAGCTCGACGACTGGCTGTCCGCCGTCGGCCAGGACGAGGACTCACCCGTGGCCGAAGGTGTCCTGCTGGAGGAGGCGGTGTCGTTCGCTCGGGAGATCGCGGTCATGGTGGCGCGGAGCCCCAGTGGTCAGGCGGCCACCTGGGCTGTGGTGGAGACGGTGCAGGAGTATGGGATCTGCACGGAGGTGCTGGCTCCTGCCCCTGACCTATCCGACACGGTGGCTGTGGCCGCGACGGAAGCGGCGCTGCGCATCGCCGGGGAGCTGAACGTCACCGGGGTGATGGCCGTGGAGATGTTCGAGGTGGTCGGATCCGACGGCGAGCCGGCATTCCTGGTGAACGAGCTCGCCATGCGTCCGCACAACAGCGGGCACTGGAGCATCGACGGTGCCGTCACCAGCCAGTTCGAGCAGCACTTGCGAGCGGTGCTCGACCTGCCGTTGGGCGAGACCACGTCCCGGCAGCCCTGGACCGTGATGGCGAACGTCCTGGGGGGCGAAGACCCGGAGCTCTACTCGACCTACCGGCACCTCATGGCTCGAGATCCAGGGCTGCGGATCCACCTCTACGGCAAGAGTGTGCGGCCCGGCCGCAAGATCGGACACGTGAGCATCTACGGAGACGATCTGGCCGATCTGCGCTCGCGAGGACGACACGCCGCCGACTTCCTGCAAGGAGTCATCGATGAGTGAGCCCGTCAAGCCCGTCGTCGGAGTGGTGATGGGCAGTGACAGCGACTGGCCGGTGATGAGACACGCCGTCGAGGTGCTGCAAGAGCTCGGCGTGGCCTGTGCGCCGGACGTCATCTCTGCGCATCGGATGCCGCAGGAGATGGTCGAGTACGGCACCACTGCCGCCGAGCAGGGACTGCGGGTGCTGATCGCCGGAGCTGGCGGAGCCGCCCACCTGCCGGGGATGCTCGCTGCCGTCACCACGGTGCCGGTGATCGGGGTCCCCGTGCCGCTGAAGTACCTGGACGGGATGGACTCCTTGCTGTCCATCGTGCAGATGCCCGCCGGTATACCCGTGGCCACCATGTCCATCGGAGGGGCCCGCAACGCGGGACTTCTGGCGGCCAGGATCCTGGGTAGCGCACCGGACGAGCAGGGCGCCGCGATCACGGCACGCCTGCGTGACTTCGCCACCGACCTGCGCGACCAGGCGCACGCCAAGGGCGCGCGTGTCCGCGGTCGTACAGTGGACGAGTGAGCGACTTCGACCTGTTTTCCCTGTCCGAGGATCATGAGGCGCTGCGTGAGGCGGTGCGGGACGTCTGCGAGGACAAGATCGCGCCGTACGCCGCAGCCGTGGACGAGGAGTCGCGTTTTCCTCGTGAAGCCTACGAAGCCCTGCGCGTGACCGACTTCCATGCCCCACACATCGGCGAGGAGTACGACGGGGTCGGCGCCGACGCCTTGGCCACCTGCATCGTGATCGAAGAGGTGGCTCGCGTCTGCGCCAGCTCCTCGCTCATCCCCGCCGTCAACAAGCTCGGCACCATGCCGGTGATTCTGGCCGCCGATGAGGAGCTGAAAGCCCGCTACCTACCCGAGGTCGCCCGTGGCGAGGCGATGTTCTCCTACGGGCTCTCCGAGGCTGCGGCGGGCAGCGACACCAGCGCCATGCGGTGCCGGGCCATCGAACAGGCCGATGGGACGTTCCTGCTCAACGGACAGAAGTCCTGGATCACCAACGCCGGGGAGTCCGCGTACTACACGGTGATGGCGGTGACCGACCCCGATGGTCCTCGCGGTCGGAACATCAGCGCCTTCGTGGTGCACGCGGACGACGAAGGATTCGATCTGGGTGCGCCGGAGAAGAAGCTGGGTATCAAAGGGTCACCCACCCGAGAGCTGCTCTTCACCGACTGCCGTATCCCGGGAGACAGGATCGTCGGGGAGCGGGGGACAGGTCTGAAGATCGCCTTGAAAACGCTCGACCACACGCGCGTGACGATCGGCGCCCAGGCGGTGGGTATCGCGGCCGGGGCACTCGCGCACGCCACCGCCTACGTCAAGGAGCGCCAGCAGTTCGGCCAAGCCGTGGCTCAGTTCCAAGGGGTGCAGTTCATGCTCGCCGACATGGGCATGAAGCTCGAGGCAGCCCGGCAGCTGGTCTACGTGGCGGCTTCGAAGTCCGAGCGGGACGACGAGGATCTGCCCTTCTTCGGCGCTGCCGCGAAGTGCTACGCCTCGGACGTCGCGATGGAGGTCACCACCGACGCGGTTCAGCTGCTCGGAGGAGCCGGATACACCAAGGACTTCCCCGTGGAGCGGATGATGCGTGATGCCAAGATCACGCAGATCTACGAAGGCACCAACCAGATCCAGCGGATCGTGATGGCCCGCCAGATGGTGAAGTAGGCGGCCTCGACGACGATGCCTTGAGCAGTACGTCGGTCCTACGGCTCGATCGTCAACGGAGCGTCGGTGCGTAGGGCCTCGAAGAGCTCGGTCGCCCCGGCCTCATCCCACAACACCGAGCTGCCCGCGGCCGTGGAGTAGTTGGGGTCGGCGATGGGCACGGTGATGGACTGACCCGAACCGCCCGACACGGACCGCATGGCCAGCCCGACCTTCCCCATCTCCCACATCGAAGTGTCTTCGCCGCGGCGCAGCGAGGAGCCCGTGGCGGTGCCGGCGTCGTGCAGCTCCCACGGCACGAGGAGGGTGGAGGGTTGAGTCATCTTGGACACCATGCCACTGAGGAACTCGCGCTGGCGTTCCACGCGTCCCAGGTCGCCGCGGGGGTCCGAGTAGCGCATCCGCACGTAGTTGAGGGCGTCCTTGCCTTCGAGCTCCTGGCAGCCTGCCGGAAGGTCAAGGTCGCTGCGCTCCTCCACCACCGGATCGGGCAGGCACATCTCCACCCCGCCGACGGCGGCCACGACGTCCACGAAGCCGTCGAAACCCACCTCGAGGTAGCCGTCGACACGCAGATCCGTCGCTTGCTCGACGGTGTCCACCAGGAGCGGGGGGCCACCGATGGAGTACGCAGCGTTGATCTTGTTCATGCCAGAGCCCGGTACCTCGACGTAGCTGTCGCGGGGCAGGGAGACCAGGGTCGGGTCGCCCGAGTCAGGCATGTGCAGGAGCATGATCGTGTCCGCTCGTGACCCCTCGGTATGACCGGTCTTCAGTTCGTTGCGTTGCTCGCGGGTGAGGTCCGCGCGGCTGTCGGTGCCCACCAGCAACACGTTGCTGCCCGAACCGGCACTCGGCCGGGCGTCGTTGGTCGGGGCGGCGTCGACCTCGCCGATGGCCATCCAGCTGGCCGTGAGGGCCCAGATCATGGCGACTACGTAGGCGGCGACCAGCAGGAGCAGCACCACGATGCCTCGCCGCATGCCGTAGTGGGGTCGACGCCGGCGCGGCCCGGGCGAGCGGGGAGGTGGCGCATCCTGCCATCCCTGCTGCTGAGGGTCCTCGTACCGGTCGTCATCGCTGTACCGGTCATCGCTGTACTGGTGATCGTTGTAGTGGTCATCGCGGGAGCGGTCGTCGTACCACTGATCGTCGTAGCGCGAGTCGATTCCCGGCGAACGGTGTGAGTCCCGTTCCCAGCCGTCCGCAGACCTCGATGCAGGCTGCTCGGACGACCGGCGCCCAGGCCGTGGCGTACGCGGCATGGGTCGGGTCCAGTCATCCTCGGGTCGGCGTGGCATCAGACCAGAGTAGGTGAGAAGCCCGGTTCAGAGCGTTAACCTGCCCCAATGCCGTTCTCTCAAGCGCCAACTGAGGCCCTGTCCGACTGGCCGGGTGTCTCCGTGGTCATGCCCGTGCGCAACGAGGCGCGACAACTGGCGGAGTCGTTGGGCTCGGTTTTGGCGCAGGACTACCAGGGGCCTCTGGAAGTCGTGCTCGCGGTGGGAGCCAGCTCCGACGGCACCCCCGGCGTGGCTCGCCGGCTCGCGGCGAAGGACCCGCGAGTGCGGGTGGTGGACAACCCGAGCGGGCGCACACCGGATGCCCTGAACTGCGCCATCGCGGCCAGCGCGCACCCGATTGTTGCGCGGGTCGACGCGCATGGGTTTGTCCCGGTCGACTACCTCAGTCGGGCCGTGCAGGTCCTGCATCAGACGCAGGCGGCCAATGTGGGTGGGCAGGCACTGCCGGAGGGTATCGACCCCACCCAGCGGGCCATTGCCATCGGGATGGGATCTCCGTTGGGTATGGGGGCTGCTCGGTTCCGCGTGGGGGGCCAGGCCGGTCCGGCCGACACGGTGTTCCCGGGCGTCTTCCTCCGTTCCTGGATCGACCGGGTGGGTGGGTTCAGTGCTGAGTACGACCGGGCTCAGGACTGGGAGATGAATCTGCGCATCCGCCAGGCGGGCGGCGTGGTCTGGTTCAGCCCCCAGATCTGTGTGACCTACCGGCCTCGGAGCTCCCTGAGCGCGCTGGCTGCCCAGTTCTTCGCTACCGGTCAGTGGCGTCGCCGTCTCTCCCAGGACCACTCCGAGGCCCTCAACGCTCGCTACCTCGCACCACCCCTGCTGGTGGGAGTGGTCGTGGGCGGCTCCCTCGCGGCCGTCGTGTGGCGGCCCATGGCCGTGCTACCGCTCGGCTATGCCGCGGCGGTCGTGGTCGGTGGCGTGATCATCTCTGCGGGCCACCCCTGGTCGGTGCGCACCCGAGTGCCCGCGGTGCTCGCGACCATGCACCTGAGCTGGGGTGCCGGCTTCCTGCGTGGCCTACCCCGACGCCCACCTCGCGGCACCGAGGCAGGATCATCAACCCCGGAGTAGGTCGATGGTCAGCGGCGGCTCGGTCTGCTGCCGCACCTCCTGCTCGGTGACGCCGGGCGCCGTCTCGCGCAGGACCAGGCCCCCAGGAGTGACGTCGATCACTGCCAAGTCCGTGATGATCCGCTGCACGCACCCCAGACCCGTGATCGGGAGCGAGCAGCTCTGCACGATCTTGAAGCCACCGTCGCGAGCGGTGTGCTCCATCAGCACAATGACCTTCCTGGCTCCGTGCACCAGGTCCATGGCCCCGCCCATACCCTTGACCATCTTGCCCGGGATCATCCAGTTAGCAATGTCCCCGGCGACCGACACCTGCATCGCCCCGAGGATCGCGGCGTCCACTTTGCCCCCTCGGATCATCCCGAAACTCATAGCGGAGTCGAAGAAGGCGGCACCGGGGCGGACGGTGACCGTCTCTTTGCCGGCGTTGATCAGGTCGGGGTCGTGAAGGCCCTCGACCGGATAAGGGCCGACACCGAGAATGCCGTTCTCGGACTGCAGCACCAGCTCCACGCCGTCGGGCACGTAGTTCGGGACCAAGGTCGGCAAGCCGATCCCGAGATTGACGTAGTCCCCGTCGTGCAGCTCCGCGGCCGCCCGCGCGGCCATCTCCTCCCGTGTCCTGGCCATCTCAGCGTCCTTCGCCAGCGGTCGAGGTCGAGCGGACGGTGAGTTTCTCGACCCGCTTCTCCTCGGCCTGGGCCGGCGACAGCGGCACGACCCGTTGCACGTAGATCCCCGGGAGGTGGATCTCGTCGGGGAGGAGGACGCCCGGCTCGACCAGCTCTTCGACCTCGGCCACGGTGAAGCGACCACTCATCGCGCACAGCGGGTTGAAGTTGCGCGCGCTCGCCCGGAAGACCAGGTTTCCGTGTCGGTCGCCCTTCCACGCCCGGACCAACCCCATGTCAGCCGCGATCGAGGTCTCCAGGACGTAGTCCTGAGCCCTCTGGTCGCCGAGATGGTCGAAGGACCGGGTGTCTTTGGGCGGCGAGGACAGGATGACGGCACCGGCCTGGTCGTAGCGCCACGGCATACCACCCTCAGAGACCTGGGACCCGACCCCGGTGGCCGTGTAAAAAGCAGCGATCCCCGAGCCGCCGGCCCGGAGCTTCTCGGCCAGGGTTCCCTGGGGCGTGAGCTCGACCTCGAGCTCGCCGCTGAGGTACTGCCGGGCGAACTCCCTGTTCTCGCCGACATAGGAAGCGATGATCCGGCGGATCCGGCCCGCCCCGAGCAGCAGTCCCAGACCCCAGTCGTCGACACCAGCGTTGTTGGAGACGATCTCCAGATCGGTGGCTCCCCGGCGCAGCACCTCGGCTATCAGCACCGACGGCACTCCGCACAGGCCGAACCCGCCAACCGCGAGGGTCATCCCGTCACGCAGTGAGTCCAAAGCAGCGGCTGCATCGGAGACGACCTTGTCCATGTGTGCCGACTGTAGTGTCCTCAGGCGAGGGCGTCGACTCCCTCGCTGCGCATCCTCTCCTCCGCCAGGGAAGGCTCGGAGCCGCGCACCAGGACGGCTGATCCCAGACCGGCCCAGCAGCCGAGCATCTGGCGCAGGAAGAGGGCCGGGTCGGTGCTAGTGAGGAGCAATCGGCGGCGAGCGCGGTCTGCCGGACCGGGCACGACGTCGGTGTAGGCCGTCCGTTCACCGGCACAGACCAGTGCGGCTTGCGTGGGCTCCGGTTCGTCCCACGGGGTGAAGGAATCACCGAAGGAGGAGATCTCGCGGGCCTCGTCCATGACGCCGGTGCGCAAGCCAGGTCCGAAGCTTCGCGACAGGGCCGGCAGGGACACGGCGATCACTTCGTCGGCGTCCCGGGCCGCTTCGCTGTGCGGTGCCGTGGTCACCATCACGTCGGCGCCTTCGGAGGCGTCCAACGTCAGGGTGGCGCCGACCGACCAGATGGCCAGAGCCCAGTAGGTCAACCGCCAGTGCGGGGCCGGCACATCCAGCAGGACGATCGTGCCCGGCTCACAGTCGAGACCTTCCTGAAGCGCGTTGGCCGCCTTCGACACCCAGGTGCCCAACACCTTGCGGGACAGCTCGATGCGTTCTCCCGAGGACTCTCCGGGGGTGTCTTCGTAGAACGTGAGTGCAGGTCTGGTGGGATCGTCGGCGATGAGCCGAGACAACACATCGGCGGGAGCGAACACGAGCCAACCTTAGTCATGGCTGGCTTCAACGCGAGCGGCCGAGGGGCATGGATCTATCGACGTGCGAGGCTGAGGCGTATGCCGAGGGTCAGCGCATCAGCAGGACGCCGCCGCATCTGGCGGCCCGGGCGCCCGGTGGACCTCGCCGCGACGTGGGGGACGTTGCGGCGCGGTGGCGGCGATCCGGCGTGGCGCGTGCGTGGTGGGTGGACTTTCCGCGGGATCACCACTCCCGCGGGTGCGGTCACCCTGGGAGTCGTCGTACGACCTGCGGACGACGAGGTCTTGGCACAGGCATGGGGCGAAGCAGAGGCCGTCGAGTGGGTGCTGGAGGCGCTACCCACCATGCTCGGACGCGACGACGATGTCCGGGACTTCGTGGTGCGCCACGACGTCCTGCGTCGGACCTGGCTGGCCCGCCCGGGCTGGCGGGTGCCACGGACAGGGCTGGTGATGGAGGCACTGGTGCCGGCGATCATCGAGCAGAAGGTGACCGGGCAGGAGGCGTTCGCAGGACAGCGAGCCCTGGTCCGACGCTTCGGTGCGAAGGCCCCCGGGCCGGGCGAGGCGATGGACCTCTGGGTGCCTCCGACGCCTGCCCAGCTCCTGCGGATCGCCTCCTGGCAGTGGATCCAGATGGGCATCAGTCCACAGCGGTCGGACACGGTGATGCGAGCGGCTCGGATGGCCGATCGGCTGGAGCAGGGGGCCCTGGTCGATCCTGACCGGATGGGGGCACGACTGAGAGCGGTGCCGGGGGTGGGATTGTGGACGGCAGCGGAGACAGCCCAGCGGGCGTTGGGAAACGCCGACGCCGTGAGCTTCGGGGACTATCACGTGGCCAAGAACATCGGTTGGGCCCTCACCGGCGAGGAGGTGGACGACGAAGGGCTGGCGCGGCTACTGGCCCCCTACCGCCCGCATCGCTACCGGGTCCAGCGACTGGTTGAGCTCGCCGGGCTCAGTCGTCCGCGTCGGGGTCCGAGGATGGCTCCGCGCACTCACCTGCCGAGGCGCTGAGCTCACGCACCTCCAGGTCAGCGAGGTGCTCGCTGTGGAGGGCCACCTCGATCCGGGCGACGATGCGGCCCCGCAAATAGTCATCGGCAATACTCACCTGAACGCACTGGTCGCTCACGGTCACGACGTCCGGATGCTCCAGCCGAGCCTGCCCGGCGAGCGCCACGCCGACGGCGCGCTGCGCCCGGACCCTGAAGGTCTCGGTGCTGGTGGAAGCCACTCCGACGGCTCGGGCGGCCTCGCTGCCCGGAGGGACCCCAAGGCTGCTTCGAACGGCCTCGACGGTCCCCAGGGCGAACCAGTCTGCCGAGCCACCGCGGATCAGGGATCGTGCGCCTTGCGCCCCCGGGCTTCCGACGACGCTGAGCGGCAAGCCGCGCACCAGGGCCGCGGGAACATGCTGGGTCTTTCCCTTCACCAGGTCCGAGGCGGCCGCGATCTCGTCGGCGACGGCGCGGGCTGTCACCCTCAGCGGGCGCCCGTCGACGTCGGCGTTGCCGGCTCCGCGCAGGTCGTCCAGCACCGTCACCGCGCAGGCCCCGAGCGCGAAGTCCACCTGCCCGTCCCGCCAAGGACGTCCCGCAGTGTCGCTGATCACCACCGCGATCCGGGGCAAGGGGTGGGGGGCGAAGGCGCTGAGCAGACCGGCATACAGCATCCGGGCTGCCAGGTCGGGGTCCTCCGGCAGCACGAGGGACCCTCCGTGTGGTCCGACGTTGGAGCTATCCACCCCGGCGGCGGCCATGACCGGGCCGGAGACCGAGGCGACGATCCGGGTCATGCCCGCCGGGGTCCGCCGCTCGGCCACGACCCGCGCAGTCTGGGACAGGACGAGCTCATCGGTCGTGGGAGCCCCGCAGACGTCGTGGTGTGGTCCGGGGTTGCTGTGCACCCGCAGCCCTTGAGCCTTAGAGACGATCTTGCTCGAGACCACGAGGACGTCCCCGTCTCGCAGTTCGAGCCCGGCCGCGCCCAGAGCCTCGCGGAGCAGCGTTGCCAGGTCGTGCTGCGGCAGCACCTCGGGGATGCTGGTAAGCGGGATGACGCGGACCTCCCCAGGGACGCTCACCCCGTGATCTCGTGAGCCAGCGCGAGGGCGTCGCCGGCGATGGCGCTGGCCTGGTCGATGTTGCGCATGTGAAGGTCGCATGACCGAACCCGAACACTCGGGTAGGTAGCGTCGGCGTCGGCGTCATCGACGAGCCAGCCGCCCAGGAAGTCCCGGTAGAGGCCGGCGACCCCCGCCGCGGTCACCGGCACCCCAAGGGGCGCCAGACAGGCGTCGGCGTGGCCGCGCACCGGGGCCCCCTCGATGATCGGTGACACCCCGACCACCGGAGCCCGGGTGCCCCGCAGCGCGTCACGGACGCCCGGGACCCCGGCGATGATGCCGATAGAGACCACGGGGTTGCTCGGCGGAAGCAGCACGACGTCGGCCTCGCGGATGGCTTGGAGGACTCCCGTTGCCGCCGTGGCACGGCTGAGGCCGGCCACGACGAAGCGAATCGCGGGAACGGCCGCCCGCATCTGCACCCACCACTGCTGGAAGTGCACCGCGCGCTCGGCTCCCGACCCTGCCCCAGCTGCGTCGTCGTCGATCACGACGTGGGTCTCGATGGGTTCGTCGGTAACGGGCAGGAGGGTGATACCGCGGGATGGTAGGCCCCACCGGGTGGCGAGACGGTGGGTCACCGTGCTCAACGAGTGTCCTTCGGCCAGCCACTGGCTGCGTGCCAGGTGCGTCCCTATGTCGCGGTCTCCCAGGCCGAACCAGGTGGGTTGCACCCCCAGCTCGCGCAGCTCTGCCTGGGCCAGGAACGACTCCTCCGCTCGGCCCCAACCTTGCTCCTCGTGCACGCCGCCACCCAGGGTGTAGAGCAACGTGTCGAGATCGGGGGAGACCCGCAACCCGTAGAGCGTGATGTCGTCGCCGGTGTTGCCGATCACCGTGATCCGTGCTCCCGAGCCGGTGGCTGGATCCCAACCGTGTCCGGTGGAGTCGAGGTGGTGACGAAGCCCACGGATGAAGCGAGCGCCCCCCACGCCTCCGGCCAAAACAGTGATGTGCATGGGCCTATTGTCCTTGCTCCGCTCGCGCCCCAGAACGCCTGCCCGCGAAGGCGCCTCGGGGGCACCTTCCCGGGGTCCTGGTGCTTGTAGCAGATCTGGGGTTGACGCAGAGGGATGACACGCGTGTAATTTAGACCTGTCGCGTGGTCCTCACCGGAGGTCGCCGCGGCGTCCCAGTGCTGGCGAGGGTCGAGGAGGAGCCGTGCACGATTTTGATGTGTTGACGTTGTTGAGCGTGGAGGAAGGTGGCGAAGAGGCATCGTGGCAGGAGCGGGCGCTCTGCGCGCAAACCGACCCCGAGGCGTTCTTCCCGGAAAAGGGAGGCTCCACACGTGAGGCCAAGAAGGTATGCGTCGGCTGTGAAGTGACGGCTGAGTGCTTGGAGTACGCCTTGGCTCACGATGAGCGCTTCGGCATCTGGGGTGGACTGTCCGAGCGGGAGCGCCGCAAGCTCAAGAAGCGAGCGGTCTGAACGCCCGTTCCGAAGATCAGCAGGTGCCTGTGTCGGCGCACGACCGGGCGGTCAAAGGCGTCACTGTCGTCGTGCAGCGCACGAGCGCTGATGATGCGGCGTTGTGGGGTCTCCTGGACGCCTTGGTCCCACAGGCTCGCTGGTGTGCACAGGTGCTGTGTTCGGGGGAGATCGGGGGTGGGGGAGATCATCCGCTGAGCTCGGAGTACGGCGTGCCCGTACGGCCGCTGCCGGCGGGATCCGGAACGGTGGTCGACCTGGCGATAGGAGAGCTCAATCGCCCGGATGGGTGGCTGTGGTTGTTGAGCGACGCGAGCAAGCCCCGTGCCGACGCGCTGCCGCAGCTCCGGGCCGCCGTTCACGGATCCAGTCGCGTGGGCATCGTTGGGCCGAAGCTGCTGGCGATCAAGGATCCGCGCGCGGTGGTGGGGGTGGGGCACCGGATCACGGTGTGGGGACGGTCCCTGGATTCCATGGACGTCGGCGCGTGGGACCAGGGCCAGTTCGACGACCGCCGTGATGTGATCGGGGTGCCGCTCGACGGCATGCTGATCCGTGGTGATGTGCTGAGCGAGGTCGGCGGGGTGGAGCCGGCCTTCGACGGGTCGGCGGCCGGTCTGGATGTCTGCTGGCGGGCGCACCTGCTGGGATACCGAGTGCTCGTAGCCCCGCGGGCCGTGGTCGCGGAGCACCCCCCTGCGGCCGAGGGGACTGCGGGAGATCGAGATCGAGCTTTGGTCGCGTTGGCCCGAGCTTCGTTGTGGCGCCTCCCCGGGCGCAGTGCGGCCATGTTCCTGAGCTCGGTTCTCTCGTTGTTGGTATTCATGGTGCTTCGACGGCCCCGGTCGGCGCGTCGAGCGTGGGCCGAGCTGAGTGCCGTGGCGTGGCCCGTTCGGGCCTACCGCGCTCGGTGGAGGTTCCGTGGGTCGGCCGCGGTCTCCGAGGGTGACCTGCGGGGACTGTTCGAGTCGGAGTCGGATCGGCGGGCAGCCGCGCGGGGCGCGCACGACGATGGCACCTATCACGCCGCGGCAGCGACACCAACGGAGCCGCAGGACCGGTCGATCGGGGCCATTGAGGCCGGTCCCGTCTCGGAGGAGGCGTACTCCCTGGCTGACGACGAACGATCACAGACCCGACGGTGGTGGAGCTGGCCGCTGGCCGCGGCGGTGCTGCTGGTGGTTGCGGCCACTGCGGTGCGGTGGAGAGATCTGGGTGCTGGGCTGGCGCCGACGGGGTGGGGCGTCACCGGGTCGGAGGCCGGCGCCGTCGAGGCAGACGCGGAGCAGGTCTACCGCGCCTGGGCCCTTCCCTTCTCGGGGGCGGGTCTGGGCGATCCGGGCCAAGGCCCCCCGTGGCTCTTGCCGTTCAGCGTCCTGGGTTGGGTGGTCGAGCACCTTCCCGCGGGACCCGACGGTGCCCACAGCGCCGCTTTCGTCACGGCTTGGGTGCTCTGTGCTTCCGGTGTGCTGAGTGTGCTGAGCGCCTACCTGGCTTCGCGAGTGGTCACCCGCTCCCGAATGGTCGGGGCGGCGGTGGCCATCGGGTGGGCGGCTGCCACTCCCTTGTCGGTGGCTGTGGGAGCGGGGCGCGTGGGGCCCGTGGTGGTCCACGTCCTGGCGCCACTGATGGTCGCCGGCGCAGTGCGCGCGGTGAGCCGCGGAAGCGCAGGCACGTCGGCTGCCCTCGGTGTGGGTCTGTTGACCGCACTGGCCACCTGGTTCGTCCCTCTCACCCTCGTCTTCGCGCTGGGAGCGGGGGTGACAGTGGCCATCGCCGCCCACGGATGGGCTCGCCTGCGGGCGCTACCGATTCTCCTGTTGCCGCCGGCCCTCCTAGGGCCGCAGGTCCTTCAGTTCGTGCAGAATCCCCTCCTCGTCTGGGGCGGTCCCGGCGCTACCGACACGGCGACCGCGCCGGTCACGGCGTGGGAGGTGCTGTTGCTGCACCCAGGAGGACCGATCCCGTTGTCCCTGTGGTGGATCGTGCCGGCGTGGATCCTGGCGGTGCTGGGCGCGGCCTGGTCGCGGCCTGGTCGGCGCCGCGGGGCTGCGTTGGTGTTGTCGGTGGTCGCGCTCGTCGCGGTGGCCGGGGCCGTGGTGATCGGACGACTCGACCTGGGTGTGCTCCCCATCGGATATCCCGACGCGGGGCTCCCAGTGCGAGTGTGGTCCGGCAGCCTCCTCAGCCTCGCCGGTGCCGCCCTGATGTTGGCCGCCGGCGCCGGTGCTACCGAACTACTCCGTCGCCACCAGGACCCGGTGTCCGGAGGGAGCCCCGGCGCCGCCGCAGGATCGGTCCTGCTGACGGTTGCGGCCGTGGCCGCGCTGGCCAGCGTGGTCAGTGTGGCCGCCGTACCGCTGGGGACCGGTCTGAGGGTCGCGGAGGCTCCGTTGCCGGCCGTGGTCGCAGAGCGCGCAACCGGTGCGGAGGGTGTGCGCATGCTCGAGCTCAGGGTGGAACCGGCATCCGCGTCATCGAGCCAGCTCTCGCAAGGCCAGCGGTCGGCCAGCACAGGGTACGAGGTGAGTTACGACTTGGTGGGTCGTGAGCCCGGACCCTGGCTGCGTGACCGCACGCGTGATCTGGTCCGGGTGGAGCAGCGTCGTGACTCCGATGAAGGAGGAGGTTCGGTCCTCCGTGCCGAAGGAGACCCGGTGTCTGCGGTGGTGTCCGAGCTCTTGGATACCGCGTCGAGCACGGTCAGCGACCAGACTCCTGTGGAAGAGGCCCTTGCCGACCTGGCGGTGGAGTTCGTGGTGGTCGATGCGCCACCGGGAGATCCGCTGCTGGACCAGCTGGACGGGCTGCCCAGCCTGACCCGGGTCAGCTCCACCCAGGGACTCGGGCTGTGGAGGGTCGTGCCGGAGGCGGTGGGATCCCGAGTGTGGGCCGAGACGACGTCCGGTGAGAGGCAGACTCTGTCCCTCACCGGAGGTCGCGACACCGAAGCCGAGGTACCGGCTGATGCACAGGTCGTGGCGATCTCTCGTCCCGGGGACTGGGCGCAGGTGGCCCAGGTGCGTCTGGATGGACAGCTTCTGCAGGCAGAGCCAGGCTTCCCGGTGCGGTACTCCCTGCCGCCGGGCGGAGGGGCGTTGACGATCGAGCTGGAGCGTCCCTACCAACGTTGGTGGTGGGTCACCGCGGGGCTGGCCGTAGTGTCCCTCTTCTTCGCACTCCCCACCATCGGTGCGTCCCGGTCCCGGACTCGCTGATGGGCATCCACCGCTCCGCGGTTCTGCGGGTGTTGATCCTGGCGCTGGCCGCGGTGGCACTGGTCCTCGCCGCGTCGCGGTGGCCGGGCGATATCCAGGTCGGCTCCGCTTCTTCGTCCGACGAGGCCGGTACGTCCATACCGAGAGCGGAATCGGAACCGATCCTCGTCCCGATCGAGGAGCAGGTTCGGGTCTGCCCCGGACCCGAGCGAGTGGGCTTGGCCGACTCGGCCGTGCGCGAGGGGGAGCAGGAAGTGACCGTCCGCGCGCGCGCTGCCCCGGTGCAGGCCTTGCCGGCGGGTGTCACGGCTGCAACGGGGTCTACCACCGAGCCACGTGCCGACGGCAGCATCGAGGTGCGGACCGCGGACGAGACCCCGGCGGCTGTCACCGACGCACGGACCACCGAGGTCGGTGCGGTCGTCGGTGATGGCACCGGCGTCCACGTGGTCGCCCAAGGGTCACTGGCCCCGGGGCTCAGCGCAGCGCAGATGTATCTGGGCGACACGGACGAGCAGCTCGGACTGGCGCTAACCCCTTGCCAGGGTCCTCAGGACGAGTCATGGCTGATCGGTGGTGGGGGACAGGCGGGTCACTCCGAACGCCTGGTTCTGCTCAACCCGGGGCAGAGCGCGGTCACGGCTGAGATCAGCGTCCTCGGCTGGACCACGGACCCTGGCGAGGACTCCGGCGGTGCTGAGGTCACGCTGGAGCCTGGCGCTCGCGAGATCCTCCTCCTTGATGCTCTGGCGCCGAGCGAGGCGAGCCCCGTGGTGCGGGTCGTCTCCAGTGGCGGCGCGGTCAGTGCCTTTCTCGGGGACCGCTTTCTGGAGGGCACCACCGATCAAGGCACAGAGTTGACCGCACCCGTAGCGCCACCGTCGGTGGAGCAGATGATCGTGGGCTTCGAAGTGCCGCGAGGGCCCGCTGACTCTGCGACCGTGCGGGTCGCGGTTCCCGGAGCCGAGCAGGCCGTCGTCGAGGTGGGCGCACTGACCGCGTCAGGATCAGTCCCGTTGACCCAGGAGGTCACGCTGGTGGAGGGGCGAGGGACCGCCGACATCGCCGTCTCGGACCTTCCCCAGGGCATCTACGCCCTGACCGTGAGCAGTGATGAGGAGCTGGTGGCCGCCGCTCGGGTCCGTTCGGAGACCGACGGACAGGGTCGACAGGATGTGGCCTGGGCCCCCGCGGCTCTGCCGTTGGGCGCTCTGTCCGGGACTCCGCTGCCTCAGGTCGACCGGGGGCAGCGGGTGAGCTACGCACTCGACCTCGTCGCCCCCAGGGGAGGAAGCGTCCGGCTGATCTCGACCGACCGGGACGGTATTACGCGGGAGGAGGTTCTGGAGGTGTCCGCAGGGCAGTTGCTGACCCGAGACCTGGGCACAGCCACGGGAATCTGGTTGGTGCCCGGCCCGGAAGAAGCGCAGATGTACGCCGCCGTACGTGGCGAGGCTGAGGTGGTCAGTCGACCCGCCGACGACTCCGTGTCGCTCGACAATGCCGCTCCGAGCGCATCACCACCCACGTCGGACCGCGTCTCGTTGGTGTCGGTGTTGCCGCTCAGCGAGCTCGGGGTGCACCGATCGGTGGCGACTCTGACGCCAGTGCTGCCCTGAGATTTACAGGTAGGGGTTGCCTTGCGGTGCTAGAGAAGATCCTCAGGATCAAGGCCCAGCATGGTCGCCAACTGCTCAGTGACGACGTCGTGGACGATGGCGGAGACTTCCAGCGGTCCTGCGGCACGAGACTCCACGGGGCGTCGGTAGATCACCATCCGAGCTTTGACTCCGCTCTGTTCGGGAAAGAGTCGTCCCAGCGCGACGGTCTCCTCCCACGGCGCGGGGTCCGTGGGGGGCACATCCTCGACGGCGACCTCGAGGTCCGGCAACGCGGACCCGAGACGTTGCTCGAAAGCTCCCACCGCGTCGAGGACCATCTCGTCGAACCGGTGGCGTCGAGGCATCATGACCGGCACTCGTGGCCACGCCAGCGGGCCTCGCATCCCGCGTCCGTGTCTGTCCCGAAAGGATGCGCTGGTCACGTCTGGACCTTACGCCGGGCAGGAGCGGGCTCGCTCAACAGCGGCGTGGTGCGTCCCCTTGTCGGCGGTGGCACTTACAGTGGTGTGTCGTGACCCTCTCCCGTCGGTGCTCTCGCACTGCCTGCGGCCAACAAGCCGTGGCGACGCTGACGTACGTGTACGCCGAGCAGACCGCCGTGCTGGGTCCGTTGGCAACGTACGCCGAGCCCCACTCCTACGACCTGTGCTCGGTCCACGGGAGCGGGCTCACCGCCCCTCGCGGATGGGACATCGTGCGGTTGGACCCCCCGGAAGGAGCGGCCCCACCGGCGGACGATCTCGTGGCGCTGGCCGAGGCGGTCCGTGAGCGTAGGCACAGTCCGCCTGTCGCGGCGGCGCCACCGGAGGCCACCCAGGGGCAGAAGCGTGGTCATCTCCGGGTGTTGCGGGACTGATGGCGACGAGGCGTTGAGATCGGTTGACCTGTCGGAGTTCATCAAGACCTACGACATCCGTGGGCTGGTCGACGAACAGCTCACCCCGGAGGTCTGCCAAGCCCTAGGTTCAGCCTTCGCTCGTGTCATAGCCGAGCCGGACGGCCACCGAGAGATCGTCCTGGGGCACGACATGCGTGACTCCTCGCCGGTGCTGGCGACGGCGTTCGCCGATGGTGTCCAGGCCGCGGGGTTGGATGTCATCAGCATCGGGCTCTGCGCGACCGACGTGCTGTACTACGCCTCCGGAACGCTGCGGTGTCCCGGAGCCATGATCACGGCCAGCCACAACCCTGCCGCCTACAACGGCATCAAACTCTGTCGCAGCGAGGCGGTGCCTCTGGAGATGGCCACGGGCCTAGCCCTGGTGCGCGACCTGGCCCAATGGCTTCTGGACCGTGGAGACATCCATCCCTTCGGCGTGGCGTCGCCGGCTCCGGCCACCGGGGCACTGCTCCACCAGGAGGTGTTGGGCGACTATGCCGCTCATCTCCATCGCCTTGTCGACCTGGGCGAGATCCGGCCCTTGCGAGTCGTGGTCGACGCCGGCAATGGGATGGCCGGCCTCACTGCCCCGGCCGTCCTGGGGGCGGTTCCCGCGGTGGAGATGATCGGGCTCTACCTCGATCTGGACGGGACGTTTCCCCATCACGAAGCCAACCCCCTGGACCCGGCCAATCTGGTCGACCTTCAGGCGGCGGTGCTCACCCACGATGCAGACCTCGGGCTGGCTTTCGACGGGGATGCCGACCGCTGCTTCGTGGTGGACGAGCGAGGTGTCGCCGTCACGGCCAGTGCTATCACCGCTCTCGTGGCAGCGCGGGAGATCGCGAAGGAGGTCGCTGCAGGGGTGCCTGCTGGCGAGGTCAGCGTGGTGCACAACAGCATCACCTCACGGGCCGTGCCCGAGACGGTGGCGCGGCTGGGGGGTCGGGCGGTGGTCGCCAAGGTCGGCCATTCCTACATCAAGGCCAGCATGGCCGAGCATGACGCCGTGTTCGGCGGCGAACACTCCGGGCACTTTTACTTCCGCGACTTCTGGCGTGCCGACACGGGAATGCTTGCGGCACTGCACGTGCTGGCAGCCCTGGGTGACCTGTCCAGCGACGCCACCATGTCAGGCCTAGCCGGCCCCTACGATCCCTACGCGACGTCCGGGGAGATCAACTCGGTCGTCGAGGACACGTCGGCGGCGCTGCGGCGGGTGCGCCACTGGGCGTCGCAGCTGAGGCCTCCGCCCGTCGTGAAGGACTTCGACGGGATCCATGTGGGCAGTGCGGACACGGGTGGTGGTTTCTGGTCCGTCTCGGTGCGGGCAAGCAATACGGAGCCCCTCCTGCGACTCAACGTGGAAGCCACGGACGAGACCACCATGGGCGCCGTCCGCGACGCCGTGCTGGGGGTCATCGTGGGTACGGTGTCGGCATGACTGTGCCGATGGAAGCCTGGGTCCGCGACATCTTGCGTTGCCCTGTAGGGCTGCACCCCCTGGTGGATGACCGCGATGAGTCCGGCGCTGCGGTGCTGGTGTGCCAGAGCGACTGCGGCGCCAAGGGCCAGCGCCGGCAGTACCGGATCGACACAGGGATCCCGGTGCTACTCGCAGACGAGGCTCGCCTCATCACCATGGAGACGGGTTCCGATGGCGCCACACATTGACGACGCGCTTCTCGACGATACCGAGGAGATGCTGCGCAAAGACACCCGAGGGACGCTGCGGGCCATGGCTACCGCAGGTGCACAGACCCGGGAGGCGCTGACGCTGAGCGACGAGGCCGGCATCGACCGTCTCGCCTCGTTCGGGCGTCCTCGGTCGGTCCTCGTGGCTGCTCTCGGTGGGTCCGCCGTCGTTGCAGACGTCTTGGAGTTGCTGGCCGAGCCGGGGTCGCCCGTGCCGGTCCAGGCTCGCCGGAACCTCCCGCTCCCCGGGTGGGTGGGTCCGCTGGATGTCGTGGTCGCAGTCTCCCTGTCCGGGCGCGCACCCGGCCCCCTCGCCGTCGCCGCCGAGGCCGCCCGGCGAGGGGCGCGTCTGATCACGGTCGGTGCCACGGACTCGCCCTTGGCCCAGGTCTGCGCCGCGGCACGCGGGGTGCATATCGGGGTGGGCCGGGGTCGGGTCAACAGTCGGACCTCGCTCTGGTCGTTGCTGACCCCTGTGCTCTTGGCCTTCGATCGTGATCATCTGGGACTGATCCCCTGTGGCCACGGTGTGCTGGAGCAGGTCGCGGACCGCCTGGACGAGCAAGCCGAAGCCTTCCGACCCTCCTCGGAGAGTTTCGTGAACCCCGCAAAGCTACTCGCGGTGCAGTTGGCCGAAACCGTGCCCATGGTGCTCGGTGAAGGCCCCCTGGGGGGCGTGGCCGCAGCCCGGGCGAGCTCGATGCTGGCCAGGACCGCGCGCATCCCGGCGGCCTACGGGGAGCTCCCCGACGCCGCCAGCCAGATCGTCGCGTGCCTGGACGGTCCCTACACCAGCAGCCCCGTGTCCGGAGCGGGCCCGCGTGGACCCCGGCCGGGGACGTACGACCGGAGCCGTATTCGCCTCGGTGATGTCGACACCAGCACCTGGGAGCCACACCACTTCGACGAGCCCGAGGGGGAGCTGGCCGAACGACGCCGGGCGCCGGACCCCAGCCACGCGGGAATCTTCGCCGATCCCTACCTGGACTCTGCGGACTTCCCCCCCTTGGGCCTCTGGGTGCTGAGTGGACCCGAACGTGAAGGAGTCACGGACGCGGTGATCGCCACCGCCCACAGCGCCGGTGTGCGGGTCATGGAAACGCAGGCTGGAGCGGGGGAGCCCGTGGTCCAGCTGGCCGACCACCTCGCGACGGTGGACTTCGCCTCGACCTATCTCGCGTTGGGGCTCGGCCTGGACCCTTCCATCTCTCCACACGTGGCGGACCTTCGGGACCGCACCGGTTGACCCACCGAGAAGGTCGCACCTGCGCTCTGTAGGGTTCGGCGGATGACGAGTTCTCACTTCGACCTGATCATCATCGGCAGTGGCTCCGGCAACTCGTTGGTCGGGCCGCAGTACGCCGACTCCTCCGTGGCCATCATCGAGGCGGGAACGTTCGGCGGCACCTGTCTCAACGTCGGCTGTATCCCGACCAAGATGTTCGTCTACGCCGCGGAAGTGGCTCACACGGTGCATGAGTCGGCTCGATACGGTGTGGAAGCCCACGTCGAGTCGGTGCGGTGGCCCGACATCCGCAACCGCGTTTTTGGTCGCATTGATCCCATCTCCGCCGGCGGAAGGCAGTTTCGCGAGGGCGGTGACAACACCACTCTGTTCACCGGGCGGGCCCGGTTCGTCGGACCGAAGACACTCACCGTCACCTCTGTGGATGGGTCCGAGCAGGAAGTGTCCGGCGAGCAGATCGTCATCGCCACGGGTGCACGCCCGATGCTGCCGCCGGTGATCGCCGACAGTGGCGTGCCGGTGCACACCTCCGACACCGTGATGAGGCTCGAGTCGCTGCCGAAGACCATGCTCATCGTGGGTGGGGGATATATCGCCTCCGAGTTCGCGCATGTCTTCAGTGAGCTCGGTGTCACGGTGAGCCTGGTGAACCGGGGCCGAGGTCTGCTGCGACAGGTCGATGAAGAGGTCAGCGCCGCTTTCACCATGGCGGCGCAGGACCAATGGGACGTGCGGTTGGGCCTGACCGTCGACGCGCTGGTCGCCCGTGAGGGAGGTGGAGCACACGTGACCTTCTCCGACGGGACCACTCTGGACACCGACGTGGTCCTGGTCGCCACCGGGCGCGTGCCCAACTCCGACGACATGGGTCTGGCGGAGGCTGGGGTCGAGGTGCACCAGGATGGTCGGGTCCGAGTCGACGCCTTCGGTCGCACCACCGCTCCGGGCGTGTGGTCCCTGGGAGATGTGAGCTCGGAGCACCAACTCAAGCACGTGGCGAACCACGAGGCACGCGTCGTGGCGCACAACCTGATCCACCCTCAGGACCTTCGACCCTTCCGGCACGACATCGTCCCCGCCGCGGTTTTCACCCATCCCCAGATTGCGACGGTGGGCCTGACCGAACACGAGGCTCGCGTCGCGGGCTACGACGTCACGGTCAAAGTGCAGGCCTACGGCGACACGGCCTACGGGTGGGCCATGGAGGACACCGAAAGCCTGCTCAAGCTCGTCGCTGACCGCAGGACCGGGCTACTGCTCGGGGCGCACTTCCTAGGCCCACAGTCCTCGTCCCTCATCCAGCCGTTGATCCAGGCAATGACCTTCGGCTTGAGGACCTACGAGATGGCGCGCGGCCAGTACTGGATACACCCGGCCCTGGCCGAGGTCGTGGAGAACGCTCTGCTGGGTCTGGACGTGGAGCAGGCTGTCAGCATTCTCTGATGCTCGGGCCGTACGATGAGGCCCGAGATCAGCACCCCCCTTCATTGAGGACAGGCATTCATGACGACCGACGTCGCTCCGTTCGACTTCAAGGTGGCCGACCTCGGCCTTGCCGAGTCCGGACGCCACCAGATCCGGCTCGCTGAGCACGAGATGCCGGGTTTGATGGCGATCCGCGAGCGGTACTCCGCTGCCCAGCCGCTGGCGGGGGCCAGGATCGCGGGATCGCTGCACATGACGGTGCAGACGGCGGTGCTGATCGAGACGCTGGTCAGTCTGGGCGCCGAGGTGCGTTGGGCCTCGTGCAACATCTTCTCCACCCAGGATGAGGCCGCGGCCGCCGTCGTGGTGGGACCCGGTGGTAGCGCCGATGACCCGCAAGGAGTTCCGGTTTTCGCCTGGAAGGGTGAGAGCCTCGAAGAGTACTGGTGGTGCACTACCCAGATTCTGGACTGGCCAGGCGACCAGGGCGCGAACATGATCCTGGACGACGGCGGAGACGCCACCCTGCTGGTGCACAAGGGCAAGGAGTGGGAGGCCGCAGGGGTGGTGCCCTCGGCCGATGAGAGTGACCCCGAGGAGTGGAAGGTGATCCTGGAGACGGTCCGGGCGACTCTTCCGCAGCGTCCCGACAGGTGGACCACGGTGGCGAACGACATCCTCGGAGTGACCGAGGAGACCACCACCGGAGTGCACCGGCTCTACCAGCTGCACGAGGCTGACCAGCTGCTCTTCCCGGCCATCAACGTCAACGACGCGGTCACGAAATCGAAGTTCGACAACAAGTACGGGTGCCGGCACAGCCTCATTGACGGATTGAACCGGGCGACCGACACGTTGATCGGAGGCAAGACCATCGTGGTCTGCGGCTTCGGCGACGTGGGCAAGGGATGCGCCGAGGCGTTGGCCGGTCAGGGTGCTCGTGTCATCGTCACCGAGATCGACCCGATCTGCGCCCTGCAGGCCGCTATGGAGGGATACCAGGTCGCCGCACTGGCCGACGTGCTGGACCGTGCCGACTTCTTCGTGACCACCACCGGATGTCGGGATGTCATTACCGCCGCCGACATGCGAGGCATGAAGGACAAGGCGATCGTGGCGAACATTGGCCACTTCGACAACGAGATCGACATGGCCGGACTGGCCCGCATTCCCGGTGTCCAGCGGGTCGAGATCAAGCCGCAGGTGCATGAGTGGGTGATGCCCGCGGAGACGGTGACCGACGACGAGGACGGGTCCCGCCAGGACTACGCCGAGCGGTCCATCATCGTGCTCTCCGAAGGCCGCCTGATGAACTTGGGCAACGCCACCGGCCACCCCAGCTTCGTCATGTCCAACTCTTTCGCCAACCAGACGTTGGCCCAGATGGAGCTGTTCACCAAGCCCGAGGAGTATCCCTTGGGGGTCCACGTCCTACCCAAGCACCTGGACGAGGAAGTCGCCCGACTCCACCTGGAGGCACTCGGCGCCGTCTTGACCGAGCTCACCAAGGAGCAGGCGGAGTACCTTGGGGTGGATGTGGCCGGTCCCTACAAGGCGGACCACTACCGCTACTGAGTCCAGGATGGGACGCCCCGGCCACGGTAAGAGAAAAGAAGTGATGTGAACCCTCGGATTCTGGTGGTCGATGATGATCAAGCGTTGGCAGAGATGTTGGGCATCGTCCTGCGCAAGGAGAACCTCGACGTAGCCCACTGCGCCGATGGCGGCCGCGCGATCACGATGTTCCGTGAGTACCGTCCCGACCTGGTCCTGCTCGATGTCATGCTGCCCACGACCAACGGGGTCGAGGTATGCCGTCAGCTGCGGGCCGAGTCCGGTGTGCCGATCGTCATGCTTACGGCGCGGACCGACTCGCACGACGTCGTCGCTGGCTTGGAGGCCGGCGCCGACGACTACGTCGTGAAACCGTTCAAACCCCAGGAGCTGATGGCCCGGGTCCGCGCCCGGCTGCGTCGGGTGGACCGCTATCGCGAGGAGCAGCTCCGGATCGGAGATGTCCTCATCGATGTCTCCGGGCACTCGGTGACCCGAGCCGGCGAGGTGGTGCCGTTGACTCCGCTGGAGTTCGACCTGCTGGTCGCACTCGCAGGACGTCCCTCCCAAGCCTTCGACCGGGAGTCACTGTTGGAGCAGGTGTGGGGCTATCGGCACGCAGGGGACACGCGTCTGGTCAACGTGCACGTGCAGCGACTGCGCTCGAAGATCGAACGCGATCCAGAGAACCCCAAGATCGTCCTGACGGTGCGCGGTGTCGGCTACAAGGCCGGAACTGGCTGAGCCGCGCCGGGTGGCTTCGACCCTTGCCGGCGCTGCTCACTCCATCCGGTCGTGGTTTCTGGCCTGGTGGCGCTCATCCTTGCGACTCAGGGTCATCGTGGCCACCCTGGTCGCCGGCACGGTGCTGGCGGCGGCGCTCGGGACCTTGTTGTATCAGCGGATCGCGGTCGGCTTGGTCGAGCAGGCCGTCACCCGAGCCGAAGTCGATGCCGCACAGCAGGTCCAGCGAGCCCAGGAACTCTTGGATGCTACCGACCGCCGTGACGACCTCGGTCTGTCGGCAGCGGCGTTCGACACCGTCAACCAGGTCGTGTCCGGCAGGCAGGGCGACAACCGGCAGGCGGTCCTGGTCCAGTCCCTGGACAGCGATCGGGACACGCTCATCTCTCCCGTCACGTTCGGGGGTCTCACCGTCTCTGACGTGCCAGCGGATCTGCGCGAGGCACTGCAGGTGACCCCTGGTCTTCAGCAGGTGGTGGTGACCACTGTGCCGGGAGCCCAAGAGAACACCGAGGCAACCGCCGTCTCGGTGGCGTCTCGTGTCCAGATCCCACGAGCCGGACCCTACGACTTGGTGCTCATCTATCCGCTGGACCGGGAGCAGGAGATCCTCGACCTGATCCGCGAATGGTTCCTGATCGGGGGGATCGGTTTGGCGCTGCTGGTCAGTGGGTTGGCGTGGTTGGCCGCTCGACTGGTCACCGGTCCGGTGGGACAAGCAGCGGCGGTGAGCCAGGACTTGGCCCGTGGCGACCTCGACGAGCGGATGGATGTCAACGGCACCGACGAGCTCGCACGTCTGGCGACATCGTTCAACACCATGGCCGACAGCCTGCAGCACCAAATCCAGCAACTGGAGCAGCTGTCCCTGGTCCAGCAGCGTTTCGTCTCCGACGTTTCCCACGAGCTGCGAACGCCGCTGACCACCATCCGCATGGCCGGCGAAGTGTTGCACGCCTCCCGCGAAGACTTCAGCGCGCCGGTGTCCCGCTCGGCGGAGCTGCTCTACAGCGAGTTGGACCGCTTTGAGGACCTCTTGACGGAGCTGTTGGAGATCAGCCGCTACGACTCCGGGACGATGGTGATGGAAGCGCAGCCGAGCGACCTCATCGGGGTCAGCCACGCTGTCGTGCAGTCGGTGAGGCCCTTCGCGGACCGGGAGGGAAGCCCGATCAGGGTCATGAGCAGCCCTCCGGTGGTGGTGGAGATGGACTCGCGACGAGTCAGCCGCATCCTGCGCAACCTGCTGATGAATGCCGTCGAGCACGGTGAGGCCAAGCCCATCGATGTGGCCTTCCACCACGATGACACCGTGGTCGCGGTGTCGGTGCGTGACTACGGGATCGGTTTGGAGGCCGACCAGGCCGAGCGCGTCTTCGAGCGGTTCTGGCGGGCTGACGCCGCTCGGACTCGGACCACCGGCGGCACGGGTCTGGGGTTGGCCATCGCGCGTGAGGACGCTCATCTGCACGGTGGTCGGCTTGAGGCGGCGGGCCGTCCCGGGGAGGGGGCCTGCTTCCGGCTCATCTTGCCCCGCGAGGCCGGTGCGCCGCTGCCCCTACGTGACGAAGCACATGTGCCCAGCATCGAAGAGCTGTTCGGTGACATGGCGCCGCGTCCGCTGGCCTCGAAAGGACCGGTATGAGAGAAGACCCGATGGTCGCGCCCACGCCCGATCCCAGGATTGCCCGGACCGCACGACGACGCCGCGGGCCCCTGCGCTGGGGAGCCGCCCTGCTGGTGGGCGCCCTGATGGGTCTGACCGGTTGTGGCGGTCTGCCCACCAACGACACACCTCGCGCCGGTGAGCCGGTGCTCGGACAGCCGCGTCAGGTCATCCAGGTCCAGCCCGAGGGGCCCACCGTCGACGCCAGCCCGGAGCAGATCGTGCGAGGGTTCCTGCTGGCCAACGTCAGCTTCGCGGACAGTCACGAGGTCGCACGTGCCTACCTGACCTCCGACCTTGCTTCGTCCTGGGTGCCCACGAGCCAGATCCTGATCTATCCACGCGACTACGAGCTGGTGTCGACGCAGGATGATGCCGTCGAGGTGGACGTGCCCGTGGAGGCCGTGCTGGACGGTGACGGCCGGTTGACCCAGCCACCCTCGGGCGGCACCCGGCGCCAGGAGTTCGGCGTCACGCAGGTGGGCGGGCAATGGCGGATCAGCGAGTTCCCCGACGACTTCGGCCTCCTGCTGTCAGCCAACGCCTTCGAGGCGCAGTACAGCACCGCGGCAATCAACTACCTCGCTCCCGAGCGTGACGAGTTCGTGCCCGAGACGCGGTGGTTCTCCCGTGACGAGGGCCTGCCGACCGCTCTGGCCCGGGCGTTGTTGGCTCCCGTTCCGGAGTATCTCGCCGATGCCGTACGTACCGGGGTGACCGGGGAGACCAACCTGGTGGCCGGGGCAGTCCCGGTGGACCCGGCCAGCGGCACGGCCACGGTCAACCTGCAGGGTGCCGGGCTGACGGAGGACCCCGATCAGGTGCGGGCCCTATACGCCCAGTTCTTCTCCACCTTGAGCCAGGCAGCAGGGGTGCGCGACGTCGAGCTGCAGATCAACGGCCAGCCGCTGCGAGCCCCCGGCGTCCGTGGTCCGGTGAGCTCGTTGGAGCAGGTGGGCATGAGCGACTCGGAGCCTGTCACCCCGTACGCCGCGCTGCGCGTCGGCTCGACCCTGACGGCGGTGGATCCGGTGAACTACGCTCTGCGAGATCTGCCCCGCGACGAGCGCGAGGATCTCGGTCTGGACCTCCCGGCCATCTCGACCCGCTGGGTCGACGTAGCCATGGACCAGGCTGCCGACCAGTTCGCGGGGGTCGACGGCACTCGCAGCACCTTGTGGCGTCGCGTCGGTGATAAGCAGATCGAGCGGGAGGACATCGGGGAGGATCTGTCCGCGCCGGCCTTCGACGCGGACAGCTCGCTCTGGGTCGCCGGTCGCGCCTCCAACGGGCCGCGGGTGTGGGCGATCGACACGGACGAGGGGATCTCATCCTTGGCCCGACCCGTCGAGGCTCCCTGGCTCGAACCGCAGATGAGGATCCAGTCCCTTGCCCTTGCCCCCGACGGGCAGCGTGCGCTGATCGTCCTCACAGATCCCGGCGCGGACGCCGACACCGACGCCGACGCGCAGGGAGTCACCAGCGCGCTGCTCAGCGGGGTGGTCCGCGACCAGGAGGGACGCCCGACGTCGCTCAACCCTCCGCGGGTGGTCGCCCCGACCATCACGTCCGTCGCAGATGTCTCTTGGGCTGCGGAGGACACGCTGGCGTTGCTGGGCCGACAGGAGAGCGACGATGAGGTCCGGCCCTATCTGCTCCCCGTCGGCAGCTGGCTCCAACCGCTGCAGGCGGAGCCGGGAGCGCAGAGCTTCGTGGGGATGCCTACGGACGACGGTTACAAGGTAGCCCTCGTCACCAGTGACGGGCGGGTGCTGACACGCGAGGGGGCCGGCTGGTATCCCTACCGCAACGGCGACGACCTGATCGTCCCAGGCCCGTGACCCCCACGGTCCCGGTCACCGGAGTCCGTCCACAGCAGGTCGTCCTGGCGAGGGTGTGACTGCCACGCTGGTGGCATGCCGAGTCAGCAGCCGATGCGGGAGGCGCTCGAACTCCTGCTGCCGCAGCACTGTGCGGGATGCGGTTCCTCCGGCGCGGGATGCTGCGACACCTGTCGGCAGGGGTTGAACGCTTCCCGACCGAGGCCCGTCCGACCACGACCCTGCCCACCCGATTTTCCACCGTGCTGGGTTGCAGCGCCATACTCGGGGCCCTTGCGAGATGTCATCATCGCCTGGAAGGACCAGGATCGCGCTGACCTCAGCCGCGTGCTGGTTCCGCTCCTGGCTCGCGCCGTGAGGGTGGCCCTCGTGGAGTGCACGCCGGTGACCCGGCAGCTCTTCGCAGCGGGTGGCGCCGTGGCCGTACCCATTCCGTCCCGTGCCGCGGGGACCCGTGTGCGCGGTCGTGTCCCGGTAGCCGAGGTGCTGAGGATGGTGCTGTCGGGGCGAGCCCCAGGGTCCGTCCTCCGACCGCTCTCGGCCTTGCGCTACGCCCGACCGGTGCGGGACCAGGCGGGGCTGGGTCACCAGGACAGGGCTCAGAACGTCACGGGGGCCATGGCGGTGTCGACCCGGCTGAGCCGTCACCTCGAGGGGGTCCCGGTCATCTTGGTCGACGACATCGTCACCACCGGAAGCACGCTGGCGGAGGCCACTCGTGTCGTCTGCGCCGCCGGTGCGGGGCCGGTGCTCGCGGTGGCTCTGGCTGCGACGGAACGACGCAGCGTTAGCGGGCCTGATCGTGACCCGTCCGGCATTCCACCGGAGTCCTCTCGGGACTAGGGTGAGGTCATGGACCCACGGGGCGGCGGCAGGGCGGCTGTCGAGACATCAGCGGCCTGCGCAGGCGCGGCCACAGGCCCCCGCCAGGTTCTGCGCCGGGGGTGGTGCTGACCTGATGCAGGGCAGATGACTGCCTCGTTCGCCGAACCCTTCGCTTAAGGAGAATTCATGGACACCACCGTCACCGGCCGGAAGAAGTCGATCTCGGACCGCTTCCGTAGACACCTCGATGAGAAGCTGGAGAAGATCCCCCACATCGCGCCGCGCGTCTCGCGCACCGAGGTGGTCTTGACCAGCGAGGCCAATCCTCGGCTGGCCAAAGAAAGCGAACGAGTGGAGATCACCTGCTTCATCAAGCGCAGCGTCGTGCGCGCCGAGGCGGCCGCGGATGACGAGTACGCCGCCCTGGACCTGGCAATGAACAAGCTCCTGGAACGCCTGCGCCGCACCAACGACAAGCGTCGGATCTCCCACACAGGCAAGCATCGGCTGCCATCGGTCTCCGAGGCCACCTTCGGCCTCCCGACAGAGCCGCTGATCGCGCCGCCTCAGGATGAGGTCGAGACCGACCCGGCCGAAGCCATGGACTCCGACCTGGGCACCCAGGGCAACAGCCCGATCGAGCTTCGTCAGAAAGTGCACAGCTCCCAACCCATGAGCGTCGGGGAAGCGCTCAACGAGATGGAGCTGGTCGGCCACGACTTCTTCCTATTCCACGACGACGCCTCGGGCTTGCCGTCGGTGGTGTATCGCCGACGGGGCTGGTCCTATGGGGTGCTGCACCTCAGCGACCATGACGATGGGGCAGAGCCCGAGCAGCCCGCAGCGGCGGGTTAGCCCGCCTGTCCACCCATGATGTGCCGCGCCTGACCACGGCACAGGCGCGGCGGATCGCACTCGCCGCACAGGGCTTCTACGACCCCCCGGCTACCGGTGAGGTGGGGCCACGCCACGTGCGGCGAGTGGTGGATCGGGTTGCCGTGGTCCAGATCGACAGTGTCAATGTGGTAAGCCGAAGCCACTACCTGCCCTTCTTCAGTCGGCTCGGACCCTACCGTCATGGACTCGTCGACGAACTGCGGGACGTCCCGGTGCGGCGCCGGATCGCGCGACCCGATGCTCTGGTCGAGTACTGGGCGCACGAAGCCAGCCTCATCCCGATCACCACGTGGCCCCTTCTGGCGTTCCGGATGCGGTCGAGCCGCTGGGAGGCGACCGGGGCGTCGCTGAAGAGCAACCATGGCGGACTGATCGAGGCGGTATGCGAGGTGGTGACCGCCGGCACCGGCGTCACGAGTCGTCAGGTGGAGGTCGCCCTGCCTCAGGCGACCGCGCGGCGTCGGGACCACTGGGGATGGAACTGGTCAGCCGTCAAGGAGTGCCTGGAGTACCTCTTCGTCCGAGGAGTGATCACCAGCGCAGGGCGGACCGCGCAGTTCGAGCGTCTCTATGCAGGGCCCTCGCGGGTGCTGCCCGCGGAGGTGCTGCAGCAGGGCGTCGGCTACCCGGGTGAGCTGTCCGACGATGAATGCGCTCGGGGGCTCATCCAACGCTCGGCGCGGGCAATCGGGGTGGGCACCGAGCTGTGCCTGCGCGACTACTTCAGGCTTCCTCCGGCGCTGGCGCGGTCCGCGATCGCGGCGCTGGTGGCCACGGGTGACCTCGAGACGGTGCAGATCCAGGGGTGGGACCGGCCTGCCTACCTCGACCCGCAGGCGCGACGACCCCGGAAGGACCGCGGCACCGGGCTGCTCAGCCCATTCGACTCCCTGATCTGGCAGCGCAACCGCACCGAACAGCTCTTCGGTTTCCGATACCGCCTGGAGATCTACACCCCCCGGGAGCGACGCGTGCATGGCTACTACGTGTTGCCCTTCCTGCTGGAGGGGCGGCTGGTCGCGCGGGTGGACCTGAAGGCGGACCGGGGCGCCAAGACTCTGCGGGTCCACCAGGTCACGTTCGAACCCGATGCCCCGGCGCACACCGCAGATTCACTACTCGGTTCCTTGAACGACATGGCGTGTTGGCTTGAGTTGGAACGGGTTGTCCTACCCTGATCGTCCGTGCCCCATTCGATCCTTCGGAATTGAGTCGACGTCAATGGATAGATCACCCTCGCGTGTGCTGGTCGGCGTCATCGGGGCTTTCGCCATGGTCGGGGCAGGACTGACCGCTCCGCTGCAGAGTTCTGCGGTTGAGGTCGCCACGGATCTGATCATCAGCGAATACGTTGAAGGCTCGAGCACCAATAAGGCCGTGGAGTTGTTCAACGCGACCGACTCCGATATCGATCTCGGGGAGTACACGCTGGAGGTGTACTTCAATGGAAGCAGCAGCGCAGCCCTCAGCCAGGTGCTCGAAGGGACGGTTGCACCCGGTGCAAGCTTCGTCTTCGCCGACGCGATCCTGGGGGCTCGCGCCCAGCAGACCACCACCGCAAGCTTGTGGAACGGCGACGACGCGATCGTGCTGCGCGGCCGCTCGGGGGTCGTGGATTCCTTCGGACAGGTCGGCGTGGATCCTGGGAGCGGCTGGACGAGTGCCGGGGTCAGCACGGCGAACCAGACCCTCCGCCGGCTCGGCGCCGTCTGCTCCGGGGACACCGATCCCACCGACGCCTTCGACCCGGCGGCTCAGTGGGCTGCGTTCGACCAGGACACGTTCGAGGATCTGGGGTTTCACAGCAACGACTGTGCGGCGGGCGTCGCGGTCAGCACGGCTCGGATCAACGAGCTCTCGGTCGACACCACCGGAGACGACGTCGAGTATCTCGAGGTCTTCGGCCGCCCCGATACCGACTACTCGGACCTGGACCTGCTCGTCGTTGACGGGAACATCGACTCCCCAGACGCGGGTTCGGTGGCCTACAGCACCACCGTCGGGTCCAGCGACGCGGAGGGTTTCTGGCTCGGCGAGGTGGTGTCCGACACTCTCGACGACACCTCGGTGTCGATTCTGCTCGTCTCGGGCTGGGACGGAGAGGTGGTCCTGGACCAGGACGCGGACGGTGAGATCGATGCTGGCCTGGAGCTGCAGGTCGTTGACTCGATCGCGGTCTCGGACGGTGACGCGGGGGACCTGACCTACGGCGGGACGACGCTGGAGCCGGGGTTCGACGGCGACGACCAGGCCGTCGGCGGTGCCTCCCGCATCCCGGACGGAGCCGACACCGACTCCGTGGTGGACTGGGTGCGCAACGACTTCGACCTGGCCGGCATACCGGGAAACACGGGCTCGCTCGTTGCGGGAGAAGCACTGAACACTCCAGGGACGAGCAATAGCGTGACCCTGCCTCAGGTATGCGGCGATAGCGTGACCGCCATCGGCGCGGTGCAGGGGCCGGGAGAGACCAGCCCGATCGTCGGTGAGCAGGTCAGCGTGGAGGGCGTCGTGGTCGGCGACTTCCAGGAGGGCGGCTTCGACGGCTTCTTTGTGCAGGATTCCGACGGTGGGGACGGTGACCCGCAGACGTCGGATGGAATCTTCGTCTACGCCCCGGACGCGCCACCCGGCTCGGTGAAGAGCGCCGACCAGGTGCGCGTCGAGGGCACGGTGGGTGAGTTCGGGGGCATGACGCAGATCTCCGACCCGTCGATCGATATCTGCGCGCAGGATGTCGAGCTGCCTGCGGCAACCGCGCTGACCCTGCCGGTGACCGGGGCTCAGTACGAGTCGCTGGAAGGCATGTACGCCACCTTCCCAGCGTCGCTGTCGATCCTGGAGTACTTCAACTTCGGCCGGTACGGCGAGATTGCGCTGGGAACGGACCGTCAGTTCCAGCCGACGGCGATCTTCGAGCCCGGCTCGCCCGAGGCCCTTGAGCTGTTGGCCGACAACGAGGCCGAGCGGCTCACCCTGGACGACGGACGCAGCATCCAGAACCCTGACCCAGCACGGCATCCCAACGGGGCAGACTTCGATCTGGACAACATCTTCCGAGGTGGTGATCTCGTCACCGGCGCCACGGGAGTGATCGACTATCGATTCGGTCTGTGGCGTCTGCAGCCCACCGAAGGGGCCGAGTTCACCGCCGGCATCGCTCGACCCGAGGTGCCGACCGTGGGCGGGACGACCACGGTCGCCAGTTTCAACGTGCTGAACTACTTCACCACCTTGGGGTCGCGGGGCGCGGACGACGCCGAGGAGTTCGACCGTCAGGAAGCGAAGATCGTGGCAGCCCTGGCTCAGCTCGATGCGGACGTCTTCGGCTTGATCGAGATCGAGAACAACGGCACCGCCGTGGACACGCTGGTGGCCGCGCTCAACGACGAGGTCGGTGCGGACACCTACGAGGCTTTGGACACGGGGGTGATCGGCACGGATGAGATCACCACGGCGTTCATCTACCAACCGGACGAGGTCACACCCGAGGGTGACTTCGCGACGTTGGACGAGGCGGTCGACCCCCGGTTCCTAGACAGCAAGAACCGTCCGGCGTTGGCCCAGACCTTCCGCGAGAACGATGGTGGTGGCATCACTGTGGTGGTCAACCACCTGAAGTCGAAGGGGTCCTCGTGCGACGACGTGGACGACCCGATCGATCCGGACGGGCAGGGCAATTGCAACGGCGTGCGCACTGCGGCTGCACAGGCCCTGGCCGACTGGGCCGACGCCGACCCGACCGGGACCGGTGAAGAGGACACGTTGGTGATCGGCGACCTCAACTCCTACGACAAGGAGGACCCCATCGCTGCCCTGACCCAGCGCGGCTTCACCGACCTGCTGCTGGCCGAGCAGGGCGAGCTGGCCTACTCCTACGTCTTCGACGGTCAACTGGGGTACCTCGACTACGCCCTGACCAACGACTCAGCGACCGCCCAGGTCGCCGGGGCCGACGTCTGGCACATCAACTCGGACGAGGCCAGCCTGTTGGACTACGACACATCGTTCACAGAGGACGCCCAGGACGCGATCTACGCTCCGGATCCGTACCGTTCCAGCGACCACGACCCCGTTTTGGTCGGGCTGGAGCTGTCCGCCGACGTCAGTGCGGCCCAAGTTGACCGCGTCTCCGGTGACGACCGCTACGCGACGGCAGCAGAGGTTGCTCGCACTTTCGACACACCGAGCACGGTGTACGTGGCCAGCGGTGAGGTCTTCCCGGACGCCCTGGCCGCAACTCCGGCTGCGATCGCAGACCGGGCGCCCCTGGTGCTGGCCAAGAAGTCGGGTCTGCCGGTCGCCACTGCGGACGTCCTCGCCGAGCTGCAGCCGACGACGGTGCTGGTCCTGGGAGGCGAGGGGCGCATCCCGGAGTCCGTGCTGACCGCGATCGAGCTCGCCAGCGGGGCGACCGTGACCCGGGTGGCGGGCGACAACCGGTACGACACCGCAGCTGAGCTGTCCGCGCGTTGGGCGCCCGGTGAGGCGGACACGGTCTACGTCGCTTCGGGCAGCATGTTCGCCGATGGCCTGTCGGTCGGACCGCTGGCCGGTCTGGAGGACAGCCCCGTCCTGCTGACGCGGGAGGACCGTCTGTCGGAGGAGACGGCCGCTGCCCTGACGCGTTTGGATCCACAGCGCATCGTGGTGCTCGGCGGGCCGGACCGCATCGACGACACGGTGCTGACGCAGGTGAAGCCGTATGCCGACACCGTCGAGCGTCTGTTCGGTGAGGACCGATACGAGACCGGGGCCCTGATTGCGTCCGAGATCCCGGCGGGTCCTGTGGCCTACGTAGCGTCGGGGAAGAGCTTCCCGGACGCGCTTGCGGGAGGAGTGCCGGCTGGTCTCGCCGGAGCGCCCCTGCTCCTCAGCGAGGCGGACAAACTGAACGAGTTCTCGGCCGAAGTGGTAGGAGATCGCAGACCCACCCTCGTCACCCTGGTCGGTGGTTCCCGGGTCTTGAGCGACACCGTGCGCGACGACCTACTGGATGTGCTCGGCCGTTGAGGACGGTGGATGCAGGATCGGCTCAGTGAGAGGGATTAGCCTAGCCAGGTGCCGAAACTCTTCGAAAAGATGCTGCGCGCCGGTGAAGGGCGAACTCTGCGACGGTTGGAGTCGATCGCCAAGCAGGTGAATGCCCTGGAGTCCGACTTCTCCGGGCTCACTGACACCGAGCTGCGTGAGGAGACCGAGAAGTTCAAGCAGCGCTTGGCCTCGGGGGAGACGGTCGACGACCTGCTGCCGGAGGCGTTCGCGGCGGTCCGTGAGGCGTCGAGCCGCACCATCAATAAACGTCACTTCGACGTCCAGTTGATGGGTGGGGCGGCGCTGCACCAGGGCAACGTGGCCGAGATGCGCACCGGTGAAGGTAAGACGCTGGTGGCGACGCTGCCCTCGTACCTCAACGCCCTATCCGGCAAGGGTGTGCACGTGGTGACAGTCAACGACTACCTGGCGCAGTACCAGTCCGAGCTGATGGGCCGGGTGCACCGCGCGCTGGGGTTGGAGACCGGCTGCATTCTGAGCTCGATGACTCCGGCGGAGCGGCGAGCCGAGTATGCCAAGGACATCACCTACGGGACGAACAACGAGTTCGGGTTCGACTACCTGCGCGACAACATGGGTGCCTCGGTGGAGGACATGGTGCAGCGTGGGCACCACTTCGCGATTGTCGACGAGGTCGACTCGATCCTGATCGACGAGGCCCGCACCCCGCTGATCATCAGTGGACCGGCGGACAAGCCCACGAAGTGGTATCGGGAGTTCGCCACCCTGGTGCAGCGACTTCATCGAGGTGAAGACGGTGAGGGTGACTACGAGGTTGACGAGAAGAAGCGCACGGTCGGCGTCCTGGAAGCCGGGATCGAGAAGGTGGAGGACTATCTCGGTATCGACAACCTCTACGAGAGTGCCAACACTCCGCTGATCGGATACCTCAACAACGCGATCAAGGCCAAGGAGCTGTACAGGGCCGACAAGGACTATGTGAATGTGGACGGTCAGATCATGATCGTTGACGAACACACGGGACGCATGCTCGCCGGGCGCCGGTACAACGAAGGTATGCACCAGGCGATCGAGGCCAAGGAAGGCGTCGAGATCAAGAACGAGAACCAGACCCTGGCCACGGTGACCTTGCAGAACTACTTCCGGATGTACGACCGCCTCTCGGGGATGACCGGAACCGCCCAGACCGAGGCTGCTGAGCTGCATCAGATCTACAAAGTCGGGGTGATCAGCATCCCCACCAACCGCGAGATGATCCGCGCGGACCAGGCCGACCTGGTGTATCGCACTGAGGAGGCGAAGTTCACCGCGGTCGTCGACGACATCGCCGATCGTCACGCCGAGGGTCAGCCGGTCCTCGTGGGCACGACCAGTGTGGCCAAGTCGGAGTACCTTTCGGAGCATCTACGTCGGCGCGGCATCGCGCACGAGGTGCTGAACGCCAAGCACCACGCCAGGGAGGCCACGATCGTGGCCGAGGCCGGCCAGAAGGGCTCGGTCACGGTCGCCACCAACATGGCAGGTCGCGGGACCGACATCATGTTGGGCGGCAACCCCGAGTTCATGGCGGTCGCGGACCTGAAGCAGCGAGGCCTGGACCCCCACGAGACTCCCGAGGAGTACGAAGAAGCCTGGGACAGCGCGCTCGAGCGCGCCGAACGAGCGGTGGCAGAGCAGCACGATGAGGTCACCCAACTTGGTGGCCTGTACGTGTTGGGCACCGAGCGGCACGAGTCTCGCCGCATCGACAATCAGCTCCGAGGTCGAGCCGGACGCCAAGGAGACCCGGGGGAGAGTCGCTTCTACCTGTCCCTCGAGGACCAGCTGATGCGGTTGTTCAACGCTCCGATGGTCGATCGCGTCATGCAGATGGCGAATATCGACGACGAGTCGCCGATTGAGTCGCGGATGGTCTCTCGCTCGATCGCCTCGGCGCAGAGCCAGGTCGAAGGGCAGCATTTCGAGACGCGGAAGAACGTCCTCAAGTACGACGACGTGTTGAACCGGCAGCGCGAGGTCATCTACGAAGAACGCCGACAGGTCGTCCAGGGTGCGGACCTGCATGAGCAGATCCGGATGTTCATCAACGACGTCGTCGCAGAGTACGTCCGCACCAGCAGCGGTTCAGGCTTCGCGGACGACACGGAGCTGGACGTCATGCTGGCCGAGCTCGGCTCCGTCTACCCGGTCGGAATGACGGCTGCCGACATCGCCGAAGCCGCTGGCGGCCAGGGTGCGATCACTCCGCAGGTTCTGGTCGAGCAGCTGACCTCGGACGCTCAGCACGCCTACGACCGGCGCGAGCAGGACATCGGCGAGGAGCTGATGCGCGACGTTGAACGTCGGGTGCTCCTGCAGGTCCTGGACCGCAAGTGGCGTGAGCATCTTTACGAGATGGACTACCTCAAGGAAGGCATCGGCCTACGCGCAATGGCCCAGCGTGAACCCCTGGTGGAGTACCAGCGTGAGGGCTACCAGCTCTTCACCGCGATGATGGAGTCCATCAAGGAGGACGGTGTCCGCCTGCTCTTCAACGCCGAGATCAAGGTCACGCCGGAGGAGCAGTCGGGACAGATGGGGGCGGATGGGATGCCGTCCCTCAGCGTTGTGTCCGCTGCGGCGACCGCCGGCACCGCGGGAAGCGCTCTTCGGGCCAAGAACGCGCGTCTGACGTACTCCGCGCCCGACGAGGACGGCCATGTCACCCAGCGCGAGATCGAGGCCGATGGCAGCACGAGGGAGACCTCGGACGCCAACGCCTCCATCGCAGCTGAGGGCAACCGGGCCGAACGACGTCGCGCACGTCAGCGTCAGCGCAAAAGCTAGTCAACCAACTTCGAGGGCGGTCACCAGCCATCGACCGTCGAGGCCGCTCAGTTGCAGAGCCACGGCGCGATGACGGCCGTTGTGCACCACCAGCGCTGCGACCTCCGCGACGCCGTCCCTGGGCAACCCGACGTGGACCGACATGACGAGGTTGGGTTTCCGAGCGCGTCCCCCTCGGCGTCTCGCAACCACTCCTCGTCGAGCAACTCGGTCGCGGATCGTGGGTTTGACGCACCGAGACAGCTGTCGGGCATCTCGCGATCCGTCCATGACCTCCAGGAGCACCCGCAAGACCTGACGTGACCATTGGCCGGGCTCCGGTAGGTCGACGCTGCAAGTCGGCTGTGGAGCGAAGATCGGGTCGCTGTGCTCCGGTGGGGTGAAGTCGACGCCAAGTTCGGTCTGTTCGTACCGACGGCCTGGTCGCCCTGCACGGATCAGCCGGTCGAACTCATCCGCAGTCAACGGCTCCGGCTCGAGCGACGGGATCGGCATGACGCGCACTCGGTCGGGCGGGGGCTGTTGCCGAGGGGACGGCGGACTGAAGGCTCGGTGCGGGTGCGGGTGCCGCTGCGTCGTGTCAGTAGGGGCGGGTGTGGGGAGAACGGGTTGTGCGCTCACGGGTGCGCTCCTCGGGGAGTCGGCGGTTGCAGAATGTGGCCGGGAAGGATGAGGTCGGGATCGGGTCCAATGGTGAGCCGGTTGGCTTCGTACCACCGCGGCCAGTGGGCCGCGATCTGCGCCTCGGAGGCACCCGGAGCGAGATCAGCGGCGGCGATGGCCCAGAGCGTGTCTCCACGCCGGACGACCACGGCGGCGGACTCCTCGGGTGCCCGCTGAGCCACAGCGACCTCCGCCCGGGTGGACTGCCATCCGGGGAGTGGCACGGGAAGCGGTGGGCCGGGGGAGCCAGCGGAGTTTGTGCCGACGCGAACGCCGCCGGTGTCCCGATCGTCGGGTCCGCGCTGGGCGGTCACTGGGGGAACGGCCTCACCGGGGCGCGCGAGGGCCGACACAGCACTAGCGCCCATATCCGCAGACCGGTTGTAGCCCCGGGTCGACGTTTCGGCGCTGGCTACGGGGGAGCCCATGACGAGCACCAGCAGCACGGCCGCCGCGCGTGCAGCCAGGCGGGGAGTAGGGAGTGCTGACGTTCCACTGCCGCCGGAGGCGCTGATCAGCAGGGCCAGCGCTCCGGCGCCTGCCATCGACGCCCCGCACGCCATCACGAGGCCAGCGGCCAGGCCGATCAGCAGCACCAACCCTTCGGCCACCGGCAGCTGTCCGCCGGCTGCTGAGGTCAAGCCGGAGACGCTCCACCACAGAAGGAAACCGGCACCGAAGGTACCTCCGGCCGCCAGCGTTGCTCCCAATACGGCGGCGAGGCCGTATCGAGGTCGATGGGTCTGCCTCGGTCCCATGTCTGACATCTCCTCGACGTCGTTGATCGGGGTCTTTAAGATTAGATACGTTCGTTTGCGTTCGTTTGCGTTCCTGTGAATCCATTAGACGCTCTATAGAGCGCGTTGGCAAGGTGTGCTTGCATAGGCTCATGAGGTGGAGTCGGCTCTTCGACGATCTCGAGGCTCAGTTGCTACGACTGGAGCGAGTCGAGCTCGAGGCCGAGGTGTCGGAGCGGGCCCGCTCAGAGCGTGGTCAGGTCGCCATGGCTCACGCGCTGGCCGCTGACTGTGGACGTGAGATCTCGTTGGACATGCTGGGGGTGGGCCGCGTCGCGGGTGTCCTCAGTGAGGTCGGTCAGAACTGGTGCATCCTGGAAAGCCCAACACAAGGTCCACCGCGCAGCAGATCGGTGCTGCTGGCTCTGCCGGCGGTGCAGTCCGCGACCGGTCTGACGGGTTTCGTCGACTCGCGGGACGGAGCATCGCAGCGTCGTTTCGGCATGCGGTCGGCCCTTCGGGTGCTGAGTCGTGACCGGGCCCGGGTCCGGATTCATCTGACCGGAGGGGGAACGGTGCAGGGCACTATCGACCGGGTCGGGTGGGACCACTGCGATGTCGCTGACCACGCTGATGACGCGCCACGGCGAGGCAGCGAGGTCCGAGCGATGCGAACCGTGCCCCTATGGGCGGTCTCGGCCGTACGTCAGGTGTGAGTCCCGTCGCGCCCATCCGTAGCACCGGCGTGCTCGCGGGCGATGATCTCTCGGGTCTGTGAGTACATCCGCTCGATGTACTCCTCCAAGGCGCTGCGCTCGACTCGCCAAGCGCCCCGTCCCCCGATCTTGATAGCGGACAGGTCGCCACTACGGACCAGGGCTTTCGTCTGAGCCAAGGTGACGTTGAGCGTCTCGGACACGTCGGTCAACGTCAGGAATCGAGCCTCCACGCGGTCCTCCATCTCGTCGGTTCACGTGAGCGCCCGTAGCCGGGGGGTGCCGAGTTGGGCCGCACGGTTGTATGTTGTCCCCAATTTTACGTCCCGCAGGGACCGCCGTGCCGGACCTGTGGACAACGTCAGCCCGGTTGGTCGGCGTCGCTCATACTTGCACCGTCCTTCCTGGCCTCGCGGTCAGGGTCCCGGTGTCGAACTGGGTGGTGATCGGTCACCCGTGTACGCGAAAGGCCGTCTCATGTCGCAACCCCTCTCGTCACAGGCCCGACGCCTGAAGAGACCGTCGTGGCGGGACGCCCGACTGCTCATCGGGGTGCTCCTTGTCCTGCTGTCCGTGCTCGCCGGCTCCTGGCTGGTCGCCGCGGCCGATGACACCACACCCGTGTTCGCCGCGTCGACCACCCTGTTGCCCGGAGAAGAAGTGACCGAAGCCGACCTGGAGACGGTCTCGGTGCAGCTCGACGAAGCAGTGGGGTCCTACCTGCACGCCGACGACGGCTTGGCGTCCGGGACGTTCGTCACCAGAACGGTGCAACCCGGCGAGCTCGTCCCCGCCGACGCGCTCGGCTCAGCCCGACAGGCGAAAGACAAGACCGTTTCGGTGCCGATAGACCCGGCGGCGTCGGCCACCCTGAGCGTGGGAACCGTGGTGGACGTCTGGGTCAGCCGCCGGGACGCTGAAGAGGCCGGAGTGCGTTACGTCGACCCGGAGCTGTTGCTGGTGGGAGCAGTCGTCGCCAAGGTTCCGGCGAGCGGTAGTGGTCTGGGTGTGGGGGTGGGGCGAGCGGCCGTGGCCATCGTGGTCCCCGCCGATGAGGTGGCTCCCGTCATCTCCAGCGTCGACCAGGAGGCCCGCATCACCCTGGTGCCTGCCCCCGCCGCCGGAGCGCAGGACGCGGACTCATGAGCCTGCCGGCCGTGACCGCGATCACCCACCGGTGGGAGGGCACCGTCGCCGGATACCTGGGTCGAAGTGACGTCGTGCACGTGGCCCGTCGCTGTGCAGATCTGGCCGAGTTGTTGGGTTGCGCCGGAGCCGGAGTCGGCAAAGTAGCTGCCGTCTCGGTGGACCTCAGAGGTGTCGACCGTTCGGCGATCGCCACCCTCACCGACGCGGGTCTGCGAATTCTGGGCGTCTTCCCCCCAGGTGACGAAGCGGGCGAGCGGACGCTACGCCGGTGGGGCATCACGGCGGTGATCGGAGCCGATGCCGCCGAAGAGGAGGTGCAGAACGTGCTGGCCATGCTGGTCTCGGAAGCGGTGCCGCCGGGCACCCTCGTCCCTCGCGAAACGCGGCAGGACCAAGATGAGACTGCGACTGGCCGAGCGGACCTCGATGCCGAGATCGCCGCCTTCCTCGACGGTGGCGGCTCAGTGGGCTCCAGCCCACCGCGCCGCGCGGATGAGCAACCCCCCGAGCCAAGCGCGGCCAACCGCGACGGGCAGGTCGTCGCAGTCTGGGGGCCGACCGGGGCGCCGGGGCGGAGCACCGTGGCGGTCAACCTGGCGGCCGAGCTGGCGAGGGCAGAGCCGACCTTGCTGATCGATGCCGACACCTATGGTGCATCCATCGCACAGATGCTCGCCGTGCTGGACGAGGCGCCCGGAATCGCTGCTGCCACCCGCGCCGCCGACAACGGCACCCTGGACCCGGGAGCGCTGGTGCGCCTAGCCCGCGAGACGCATCCTCAGCTCAGCGTCCTGACCGGGATACCTCGCGCTGACCGATGGCCCGAGCTGCGCGAGCACGCCGTCGTTGACGTGTTGGCCCACGCCAGCGACCTCGTGCCGTGGACCATCGTCGACGCGGGATTCTGCGTGGAGCGGGACGAAGAGATCAGCTTCGACACCGCAGCGCCTCGACGCAACGGCGTCACGATCGCCGTCCTCGAATCGGCCGACTGGGTCGTCGTGGTCGGCACCGGCGACCCGGTCGGCCTGCAAAGGTTGGTCCGAGCTGTGGGGGACCTGCGCGAGCACACCCAGGCCCCCTGCCTGGTGGTAGTGACACGAGTGCGGTCCAGCGCGGTCGGACGGGACCCGAAACGGCAGATCACCGACGTGCTGGCCCGCTTCGCCGGGATAGAGAGCCTTCACCTCATACCCGAGGATCAGGAGGCGATGGACGCCGCGTTGCTTGCTGGAGGCACGTTGAGCGAGATCCGCCCCTCGAGCCCAGCCCGGCATGCGTTGATCGGGGTCGCCGAAGCCGTATCGGGCCTCTCCGCCCTCGGGGTGCGCTCCAAAGCCCGTCCGCGATGGCGCAAGAAGTGATCATGTCTGCGAAGATGTCCGGCATAGCCGGACGGGAGTGCCGTTCGGTCGTGTGACGTGAGGCGCCTCACGGTGCCCGAAGGAGTTCATTGATGGCGCCGGCGACACGGATGTACGTCCCGCTGGCCCCTGGTCAGGTGGCCGCACTGCTTGCCCATGGTCAGCTCGAGTCCGGACTCATCGCGTTCGCGGTCGACGACCAGACCAGGGCGGCTGATCCCGATGGCGATGAAGAGCTTTGGGAGTTTCGCGCGTTGCAGCGCGCGGCACGTCACATACGCAGCAAAGAATGGCCGGTCGTGGTGGCCGCAGCGGATGTCGGCACGGCGACGATCGCCCCGGTCGACGGGGTGCCGGGCGCACGGTCCGTCGACGTCCCGTTGCTTCACACTGACGTGGCCTCGCTCCACCTCGGGGACGACGCGCTCCAGGGGCGGGCCACCGTCGCCGCTGACCACCACGATGACGAGCAGATCGATCTTTCCTGGTTCGACACCACCGAGTTGGCGCAGGTTGTGCGCTACCTCTCATCACCTGAGGAGACCACTACATGGACGCAGTAACCCACGTTCCCCAGCCCGTCAACGAGCCGGTGCTCAACTACGCGCCGGGTAGTCCCGAGCGTGCGACGTTGGAAGCCGCCCTCAAGAACGTGGCCGCTGAGCCCGTGGACTTGCCGCACGTGATCGCCGGTCAGCCTGTGACCGGTGAAGGTGAACCGATCAACGTGGTGCAGCCGCACGACCACGCTCAGGTGCTCGGCACTCTACGGAACGCCACCGCCCAAGACACGGAAGCGGCCATCGACGCAGCAATGGCCGCGGCACCCGCGTGGCGTGACCTCAGCTTCGACGACCGGGCAGCGATCTTCCTGAAGGCGGCAGACCTCATCTCCGGCCCGTGGCGGGCCCGGATCAACGCCGCCACCATGCTCGGACAGTCCAAGACCGCCATCCAGGCCGAGATCGACTCCGCTTGCGAGCTCATCGACTTCTGGCGGTTCAACGTGCACTTCGCCCGGGAGATCCTCGCGGAGCAGCCCCCCGCGAACTCTCCCGGGGTGTGGAACCGCATGGAGCATCGCCCGCTGGAGGGTTTCGTCTACGCCATCACACCGTTCAACTTCTCGGCCATCGCTGGCAACCTCCCCACCGCGCCGGCGCTGATGGGCAACACCGTGCTGTGGAAGCCCGCCGTCAGCCAGCAGCGCGCCGCCTCGATGATCATGGAGATCCTCATCGAAGCGGGCTTGCCGCCGGGCGTCATCAACATGGTGACCGGTCACGGAGCGGCAGTCAGCGACGTGGCGCTCGCTCACCGTGACCTTGCGGGCGTGCACTTCACCGGATCCACCCGCGTCTTCCAGATGATCTGGCAGTCGGTGGGTGCCAACGTGGCGACCTACAAGTCCTACCCGCGGATCGTGGGGGAGACCGGCGGCAAGGACTTCATTATGGCGCACCCGAGCGCGGACCCGAAGGTGCTGCTCACCGCCTTGGTGCGGGGTGCTTTCGAGTACCAGGGGCAGAAGTGCTCGGCTGCGTCCCGCGCTTATGTGCCCGAGTCGGTATGGGCTCAGATCAAGGACGAGCTGACCGCCACGGTGGACGGGATCGCTTGCGGTGACGTGCGCGACTTTGGCAACTTCATGGGAGCGGTCATCGACGAGCGGGCCTTCGCCCGCCACAAAACCGCCATCGACAAGGCTCAGGCCGACGCCTCGGTGGATGTGGTCGCCGGTGGCACCTACGACGACAGTGTGGGCTACTTCGTCCGACCGACGGTGGCCGTGGTCGGTGATCCGGAGCACGAGATGCTCAAGGACGAGTACTTCGGCCCGATCCTGTCGGTGCACGTCTACCCGGACGACACCTACGATGCCGTGCTGGACCAGATGGAGTCTGTGGCGGCCTACGCCCTGACGGGGGCCATCATCGCTCGTGACCGCGGCGCCATCGCGGACGCCAGCCACCGTCTGCGGTTTGCCGCCGGCAACTTCTACATCAACGACAAGTGCACTGGCGCTGTGGTCGGTCAGCAGCCGTTCGGCGGCGCCCGCGCTTCCGGGACCAACGACAAGGCCGGATCGCCGGCGAACCTGATGCGGTGGATCAGCCCGCGCGCCATCAAGGAGACCTTCGACGCACCGAGCGACTACCGCTACCCCCACATGGGTTGAGCGCCTGCGGGGCTGGCTCGCGTGCTGAGCGGTTCAGCGCGCGAGCCACTCCCGGCCGAGTTGTTCTTCGAGCTCGATGGCCTTGGTGAGGAAGGGACTGATTGCACGCTCGATCTTTCCCCCGATAAAGGGGACGTGGGCGCTGAGCTCACCGTCGACGCTGTGCACGGTCTCGTCCCCATCGGGCGCCAAGTGCACCCCGCCAACCAGGTTGACCGGTGTCTGCTCCACGCTCAGCGACAGTCCCGCCTCCCGCGTCCCGTCGGCGGCGGCGGCACCCCAACTCGTGGTCTCGACGATGTCGACGGTATGGCCGATCAGAGACTTGGCCGCATCTGGGAAGTCGTCGGTGGCCATGCGCCGCCGAGTGACGACGGTGGGTCCGTCGCTCGCTTCGTCAACGGGCTCCTCGATGGTGACTTCGTGCTCGAGGCTGCCACTGCGCTCACACCGCAGCTCCTGGTAGGCGGGGTCGCGCAGCATGGCGAAGACCTCGCTGACGGAAGCGGCATGACGCAGTCGCTCGGTGATCCTCATCGGTCGGGCTCATTTCGGGACGGTGCCGGATGATCCGGCAGGTTGGACAAGACGGTATGCGGTGCGGAGACTGCGGTGGGCGCCGGCGCGGACCGAGCGCTCATGATCGGAGCTGGACGGATGGGTCGCGAGGTCCTGCAACGCGCCGGCCAAGACGGACAGCGACCGGATGGTGTCTGCGGCCAACCCCTGGGGTATGCCGTCCGGCGCTTCGAGCGCTGAAGTGAGTGCCACGTGGGCCCGACGGGCCTGGGATGCTGCGGCGGCGCATGAGGCACGGTCGGCCTCGAGATCCTCGTGCGAAGAGCTGTCCAGGGCCAGCACGGGCACCTCGATGGTTGCGGACTGCTTCCCGTCGGCGAGGTCCACTACGGCGTGGGCGAGGGCATCGACGGCCGAGACCAGCCATGCCTGGGCGGTGGCGGAGCCGAGGTCGGCATCGATGCTGCCGACCTGCTCAGCGAGCAGCAAAAGCCGCTGCTGCCGCGTTTTCACACCGGGCCCTGGGTCATAGCGATCAGCCTACGGTGACGCGCCGACAGTGTGTTCACCCACAGCGAGCCCGGGAGGTCTAGTGTCGGGGTGGTCGCACAGCGTGGTGCGGCCCGCAGAGCCATGCTCGGCTCTCAGCGTGTGCAACGAAGAGGAAGAGTGTTGATGTGATGATGCCCGACGAAACGTTGATGCGACGGTTCTACGAGCATGTGACCAGCGACGATGTCCAGGGGCGGGATCGCGACACTTTGGTGGCCATGAGTCACTCGCTCCGGGACCTGGCTGTCTCGCGGACGGTCGGCACGGCGGGGGTGCGAGTCATCAACCCCCTACGCGACGAGCATGGCTGGGTCACTCGACACACGGTGGTCCAGGTCTGTGCCGACGACATGCCGTTCCTCGTCGACTCCGTGCTCGGAGAGCTGCGCCAACGCGACCTGACCGTGCACCTGCTGATTCACCCCCAGATAGTGGTGCGCCGTGAGAACGGTGAGCTGAGGCTGCTGGACGCCGACCCGGACTCGGAGGCTGGCGATGCCGTCGAGTCCTGGATGTATCTGGAGATTGACCGCATCCCCAGTCAGGAAGACCGGGCCGACCTCAGGGACCGCTTGGTCACCATCTTGGACGACGTCCGCAAGGCCTGTGCCGACTGGCGCGCGATGCGCAAGCAGTGTCTCGACATTGTCGATGAGCTGCAGCGTGGGGCACCGCAGACCGTGCAGCAGGACACGGTCGACCCCACCATAGAGTTCCTGACCTGGCTGGAGGCCAACCACTTCACCTTCCTGGGATATCGGGAGTACGAGCTGGTGAAGGACGGTGACGGCCGAGCTCTGCGGTCCATCCCGAGTAGTGGGCTGGGCATCCTGAGCGGGGACACTGCGACGGTGACCGCACTGGAGCCGCAGGCACAGCGCACCGCACAGAAGGCTCAGCTGCTGAGCATCACCAAAGCCAACTCACGATCCACGGTGCATCGCCCGGTCTACCTCGACTACATCGGGGTGCGTCGCTTCGACGCCGACGGCAATGTCGTGGCTGAGCGACGGTTCCTGGGCCTGTTCACCGCGAGTGCGTACGCCGAGTCCGTGCAGCGCCTGCCGATCATCGGCGGCAAAGTCCAGCAGATTCTCGACGAGTCGGGATATGCCGCTGACTCCCACTCCGGCAAGGACCTGATGGGCGTCTTGGAGGCCTATCCTCGCGACGAGCTCTTCCAGGCCACCGTGGAGCATCTCGGGGTCACGGCCCAAGAGGTGCTCCACCTGCAGGAGCGACGCCGCTCACGGCTCTTCGTGCGGGCCGATGAGTTCGGACGCTTTATCTCGGCGTTGTTCTACATCCCCAAGGACCGCTACACCACCGCCGTGCGCCTGCGTATGCAGGAGCTGCTGAAGGAGGCCTACGGCAGCGAGACGGTGGACTACTCGACCCGGGTGGGTGAAGCCCCCCTCGCCCAGCTGCACTTCGTCCTGCGGATGCCACGGGGCACCGAGATCCCTGACGTGGACGTCCAAGCGCTGCAGGAACGCCTGATCGAGGCCACCCGCAGCTGGGGGGAGAACCTCATCGACGTCGTCGAGGAGCATTACGACGACGACGCCCTGGCCGGCGACGTGTTGGCGCACTATGCCGACTCCTTCCCGGAGTCCTACAAGGAGGACTTCGCCGCCACTGACGCCTTCGGCGACCTGACCCGTCTGGCCGAGCTCGACGCCGACGGGACCCTGACCGAGCTGCGGCCATACCTGTATGCCGAGTCGGGGGCTCCGGACCGGGAACGCAGGCTGAAGCTCTACCGGCGAGAGGCCCTGTCCCTGACCGACGTCCTGCCGTTGTGCGCGGACCTGGGCGTGGAGGTAACGGACGAGCGTCCCTACGAGCTGAACGGCAAGGCCGGAACGACCTGGATCTACGACTTCGGTCTGCGTGCCGACGACGCGCAGGTGTGGGAGAAGCCCGAGTCCGAGGCCGTCGTCGCCGCCTTGTTCGAAGAGGCCTTCGCCGCTGTGTGGACCGGCCAGGCCGAGAGCGACACCCTGAACTCCTTGGTCCTGACGGCGGGCTTGACCTGGCGCGAAGTGGTCGTGCTGCGCACGTTCGTGCGATACCTGCGACAGGTCAGCTCGTCGAGCCTGGACTACCTCGAGGAGGCTTTCGTGGCCAATCCGGGGATCAGTGCATTGATCGTGCAGCTGTTCGAGGCGCGCTTCGACCCGGACGCTCCCGAGGAGATCGCGTCCGACCGTCACGCTGCGGAGGGCAAGGTCGTCACGAAGATCGAGAGCGCCCTCGACGACGTCTCCAGCCTGGACCAGGACCGCATCATCCGCTTCGTGCTGCGCGTTCTGACGTCCACCGTGCGGACCAACTTCTTCCAACGTGACAGCGACGGTCTCCCGCGCAGCCGGGTCAGCCTCAAGTTGCTGCCGCGCCAGATCGACGGGCTGCCGGAGCCCCGGCCTGCCTTCGAGATCTGGGTCTACAGCCCCCGTGTGGAGGGCGTGCACCTGCGCTTCGGGGCGGTCGCCCGCGGTGGGTTGCGCTGGAGCGACCGGCGTGAGGACTTCCGCACCGAGATCCTCGGGCTGGTCAAGGCGCAGATGGTCAAGAACGCGGTCATCGTGCCGACGGGCTCCAAAGGCGGCTTCGTGGCCAAACAGCTTCCGGATCCCACGGTGGACAGGGAAGCCTGGCAAGCCGAGGGCATCTCGGCCTACAAGACCTTCATCAGCGGACTGCTGGACATCACGGACAACCGTGATGGCACGCAGATCGCCCCCCCGGACCGGGTCGTGCGCCACGACGACGACGACCCCTATCTGGTGGTCGCTGCCGACAAGGGCACCGCCACGTTCTCCGATATCGCCAACGGGGTGTCCAGGGAGTACGGGTTCTGGTTGGACGACGCTTTCGCCTCCGGCGGGTCGGCGGGGTATGACCACAAGGCCATGGGCATCACGGCCCGCGGGGCCTGGGAATCGGTCAAGCGCCACTTCCGCGAGCTGGGATTGGACACCCAGAGCGAGGACTTCACCGTCGCGGGTGTCGGTGACATGAGTGGTGACGTCTTCGGCAACGGCATGTTGCTGTCCGAGCACATCAGACTGGTGGCGGCCTTCGACCATCGGCACGTCTTCCTGGACCCCGACCCCGACCCGACGGTCTCCTTCGCGGAGCGCAGGCGACTGTTCGAGCTTCCCCGGTCCAGCTGGTCCGACTACGACGCCTCCTTGATCAGCGAAGGAGGAGGCGTGTACCCCAGGGCCGCGAAGTCGGTGCCCATCAGCGGGGCCGTGCGCGAGGTGCTGGGCCTGGCGGAGACGGTGGAGACGCTGACGCCTGCCGAGCTGCTGAAGGCGATCATCAGCGCACCGGTGGACCTCTTCTGGAACGGTGGTATCGGGACCTATGTGAAGTCCTCGGAGGAGACGCACGCCGAGATCGGCGACCGGGCCAACGACGCCATCCGGATCAACGGTGAGGACCTGCGGGTCCGGGTCGTCGGTGAGGGAGGCAACCTCGGTCTGAGCCAGCTCGGCCGCATCGAGGCCGCGTGGAACGGTGTCCATGTCAACACCGACGCGGTGGACAACTCCGCCGGGGTGGACACCTCGGACCACGAGGTGAACATCAAGATCGCCCTCACTCCGTTGGTCAGAAGCGACGAGCTCACGATGGAGCAACGCGACGAGCTCCTGGCCGAGATGACCGATGAGGTCGCGCAGAAGGTGTTGCGCCACAACTACGACCAGAACGTCCTGATCGGCAACGCTCGTCACCAGGGGAGCCGGATGCTGAGCGTGCATCACCGCTTGATCCGCTACCTGATGGAGCACGTAGGACTGGACCCTGCGCTGGAGTTCCTCCCTGACACCTCTGAGCTGGCCCGCCGCGCCGAGGCCGACCAGGGACTCACCGCGCCGGAGTTCTCGGTGATCATGGCCTACTCCAAGATCGGTCTCAAAGAGGAGCTCTTGGCTTCGAACCTGCCGGACGAGCCTGCGGTCACGTCGTCGCTGTTGACCTACTTCCCCGTTCCGCTGCGCGAGCGCATCAGCGAGGGCCTGGCCGACCACCCGCTGCGTCGACAGATCATCATCAACCAGTTGGCCAACGACATCGTCAACCGGGGTGGGGTGACCTTCGTCTTCCGAGCTATGGAGGAGACCGGTGCCACGGCGACCCAGATCGCCCGGGCGTTCGTGGTCTGTCGGGAGGTGTTCGCCATGGCCGGCTACATCGATGATGTGGAGGCGTTGGACAACAAGGTCGGCACCGAGGTCCAGACCACGCTGTACCTGGAGTTCCGTCGACTGCTGGACCGCTCGGTCCGGTGGTTCCTCAACAACCGGCCGCTGTCCGCCGACATGACCTCGGAGATCGATCGGTTTGCCGAGCCGGTGCAGGCGCTGGTCCCCAAGATGTCCGAGCTGTTGCAGGGCGAGGAACGGGCCCGACACCACAGCTACATCGACGAACTGACCTGCCAGGGTGTGCCACAGGACCTGGCCTCGAAGTATGCGGGCCTGCTCGACGTCTTCTCCCTGCTGGACGTGATCGAGGTCGCGGCCGACGCCGACCGCACGTCCGAGGAGACGGCTGCGGTGTACTTCGCGGTGTCGGAGTCCTTCGGCATCGATGCGCTCCTGACCCAGGTGTCCCACCTGCCACGCAGCGACCGCTGGTCGTCGCTGGCCCGGGGGGCCGTGCGGGACGATATGTACGGTGTCATGCGGGCGCTGACCCGCGCGGTCATGCTGGGGACGGACTCCGAGCAGGGCGCGATGGAGCGGGTGCGGGCTTGGACCACCGAGCAGTCGGAGGCTATGGACCGCGTTTCGCAGGTGATGAACCGGGTCAGTGAGATGGAGGATCCAGGTCTGGCGCCGGTCTCGGTGGCCCTGCGCACCCTGCGCGGACTGGTGCGTCAAGGCACGGCGGGTTAGCGCATTGCGCGAGCGACGCTAGTCTCGCCTGCGTGCCCACGCTGCGAGAGGTCCTGTCCGGCGGTTCGAAGGTCCCGGCGGCCGAGGCCGAATGGTTGCACCGCCTGGTCGGTGACTGGCAGATGGTCGCTGACCTCTCGTTCGCTGACCTCACCTTGTGGGTGGCCCGGGACGATGCCCCGGGCGGCGCAGCAGAAACGGACACGAACGGGGTGGCGGTGGGCGGCTGGGTGCTGGCGGCGCACGCCAGGCCCAGCACCGGGCCCAACTTCTACCCCGATGACGTGGTCGGGCAGCGATCCGGCCCCGAGCGGGCAGCAATCCTGAGTGAGGTCGCCGCAGCCGGTCGGACCGTCACCCACCAGGACGCCGACTTCGTACGGGAGCAGTACGTTCCGGTGCTCCGTCGGGGGGTGGTGCTCGGCGTGCTGGTGCGCCATACCGACCTGCATCACATGCGCCAGCAGGGCGGGTTGGAGGTGAACTACCTTCACATCGCCCAGTCGATTCTGGTGATGATCGCCCAAGGCGCCTTTCCCGCTGACCACCCGCATACTGGAGTCGGACGGGGGACCCCGCGCGTCGGTGACGGGGTCGTGCGACTGAGCGCGGACGGCATGATCGAGTACGCCAGCCCCAACGCCGTCTCGGCTCTGCGACGCCTCGGCCATACCGACCAGGTGATGGGGGCCGATCTGTCCCAGATCGTGACGTCGCAGGTGCCGGTGGGCACCGCCTTGGATGAGACGATCCCCCTGGTCCTCACCGGCCGTGCGCCCTGGGGGACCGAGATCGAGACCCGTGGCATCCACCTCACATTGCGGGCCGTGCCCCTGCTGACCGGTGGTCGGCGTACCGGCGCCCTGTTGTTGCTGCGGGACGTCAGCGAGCTGCGGCGTCAGGAACGGGAGTTGGTCACTAAGGACGCGACGATCCGCGAGGTGCACCATCGCGTCAAGAACAACTTGCAGACCGTCTCGGCTCTGTTGCGCCTGCAGTCTCGGCGGATGACCGACCCCGCGGCGCGAGCCGCCTTGCAGGAGGCTGGCCGACGGTTGAGCACGGTGGCTATGGTGCACGACACCTTGAGCCACGGCTTCGACGAGACCGCGGAGTTCGACCAGGTGGCGGCCCGTATCCTTCGGGCCACGGTTGAGGTCGCCGCCGGGGACGTCAAGGTCGACTGTGCGCTCGAAGGGTCGTTCGGGCGGTTGGGCGCCGAAGATGCCACCCCGTTGGCCATGGTCTTGGCCGAGCTCGTCCACAACGCCGTGGAGCATGGCTTCGCGGCGCCGTCCTGGACCGGGGAACACTCCGCATGCGTCCGGGTGCACGCCGAGCGCAGCTCCGATCCGGACGGTCCCGTTCTCAAGGTCACCGTGAGCGACAACGGAGTGGGGCTGCCAGCAGGATCGCCCACCCCCCCTACCTCGGGCCTGGGTATGCAGATCGTTGACGCCCTCTTGACCGATGTCCGGGGCAGCATCACCTGGGACAAGACGAAGCCGCACGGAACATCAGCGAGGTTCGTCGTGCGGCTTCGTTCGGTGCCGGAGTTGCTGGACTAGCCTGCGCGTCGGGCCCGGGCCTTGCGACGCTTGAGGGCGCGTCGTTCGTCCTCGGAGAGTCCTCCCCAGACCCCCGCGTCCTGCCCTGTCTCCAAGGCCCACTTCAAACACGTGTCGATCACGGGACACGTGCGGCATACCGCCTTGGCCTCTTCGATCTGCTGCAGGGCCGGGCCGGTGTTTCCGATCGGGAAGAAGAGTTCTGGGTCCTCTTCCAGGCATGCAGCGCGACTGCGCCAGTCCATGTATGTGCTCCTCGTTGCCTTGGTGGTCCGTATCGTCGCGACGTTCGAAAACGTGCTCCGCGGGTGAAATCGTGGGGATAGGGAGTGGAAGACCACTCCTTACGGTCGTGTAACGTTGCGTCAAGCCTGAATGTTTCATCATCGGGGTCTACGCGCGACCTGTGGCTAAGCCACTGCGCTGTGACGTATCCGTGTGTTGCCGGTGAGACGAGGTTTAGCCCACGTGTCGTTGGCGCAACCCTCCTACTTTCGCAGTAGTAGACGCCTTTCCACAAGGGTCTCCGGGGGGCGAGTTCGCGAATTCCATGAGTGATGCCTCACACTGTCGGGCTACCGTGCACCTATGACTCTTGCCATCACTCACGCCTACGTCGTCCCTGTCACCAGCGAGGCCTTCACCGGCACCGTTGTGATCGAGGGCAGTAGGATCCTCGCCCTGGGGCCCGACGTGCCCGTCCCCTCCGGTGCGGAGGTCGTCGACGCCCAAGGGGCGTGGCTGCTGCCAGGACTGGTCGATGCGCACGTCCACCTCGGCGTCTCCGAGGAGGGCGAGGGGTGGGCCGGTGAGGACACCAACGAGATGACAGACCCTGTCATGGCCGCAGCCCGAGCCCTGGACGCGATCAACCCGTTGGAGAAAGGGTTCGACGACGCGCTGAGCGGGGGGATCACCTCGGTCAACGTCAATCCGGGTTCGGGCAACCCCATCGGTGGACTGGCGGTCGCGATCAAAACCTATGGCCGCTACGTGGACGAGATGGTCCTGCGGTCCCCGTCGGGGGTGAAGTCGGCGTTGGGAGAGAACCCGAAGCGGGTCTACGGCGAGCAGACCAAGACGCCCTCGACCCGGCTCGGGGTGGCGTTGACGCTGCGCCGGGCCTTCACCGCGGCGCGCGCTCACCAGGCGATGCTGGCTCGTAGCGAACAGGACACCGAAGCCGCCCCGGTGGCCGGGAATCTGGTGCACGAAGCCCTCATCATGGTCCTGGAACGGCAGATCCCCTGGCGGCAGCACTGCCACCGCGCCGACGACATCGCCACCGCCATCCGGATCGCCGAGGAGTTCGGCTACGACCTGGTGCTCGATCACGGCACGGAGGGTTACCTCCTCGCTGACCTGCTTGCCGCCAAGGGCATCCCGGTGCTGTATGGCCCGATGATCGTGTCGCGCTCCAAGGTGGAGGTGCGCCAGCGCAGTGCCAAGGCTCCTGGGATCATGGACCGGGCCGGAGTAGCGGTGTCCATCATTACCGACCACCCCGTCGTGCCCATTGAGTTCTTGGTGACGCAGGCCGCGTTGGCCCACAAGGAGGGCATGCACCGGCAGGCTGCGCTGCGAGCCATCACCATCAACCCGGCCACCGTTATGGGCGTGGCGGACCGAGTCGGCTCCTTGGAGCCGGGCAAGGACGCCGACGTCGTGCTGTGGAGCGGCGACCCCTTCGACTTCGCCTCTCGTGCCCAGCGGGTCTGGATCAACGGCCAGGAGATCTATACCTACGACGACGACGCCGGTTTGGCCGTGATCGCCCCGCGGGTGTCCTAAGGCAGAGCTAGCAGTCCCCGGCTGCGTCCAGGACCGAGCGGGCGGCCGAGAATCGCGCGATCGGCACCCGGTACGGCGAGCACGACACGTAGTCCAAGCCCAGCCCGTCGAAGATGGCGATCGAGGCAGGGTCTCCGCCGTGCTCACCGCATACCCCGAGCTTGAGCTCGGACTTCGTGCGACGGCCGCCCTCGGCGCCGATCCGGACCAGCTCGGCCACCCCGTCGGCGTCGATGGTGGCGAACGGGTTGCTCTGCACCAGGTCTTGATCTTGGTATGCCGCGAGGAAGCTGCCTTCGGCGTCGTCCCGCGAGATACCGATCCCCGTCTGGGTGAGGTCGTTGGTGCCGAAGGAGAAGAAGTCCGCGTGCTCGGCGATCTGCGCGGCCACCACGGCCGCGCGGGGAATCTCGATCATGGTGCCGATGGTGTAGTCGAAGCGATGCCCCGAGGCCTCGAACTCCTGCGCCAGCGTGTCCTCGATGATGGCTCGCATCTGCTTCAGCTCCTCGGCGAAGGCCACCAAAGGCACCATGATCTCGACGATCGGCGTGCCGCCGGAGGCCGTGACGGAGAAGGCGGCACGGGCGATAGCGCGGACCTGCATCTGCGGGATCTGCGGATAGAGCAGAGCGAGGCGGACCCCCCGCGTGCCCAGCATCGGGTTCATCTCGGTGAGCTTCTTGACCTGGTCCAACAGACGCCGCTGGCCAGCGATCTCGTCGGGGTCTGCGTCCTGCAGCTCCAACCGCTGGACCGTCAGCGACTGCTCGACGAGGTCGGGGAGGAATTCGTGCAACGGCGGGTCCAGCAGTCTGATGGTGACCGGCAGTCCGGACATCGCGGTGAAGATCGCCTCGAAGTCCTCCTGCTGCATGGGCAGGATCGACTCCAGAGCCGCGGCCCTCTCCTCGTCGTCGTGCGCCAGGATCATCGAGCGCATCGCCGGCAACCGGTCCGGTGACATGAACATGTGCTCGGTGCGGCACAGCCCGATGCCCTCGGCTCCGAACTCCCGGGCCTTCGCGGCGTCCTCACCGGTGTCGGCGTTGGCCCGCACGCCGAGTCGACGGATGTCGTCGGCCCAGGACACGATGGCCGCGAAGTCCTCGTTGAGCTGTGGCGGGATGAGGTCCAGCGCTCCGGCATACACCTCGCCGGTGGAACCGTCGAGGGTGATCGTGTCGCCTTCCTTGAGCACCTGATCGCCCACGGTCATCGTGCCGGCCTGCACGTCGATGCTGATCCCGGAGGCTCCGGCCACGCAGGGGCGACCCATGCCGCGGGCCACCACCGCGGCGTGCGACGTCATCCCACCGTGCGCCGTGAGGACGCCCTGCGACTGGATCACGCCGGCGATGTCGTCAGGGGAGGTCTCCCAGCTGACCAGGACAACCGCGTCACCGGCCTTGCCGCGCTCCTCGGCCACGTCGGAGTCGAAGACGATCGCGCCCACGGCGGCTCCTGGGGAAGCGTTCAACCCCTTGGTGATCGGTTGCTGCCCGTGCTCGGGGTCGATGGCCGGGTGCAGCAGCTGGTCGAGCTGAGTGGCGTCGACGCGGCGCAGAGCCTGCTGCTCATCGATGGTGCCCTCCTCGACCATGTCACGGGCGACCTTGAAGGCGGCGGCCGCCGTGCGCTTGCCCGACCGGGTCTGCAGAAGGTAGAGCGTGCCCTCCTCCACGGTGAACTCGATGTCTTGCATGTCGCCGTAGTGCTCCTCGAGCCGGCGCATGGTGTCCACGAGCTGTTCGAAGGCCTCGGGCAACGCCTCCTGCATCTCGGCCAGCGGTCGGGGAGTGCGGATGCCCGCCACCACGTCCTCGCCCTGGGCATCGAGGAGGAACTCGCCGTAGAGCTCCTTGGCGCCGGTGGCCGGGTTGCGGGTGAAGCAGACCCCGGTCGCGGACGTCTGACCGCGGTTGCCGAAGACCATCTGCATCACGTTGACCGCCGTGCCCAGGGAATCCGGTATGCCGTTTGCCCGGCGGTAGACCGCGGCCCGTTTGGTCTGCCACGAGCCGAACACGGCGTCGACCGCGCGGCGCAGCTGGTCCTGCGGGTCGGTGGGCAGGTCCTCACCCATGTGCTCCCGGGAGACCTGGAGGAACGCGTCGACCAGCCCCTTGAGGTCCTCGGTGCTCAGGTCGGTGTCCTGTTCGACCCCGCGGTCGCGTTTCATGGCCGTCAGCACGTCACCGTAGGCGTAGGCCGGGACGCCCTCGACGACCTCGCCGTACATCTGGATGAACCGGCGGTAGGAGTCCCAGGCGAAGCGGGGGTTGTCCGACTCACGGCCCAGAGCCTCGACGGTGTCGGCGCTGATGCCGAGGTTGAGGATGGTGTCCATCATCCCGGGCATCGAGACGACCGCGCCCGATCGCACCGACACCAACAGGGGCTGGTCCGGGGAGCCCAAGGTCTTCCCCGTGCGTTCCTCCATCCGATGCAGCGCCGCGAGGGTCTGGTCCCACAGGTCCTCCGGCCATCTTCCGCCCGAGTCCATGGCGGCCACGCTTGCGGCAGTGCTGATGGTGAAGCCGTCGGGCACCGGGACCCCGAGGCGCATCATCTCCGCGACGTTGGCCCCCTTGCCGCCGAGGATGGTGCGCATCGACGCATCGCCGTCGGCGAGGTCGTAGAGATAGGTGGTGCTGGCCTGAGTGGTCTTCGGTGATCCGTCGCCGTTGGCGGATGCACTCATGGTGACTCCTGGAGGGGTTGGGGATGTGCTTGGCACCGTACCGCTGGCCCAGGGGCGCGGCTAGGTATGCAGCGCGGCACGCCGCTCGAGGACCTCGATCACGCGGCCGGCCGCTTCTTCCAGCGCCAGTTGTGTGGTGTCGATGACGGGGCAGCCGAACCGGCGCTGCAGCGCGGTGATCTCCTCCAGCTCGTCGAAGATCCGGCCGAGGTCGGCATATCCCGAGCGGTCAGTGCGTGAGCCCATGGCGGTGACCCGCCGCATACGGATCGCGTGGAGTCGCTCGGGGTCGATGGTCAACCCGACGATCTTGTGGCGGTCCACCTGCCAGAGCTCCTCGGGCACCGCGATGCCTGGCACCAGCGGGATGTTGGCGGTGCGATAGCCGAGGTAGCCCAGATACATCGCCAGCGGCGTCTTGCCGGAGCGCGAGACGCCGATGAGCACGATGTCGGCTTCGCGCAGGGGGTTGTGGAACTTGCCGTCGTCGTTGGCGATCGAGAACTCCATCGCCTGGATGCGGGCGAAGTAGTCCTCGCCCACCCCGACGGGGCGAACGGTGCGCTCCGGCTCGGCACCGGTGGCCAGGGTCAGCGCGGCGACCGCGGAGTCCAGCAGCTCGGCGTGGGGGATGCCCCTCTCCTCGCACTGCGCGCTGACCAGGGCACGCAGCTCCGGGTCGACGATGGTGGAGAACACCACCGCGGCAGCGCCCTGCGGGTCGATCCGGTCGAGCACCGAGCGCACCCCGTCGGCGGAGGACAACCGGGAGTGACGCACGATGCGCATGTCGTAGCCGACGTACTGGGCCGCGGCCGCGCGGGCCACCCGGGCGGCCGTGTCGCCGGTGGAGTCGGCCAGCACGTGGAGCTGGATCAGGGACGCAGCGGGGGCCATCCAGCCAGTATGTCGGCTGGGACCAGCAGCGTCACTCGAACGGAACGGCCCCGCATGTCAGACTCAGGCGTGGCGACGTCGGGTGCGAGGACCATCCAGCCTGTCGTGGCCCTCGTCGGTCCGACCGCCAGCGGCAAGAGCGGTCTGGGCCTCCGGATCGCCGCCGAGCTTGGCGGTGAGATCGTGAACGCTGACGCCTCGCAGCTCTACCGGGGGATGGACATCGGCACGGCCAAGTTGTCGACGGCGCAACGACAGGGGATCGCCCACCATCAGATCGACGTGCTGGAGGTCGCGGACGAGGCCAGGGTGGCCGCCTACCAACGGTGGGCACGGCAAGACCTGGCGGCCATCCGCGCGCGGGGGGCCTGTCCGCTGGTGGTGGGCGGTTCGGGGCTGTACGTCCGGGCCTTGCTCGACCAGCTGGACATCCCGCCGACGGACCCGGGGGTGCGCGCTCACTGGGAAGCGGTCCTGGCGGAGCGAGGCGCGGATGCCTTGCACGCCGAGCTGGCGGGTCGTGATCCAGTGGCCGCAGCCCGGCTCGACGCCCGCAACGAGCGCCGAGTGGTCCGAGCACTTGAGGTCATCGAGCTGACGGGCCGCCCGTTCAGCGCGTCGATGCCTCGGCGGGAGTACGTGGAGCCGACGGTGATGATCGGGCTGACCGCGGACCGGGAGGTGCTGAGCGCGCGCATTGCCGAGCGCGTGGAGTCCATGTGGGAGGCCGGTCTGCTCGACGAGGTGAGGGGCCTGGCGGCCATGGGGCTGCGGGAGAGCCCCACGGCCCGCCGCGCGCTGGGCTACTCCCAGGCTCTGGCCCATCTCGACGGTCGGCTCCGTGCTGAGCAAGCTCGAGCCGACACCGCCATTGCCACCCGCCAGTACGCACGTCGACAGATGGCGTGGTTCCGCGCAGACCCCCGGATCACGTGGCTCGCTCACGACGCCCCCGACCTGCTGCCCCAAGCCCTCGCTGCTATCACCGAGAGACACCAGGAGTCGTAGTCCACGCACTCGTGTCATCTGGCACGACTTGTGTCGCCGCCAGAGCGGCTACAGGCGGACTGAGGGGGCACGAGTTGATCGCCGCTGAGGAGAATGAGCCCGCCGAGCGGCCTGCTGGATGCAGGCATCGATGGCCTTGGGATCGGCGAGGTGATGATGCTCGAGCCGAAACACGGCATAGCCAAGGTCAACGATGGCGTTCTCCCGTCGTTTCTCTGACACCAAGGCCTGGGTGGAGTTGTGCTGCTGGTACTTCACCCGACCATCGACCTCGACAACGACGCCCAGATCCTCGATGAGGAGGTCGACCCGAGCGACGAAGTGGCCGTCCGTAGACAAGAGCCTGGCTTGCAGCCGGGGTCGGTATCCCAAGGACTGGAGCACCACTCGCGCCTGGGTCTCCAGGGGTGACTCGGCCAGCGCATCGGCAGCCTTCACCACCGATCGGATCGTGGCCATGCCGGGTCGACGTCGAAGCCGGCTCAGCCATCCGACAGCGTCCTCCGGCTGAGCCTTTGCGCTGTGGAGCGCGCCGTCCAAGGCCACGACTCCGGCCAGGAAGCCACGCGTCTCGGCCACTCCGAAAGCGGCGAGGACGGGGGAAACCGTCCGAACCTGGACTCGCGGATGGCCCAGGCGCGGATACTCAGCTGAGTCCGTGTCGACACTCCGGTAGGTCGAACACTGGTCGACGCCGTATCGACGGTGGACCGTGTACTCAGCACGAGTGCGCGCCGCGCCAGGGCCACAGAGGGTGAGGTGCCCCCGTTTCGGAGTGCACAGGAGCGGGAGCCCCCACCAGGCTGCTGCGCTGTCGTGACTGAGCGCGAGCGAGATGTCACCTCGACCCTCGAGCGCTGCACAGCGAGAAGCCGCGAGCAGGAGGTGTCGTTCGATGGGGTCAGCTGTGCTCCACACCTCGGCCGAGGTGTAGGTGCCGCTCGCCAACCGGATGACCTCTCCACGACGACAAAGTCGGTGGATCGTGCCGGCATCGAGGCCAACCGTGTAGGCCTCGGAAGCGGTGAACACGGCCGGGGATCGGCGAGCAAGGACGCCGGAGAGTCGAGGATCCATGGGGCGAATATGTCCCCTTGCGACACAACGTCGCGGTTCACCCGGGAAGTTGTGGACATCGTCCTCGGCCCGTGCCTCTGTGGACGACTCATGGCTCCGCCGTCGACGGCACGAGTCGTCCGGCCGGGCACAGGTGGCTTGCTGGCTTGGTGGGTTGGTGGGTTGGTGGGTTGGGGGCTTGGTGGCTTGGGGGAGCTGGGGCTAGGCGGCGGGAGGCGTCGCGGGCAGGTGCACCCGCAGGATGCGGAAGCCCTTGTCAGCGGCGTGCCGCTCCACCTGCCAGCGCGGGTCCTGACCGCTGAGCCACGTTTGGAGCGAGTCGGCGCCAAGGTTCTTGCTGACCACCAGGTATGCCGACCCGCCGGGGGCCAGTCGGGGCAGCCAGGTCAGCAGCATGTCGTGCAGAGCGGCCTTGCCGATCCGGATGGCCGGGTTGGACCAGATGAGGTCGAAACGGGTGTCCCCGGGGACGTCGGAGGGTTCGGCGGTCTGCACGCCCGAGCACCCGAGAGCCACCGCGTTGCGCCGCATCAGGTCGAGTGCCCGACGGTTGACGTCTACGGCGTGGACCAGGGCGCTCGGAGCCTGCAGCGCCATCGTCAGGGCCAGGGGCCCCCACCCGCAACCGAGATCCAGGAACGTCCCGGAGACCGGAGGCAGTGGCAGGTGCTTGAGCAGCACTGCAGTCCCTTTGTCGACGCTGTCGGGGGAGAAGATCCCACCGGCGGTCACTACCCGGACCTCGCGGCCAGCCAGGGTCACGGTGCGCACCCGCAGCTCGGCGTCCGAGGCGGGGTCAGCGGTGAAGTAGTGGTCGTTGCCCGGAGGGTCGCCAGCGTCGGATGCCATCACCGAAAGTCTACGGGGGAGGAAATCAGTGGCCCGCAACGTTGATGCAGTGAGACCCTGAGCAGGAACCGAAGGAGATTATGACCGCACACACCAATCCTGGGCCCGCGAGCACCGGACGACCCGAGGCAGAGCCGTCGTTCGACGGTGACCAGTTCGACCGTGAAGAACGGGCAGCGCTGAAGCGTGTCGGCGGGTTGTCGACCGAGCTCCAGGACGTCACCGAGGTCGAGTACCGTCAGCTTCGGCTGGAGCATGTCGTCCTCGCCGGAGTATGGAGCGAAGGCACCGTCGAAGACGCTGAGACCTCGATGCGCGAGCTGTCTGCGCTGGCCGAGACCGCCGGGTCCACCATCGCCGATGCCGTTCTGCAGCGTCGCGCCAAACCAGACCCGGCGACCTACCTCGGATCGGGCAAGGCCCACGAGCTGCGTGAGATCGTGCAGGCCGAAGGGGCCGACACGGTGATCTGCGACGACGAGCTCGCGCCCTCCCAGCGACGGGCGCTGGAGGACGTGGTGAAGGTCAAGGTCATCGACCGCACCGCGCTGATCTTGGACATCTTTGCCCAGCACGCCAAGTCCCGGGAGGGGCGTGCCCAGGTCGAGCTGGCACAGTTGCAGTATCTGCTGCCGCGCTTGCGTGGTTGGGGTGAGTCGATGTCCCGGCAGGCCGGTGGGCGCGTGGCCGGCGGTGAGGGCATCGGATCGCGCGGACCCGGTGAGACCAAGATCGAGCTGGACCGCCGACGGATCAACACACGGATCGCCAAGCTACGTCGGGACATCGCCTCCATGAAGGTCACCCGAGACACCAAGCGGGCCTCCCGCAAGACCGGTCACGTCGCCAGTGTGGCCATCGTCGGATACACCAACGCCGGCAAGTCCTCACTGCTCAACCGCCTGACGGGCGCCGGGGTGCTGGTGCAGGACCAGCTCTTCGCCACGCTGGACCCGACGGTGCGCCGCACCGAAGCCGAGGACGGCCGGCCTTACACGCTGGTCGACACGGTGGGATTCGTCCGAGCCCTGCCGCACCAGCTGGTCGAGGCCTTCCGATCCACGCTCGAGGAGGCGGCCGACGCCGACGTGTTGCTGCACGTCGTGGACGGGGCGCACGATGACCCCGACGGTCAGATCCGCGCGGTGCACGAGGTGTTAGCCGACGTCGGCGCTCACGAGGTGCCCGAGGTCATCGTGTTCAACAAGGCCGACGTGGCCGACCCCGACGTGTTGGACCGGCTGCTGCGGACCTACCCCGACTCGGTCGCCGTCTCGGCGCGCACCGGTCAGGGTATGCCCGAGGTCATCGAGGCGGTCGAGTCGACCCTGCCGCGGCCGCAGATCCTCGTCGACGTGTTGCTGCCCTACGATCGCGGCGACCTGGTGAGCCGGGTGCACGCCGAGGGCGAGATCCTGCTCGAGGACCACACCGCCGATGGGACGCGGCTCGAGGCCAAAGTGCTGCCCGACCTGCACGGAGCGCTGGCCTCGTTCGCTTCCTAGCCGTGCCACAGTGGTCCGGTGAGCACTGAGCGGGAACGTCTGGCCGAGTCTGCCGACCCCAAGTCCGCCTGGCGGCAGTGGGGCCCGTATGTCTCGGCCCGGCAGTGGGGCACGGTGCGGGAGGACTACTCCGCCGACGGCAACGCCTGGGAGCACTTCCCCTTCGACGACGCGCATCGACGGGCCTACCGGTGGGGTGAGGACGGATTGTCGGGACTGTGCGACGTGGAGGGCTATCTCAACCTCGGGCTCGCGCTGTGGAACGGTCAAGACGACCGCATCAAGGAACGGCTGTTCGGCCTGACCAACCCGCAGGGAAACCACGGCGAGGACGTCAAGGAGTACTGGTGGGCCCTGGACGGGACCCCGACGCACAGCTTCGCCCGCTGGCTCTACCGCTACCCGACGACCGCCTTCCCGTATGCCGACCTGCTGGCCGTCAACGCGGCGCGCGGCCCCCAGGAGCCGGAGTACGAGCTGTCCGACACCGGCGTCCTGGACGACACTGCCTTCTTCGACGTCGAGGTCACGCACGCCAAGGCCTCGCCCAGCGACATCTGTGTCGAGATCACCGCGACGAACCACAGCCAGGAGGCCGCGCCGCTGGACCTGGTGCCGCAGCTGTGGTTCCGCAACACCTGGGCCTGGGGACTGGACGACCGACGTCCACGGCTGTGGGCCGAAGGTGCTCTGCGAGGGGAGCACGACGGGACGGCGGAGTATGCCGACGTGCGGGCCCACCACCACGAGCTCGGTCGTATGCGCCTGCGCGCCGAGCGTCACGAAGACGCCGGCCTGCCGGACCTCGTCTTCTGCGACAACGACTCGGACTTGGTGGACCTGTACGGCCAAGGGGCTTCGCAGGCCCAGGACACGGCATACCCCAAGGACGTCGTCAACGAAGCCGTGTTGGCCGGTGACGTCAGGCGGGGCGACCCGGAGCGGCAGGGCACCAAGGTTGGCGTCTGGTGGCACTTCGACGCGGTGCATCCCGGCCAGAGCGTGACCGTGCGACTGCGGTTGACCGATCTGGACGGTGAGCCCGAGGCGCCGGAGTCGTTCGACGCGGTGCTGTCCCACCGTCGCCAGGAGGCGGATGCCTTCTTCGCTGATGTGCTGCCAACGCAGATCACCGACGAGGACGCCCACATCGCCCGCCGCGCGTTCGCCGGGTTGCAGTGGGGGAAGCAGCTGTACCTCTACGACGTGCCGCGATGGCTGGCCGGTGATCCGGCGCAACCGCCACCGCCTCCGGAGCGGGCCGAGCTGCACCGCGGCCGCAACACGGACTGGCAGCACGTCAACCTGGCTGAGGTCATCTCCATGCCGGATGAGTGGGAGTACCCGTGGTTCGCCACCTGGGACCTGGCCTTCCACTGCGTGGCGCTGGCCCACGTGGACCCTGCCTTCGCCAAGGCGCAGCTGTTGTTGATCTGCCGCGAGTGGTCGATGCATCCGAACGGCCAGCTGCCGGCCTACGAGTGGAACTTCTCCGACGTCAACCCGCCGGTGCACCCGTGGGCAGCGTGGCAGGTGTACTCCATCGACGGCGGGACCGACCGCGACTTCCTGCAGCGGATCGTGCTGAAGATGCTGCTCAACTTCCCGTGGTGGGTGAACCGTAAGGACGCGGACGGGTCCCACGTCTTCGAGGGAGGCTTCCTCGGGATGGACAATGTCGGGCTGTTCGACCGGTCCGAGCCTCTGCCCGACGGGCAACGGCTGGAGCAGGCCGATGCGACAGCGTGGATGGGGATGTTCTGCCTGAAGATGCTCCGGATGAGCACGGAGCTCGCTCGCGAGGACCCGGCGTGGGACGAGGTGGCCACCAAATTCCTGGTGCACTTCCTGGCCATCTCCGAGGCCATGGAGGACTTCGGCTCCCAACACTCGGTGCTGTGGGACTCCGACGACGAGTTCTTCCATGACCTGTTGGTCGACGGCGACGGACAGGCGCATCGTATGCCGGTCCGTTCCATGGTCGGCCTGCTTCCGTTGACCGCGGTGTCCCTGGTGCCGAACTGGGTGTCCACCGAGCTGCCCGACCTGACGGACTTCTTCCAAGGCTGGACGGATCGGCGCCCCGAGCTCGCCGACTCGCTGTTGCACACCAACTACCGGGGCCACGCCGTCCGCACCCTGTCCATGGTCTCCGCCGACCAGTGGTCGGCGCTGTTGAAGCCGTTGCTGGATGAGTCCGAGTTCCTCTCCCCGCACGGCATCCGGTCGCTATCGGCCGTGCACCGCGACGGGGTCTCGGCCACGGTCGACGGGGTTGACCTCCAGCTGGCCTACGTCCCCGCCGAGTCGTTGACGGGCATGTTCGGCGGCAACTCCAACTGGCGTGGACCCGTCTGGATGCCGGTCAACGCGCTGATCACCGACGCGCTGCGGGTCTACGGCCGTGGGGCGGGGGCGACCCATCGAGTCGAGTTCCCCACCGGATCGGGAGAGGAGCTGTCGATCGAGCAGATCGCGACCTCGATCGAACAGCGGCTGGTCTCGCTCTTCCGCCCGGGACGTGAAGGCCGACGGCCCAGCACGCCCAGGCATCATCCGAGCGGCCCGCTGTGGGACGAGCACCCGACCTTCAGCGAGTACTTCGACGGTGACAACGGCGAGGGTCTGGGTGCCTCCCACCAGACCGGATGGACGGCCATGGTTGCGCATTTCATCTGCGCACCCGACGGCATCGCCAACCGCTGAGAGCTGTGCACGGCGACGAGGACGACCCACCGGGACCGCATACCCTGTCTGCCATGCCTGCAGACCTCGACGCGTTGCTCGAAGCAGCCGTCGCGGCAGTGGGCGGCTCCACCCGGCCCGGGCAGGTGCAGATGGCCAAGGCCGTCCGCGATGCCGTGGAGGACGAGAAGCACCTGCTGGTCCAGGCCGGCACGGGGACCGGTAAGTCCTTGGCCTACCTGGTGCCTGCGATAGCGCACGCAATGGCGACCGGCAAGCCGGTCGTGGTGGCCACCGCGACGCTGGCTCTGCAGGCCCAGATCATCGACCGTGACCTGCCGAGGATCTCCGCGGCGCTGCGCTCGCTCGTCGGCCGCGAGCCCACGTTCGCACTGGTCAAAGGGCGATCGAACTACCTGTGTCAACACAAGCTGGTGGGTGGGTTCCCGGATGAGGACGCCGACACCTTGATGTCCGTCGGCACGGTCGACGCGGAGCGGTCCAGGATGGGCACCGAGATCACCCGGCTGCGTGAGTGGGCCGAGGTCACCGAGTCCGGGGACCGTGACGAGCTCGTCCCCGGCGTCAGCAACCGAGCATGGCGGCAGGTGTCCGTCAGCGCCAAGGAGTGCCTGGGCTCGAAGTGCCCCCTGGCCGCGGAGTGCTATGTCGAGGTCACGCGGGCCGCCGCGCACGACGTTGACGTCATCGTCACCAACCACGCCTTCATGGCCATCGACGCGTTCGAGGGCCGGCACATGCTGCCCGAGCACGACCTGCTCGTCATCGACGAAGCCCACGAGCTCACGGACCGGGTGACCTCGACCATCACCGACGAGATGACCGCGGGGACCGTGAGCGTCGCCGCGCGTCGAGCCAGCAAGTACGGCTCGACCGAGTCGTTGACCGACGCCGCCGAGGACCTGCAAGCCGTCCTGGACGTGCTGCCCGAAGGACGGCTCGGCCAGGGTCTGCCGGAGGGTATGTCGCGAGCCCTGGCGGCCGTTCGCGACGCCGCTCGCGGGGCCCAGTCGGAGCTGAAGGGCGACTCTTCCAGCGCCGCTGACGGGGCCCGTCAGGTGGCTCGATCGGGCATCGACGAAGTGTTCGACGCGGCCGAGCGACTGCTGGAGGAGCGCGAGCTCGACGTCGCCTGGGTGGCCCGCGACCAGCGCGGCAACACGACCTTGCGGGTGGCACCGATGAGCGTGGCCATGATGATCCGGGACAAGATCTTCGGGGATCGCACCGTCGTGCTGACCTCGGCGACCCTGGAGCTGGGCGGGACGTTCGATGCCGTCGCCGGGACGCTGGGCCTGCGCGGTGCCGATGCGCCGGCCTACACCGGCTTGGACGTCGGCAGCCCCTTCGACTATCCGCAGCAGGCCATTGCCTACGTGGCCGCACACCTGCCTCCGCTGGGCCGGGACGGGGCCGGGCCGAAGGTGTTCGAGGAGATCGAGGCGCTGGTGCGCGCCGCCGGTGGGCGCACGCTGGGGCTGTTCAGCTCCCGGAGGGCGGCCGAGACGGCCACCCAGGAGATGCGCACCAGGCTCAAGGACACCGATATCGAGGTCCTGTGCCAGGGCGATGACCAGACACCCACGCTGGTCCGCCAGTTCGCCAGCCAGGCCAGCACGTGCCTCTTCGGCACGATGTCCTTGTGGCAGGGCGTCGATGTGCCCGGCTCGGCCTGTCAGCTCGTCATCATCGACCGCATCCCGTTCCCACGCCCTGACGACCCCTTGTCCTCCGCGCGGACCGAGGCGATCTCCCGGATGGGCGGCAACGGTTTCATGGCCGTCTCGGGCACGCACGCCGCGCTGCGCCTGGCCCAGGGCTCAGGCCGGCTCATCCGTCGCAGTAGCGATCGAGGCGTGGTCGCGCTGTTGGACTCTCGCATGATGACGAAGAGCTACTCGGGCTTCCTACAGCGGTCGTTGCCCCCCTTCTGGCCCACCACGGACCGGGAGCTGGTCCTGGGGGCTTTGGCACGGCTGGATGCGGAGGCTCCCGACGTCGAGCCGGTCCAGGCGCGCGGGGAGCAGCCCAGGCCCGTGGCGGTGGCACCGCCGGTCGCCCGGTCACCGCGCACCGCCGTCACCGGCGGACACGCCTGGACGCAGGACCAGGACGAGGAGCTGCGTGAAGGGGTCGAGGCGGGAGTGCCCACCGAGGCACTGGCCGATCACCTCGAGCTGGCGCCCGATCTCATCACGGCCCGGATGAACCAGCTCGGTCTCGAGGTGATCGACCTTTGAGCCCCGCGGCCCGCGAGATTCCCCGATACGTCTTGGTCAGCGGCCCGGAGGAGGTTCTCGCTGAGCGGGCGGTGCACAGCGTCGTCGCGCTGTTGGCCGCCGAGGATGCAGAGCTGGAGACGGTCCACCTGTACGCGTCGGCCTACGCGCCGGGGGACCTTCAGATGCACGCCAGTCCGTCGTTGTTCGGGGGTGGACGAGCTTTGGTGGTGCACGACCTCGACGAGGCCGACGACACGCTTATCGAGGACGTCATGTCCATCGTCGACGACGTCGCCGACGACGTCACGCTGATCGTGCTCCATAAGGCCGGTAACCGAGGCAAGAGGGTGCTGGATGCGCTGAAGAAGGCCGGGGCCCGGGTGATCGAGGCCAAGGCGTTGAAGTCCGAGAGCGACAAGGTGGCCTTCGTGACGGGAGAGTTCCAGGACCATCGACGTCGGATCGACAAACACGCGGCCAGCGCGTTGGTGCAAGCGGTGGGCAAGGATGTGCGTGAGCTGGCGGGTGCCTGTGGTCAGCTGATGCGGGACATCTCGGGCCTGGTCGAGGTCGCCGACGTCGAGACGTACTACGGCGAGAAGGTGGAGACCACCGGGTTCAAGGTGGCAGGGGCGGCGTTGGCCGGAGACCAGGCCGAGGCGATGAGACTGCTACGACACGTGATGTCCGGGGGGCTGGACCCGGTGCCGATTATCGCGGTCCTGGCGTTGCAGCTGCGTCAGGTGGGACGGGTGGGCGCCGCGGGTCGAGCGAGCGCCGGATCGGTGGCCAAGGACCTCGGTATGGCGCCGTGGCAGGTCGACCAGGCGCGTCGGGTGGCGCAGGGGTGGGACGGCCTCCGGCTCGGACGGGCGATCGAGGCCGTGGCGTCCGCAGACGTGGAGATCAAGGGGGGACTACGGACCGGGAACACGGTCTCGCGGGCCCCAGAGTATGCCGTGGAGCAAGCGGTCCTGACGATCTGTCGCGAACGCAACCGGGAGTGATGCGCTAAGTGGGAAGTACGTAGAAATACATCATGATGTAGTGCAGGAACGCCGCGAGCAGCACCATGGCGTGCCACACCTCGTGAAACCCGAAAACTCCGGGAAGAGGGTTGGGTTTCTCGATCACGAAGATGACGAAGCCCACGCTGTACACCAGGCCCCCGGCGGCCATGAGCACGAGCGCGCCGATAGGTAACGACACTCCTCCGCCGATCAGCACCACGGTCAGCCAGCCCAGTGAGATGTAGAGGGTATTGGTGATGTACTTCGGCACCCGGCGCCACACTGAGCGCAGCACGATGCCCGAGATGGCGATGGCCCACACCGCTCCGAAGACGGTCCACCCGTAGGTGTTGCGGACCAGCACGAGCACCAGGGGGGTCACGGTGCCGGCAATGAGGAAGAACACCGAGTCGTAGTCCAAGGTCCGCAGGGCCTCGTTGACGCGCGGGCTGCTGTCGATCCCGTGGTGCAGGGAGCTGGTCGTGAAGAGCATGATGAGCGACAAGCCGTAGATGCTCATGCCCACGATCTTCCAGGGGTCGCCCTGCTCGGCGGCCTGGGTGATCAGCAGTCCCGCGCCGACCAACGCGAAGCACGCCCCGAAGAGGTGCGAGATCGTGTTGAAGCGCTCGTTCGTGACGTGCACGCTCCCGTCCTTGCTACGCGGGCGGGCAACCGGGGCGCTGAGGTCGTGTGGGATGGGAGGTCCTGAGGGTGGGGGAGACCGCAGATGCGGGACGCCGCAGCATACCGACCCATCCTCGGCGCTCGCTGGCAGTGGACCACGGCCGCAGCTGACGGTGTGGTGGGGGTGGATCCCCTGCGCTATATCTCCGGGTAGTCCGCATACCCCTCGCGGAAGGTCGGGTACTGCGGCGTCCAGCCGCTGCGGCGCAACAGGGCATTGTTGAGGCGTTTGCCGTGTCCTTGGTTGGCGTCTGCGCTCAGCGGTGCGGGCGCGCCCAGTCGTTGCGCAACGAAGGCCGCGACGTCGCCCAGCAGTGTCGGCTCGTCATCGGTGCCGATATAGAGGGGGCCGGGGGGCTGGGTTCGGGTCAGCAGGTGCACCGCAGCCGCAGCCGCATCGTCGCGGTGGATGCGGTTGGTCCACCGGTGAGGATCGCGGACGTCTCCTGCCCGGACCTGGTCGGCCAACCGGGCTGAACCTCGTCCGTAGAGGCCGGAGAGTCGCAGGACCGTCCCGTGGGGGATCCGTGCGCGAAAGAGCCGTTCCGCTTCAAGCAACATCCGAGCCGGCCCGTCGTTGGGGCGGGCGGGCGTGTCCTCTGTGCAGACCGGGCTCGGTGTCGTGACCCCGAAGACGCCGGTCGAGGAGATCAGCACGGCCCGGGAGGGCCGTTGTCCGATGTGATCAAGCGCGTCCATGGCCCGGCGGAGCCCCTCGACGTAGGTCGCCCGGTAGGCCTCCTCGGTCCGGGGTCGCGCCGTGAGGGCGATGACCAGGTTCTGCAGGTCGAGGTCGGGCAGGATCGGCACTTCACGAGTCAGGTCGGCCGACACTGCGCTGAGGGGCGCAGGAACGAGCTCGGCACGCCGCCGGATGGCGACCACGCCGTGTCCTCTGCGGGACAGGCGCAACCCGATATCGGCGCCGAGGTCACCACAGCCGACGAGCAACACATCCGGGTCCATCAGCGCAGACTACGGCGACGGGGAAGGCAAGCGTTCGGGGGCTCCTAGGGCCGGCGCGCTCCCGAGAGAGCCCTCGCCGCGGCCAGGGCCAGCCAGACCTTGGCCGGCCAGATGGCGACTCGCTCAGCCAGGCCACCCCACTGGTCACTGCCCAACAACGTCCCGAAGACCCCTGCGCCGGCTACGGCAAGGGCACCCAGCACCATTCCGGCCGTGCGCGTCGGTGAGGGCGGGAGCAAGCGAGCATGCAGGAGGATCGCCAGCGGTTGTGCCACGAAGACCGGCAGCGCGACCAGGGTGTGCGCCACGGGGTGCGCGTCGACCGGGAAGAAGCCCACCAGGATCGAGAAGGACCCGGCGGTCGCCCACAGTCCTCCGACGACCTGGCGCCGACGGGATGTCCGGTCCCGCAGCAGGTGCCAGGCGCCCGCCGCCTGAAGGACCCCGAAGCCGACGAACACGGCGTTCATCGCCCAGGGTTGAGAGGAGCACCCTTGGAGCACCATGGCCGAGCATCCGGTGCCGAGGGCGCTGATGGTGTCGTCCCGGAAGGAGTAGGCGACTCCGAGGCCGATCCCGATCGCGACTTCCGCCACGATGTAGCCGGGTTGAACCAGCCAGGCGAGGCGCTCGACGGTCAGTCGGGGAGGCATCTGCGCAGGATACGTTCCCGGCAGGTTGGTGATGCGCCGGGCAGGCGGTATCGTTGGCGGTCGCGTCCGTAGCCGAACGGCGATCGTTGACGGAAGACCTGAGCAGCACCGCAAGCAAACACGTCAGACCAAGCAGGAAGACACTTCGTGGCAAACATCAAGCAGCAGATCAAGCGCGTCAAGACCAACGCCGTGCGCACCGAGCGCAACCGCGCGCACAAGTCGGAACTGCGCACCTGGATCCGCAAGTTCAACACGGCTCACGCCAGCGGTGACGTCGACGCGACCCAGCAGGCGCTGCGTGACGCGTCGCGCAAGCTGGACAAGGCCGTCACCAAGGGTGTGCTGCACGCCAACAAGGCTGCCAACAAGAAGTCGGCCATGGCCAAGCAGGCCGCCAAGCTCGGCTGACTCTCTGGCGGTCGATCGACCGCCGGCGTTGACAGGGCGTTATCCCGGTGGGATAGCGCCCTGACACATATCTCCGACTCCGATATCCCAGATTTTCGAGGGCAAGGACACCGCAGCAGATGAGCGAGGACACCCCGGCACACCGGTACACGGCGGCGTTGGCAGGCCAGATCGAAGCCGCTTGGCAGGACCGGTGGGAGCACGAAGGCACGTTCAGCTCCGCCAACCCGGCCGGACCCTGGGCGGAGCCCGAGGACCCGCGACTGGCCCCCGATCGCGGTCACCTCATGGTCATGGACATGTTCCCGTACCCCTCGGGTACGGGGATGCACGTGGGCCACCCCCTGGGCTTCGTCTCCACCGACGTCTACTGCCGCTACCAGAGGACGATCGGCAAGAACGTCCTCTACACGATGGGCTTCGACGCCTTCGGTCTGCCCGCAGAGCAGTTCGCGGTGCAGACGGGTCAGCACCCGAGGACCACCACCGAAGCCAACATGGCGACCTACATCCGGCAGTGGAGACAGCTGGGGCTGGGGCACGAGACGCGGCGACGCTTCGCCACCATCGACCCGGACTACTACCGCTGGACCCAGTGGATCTTCACCCAGATCTACAACAGTTGGTATGACGAGCAGGCGCCGCGACCGGACGGTGGCATGGGCCGAGCGCGCCCGATCGAGGAGTTGACGCAGCAGTTCGAGAACGGCACCAGGGACAACCCGAGCGGACGGCCGTGGGCCGAGCTGAGCACCGTCGAGCAGGCCCACATCCTGGACGAGTACCGGCTCGCGTACGTGTCGTCGGCGCCGGTCAACTGGGCCCCGGGGTTGGGGACCGTGGTCTCGAACGAGGAGGTCACCAATGAGGGCCTGACCGAGCGCGGCGACTTCCCCGTGTTCCGCCTCAACCTCAGCCAGGGGATGATGCGTATTACCTCGTATGCCGAACGGCTGGTCGACGACCTGGATCGCCTCGACTGGCCTGAGCGGGTCAAGGCGATGCAGCGCAACTGGATCGGCCGCTCCACCGGCGCCACGGTGAGGTTCGACGTCGTCGGCGCTGAGGGCAACGCTCACCTCGAGGTCTTCACCACCCGTCCGGACACCTTGTTCGGGGCCACCTTCATGGTGGTCGCTCCCGAGCATCCGCTTCTGGCTCAGATCGTGCCCAGCGGCGCCTGGCCCGAGGGCACCGATCCTGTGTGGACGGGAGGCGCAACCGACCCGTCCTCGGGCGTAGAGGCATACCGACGCGCAGCCTCGACCAAGAGCGACCTCGAGCGGCAGAGCGACACCAAGACCAAGTCGGGCGTCTTCACCGGAGCCTTTGCGACCAACCCGGTGAACGGAGAGCAGATCCCGGTCTTCGTGGCCGACTACGTGCTGATGGGCTACGGCACCGGGGCGATCATGGCCGTGCCCGGGCAGGACCAGCGCGACTGGGACTTCGCCACCGCCTACCACCTCCCGATCATCCGGACGGTGCAGCCGACCCCCCACCATCCGCAGGACCAGGCTTTCGTCGGCGAGGGGCCGGCGATCAACTCGGCCAACGAAGACATCAGCCTGGACGGTCTGGCCATCGCCGAGGCGAAAGAGCAGATGATCGCGTGGCTGGGAGTGCACGGTGGCGGTGCCGCCACCGTGACCTACCGGCTGCGTGACTGGTTGTTCAGTCGTCAGCGCTACTGGGGTGAGCCTTTCCCCATCGTCTGGGACGCTGACGGAGTGGCCCACGCCGTGCCCGACTCCATGCTTCCGGTCGAGCTGCCCGAGGTGCCGGACTACAGCCCGCGCACGTTCGACCCACAGGACGCCGACTCCATGCCCGAGGCCCCGTTGGCGCGAGCCCAGGAATGGGTGGAGGTCGAGCTGGACCTGGGCGAGGGTGCAGGATGGCAGACCTACCGCCGGGACACCAACACGATGCCCAATTGGGCGGGGTCCTGCTGGTACCACCTGCGCTACCTCGACCCGGCCAACGCCGACCTCCCGGTCGACCCCGAGGTCGAGAAGTACTGGATCGGCCCGCGCGAGACACCGGTGGCCGGAGCCCCTGACGGCGCGGTCGACCCGGGTGGGGTCGACCTGTACATCGGTGGGGTCGAGCACGCGGTGCTGCATCTGCTGTACGCCCGCTTCTGGCACAAGGTGCTGCACGACCTCGGCTACGTCAGCAGCGAGGAACCGTTCCGTCGGTTGATCAACCAGGGCATGATCGAGGCGTACGTCTACCGCGACTCCCGGGGCCAGCCCGTGCCGGCGGACGAGGTCGTCGAGCACCCTGACAGCTCCGGCGGCCCGTCGACATACACCTGGAACGACCAGCGCGTCACCCAGGAGCACGGCAAGATGGGCAAGTCTTTGAAGAACGTGGTGACTCCCGACGCCATCTGCGAGCAGTACGGCGCGGACACCTTCCGGGTCTACGAGATGTCGATGGGGCCGTTGGAGCAATATCGTCCCTGGGAGACGCGGGCCGTCGTCGGGTCACAACGCTTCCTGCAGCGGCTGTGGCGCAACGTGATCGATGAGGATTCCGGCGCGGTGGCGGTCGTGGACGCGCCGATGAACGACGTCCTGGCACGCGCGGTGGCTCGGACTATCGAGGCGGTGCGGGCCGACTACGAGGGCCTGCGTTTCAACACGGCGATCGCCAAGATGATCGAACTCAACAACCTGCTGACCAAGCTGGACGAGGTGCCCCGGGTTGCGGTGGAGCCTCTGGTGCAGATGGTGGCACCCGTCGCCCCCCACCTGGCCGAGGAGCTGTGGTCGCGGCTGGGACACGGTGAGTCCTTGGCCTTCGCGCCGTTCCCGGAGGCCGATCCGGCGCTGTTGGTCGAAGACACGGTGACCTGTGTGGTGCAGATCAAGGGCAAGGTGCGTGATCGGATCGAGGTGGCTGCCGACATCGACGAAGCCACCTTGCGCGAGCACGCGCTGGGCACCGAGCGCATCCGCGAGCTGCTCGGTGATGCCGAGCTGCGGACCGTGATCGTGCGTGCCCCGAAGCTTGTCAACATCGTCCCGGTCTGACGTGCCAACGCCTCTGGCCGGGACGGTAGCCCTCGTCACCGACACGACGGCGAGCCTGCCCGAGGACTGGGCAGCGTCGGCTGGGGTGGACGTCATCCCGCTGCACGTGGTCGTTGGTCGTCGGTCACTGGCGGAGGGCGTCGACATCAGCGGCGACGAGGTCGCGGCGTTGCTGCGGGAGGGCACCGAAGAGGTCACCACCTCCAGCCCAGCGCCTGGTGAGCTCGTCGAGCTCTACCGTGAGGTGGCACGCCGCCGCGGCGCGAAGAGCATCGTCTCGGTCCACCTCTCGGGGCGGATCAGTCGCACGGTCGAGTCGGCCCAGCTGGCGGCGGCCGTGGTCCGGGACGAGGTGACCGTGACGGTGGTCGACTCGCGCACCCTCGGACTCGCGATGGGGTATGCCGTCTGCGCCGGAGCTGAAGCCGCGGGGGCAGGGGCGGATGCCGCTGAGGTGGCGGGGGTGGTGAAGGAGTCGGCCGCGGGCTGTTCGGCCTATTTCTACGTCGACACCTTGGAGTACCTGCGCCGGGGTGGGCGCATCGGGAAGGCGTCCGCTCTGCTCGGTGGCGCCCTGGCCATCAAGCCCCTGCTGACCCTGGCTGACGGTGAGGTGAAGCCATGGGAGCGCGTGCGCACGCAGAGCAAGGCGATGGCGCGACTGCTCGCGCAGACGGTGGCTGAGGTCGAGCGCCATCGAAGCGCCGGGCGCACGGTGCAGGTGGGCGTGCACCACTGCGACACCAGAGAGCGCGCCGAGACCTTCGCTGAAGCGGTGCGGACTCACCAGTCCAGCGAGGAGGGGCCTGTCGCCTGGGCCGTCGACGTCGTGGATCTTGGTGCCGTGCTCGCCGTGCACACCGGCCCCGGCACACTGGCTGTGGTGGTCAGTCCCGGGCTGCCGACGGCCGCTGGGGCCGCGGCGTCCACATCTCCTGGCGCTACGGGGAGCTAGTCCACAGATGTACGCGTGAGCCTGCGGGCGGGGTTGGCCGGTTCCTAGCGTGGCCGGATGCAGCACGGTGACCGCGTCGCGGGATTGATGGACCATCTCGCTGGGCTCGATCCTGCGGGTCCGGGCTCCTCCGCGACGCCGTCCGGCCGGCACCGTAAGGCGCCGCCGGATCACCCCAGGTTGCTGACCCTGCCGGTGTCCTTGCGATCTGCCGTAGTGCGGGTGCGACCCTCGGCAGTCTGGGGCGCTGCGGTGCTCGTGGTGCTGGTCCTCGCCGTGGTGGGTGTCCGCTCGGCGTGGGCGCAGCGGATGGCGGCGCCGACGCCGGTCCCGACGGCCACCGTGGACCACGACCCGGCCCCTCAGACTCGTCGCGCTCCTGAACCGGCCGAGGAGGTGCAGACACCGGCTCGGCTGTACGCGCACGTGGTCGGGGCGGTTCGGGAGCCCGGAGTGGTCGAGGTTGCCCCGGGGTCGCGGGTCAGTGACGTGGTGGAATCCGCGGGCGGACTATCGACGGACGCGGACTCTTCGCGCATCAACCTGGCCCGGCTCGTCGTGGACGGTGAGCGTATCTGGGTTCCCGTGGTGGGCGAGGAGGCTCCCGAAGAGGTCGCCGGAACGGTGGGCCCGGGCGCCTCCGACGGGGGATCGGCTCATGGCGGAGACGGCGCTCCAGGCACCAGTGGTGGGGCGGCGACGCCCGGCGTGGTCGATGTCAACACGGCCGACTCGACGACGCTCCAGACGCTCCCGGGAGTAGGACCGGTCACGGCAGAGGCCATCCTGGCCTGGCGCACCGAGCACGGCCGGTTCACCGCGGTCGAGGAGCTGATGGAGGTCAGGGGCATCGGCCCGCGGACTCTGGACCAGCTGAAACCTCTTGTGGGCGTTGGTCCGTGAGCCGCCGACGACCCGAAGCACCGAGCCCCGACACGTCGGAAACGCTCCAGCGGCGTCGGCCCGCGCTCGACCTCCGACTGATGGTTCCGGCCCTGGTCGCCTGGTCGGTCTCGGCCTGGCTGATCGCGGGGCCGACCCACCACCTCTTGGTGGCCGGTGGGGTGGCGTCGGTCGCACTGACCGGGGCTCTGCTGCGGTTGTGCCATGGGTCGAGCAGTACCGACCACGCTCCGTCCGCGCGGCTCGCGGGAATGCTGGCCTTGACCGCGCTCAGCGTCGCTCTGGTCTGTGGCGCGGCTCTCGGACAGCGCTCGGTCGACCGGGCGGGGCCGATCGCGGAGTTGGCAGCCCAACGGGCCGTCGTGCAGATCACCGGGACCGTGGTGACGCAGCCACGGGTGTTGAGTCGTGAGGGCCACGGTCAGGACCAAGTCGTGCTGAGGATGCGAGTGGACCGGGTCGAAGGTCGCGGTGAGGTCAGTGCGCCGTCGACGCCTGTGCTGGTGTTCGCCGATACCTCGTGGGCCGACGTGCCGTGGCGATCGCAGATCAGCACCGGCGGCAGGTTGGCTCAACCACGCGACGAGGTCGGGGACGTCGAAGAGAACGGCGACGTGGTGGCGGTGCTGACACCCTTCGGATCGCGGATCCTGGAGCGGGCACCGCCCCGCGTGCTGCGCGCCGCCGACGTGATGCGGGACCGGCTCCGCGAGGCTATGGGGCCGCTCCCGGCCGACGCGCGGGGTCTCATCCCAGGACTGGTGATCGGCGATACGTCGCTAACCCCTCCCGAACTGACCGAGGCGATGCTGGACACCGGGATGAGCCACCTCTCCGCGGTGAGTGGCAGCAACGTCGCGATCGTTCTCGGCGCCGTGATCGTGCTCTGTCGGGCATCGGGAGTGCCCCGGCGTTGGCGCGCTCCTTTGGCGGTCCTCGCCCTGGCGGGGTTCGTGGTGCTGTGTCGCCCGGAGCCCAGTGTGCTGCGGGCCAGCGTCATGGGGGTGATCGGGCTGGCGGGTCTGAGCGCGTCACGCCGACCCTCGACGGTCCCGGCGCTGGCGGGGGCGGTCCTCGTCCTGCTCTGTGTGGACCCGAGTCTGGCCCGGTCCTACGGTTTCGCCTTGTCGGCCCTCGCGACTCTGGGACTGGTGATCTTCGCCCGACCCTGGGGTGATGCCATCTCCGCCCGCCTTCCGGCCCGCGCCGCGTTGGTCGGGGACGCGATCGCCATACCCCTGGCTGCGCAGGTCGTCTGTGCGCCGGTCATCGTGCTGCTGCAGGGGAACATCGCCGTCATTGCCGTGCTGGCCAACCTACTGGCCGCACCGATGGTCGCTTTCACCACGATCGCTGGGATCACGGCGGCGCTGGGGGCCACGGTGTGGGTGCCGCTCGGGACCGCATTGGCGTGGCTCGGTGCGGTCCCGGCCGTCTGGATCGGACTCGTGGCCCGCTCGTGCTCCCAGATTCCCTGGGGTCAGATCAACTGGGTCGACGGCGGCTCCGGCGCATGGCTTCTGACCGTCGTTACGGTCCTCCTGCTGTTGACGGGGCCGTGGCTGCGCCATCAGGTGGCAGCCCATCCGGTGACCACGGTGAGCGTGCTGGTGCTCAGTGCGGCAGTGGTGCTGCCCCTACCGGGAGCTTCCCCCTGGCCGCCGCCGAAGGGTTGGATCATGGTGGCCTGCGATGTCGGGCAGGGCGACGCGTTCCTGATCGCAACCGGTCCGGAGTCGGCGATCGTGATCGATGTCGGTCAGGACCCGGAGCCGATCGCGGACTGTCTGGGCGAGGTGGGTGTCGACCAGGTGGACGCAGTGATTCTCAGTCATTTCCATCGCGACCATGTGGGCGGCCTGAGCGGGCTCCTGGATCACGCCGAGGTGCACGCGGCGTACGTCACGTCCACGCAGGAGCCACACGCCGAGGCCAGGCGCGCTCTGGAGCTTCTGTCACAGGCGGACGTGCGGACCCGCGCCCTCAGCCAGGGCGATGAGTTGTCCTGGGGGCAGGTCAGGGCCAGCGTCGTGTTCCCAGAACCCCAGCGAACGGTGTACGGCGGATCCGTGCCCAACAACGCCAGCCTCGTGCTCGACGTGACATCGGGCTCGACGCGCATCTTGCTGACGGGGGACATCGAGGAGGAGGCTGCTGCGGTGGTGCGAAAGGCGCTGCAAGGACAGCGCTTCGACGTGCTGAAGGTGGCACATCATGGCTCTGCCGACCAGGACGAGGAGCTGGTCCGCGGTTCCGGGGCCTCCCTGGCTCTGATAGGGGTCGGCGCCGAGAACACCTTCGGTCATCCCACCCCCGGCGCCCTGACGTTGCTGCGCGAGTCGGGGATGACGGTGATGAGGACCGACAAGGACGGTGACATTGCGGTGCTACGTTCAGGCTCCACCTTCTCGGTGGTGACCGAGCACCGCCGCTAGAGGTGGCTAGCGGACCTGCCCTTGGTACTGCGAGCTGCTCAGTTCACGGGCGCTCGAACGCAACGCTGCGATCGTGGCCTTGACGGCCGGCACCCGGCGTAGGTCCGGCGTCGTGACGACGTGGACTGACCGGCGTGACGAGGGGTCAATATCCCGAGTGACAACGGCGTCGTGAGACACCGAGTGCAGGATGAGCGCCGGCACCAGAGCGACCCCCAGCCCGGCCGCGACCAGCCCCAGCACGGCGACGTAGTCCTCGGTCTCGAACGCGACGTTGGGGTCGAACCCTGCCTGGGCCGCCAGCGCCAGCAAGTGACCGCGGCAACGGGGACACCCGGCGATCCACGGTTCATCGGCCAACGCGGCCAACGAGACCACCGCGTCCCCCGCCAAGGGATGATCCGACGGAAGGGCGACCAACACGGGGTCGGTGAGCATCTCGATGACGTCGAGCCCTTGGAGGTTGTCGAGCCCCCGCCCGACATCGGTGCCCTCGTAGGTGAAAGCCACTGCCAGGTCGCAGGTGCCGTCACGCACCGCAGCCAGGGACTGCTCCGGCTCACCCTCGGAGAACTGGATGGAGACTCCGGGATGTTGTCGGGTGACCTTGGCCAACGCTCGCGGCACCACGGTGGCGGAGGAAGACGGGAAGGCCATGAGGCGCACGCGCCCAGCTTCGAGTCCGGCGATCGCAGCGACCTCGGCTTCGGCGTTGTCGAGGGCCGCCAGCACGTTGACCGCGTGCCTGGCCAGCACTTCACCAGCCTCCGTGAGGCGGACGTTGCGGCCGATGCGCTCCACCAGCACGGTGCCGGTGCGCTGTTCCAAGCGCCGGACCATCTGCGAGATGGCCGGCTGGGTGTATCCCAGTGAAGCTGCGGCCGCCGTATAACTTCCGTGATCAGCAATGGCCCTCATGACACGCATACCGGCGGCATCGAACATGCCATTGAGCATAACGCGCACTAATGTCAGTTGCCTGTGATCGTCGGCCCCGTGCTCACTTCACCGGGGCCGGTAAGCGAGCGGGCCAGCGACCTAGAGCGACGACGGTGGGGGAGGGGGTGGAGGAGCGCTGGAACTCGGAGGTGGTGGCGGGCTCCCCGCGCCGGGAGGTGGCGGCGGGCTCGCGGACATACCCATCGAGCCGAGCTGCCCCTGGGCCTTGAGGGCATCCAGGCCCGCGAGCGCCCTCGTCAGAGCCTCACCATCGACCGGCTGACCGATGTGCTCGGCGTACGTCGCAACGCCGAGATCTCGTAGGTAGCGGTCGGTTTCGCCCTGGGCGTTGCCGCTCGTGGCCTGGGTGATGGCCGTGTCGGCCTTGGCCGCAAGGTCGTTGGCGGCAGCTTTGGCTTTGTCGAGGAAGCCCATGGTGCTCCTGGGGTGTCGCGTCGTGGTGGGGTGTCGCAACGTAGCCCTGTCGTGGACGCCGTGAATAGACAATAGTGAGCATCACACCGCAACGAAAGGGGTGCCACCGTCATGGCAATCCACGGCTCGCTCTTCAAGGACTACCAGGAAAACCCATCCACGGATCCGTTCGTCCTGCAGAACAAGAAGCTGCTGAAGATCTCGATGAACTACGGCCCGGTGATGGCCAAGACCGGCTCGATGGTGGCCTACCAGGGGGACGTGAAGTTCGCCAACAAGGGATCCGGTGGCCTCAACAAGATCATCAAGTCGAAGATGACCGGTGAGGGGGTGCAGATGATGACGTGCAGTGGGTCCGGCGAGCTGTTCGTCGCGGACGACGCCAGTGAGATTCAGGTGATGTATCTGGAGAATGACGAGGTCTCGGTCAACGGCAACAGCATCCTGGCCTTCTCCGGATCGATCGACTGGGACATCAAGCGGATCCAGGCTCGCGGCGGCATGATGACCGGGGGGATGTACAACGTCAGCCTGCGGGGTACGGGCTACGTGGCGATCACCACCAAGGGCGATCCGGTCGCCTTCGACGTCGCCCTGGCGCCGACCTTCGGCGACGCTCAGGCCGTCGTGATGTGGACGGGGGGAGTCCATATGGACATCAAGGTTGACTCCGGTGGGCTCGGTTCGCTGGTCCGCGGTGGCACCGGAGAGCTGTTGCAGATGGCCTTCGGTGGTCAGGGCTACGTCGTCGTGCAACCCTCGGAGGGTGTGGCGTCCGGGGGTCATGCCCAAGGCGGCTCCAAAAGTGGAGGCATCGGCGAGCTCTTCCAGTAGCGGCAGGTCGAGGTATAACGACTGGTTACCGAATACGATGACACTTCGTCGTTGTGTGACTCGACCGCCTGGCTCATCCTGGACTGATGTCGTCCTTCGCTGATGCCTTCGCTCCGGCGCCCGGATACGTCAACGCGTCCACCATGGGATTGCCCCCGATAGCGGTGGTTGAGGCCATGCACCACGGGTTGGCGCAGTGGCAAGCGGGGACCGCCTCCCCTGAGGTGTACGACGCGGCGGTGACCTCGGCTCGTTCCTCCTTCGGCGCCCTGGTCGGGGTGCCGCCGCAGAACGTGTCCGTGGGCCCCGCGGCGTCGACCTTCGCGGGGATGGTGGCTGCCTCTCTCCCCGATGGTGCTCGAGTGGTGGCGATCGCGGATGACTTCACCTCGATCCTGTTCCCCTTCATGGTGCAGGAGCAAGCCTGCCGTGGGATCGTGGTGGAGCTGGTGTCCGGGAGCGAACTGGCGTCGGCTATCACTGCCGAGGTCGACCTCGTGGTGTTCAGTTTGGCCCAAAGCCGGGACGGCGCGTTGGTCGACCTGGACCCGGTGCTGGACGCCGCCGATGGTGTGGGCGCGCAGACCTTCTGCGACATCACTCAAGCGGCTGGGTGGCTGTCCGTCGAGGCGGCGCGTTTCGACATGACCGTGTGCGCGGCCTACAAGTGGCTCTGCCAACCACGCGGGGCCGCCTACTTCACCGCGAGCGATGAGGCGATGTCCGCTCTCACCCCCGTGTATGCGGGGTGGTACGCGGGGGAGTCTGTGTGGGAGTCGGTCTACGGTCCGCTCATGCATCTGGCCCGCGACGCACGACGCTTCGACGTCTCCCCCAGCTGGCTCACGTGGGTCGGTGCCGCCGCTGCCGGGGCCCTCTTCGCGCACGAACCAGTGGAGTCGATGGGGGCCCACGGCATCGGCCTGGCCAACGAGCTGCGAACCCGTATCGGTCTCGTGCAGGGTGCCAGCCCTGTCATTTCTCTACCTGATCCGCACGGCACCAAGGCCCGAGCCTGCGCCGGCGCGGGAGTCACGGCGGCGTCGCGAGGGGGAGCGCTCCGCATCGGCTTTCACCTGTGGAACACCCCCGCAGACGTCGACCTGGTGGAGGGCGCACTACGCTGAATGCGTGCTCAACAGCCTGACTGTGCCACCACCGTCCCCCGTGGACCGGTCGGCATACGCCGAGATTCTGACCCTGTTGCGCCGCGGTGATGTGGCCGTGCTGACGGGAGCGGGGATGTCTACCGCGAGCGGCATCCCGGACTACCGCGGGCCCGATGGCCAGCGACGAGTGCAGCCGATGCAGTACGCAGAGTTCCTTGCCGATCGGGAGGGGCGCCGTCGGTACTGGGCGCGGGCGTACGCAGGCTGGGACCGATTCGCGGCGGCCAGCCCGAACGCGTCCCATCGGTCCGTGGCGCGCATCCAGGCTCAAGGCGCCCTGTCGGGCATCATCACGCAGAATGTCGACGGATTGCACCAGGGCGCGGGCGCAAGCGACGTCATCGAGCTCCACGGCAACCTGGGGCGAGTGGAGTGCCTGGACTGTGCGCGACTTTTTGGCCGCGAGGACGTCCACGCATGGCTTCGTTCTGCCAACCCCTCCTTTCGCGGGGGCGCCGATGAGATCGTCCGGCCCGATGGCGACGTGGTGCTCAGCGATGAGGTCGTCGCCCGATTCACCTTGGCGAACTGTCCGCACTGCGGCTCCGACCGACTCAAGCCGGACGTCGTCTTCTTCGGGGGCGCCGTGGCTCGCCCCTTGGTGGACCAATCCTTCGCGCTCGTGGAGCGCTCGTCGGCCCTTCTGGTCCTGGGCTCGTCGCTGCAGGTCATGAGCGGATACCGGTTCGTCCGTCGTGCCGCTGCCCTCGGCATCCCGGTGGCGGTCATCACGCGCGGGCCCACCCGGGGCGACGCCCAGACAACGATCCGTGTCGACGCACTCCTGGAAGACGTGCTGCCGGGACTCGCCGTCGCCCTCGAGTCCTGAGCCTCTCCCTCATCTCGTGAAACTTCCTCCTGGAGTCGAACAAGAGCTGGACACAACAGTGCCGCCCGCCGGAGGGGTATGGAGTCGGCGGACGGCACTGCGCTTAACAGGTCAGATGCGCCGAAGGACGGCGGTCACCTTTCCCAAGATCACAGCGTCGTCGCCGTCGATGGGGTCGTAGTCCTCGTTATGCGGCAGCAACCAGACCTTGCCCGCCGTGCGCTTGAAGGTCTTCACCGTCGCCTCGTTGTCGAGCATCGCGGCGACGATGTCACCGTTGTCGGCTGAGGGCTGACGTCGCACGACCACGTAGTCACCGTCGCAGATGGCGGCGTCCACCATGGAGTCCCCGACCACGTTCAGCAGGAAGAGGTCGCCATCGCCGACGATCTGCTTCGGTAGGGGAAAGATGTCCTCGATCGCCTGCTCAGCCAGGATGGGGCCCCCCGCTGCAATGCGGCCCACCACCGGCACGTAGGAGGCCTGAGGTCGAGCGTCCCCACTATCGGTCTCATCCACGTCCGGTTGCTCGGCCACTTCGTGCCGCCTGGACACATCGTCCGGACCGCTCTCCTCCTGACGACGGTAACCCCGCTGCGGCTCGGCTCCCGTGGCTGGCAGCACGACCTCGATAGCGCGAGGGCGGTTGGGATCGCGCCGCAAGAATCCTTTGCGCTCCAACATTTTCAGCTGGTGAGCGACCGAGGAAGGAGACGTCAGCCCGACCGCCTCACCGATCTCCCTCAAGCTGGGCGGATAACCCCTCTGGTCGACGGCGTCTCGGATCACCTCGAGAACTCGCTGCTGACGGGTGCTGAGCTCAGTGCCTGCCGCGCGTCCGGACAAGTCGTGAACATCTGCCATATGAACCATCCCCTCTGGACGATAACCGCTGATCAGGAGGTATGTCGGTGCCTTCTGGTGGACTCAACGATATGAAGACATCGTACGGACGTTCGGCAGAGCGGACAAACATATGTTCGACCGGCGTGTCGTATGTTTCGTACGGTTGTGCTATACATGGCACAGATGTCCGATCGAACGTGTGTATGGGCCGAGTGTCAAACACACCCACGTCGACCTATGAAGGAGTCCGCATGAGCGCTGTGACCGCTGAGCCCATCCACTTGGAGCCGACAGGTCGCCACCTACGTCTCGTGCCCGCCCTGGAGGTTCGGACCGAGCCTCGGCCACGACTGCACATCACTCGCCGGGGAAGGCTGGTGGCCACGATGAGTGTCATGGTGGCCTTGGCCGCCGTGGCCGCGATCACGCTCACGATGGTCCTGCCCGCCTCAGGAGCACGAGAGGTCGTGGTCCAATCAGGGCAGACCTTGTCCCAGATCGCGGCCAGTGAGCTACCGGGCGTTCCGCTGGACCGGGCCATCATGGACCTTCAACTGGCGAACGATATGAGTTCTCTGCACGTGCAGAGTGGGCAGACGCTGCAACTCCCTTAGGTCGGGCAGCGCGGTCAGTCAGAGACAGGGCGGCTAACGGCCTGCTGCACCACAGGAAGTTGCGTGGAGGGGATGAAGTAGCCGCTGATGTGAGGGTCGAACATGAGCCCGTCCACGCCCGCGTCCGCGTAGTCCTGAGCAGACTCGACCACTTCGTCTGGTCGCAGGGCGATCGCATTCAGATGGTCGCTGGGCTGGATCATCGCTTGCTGGATCGCAAAGTGGCGTGCTCGTTCGCTGTCGGTGAACGTCAGCAACATGAGTTGGTCGTCGATCTCGGCAGCGGCCGGTGACTCGTCGCCAGGATCACCGACGGCGATGAACCACCAGTGCTCGAGCCCCATGGTGAGACGCCAGAGGGCAGCGATTCCGACATGATCCTCCTCACCGGAAATGGCATCGACCAACCGGTCGATCTCGGACTCACCGGGGACGGGGTTGTCAGTCGAGGGCAGGTCAGCGCCGCTGTCACGAGCGTCAGGGGACTCTGTCATCCGCCTATAGCATCACATCTGCCGAGCGAGCGCGAAGTTGGTCCCGCGCGTCGATCGTGCTCATAACTGCCCGTGGGGAGCGTGTCCTGGGTCTGAGTCGATGCCCTCGATGTCTTCGGACCAGGAGTGCGGGACCGTTGCGGTGAGGGTGGTCCCGTCCGGTCGCTTGCTGCCGATGAGTGAAGAGATGTCGAGAAGCCCCTCGAGGCGCGGCCCCTGGTCCGGCAGGTCGACCACCAGCGGAGTGCTCCCGACGACGTGAGACTCTCCGCGCACGGAGAGCTCGACATCGTCCCCATGCTGAACTTCGAACGTGATCGAGGTCTGCGTCACGGTGATGTGCAACCGCGACCCATGCCACAGCATGGGCCAGCTGATCTGCTCCCACTCTTTAGGCATACGTGGATCGAAGGTCAGCGCGCCGCGGTCGTCACGCATGCCGCCGAACCCACCCACGAGGGCGCTCCACACGCCGCCGGTCGAAGCGACGTGGGAGCCGTCCGTCGTGTTTCCGTGGCGGTCGTCCAGATCGACGAACAATCCGGCATAGAAGTACCGAAGAGCGAGCTCGTAGTAGCCCACCTCGGCGGCCACGATCGACTGCATCACTGCCGACAGCGTCGAGTCGCCGGTGGTGATTGGATCGTAGTACTCAAAGTTTGCGCGTTTCTGCTCAGCCGTGAACCGCTCGCCCTGCAAATACATGGCCAAGACCACATCGGTCTGTTTCAGGACCTGGAATCGGTAGATCACCAAGGGGTGGTAGTGCAGCAACAGGGGTCGCTTGTCGTTCGGGGTGTGCTCCAGATCCCACATCTCACGCTCGAGGAAGTGCGAGTCCTGTTGGTGCACTCCCACCTCGCTATCGAACGGGAGGAACATGCCCTTGGCTGCGCGTCGCCATTCATGGACCTCGTCCCGAGTCACCCGCAACCGTGAGACGGCACGGGCATAGGCGGCGGGGTCGCGCTCCTCCAGCTCCGTCATAGTGGTGGCCGCGACCGCGAGGTTGAACTGGGCCATCACGTTCGTGAAGAGGTTGTCGTTGACCACGGTGGTGTACTCGTCAGGGCCGGTCACGCCATGGATATGGAAGCTGGCGGTGCCGTTGTGTCGCCAGAAGCCCAGATCAGCCCAGAGCCGAGCCGTGCCGACCAAGATGTCGACGCCTTCCTTGACCAGGAACTCCTGGTCGTTCGTCGCCCGGACGTACTTGATCAGCGCATGCGCGACGTCGGCATTGATGTGGTACTGCGCCGTGCCCGCCGCGAAGTAGGCCGATGCCTCCTTGCCGTTGATGGTGCGCCAGGGGAACAACGCTCCGTGCTGGGCGAGCTCGGCGGCGCGCTCCCGAGCCGCCGGCAACATCTTGTGCCGGAAGCGCAGGGCGTTCCGTGCGGCTTGCGGGTCGGTGTAGACGAGGAACGGCACGACGTAGCACTCGGTGTCCCAGAAATAGTGACCGCCATACCCAGAGCCCGTCATGCCCTTAGCGGGAATGCCGTGGCTGCCCGCTCGCGCGGTGGCCTGCGCCAGCTGGAAGATGTTCCACCGCACCGCTTGCTGCACGGCTGGCTGGCCGACGATGACGACATCGGAGTTCTTCCAGAAGGTGTCGAACCACTCGCGTTGCTGCCGGTGGAGCAGCGCAGCGCCCTGCTGGACCGAGCGGTCGAGTGTCCGCCAGCACCGGTCGGTCAGCTCGCGCACCGGCACGCCGCGGGACGTGTGGTAGGCCACGTACTTCTGCACGGTGATGGGGCGACCCTCCCGAGCGTTGATGTTGAACACGTGCTTCGCGCGGTCTTCGGTGGCGGTGAGCTCTTCGGTCCACTCGTTGTCAGTCTGGATGCGGTGTTCAGCGGCGACAGCGATGGTCATGCGGGAGTCGACACACCGGTAGCCCAGGTGCAGTCGCTGGTCCTTTGTGCTTGAGACCTGCGGGTCGAGCACCCGACGGTCGAACCCCTCGGCCTTCCGGGGATCAGCGCCCTCACCCATGGCCGCAGCGCTCACGTGGTACTCGTCGGAGCCGTCCTGTCGGTTCAGCAGCTGCGAGCTGATCACGATCGGCGCGTCGCCGTCGAGAAGCTCGATATCCATCGTCATCACCGCGAGGTGGCGCGCGGCCACGCTGACCATCCTGGTGGTGCTGACCTTGACCCGAAGCCCGGCGCTGGTGCGCCAGATGAGCTCGCGCCGCAGCATGCCGTCGGCGAAGGACAGGGTCCGGCCGTACTTCTCGAGATCGGCGATGTCGAGCAGGAGCGGCTCGTCCTCCACGTAGATCTTGATGACTTTGGCGTCCGGCACGTTGACCAGGGTCTGACCGACCCGGGCCAGCCCGAAGGCCTCTTCGGCGTGATGAATCGGCCACGTTTCGTGGAACCCGTTGACGTAGGTGCCGTGCGTGTGGGTGTCGCGACCCTCCTCGGGGTTCCCCCGCATACCCAGATAGCCGTTGGCGACCGCAAAGAGGGTCTCGGTCGTGCCGAGATCCTCTATCCGGTACTCGTCCTCGACCAGGGCCCACTCGTCGACCGGGAACCGAGCCCGGTCCAGCGGGTCGAGTGCGACCGGTGGCACGTGGGGGGAGGGATACTTGTGGGCCATCAGATCAGCTCCGCCAGGTCAGAAACCACGATGTCGGCTCCGTGACGCCGTAGCGCTTCGGCCCCCGCGCCCCGGTCCACTCCGACCACCAGACCGAAGTCACCGGCGGCCCCTGCTTGGACTCCGGAGATGGCGTCCTCGAACACCACGCACCGCTGGGTCGGGACGCCCAGCTGGGCAGCTGCATGGGTGTAGGTGTCCGGTCTGGGCTTGCCCGGGATGCCCTGCTCGGCCGCCACCCCACCGTGGATCACGACGGGAAACCGCTCGGCGATGGCCGCCGCGGTCAGGACGTCAGGGGCGTTCTTCGAAGAGGACACCACGGCCTGATGCACCCCCAACGTCTCGAGGTGGTCGATCAGCTGCAGCGAGCCCGGGTAGGGCTCGATGCCATCGCGCGCCAGCACGGCGGTGAAGGCGGCATTCTTGCGGTTGCCGAGTCCGCAGACGGTCTGCGCGCCGGGCTCGTCACCGACGTCCCCATAGGGAAGCTCGATCCCGCGGGAGGCGAGGAAGGTGGCGACCCCCTCGTAGCGAGGCTTGCCATCGACGTGGTCGAAGTAGTCCTGGTCGGTGTACTCCGACTGGTCCGGGTAGTCGGCCAAGAACTCCGTGAACATCAATGCCCAGGCGTCCATGTGGACCTCTGCGGTGGGCGTCAGCACCCCGTCGAGGTCGAAGAGCGCCGCGTCGTAGTCATCCCATTTCACAGGGCAAGCCTAGGGGGAGCGGAAGGGGTGCGATGACGTCGCGGAAGGATGCCCTGTGGACAGGCGGCCAGGCATGTCGTGTGGCTGCCCTACCGTGATCGTCATGCCCGAACTCAAAGCCGAAGCGCTGGAAGCCCTGCGAGTCCTGGTGGGATCGCCTGACGCGGAGTTCCGAGAGGGGCAGTTCGAGGCTGTCGAAGCCTTGGTTGAGAGGGGGGCGCGCGCTCTGGTGGTGCAACGGACCGGTTGGGGCAAGTCGGCGGTGTACTTCGTATCGACGGCCCTTCGGCGCGCACGTGGCGCTGGACCCACGGTCATCGTCTCCCCGCTGCTGGCGTTGATGCGCGACCAGATCGGTGCCGCTCAGCGCGCGGGGGTGCGCGCCGTGTCGATGAACTCCGCCAATGCCGCGCAGTGGGACGAGGTGCGAGCGGCGCTGGAGGCCGACGAGGTCGACGTCCTCCTGGTCAGTCCGGAACGGCTGAACAATCCCCGGTTCAGGGCGGAGCAGCTACCAGCTCTTTCCGCTCGGTGTGGCCTGCTGGTCGTCGACGAGGCGCATTGCATCAGTGACTGGGGCCATGATTTCCGGCCCGACTACCGGCGCATTCGCTCGCTGCTGCAGGACCTTCCGCAGGGGACTCCGGTGCTGGCCACGACAGCCACCGCCAACGAACGCGTGGTGGCTGATGTCGAAGAGCAGCTCGGCGTGGGAGGGGCGCCGGTGGCCACGATCCGGGGGCCGCTAGCGCGTGCCTCCCTGCGGCTGGGGGTCCTGCGCTCGCTCACCCCGCAGCAACGGATCGCGTGGCTGGTGGCCCATCTCGAGGGGCTACCCGGGAGCGGGATCATCTATTGTCTGACGGTCTCGGCCGCTGAGGAGACGGCGCAGGCCTTGCGGTCGGTGGGCGCGACGGTGTCGGCATACACCGGTCGGACCGACCCGGAGGATCGGGAGCGGCTGGAGGAGGCCCTACGCCACAACGAGGTCAAAGCCCTGGTGGCCACGAGTGCGTTGGGGATGGGGTTCGACAAGCCGGATCTCGGCTTTGTAGTGCACCTGGGGGCCCCGTCCTCGCCGGTGGCCTACTACCAGCAGGTGGGGCGGGCCGGACGAGCCACCGACCGGGCGGACGTCCTGCTGCTGCCGGGCTCGGAGGACAAGGACATCTGGGCGTACTTCGCCTCCGCGTCGATGCCGAAGGCCGAGCAGGCGGATGCGGTGCTGGCGGCTTTGGCCGAAGCGGGTCGGCCACTGTCGACGCCGGCTTTGGAGACCATGGTGGATGTCCGCCGGACCCGCTTGGAGCTGTTGCTGAAGGTGTTGGACGTCGACGGAGCCGTCGACAAGGTCAGCGGTGGGTGGATCTCGACCGGTCGTCCGTGGACGTACGACCAGGAGCGATACGAGAGGGTGGCCGAAGCCCGACAGCGCGAGGCCGCGCTGATGCTGGACTACGAGCGCGGCGAAGAGTGTCGGATGTCTTTTCTGCAGCGGTGCCTGGACGACGGCACCGCCCAGGCGTGCGGGCGGTGCGATGTGTGTGCCCAGCCGTGGTTCCCCGCCGATCTGCCGGATGAGGCGATGTCGATCGCCGGGCGAAGTCTGGGGTCCATCGGGGTGCCGGTGGAGCCGCGCACGCAGTGGCCCAGCGGTATGCCGCGACTCGGCGTCGACGTCAAGGGCAAGCTCGCCACCGAAGAGGTGGCCGCGCCCGGACGGGCGGTCGCTCGCCTCAGCGACCTGGGGTGGGGTGGGCGGTTGAGGGCAGCGCTCGTTGAGGACGCGCCGGTGTCCGACGACTTGGTGCGAGCGTGCGTGCAGGCACTGGCTCAGTGGGGCTGGGCCGACCGTCCTGTGGCGATCGTCGCCATGCCGTCGCGGAGTCATCCACTGCTCGTGTCCTCCCTCGCCGAGCAGATCGGTCGCATCGGGCGTCTACCGATGATCGGGACCCTCGACCTGGTGGACGGCGGGCCCGTGGGCGAGTCCGGCGGCAACAGTGCCTTCCGGTTGGCCAACGTCTGGGAACGTGTGTCCGTCGGCCCCGAGCTGCAAGCAGCGCTGGCCTCAGCGGGGGGTCCCGTTCTCCTTGTCGATGATCGGGTGGAGTCGCGCTGGACGATGACTGTCGCTGCGCGTGCGCTGCGACAGGCGGGGGCGGACGGCGTCTTACCGTTTGCGTTGGCCCTTCAGGGGTAGGGGTTAGTCGGTGACGAGGCGGTTCCGGGATGTGAGGACCTCGAGAGGCTGAGGCGGACCGTCGACGGTGACTGAGGCATTGATGTCCGTCCACTCGCCACCGTCCACGCTGACTTCTCCGCCGTAGGTCGCGCTGATGGACGGTTGGACGGTTCCCTTCTGGAGATAGGTGTGAATGACGTCACCGTCAGGCCAGGGACCCCCGAGAGACTGGGTGGGCCCTTCGGTCTCTCCGTCTCCGAAGGAGTAGGTCGCGCTTTGCAAGACCGGTCGGATCCGTACCTCCCGGCCCACGAGAGTGGTGGTGTCGATCTCCTGAGGCTCGAACCCTGCTTCGGGCCATCTCAGCTCGAAGTAGGTCGGTAAGTT
>JBARVW010000034.1:0-1934 GCA_049646465.1 Ornithinimicrobium sp.
CGACCGAACTGCGCAACGAGGTTGACGGCCATGTTGTAGCTGGGACGGAAGCTCGACTTCAGCGGATAGGTGCGGGTTGAGGCCAGCCCCGCGACGTCGACCGGATCCACCCCGCGCCGGTGCAGCACGACGGCGTGGCCCTCGATGTCGATCCCCCGTCGCCCGGCCCGACCGGTGAGCTGGGTGTACTCCGCGGCCGTGATCGGTGCGTGCTGCTCGCCGTTGAACTTCACCAGCTTCTCCAGCACCACCGTGCGCGCCGGCATGTTGATCCCCAGCGCCAGCGTCTCGGTGGCGAAGACGGCGCGGATCAACCCCGCGGAGAAGAGCTCCTCCACGATCTCGCGGAAGAGCGGGAGCATCCCCGCGTGGTGGGCGGCGAAACCCCGGGACAGGCCTTCGGCGAACTCGGCATACCCCAGGACCGCGAGGTCGGGCTCGCTCAGAGCGGCCACCCGGTCCGCGACGGTATGCCGGATCTGGCGACTCAGGGTGTCCGGCACCAGTCTCGTGCCGCGCTGCAATAGCTGGGTCACCGCTCCGTCACAGCCCACCCGGCTGAAGATGAAGGTGATCGCGGGCAGCAGGCCGGCACGGTCCAGCTCTTCGATGACGTCGGCTCGGCTGGCGCCGTGCGCGGGAGGACGCCCCGTCCGCACGCGTGGGTCGTCGCCGGAGGAGCGGTCGGAGGGTCGGTCGTGGGACCACCGGTCGGAGCCGCGGGACTTGCCTTTGCGCCCGCGGGGACCACCGGCGTCGTCGCGGCGCCAGTTCGAGGCTCGCTCGGCCACCGAGATGCGTTGCACCAGATCGGGGTTGGTCCGGGTCATCCCGTGGTCTCGTCCGGCCACCGTGCCCGGCGTCTGCACGAAGATGTCGAACATGTCGGTGCCGACCATCATGTGCTGCCACAGTGGCACGGGGCGGTGCTCGCTGACGATGACCTCGGTGTTGCCGCGCACGGCGCGCAGCCACTCCCCGAACTCCTCCGCGTTGCTGACCGTGGCCGAGAGGGAGACCACCTGCACGCTGTCGGCAAGGTGGATGATGACCTCTTCCCAGACGGCGCCGCGGAAACGGTCAGCGAGGTAGTGCACTTCGTCCATCACCACGAACCCGAGGTTCGCCAGCGTGGAGGACCCGGAGTACATCATGTTGCGCAGCACCTCGGTGGTCATCACGACCACCGGTGCCTCGCCGTTGATCGAGGAGTCTCCGGTCAGCAGACCCACATGGTCCGCGCCGTGGCGTGCCACCAGGTCGTGGTACTTCTGGTTCGACAGTGCCTTGATCGGCGTGGTGTAGAACGCTTTGCGGCCCGTTTGCAGGGCCATCGCCACCGCGAACTCCCCCACGATGGTCTTGCCCGCACCGGTCGGGGCCGCGACCAGTACGCCTGACCCGGCGGCGACGGCGTCGATCCCCTGGATCTGGAATTCGTCGAGCTCGAAGTCCAGACCGGCCGCGAACTCACCTGCGGGAGAGCGCTGGCGACGGGCACGTTCGCGCGAGGCGGCATACCGCTGCGCCGGGGACAATTGCTCGGCCTCGGACATAGTCCTCAGGCTACGTCAGGGCGCTGCGCCGTTCGCTCCGGAGGTCGGGGCGACTCAGGCCGAAGCTGACAGGGCCGTGCTGATGGCGTCGATGTGCGCTGAGTCCGTGCCACAGCATCCGCCGGCCACGGCAAGGTGCGGGAGCGCGTCACGCAAACGGACGTAGTGGGCCGCCAGGTCGTCGGGGTCGCCCCGGTCCAGCTCGGTGGCCTCGTCCAGCTCGGCGTGGCTCAGGGTGGAGGCGTTGCACCGTATGCCGCGTAGCCGGTCCCACGGCCCGGGCTCGCTGAGCACATGATCAAAATGCGTGGGGTGGGCGCAGTTGACCATGAAGTAGGCCGCGGCGCCCTCGGTGGCGTCGTCGACCTGGGTGATCGC
>JBARVW010000035.1:0-1822 GCA_049646465.1 Ornithinimicrobium sp.
CGCCGAGAGGTCGTCAATGCGCTCCTGGATCATCTCGACGCGCAGGACCAGCGTCTCACTGGCGACAGCCGTCAACTGCTCTCGGTGGTCCATCCACCGACGCCCGGATCACCACCGCGAAGCACAAAGCGTCCTGCTACGCCTCTCTCCGATGCCGCCCTACTGACCAACGCCCACGGGGAGCCGAGCATCGGCGCCGAGGTTCGAGCCGAGCTGGCGAGTGCCGACGAGGTTGATGTCGTCCTGGCCTTCGTGAAGTGGCACGGGCTGCGCCTGCTGGAGCGCGAGCTCACAGAGCTGCGCGAGCGTGGCGTCCCGTTGCGGGTGATCACCACCACCTACATCGGCGCTACGGAGCGCGAGGCGCTCGACCGGTTGGTCCGCGACTTCGGCGCGCACGTCAAGGTGCACTACGACACCCAGCGGACCCGTCTGCACGCCAAGGCCTGGCTGTTTCGCCGCAACACCGGGTTCGACACCGCATACGTCGGGTCGTCCAACCTCTCCCGGGCAGCGCTGCTCGATGGGGTGGAGTGGAATGTGCGACTCTCCTCGGTCGCCACTCCCGCGTTGCTGAGCAAGTTCCGGGCGACCTTCGACTCCTATTGGCACCGCACGGCCTACGAGACCTACGACCCGGATCAGCACGGCGACCGTCTGGACGACGCCCTGGTCGAAGCGCGCGGAGGCGGTCGCGGTGGACGAGTCACCCTGACTCTGTCGGGGCTCGAGGTGCGCCCCTACTCCTACCAAGCAGAAATGCTCGAGCAGCTCGACGTCGAACGCCGCGTCCACGATCGGCATCGCAACCTGCTCGTGGCTGCCACCGGCACGGGCAAGACTGTCGTGGCCGCGCTCGACTACCGGCGCCTGGCCCGCGCGGCGGGTGAACGGCCCCCACTGCTGTTCGTCGCGCACCGCAAGGAGATCCTCGAGCAGTCGTTGCGCACGTACCGCGAGGTGCTGGGTGACCCTGGTTTCGGTGAGCTCTACGTCGCCGGCCTCCGCCCCGAGCGCTGGCAGCACGTCTTCGCCTCGGTCCAGTCGCTGACCTCCTACGGCGTGACGAACATCCCGGCCGATGCGTTCGCCGTTGTGGTCATCGATGAGTTCCACCACGCGGAGGCCACCACCTACCGCCGCATCCTGGACCACCTCAGCCCCGGCGAGCTGCTCGGACTCACCGCCACCCCCGAGCGGGGCGACGGCAAAGATGTGCGCCAGTGGTTCGGCGGGCGCACCGCCGCCGAACTTCGACTCTGGGACGCCCTCGGAGCCGACCTGCTGACACCGTTCCACTACTTCGGCATCGCCGATGGCATCGACCTGCGCCGCATCGACTGGAGGGCCGGCGCGTACAACACCGCCGCCCTGTCCAATGTCTTCACCGGCAACGACGCCCGGGCACGGCTGGTGTTGCAGGCGGTGCGCGACAAGATCGCCCAACCCGCTGGTATGAAGGCGCTCGGGTTTTGCGTGGACACTCGCCATGCGGCCTACATGGCGCAGGTCTTCACCGACGCCGGTCTGCCCTCGGTCACGGTGCTCGGGACGACTCCGATGGCGCAGCGCGAGCAAGCGGTGCAGGATCTGCAGGCGGGCCGGATCGTGGCCATCTTCACCGTCGATGTCTTTAACGAAGGCGTCGACATCCCCGCGATCAACACCGTTCTTTTCCTGCGCCCGACCGAGAGTGCCACGGTGTTTGTGCAGCAGCTCGGGCGTGGTCTCCGGCTCGCCGACGACAAGCCGGTGCTGACCGCCTTGGACTTCGTCGGGCACCACCGAGCCGAGTTCCGCTTCGACCGGCGTTACCGAGCCC
>JBARVW010000036.1:0-9529 GCA_049646465.1 Ornithinimicrobium sp.
CTGGACGGCTGGGCCTTCCTGGTGGCCTTCACCGACGACGACGCGGCCACGGCGCGGGTTGTCGCTCTGACCCAGTGGGATCACGCCATGGTCGGCGATCCAGCTCAGGACTTCGCGATCCTGACCGACCACCTCACCCCGGCCGCCCTGGACTCGGTCTTGGAGAGCTACTCCCTCGCTCGTTCCTCGCGTCCGGATCCTCACTTGATCTACCGGGCCCGGTTAGCGGCCGAGATGCGTCTGATCAGGGGGCTGGCCCAGGCCGCCTCGGCCGGCGCCGAGGACACGGTGCAGATGCGGGTGGACGAGCTGCGCAAGCTCGACCGTCTCACCGCCTCGGATCACTCCCTCGTCCCCGCGACGGCGCTCGTCGCCACGGGTGAGGGCCTGGATCTGACGGGCCTCTCCGATGGTGTGCAGAGCGATCCCCGCGACGGCGAGCCGGCTCTGGACGACGGAGACGACGTGCCGGAGGACTTCACCCTGGATGAGCCGGACGGTCCCGACCCCCTCGACACCGATGGCTCGGTCGAAGGTCACGATGACCGCGCCGGTGAGGCAGAGGGCCGTGGTGAGGCAGAGGGCCGTGGTGAGGCAGAGGGCCGTGGTGAGGCAGAGGGCCGTGATGAGGCAGAGGCCGGGTCGGCTCTCGACGACACGGACGTCACGCACGTCGACCTCGAGGACCCACACTTCGACGACACCGGCGTCGTCGAGACGGACGACCCCACCGAGAGCTTGCCCCGGGTTCCCCTCGGGTCAGAGCTCGACGAGTCATCACGCATGCGGGACCTCTACGACATCGCCGATGACCCGGATGACAGCGAGCGCGCCTCACCCTCCTCGTGAGGCCCCCTGCAGTCCTCGACGCAGCCGTTCCTCGACCTCAGCCTCGGTGAGGGTCGGCGGTCGGACCGTTTCGCCGGTCGCAGCGTAGAAGAAGGCCGTGTCGACCGCGGACAGGTCCACCCCGACCAGCCGGGCGTAGGCGATGCGGTAGACCGCGAGCTGTATGCCGCGGCGGTCTCGTTCTCGTTGACCTGTGGGAGGCCTGCCCGTCTTCCAGTCGACCACGGTGAAGCCATCGTCGACCCGAGGAAACACCGCGTCGATCCGGCCGCGGACGGTGAGCCCGGCCAGTGTCGTGCTGACCGCAATTTCCAAGCCCACCGGTGACCGCGCCGCCCACTCGCTGTCGAGGAACCGTGCCTGCAGGTCGGCCAAGGACAGCTCCGGGGTCGTGGGGGACCCCGGTCCGGGTCCGGCATCGGAGTCCGGGACAGACCCTGGTCCGTAGTCCTTGCCGAGACGGGGGTCTACGCTTCCGCCGAGGCCCACGCCCAGTCCGAGGTCGACGTCGAGTAACGCCGGGCGGCCGTAGTGCTGCTCGACCCAGGAATGGAATGCCGTCCCGAGCTCCGCTCGCGGAGCAGGGGGAGCCGGCATCGGCCGACGGAGCCGACGCAGGAACAGCTCACGGTCCGCCATGACGTCGAGGACCGACGTGGTCGACAGCTGAGAGGGCATAGCGGTGGCAGAGGCACCTCGATCGCCCACCGCCCGAGCCGAGTGCTCGTCACGTTCCGCCAGCAACAACCGCAGGAGGCCACCGATCTCCAAGGGTCGGTCGTCGTCCAGGGAGTCGGCGTCGCGGCTATCGACGGCGCGGTCCACGAGGTGATGCGTGGTCCGTGCCGGCGTCGGTGCTGACGAGTCGGACCTGGATGTGGCCGAAGGAAGCGACGCCTCGCGAGCGTCCAGCACGGTCTGCACGATGTCGGTCATCGCGGCACGCCGAGGACCGGCTTCGACGGGCCAGGGGGCACCCTCCTCCAACGCAGCCAACGGGTTCTGTTGCTGCTCGTCGGCAGGCATGTCAGCCCATTGCCCGACTTCGACCTCACACGTGGCCCCTGGACCGTCGTCGGCGAGGACCTCCTTCAGGAACCGCGAGGTGACCCGCGGTCGTTTGCCGGTCGACCACACGGGGGCGCTGAGCAGCATTTCCTTCCGAGCCCGGGTGAAGGCGACGTAGGCCAGCCGCCGCTCCTCGGCCACCCGGTGCTCGACGCCGTCCTCGGAGAACTCGCGCTGTGCCGCGGTCAGGCCATGAGTGCTGTCGACCGCAGTGAGGTCGAGGGCCGGGAGGCCTTCGACGTCTCCTCGCAGGGGGTAGGGCAGGGACCCTATGCCGGTGAGCCACCCTTTGACGGCGTTCGGGGTGTGCACCCATGTGTCTTCGGCAAGGCGGGGTTGCCCCCGAACCACCGGAAAGATCCCCTCGGCCAGCCCGGGCACGGCAACGACGTCCCACTCCAAGCCTTTGGCCGCGTGGATGGTGAGCACCTGCACCGAGCCCGCGTGCACACTCACCTCGGCGAGCTCGGGGATCTCCACGTCTTCCAGGGCCCGCTCGTGGGCTCGCGCCGCCTCGAGCCACGCCAGGAACCCGCCCAGGCTGGGACGGTCCGCACTGGCCTCGAAGGCACCGGCAACCTCGATCAAGGCGTCGAGATGCCCGCGAGCCCATCCTTGCGGCACGTCAGGATCGGCGGCGACCTCGATATCAAGGCCGATGCTGCGTTCGGTTTCGACCATCAGATCGGCGAGGGGGATCCCGACCACGGTGCGCAGCGAGGCGATCACCGCACTCAGGTGAGTGACCCTGTGCCATCCAGCCTGCGACAAGGTCGCCCCCTGCGGAGAGGACCACCCGAACCTCGGGGGGTGGTCGAGCGCCTCACCCAGCGTGGCGCTCTCGTCCGGGAAGTCGGCCACCAGGTGGCGGGCCCAGGCCCAGAGCGCACTGAGGTCCGCGGCACCGAGTCGGCAGACCGGGCCACTGAGCAGGCGGACAACCTGATCTCCGCGTCCGGGGTCCTGGACGGCCCAGAGGAGGGCGACCAGATCCACCAGTTCCGGGGCGTTCAGCAGCCCACCCAGGCCCACGACTTCCACCGGGAGGTGCTCGGCTCGAAGGGCCGAGACCACCGTGTCGAACTGCGCGCGGTTCCGACACAACACCGCAGCACTGTGTCCGGTCCAGTCACCGTCCTCGTCGAACCAGCGCGCAGCGATCCACGACGCGACGTGTGCCGCCTCGTCTCGATGGGTGATGGAACGAGCTGCCTGCACCGTTCCGGCTGGAGCTGACGGGGCCGGCGACACCTTCTTCACGGTCACGGGACTGCCGCGCCGTAGCGGCGATGCGACCGCGTTGGCCACGTCGAGCACAGCGCGGCTATTGCGCCAGGACGTGCTCAGCGACCGGATCGGCGCTGCCTTCTCGGCCCCCCTGCCGCCCGGGCCGAAACGGACGGGGAAGGTGTTCAGAGTCGTGGCGCTCGCGCCGCGCCAGGCGTAGATGGACTGGTGCGGATCACCCACGGCCATCACCGGGACCCGTCCACCGAAGCGATCCGCTGATAGGCCGGCATACAGCGAAGAGAGCAACACCATCTGCGCCTCCGAGGTGTCCTGGAACTCGTCGAGCAGCACAGCGCGGTATCGGCTCCGCTCACTGACCCCGACAGCTGGAACGTCCCGCGCCAACCGTGCAGCGAGAGCCATCTGGTCACCGAAGTCCACCGCTGACCGCGCTTGCTTGGCGGCTCGGTAGGCCGTGACGAGCGGAAGGACCAAGGCCTTGCGGCGGAGCAGGAGTGCAAGATCGGGACCCGACTTCGTCGGGGCCTTGCCATCCTTGCCCGGCAGCTCCTCGGCCAGGCGGGCGCGATCCAGCAGCCACTCGTGCACCTCCTGTGGATCGACGAGATGCTCGCTGAGCTCACTGGCCAGGTCGAGGACGGCTTGCACGACGGTGCTCTCCGCCATCTCCATGATCGTCATGTCAGCCGACGAGGAGTGCACCACCTCGTAGGCGATCTGCCAGCACGCGGCTACGGAGAGCACCGTGGCCTGCGACTCGATCCCGAACCGCAGCCCATGCTCGGCCACGATCCTTCCGGCATACGCGTGGTAGGTGGACACTGTGGGAGCCAGCACCGCCTCCGAGGCCGCACCGGATGACGCCTCTTCCGTGACCTCCCACAGGCCGCTGGATCGCAGCGCCCGAAGCTTGTGGGCCAGACGGGTCGCCAGCTCGATCGACGCCTTTCGGGTGAAGGTCAGGCCGAGGACCTCGTCAGGGCGGACATGGTCGTTGACCACGAGCCACAACACCCGTGACGCCATCGTCTCGGTCTTCCCCGAGCCTGCTCCGGCGACCACCAACATGGACTCCAAGGGGGCCTCGATGATCGCGATCTGCTCGTCCGTCGGTGGCGGCGTGCCCAGGGTTGCGGCGATCTGCCGGGCGCTGATCACTGTCGGTCCCCCTCGGGTTGCATCGGACAGCAGGTCTTCACCGCACAGCTTCGGCACCATGCCCCCAGGGTGGCGCCGAACTGAGCTCCGGCCATGCCCTCAGCGCTGGTCCGCACCAGCTCATGAGCCCAGTGCGGGTCCTCGGCCTCGGCCAGAGCAGGTTGTCGCTGGACCGAGGTGACTTTGCCGCCCGCACCTCCGAGATGCGCCAGCGCCGCTCCCCCGCTGCGTGCGTCCGGGCCCAAGGCTTCACTCAATCCCCCCTCGAGCAGTGCCACCTGATAGGCGCCCAACTGGGGATGAGTCGCGATGTCCGCAGCGGCAGGCTTGTTCTTGCCCGTCTTGAGATCCACCACGACGAAGGAACCGTCGGCAGTCCGCTCGACCCGATCCACCCGCCCGCTGAGCCGCGCACGACCGACCTCGACGGCAACCGGCAGCTCGACGTCGACCAGCTCACGACCCTGGGCGGCCATCTGCGCTCGGTAGGCCACAAAACGCTCCATCATCTCGTGGGCCTGCCGCTGCTCTCGCGCAGCGACCCACGACTGATCCTGCCGCAGCTCGGGCCACCGCTCGTCGAGGGCGGCGATCAACGTTTCCTTGCCCGCCTCCGGGTCGTGGGCCACGATGTCGTGCACCAGAGTCCCCACCGCGCTCGACATCATCGACTCCCCCTCGCCGCCGTGGCTGGTCAGTAACCATCGCAGGGAGCACTCGTTGAAGGACTGCACCTTCGAGGGAGAGACGTTCACCGGGCCCGAAGGCACTCGCGGATCACGCGTCGACACCTCCCGTCCGTCGGTCCACGACGAGGGCTGAGCCCACGTCACCCCCGCCGCGGCCAGATCGCCCAGGGAGGCGGCCGATCGATCCCGCGCTTGCACATCGCCGTCGATATGAGCCTTGATGAGATCTCGACGCAACGACGCCACGGCGCCACGCAAGGTCAGTCGAGGCGGAACGGTCGGGGACGTGCGCCCTTGGCCATCCGGGTCGATCAGGTCGATGAACGCTGAAGGCTGTTCGTCCACACTCGCCACCGAGGTGACCAGCAGCCGGGTGCGGGCCCGGGTCAAGGCGACGTAGAACTGGCGCAGCTCGTCGGTCCACACCTGGCCTTGCGCTGACCGCAGCCCGGTCACTCCGTCGATGGGCCGACCGTTCAGCACCTCGACCAGAGCCTCAGCGCCCAACAACGACCCACGCGTCCGCAGGTTGGGCCACACGCCCTCCTGCACGCCGACCACGGCCACCATCGACCATTCCCTCCCCGCTCCGGCCTGCGGGGTCACCACGGCGACGGCCTCTTCCCGCGAAGCGCGCGCCACCAAAGAGTCGGCAGTGACCTCCAGCGACCGCACGTGGGCGACGAAGCCGGCGATGTCCCCCCGCCCCCGTCTCTGTCCGTAGTCCTGCGCGGCGCCGAAGAGCCGCAGCACGGCGTCGAGGTGACGATCGGCTCGGGCCCCCGCCGCGCCTCCTCCGAGCGCTGCGGTCTCCCACAGGCTCGATAGACCGGTCGCGGACCACAGCGCCCACAGCAGCGCATGCGCGCTCACCTCCCCTTCCACCGAGTCGCGTTCTTCTTCGAGCGCCCCTCGGCCGGCGCGGAGCACGCGGGCCACCCGGGTCAGCGGTCCGAGGTCCCGGTCACTGTCGACGTGGGCCAGCAACCAACGGGGGTCCAGGACCCAACGCCCCATCACCTCATCGACGTCCGCTGCAATCCTGCGGACGGCTGCCGGAGGGGCATCGTCGTCTTCGTCACCCGGCCCGGGAGTCTCGGCCGTGCTGATCCAAGGCAGGGGGTCCTGACGTCGGACAGCCCGGCGGAGTCGCCGTAGCGCGACGGGATCCGCCCGTCCGATGGGCGAGGTCAAGAGCTCGACGACTTCGGCGGCCTCCAGGTGGTCACGCTGACCGGCACACCACTGCACCACGGCGTCGATGCTCAGCAGCAGGGGTCGGATGGCCGGATCGGCGGCCAGCGGAGTCGCCTGGGGTGCGGAATGCACCGGCACCCCCGCCATCGTCAGCGCCCGACGCATGACGTCCTGTTGAGACCCCGAGCGGGCGATGACCGCCATCTGTGACCACGGCATCCCGCCGAGGAGGTGTGCCCGACGCAGTCGGTAGGCCACCAGCTCGGCCTCCTGAGCCGGGCTGTGCGCCACGGCCACCTCGACCTCCCCGGTGCCCTGACGGGGCGTAGCCGCACGGTGCAACGACCCCGTGGAGACCCCGATCCGGCGGACCGCTTCCGTCGCCACTGCCGCTAGGCCCGCCGTGAGTCGGTGTCCCTGCCCCAGCGCCAGGTGCTGGACCTGCCGCGCGGCCCATCCAGATTCTGAGCCCAGGTCATTCCCTAGCCCGACGAAGCGGTCCCCCACGGCACCGCGAAAGCCTTGCACGACCGCGTCCCCGTCTCCGAGCAACAGGACCCTCAGCTGCCCGTGGTGTAGCGCGCGGATCAGCGCTGCCGACGACGCTGTCAGCTCCTGAGCGTCGTCGACGACCAGCAGACGCAGTCCACCGGTCAGGGCCCCCGCGAGAGCCTCGTCGTCCTGCAACACCGCGGCCGCCGCGACGCCGATGTAGGCCGGGTCGAAGGCGCCGGGGCTCGCAAGGGCCGTGACCTGCTCGTACTCTTGGAGAACGTGCGCCGCAGCCTGCCACTGGGGGCGATCGTGCTCTCGGGCCAGCTCCCGCAGCTGCGCTGCATCCACCCCGTGCTCCACCGCCCGCATCAGCAGGTCGCGCAGCTGGCCCCGGAAACCCGCCGTGCTCAGCGCCGGGTGAAGGTCGAGCGGCCAGGCCGGAGCCGGGGCGGATCCCTCGGCATGCCCCTGCAGGAGGTCCCGGATGATGGCGTCCTGCTCGGCACCGGTCAACAGTCGCGGCAGGGGGTCACCGCTCGCGGTCGCGCCGTGTCCCAAGATCGAGAAGGCAAGCGATGACGCCGTGCGCACCAGGGGCTCGGTCTGAGTGCCCATCACGGTGCTACTCAACGACGCACCGAGCTCCGCTGCAGCCACCCGGGTCGGGGCCAGCAGGAGCGCCGAGTCCGCCGCTCCGCCACCGGCGAGGAAGTCGGAGATGACGGTCTGGGCCAGGTGGGTCTTGCCTGTTCCCGGGCCCCCGGTCGCCACCACGACCCCGGGCGCACCAGGCAACACGGCCGCTCGCACCGCCTCCTGGGAGGGGTCCAGCTGCGATCTCGCATGTTCGGCGACGTTCATCCCTCCATCAGATCAGGCTCCACCGACGCACCCGACACCCGTGTTGTCCCGATCAGAGCCCAACCAGCACCATGGCGCATACTTGCCCTCTCGCGGGGGAGATGCCCCGCGTCAATGCAGGAGGACTGAAGTGGAAGTACGTGTCGGTGTCCGCAACATCGCTCGGGAGCTGACGTTCGAGTCGGACCAGAGCAGCTCCCAGGTCCAGGAGGCCGTCAGCGCAGGGCTGGCCTCCGGCGGGGTGATCTCCTTGAAGGACGACCATGGCCGGGTGTTGCTCATCCCCTCCGAAGCACTCGGATACGTCGAGGTCGGGGTGCAGGAGAAGAGCAAGGTGGGCTTCGGCACGGCGTAGTCGGGGTTCGCGGGTCCGTGCAGAGCCGTACACTAATGGCACCTACGGTGCCCGGTCGGCACAGCCAAGCAGGACTGCGCGTGCAGTTGATAGACGAAATCCCCGATCGGCCCTCCACACTCGTTGAGCTCGCGGGCTCAACGGAGCCGATCAGAGAGATCCATGGAAGAAACACGCACGTTCGCCGACTTCAACATCCATCCTGACGTCGTCTCGGCCTTGGCCGAGTCCGGCATCGTTCATCCGTTCCCCATCCAGGCGATGACGTTGCCGGTCGCCCTGGGCGGGCACGACATCATCGGTCAGGCCAAGACGGGCACCGGCAAGACCCTCGGCTTCGGTCTGCCGATGTTGCAGCGGGTACTGGCCCCCGGTGATGAGGGGTTCGGCTCTCTCGAGCGTCCGGGAGCTCCGCAGGCCTTGGCGGTAGCCCCGACACGCGAGCTCGCCAGCCAGGTCGCCCAAGACCTCACCCGGGCCGCCGCGAAGCGCGGTATCCGCGTCCTCACGGTGTACGGCGGCAGGGCGTACGAGCCTCAGATCGAAGCTCTGAAAGAGGGCGTCGAGATTGTGGTGGGCACACCCGGCCGTCTCATCGACCTCGCTGAGAAGGGGCACCTCACCCTTGCCCACGCCCGCTCGGTGGTGTTGGACGAAGCCGACGAGATGCTCGACCTCGGATTCCTCCCCGACGTCGAGAAGCTGCTGTCGATGACGCCCGCCGGACGTCAGACGATGCTGTTCAGCGCGACGATGCCGGGGGCAGTGGTGGCGCTGGCTCGCAGCTACATGACCCAGCCCACCCACATCCGTGCTATCACCGAGGGTGACGACAAGCACACCATCGCGGCCGTGGAACATTTCGTCTATCGCGCCCACGCGATGGACAAAGTCGAGATGGTCGCCCGCATCCTGCAGTCCAAGGACCGGGGTTTGAGCATCATCTTCGCCCGCACCAAGCGCACAGCGGCCAAGGTGGCCGATGACCTCGCGGAGCGTGGCTTCGCCTCCGCCGCCATCCACGGCGACCTGGGCCAGGGGGCACGGGAGCAGGCGCTGCGTGCCTTCCGGTCGGGCAAGGTGGACGTGCTGGTCGCGACGGACGTCGCCGCCCGCGGGATCGACGTGGAGCTCGTCACGCACGTCATCAACTTCCAGTGCCCCGAGGATGAGAAGACCTACCTGCACCGCACCGGCCGCACCGGCCGAGCGGGCGCCACGGGGGTGGCCGTGACCTTTGTCGACTGGGACGACCTGCACCGGTGGACGTTGATCAACAAGGCGCTCGACCTCGGCATACCTGAGCCGCAGGAGACGTACTCCTCCTCGCCGCACCTGTTCAAGGACCAGCAGATCCCCGAGGGCACCAAGGGCACGCTCCCCCGTTCCTCGCGGACCCGGGCCGGGCTCGGGGCTGAACGGGTCGAGGACATCGAGGGGTCCGCGGGGCGGCGCAAGCCCGCCTCGGGACGCGACCGCCCGCAGCGTGGCGGTGGTGGCAACGCTGCAGACTCCGGTGGGGGCAAGACCTCCGCGGACCGCGGGCATCGCGCCAAGCGCACCAGCACCGTGGAGCGCGGCTCGACGTCGGCAGGTGGCCAGGGGC
>JBARVW010000037.1:0-40132 GCA_049646465.1 Ornithinimicrobium sp.
CCGAAGATCGGCAAGTTGCAGACCGCCACCACCAGAGCGTCGACCTCCACGGAACGGTCGTCCAGCGTGAGCCGGTAGGGCTGAGGGCGCAGCTGCGGGATCTCGGCCAGCGTGGCGACCGAGTACCGCATCGGTCCCAAGAAGGACGGCACGCGTTGCGACCGTGCGGCGATGCGAGCATCCAAGGCAGCCGGAACGGAGCCGACGACGTAGTCGTGCCACTCCTGCCCACCCGACGTGGCCGCCGCCGAGATCAGGTCAATGGTCCGCCGGTGTCCTCGACGCGCCACCGCGAGGGCCTGGGCCGTGCCGGTCGGGATCCCCAGCGAGCGCACGGTGTCGTTGCCGCTCCCGGTCGGGATGATCGCCAGTGCCGTGCCGGAGTTCGCGCAATGGCGAGCCGCGATGCGGACGACACCGTCCCCACCGATGACCAGGAGCACGTCAGCCCCATCGCCGACGGCTCGTTGGCAGGCCTCGTGCGCTTGGGCTACATCTGCGGCGGGCAGCACCTCGACGTCGTGTCCCCCGGCCCGCAGCACGTTGACACCGTGCTCCAGGAGATGCCGGTCCCGACCGTGGCCGGAGCGCCGACCGTGCAGGACCGCATACCTCATAGTTCGCTGGCTTCGTCGTCGGCGGTGGACATCCACTGAGGGTCGGCCTTGCGGCGGCGACGCTCGTTGAAGGCAGCCACGGCCACGGCACACCAGTACAGCCCGAACATGGGAATCGCCAGGGCGAACATGGTGCTGACCTCCGGATCGGGGGTGGCCATCGCGGAGAAGATCAAGATCCCCAGCAGTGCGAAGCGCCAGCCCGACTTCATGGCTCGGACGGGGAAGAGCCCGATGCTGTTCAGTCCGACCATGAAGACCGGCAGCAGGAAGGCGATCCCGAAGGCGACCACGAAGTAGAGCACGAAGTTGAGCCAGTCGACGGCCGTGAGGACACCTCCGGCGGTGTCCGGGAGGAAGGAGAGCAGGATCGCCGCGGTGCGCGGCAGCGCCCACGACGCGAGCGCAACCCCGGTGAAGAACAGCGGGACAGAGGCCACGAAGAACCAGATCGCCAGCCGACGTTCGCGCTTCTTCAGACCCGGCAGCATGAAGGCCCAGATCTGCCAGAGCCAGACGGGGCTGGACAGCACCACCCCGACGAAGAAGGACACCCGCAGCTGGAGGCCGAACGGCTGCGTGATCGTGGCCGCGGCGTTCAGGACGACCAGAGGGCTGCCGTCGTCACGGCTCACATCGGAGATCGGGTCGACGATGATGTCGAAGATCTGCTCGTAGTAGATCCAACCCACGACCGAGCACGCCAGCACGGCGAGTGCCGCCACGATGGCCCGGTTGCGGAACTCCCTGAAGTGGCTGGACAGGGACATCCGGCCCTCAGGATCGCGGCTGCGCTTTCGGGAAAGGACCATCGATCGTTGCGAGGGCGCGGGGGAAGTCAGCTGTTGCGCTCGTCGGTGCTGCTGTGCTCGACCCCGTCACGGCGGATGTCGTCATCGTGCAGCTCCTGACGCCGGGTCTCCTCGCGACGGACCTCATCAGGAGTGTGCTCGTCGCGGTGGATCGGCTCGCGATGGTGTGTGCCATCGACCGTGTCCGTGCTGGCTGCGCTGGGCTTGTCCTCGTCCGACTTGTTGCTCATCTGCTCGACCTCGGACTTGAAGATGCGCATCGACCGACCCACGCTGCGGGCGGCATCGGGCAGGCGCTTCCAGCCGACCAGGATGATGATCGCCAAGATGATGATGACCAGCGGCCACCCTTGAAGATTCCTGAGCACGGTGTTGCCTTTCTCTGCGATCAGGCGTCGAGCGGACGAAGGTGCCCACGCGGTTGTCGAGTCTACGCTTCAGGGCTGGGATTCATCTGCACGACGGCACTCGACCCAGCACGCACCATGTCGAGGACGTAGGTAGGTTCCGTCACCCTGATGGCGCCGCCGAGGCGCCACACCAGGCGGACCAGCCAGCGAGGATCCGCCGCTCGCACCTGCACCACCAGGACACCGTCGCCGCGCTGCTCGACGCTTTGCACCGGGAACTGGTCGGTGACCCACGCCGCGGACGGCGAGACCTCCATGGTGACCAGGGTGTCGCTCGCCTGAGGTCGGAAGACCCCTGAACCGACGGCACGCGGCACCGCCGAGGGGGGCGGGGTGCCGTCGACGTCCAGCACCTCCAGCTGCTCGATGCGGTCCAGCCGGAAGAGGCGGACGTCGCGGGCCCGGTGGCACCATGCTTCGACGTACCAACGACCGTCCACGCTCAGGACGCGCATCGGGTCGACGTCACGCTCGGTGGCTTCGTCACGAGAGGCCACCAGATAGCGCAGATGCATTCGCGAGCGGCTGGCCAGAGCCGCTCGGATCTGAGCCAGCCGTTCCTGCTGCTGGTCATCACTGTCGATCATCACGCTCACGCTGCCGGCGGACACACCGGACTCTCCGGCGGTCGTCTCGAGCTTGGACAGAGCACGGGTGATCGCGTCACTGTCACCCAGGCCCGGTGCGGCGGCCAGCGCGCGCAGCGCCACGATCAAGGCGAGCGCCTCGTCACGACCCAGGCGCAGCGGATGAGAGATGGTGTCCGCGTTGCCGACGTAGACCTTCCCGCCCTCCCAGGACGCCTCGATGAGGTCATCGGGCAGGTGGCCGGGGGTGCCGCAGACGAAGAGTAGCTGCAGGTCGTCGACGATCTGCTCGCCGCTGACCCCGAAGGTCCTCGCCGCATCGGCGATATCGATGCCCTGGTTGCGCATCAGCCACGGCACCATGGTGAGCAGCCGGTCGAGACGGTCGGTCGCGGACTCGAAGGTCACCACGCGGGGCCTCCGCTCGACGGGTCGTGAGCGGCCAGCACCGCTCGGTGTCGCGCGGCCACAGCCTGTGCCATGTCCGCAGGTTCGGTCACCTCAGCGTCGGGGCCCAGCCCGGCGATCTCGGCGACCAGGATGCCGGGGGCCGAGTCGGTGAAGGTTGCCAGATCCCACTCCCCCGTCTCCCGGTCGCCCTCGAGGATCGAGGCGGCTCGACGCCGCAGACTGTAGGCCGCTCCGGGGCGCAAGCGCACCACGACCGTCGACACAGAGGCGGCTTGCCCCTGGTATGCCGCCACGATCATGGCCCTGGGATCGTGGTCGTGCGGCACGGCATACGCCGGGTTGGGCGTCCCGCGGTCCAGGGTGACCTTGGAGGTGATCCGGTCGAGACGGAAGACCCGCGACGCTTCCCGGTCGAGGTCGAAGCCGGTCACGTACCACCGCCCGTGCCAGTTCGTTAGCGCCCACGGGTGCACGTGCCGCGCGGCTTCGGTTTCGGACCCGGACGTCCGGTAGCCGAAGCGGATGGTTCGAGCGTTGATGGTCGCGGTCCGGACGGACTCGAAGGCGGGTTCGGTGGTGTGCAGCAGCGGCTCGATGCCCGCAACCGAGGCCAGGTCGGGTTCGACCCCAGCGGCCTGCAGCTTGCGCAGCGCCTGCGCGGCGGGACCGGCCAGACTGGCTTGGGACCACGCCCGGCTGGCCATCCCGATGACGGCCACTTCGTCCGGGGCGAAGTCGATCGGCGGCAGCTCGTACTCCCGGCGCTCGATGCGGTAGCCCGCCTCGTCGTCGAAGAACGGGTCGATGATCTCGGTACGCAACGGTATGCCGAGGGCCCGCAGTTCGTCCTTGTCCCGCTCGAACATGCGGTCGAAGGCCTCGTCGGTGCTGTCGTGGTAGTGCGGCACAGCGCTGCGGATCCGCGCCTTGCTCAACGGTTGGCGGGTGTAGAGCAGCGCGATCACCAGATTCAGCAGGCGCTCGGTCTTGGCCGCCGCCGGGCTGGGCCGCGCCGGGTCGTTGTCTGCCACTCATCGGAGGCTACCGGACACGTAGGGTGCGGGCTGTGATCCTGTGGGCGCAAGGCGTGGTGTCAGCACTGCGCGAGACCTGGGCGGGCGCGGTCCGGCTGGACGTCGAGACCGAGGACCAGGGCATCGTGCCGGCGCTGGCGTATCCCGACCTGGTGGGGGCACCCCTCGTGGGCGATCGGGTCCTGCTCAACACCTCGGCCTACCAGCGGGGGCTGGGCACCGGAGGATTCGCCTTGGTGGTGGCCCTGCCCGACCGCCTGCCGCAGCGGCAAGCCCGACCCGGACACCTGGTGAAGGCTCGCTACACCCCGTCGCAGTCGATGGTGCTGGGCGTCGATGACCAAGAGAGCCCCCATCACGACGTGCTCCGCGACGCCGACTCCCTCCACGGTATGCCGGTCGTCGCCGCCGACCTCCACTCGAGCCTGCCGGCGGTGGTGGCCGGGATCCGCGGACATACCGGTGGTGCTGACCTGCGGATCGCCTACGTCATGACCGATGGCGGAGCTCTGCCGGCTGCCTTTTCTAAAAGTTGCACGGGACTGCGGGAGGCCGGCTGGTTGGCCTCGGTGATCACCACCGGGCAGAGTTTCGGTGGGGACTTCGAGGCGGTCACGGTGCATACCGGGCTGTTGGCCGCCCAGCACGTGGTGGGGGCCGATATCACGGTCGTCACCCAGGGACCCGGCAACCTTGGCACCGGCACGCGCTGGGGGTTCTCGGGGGTGGCCCTGGGCGAGGCGTTGAACGCCACCCACGTGCTGGCTGGCCGGGGGGTGGCAGCGCTGCGCCTGTCAGCTGCTGACGAGCGGCCCCGCCACCGAGGAGTCTCCCACCACAATCACACGGCATACGGCCGGGTGTTGATGCGCCCCACCGACCTGGTCATCCCGGATCTGAATCGGTGTGCCGGGGTCGACGCCGACTTCGCGGCCACCGTGAGCGCTCAGGCCCACGAACTGGTCGCTCTATCGCCGCACCTTCGTGGCGTGCTGGTGCCATGCGAGCACCTGACCGAGGCCCTGACTGCGTCACCGGTGCCGCTGAGCACCATGGGGCGGGGAATGGACCGCGAGCCCGCGGCCTTCCTGGCTGCGGCCGCCGCCGGGTGGCACGCCGCCGACGTGATCACCTCGGCGACATGACAGACGAGCGGGGCTAGCGAACGCCCATCAGATCGACGACGAAGATGAGGGTCTCACCGGGAGCGATGGCGTTGCCCGCTCCGCGGTCGCCGTAGCCGAGGTGCGGCGGGATGGTGATCCGTCGCCGCCCCCCGACCTTCATGCCGAGGAGCCCTTGGTCCCAACCCTGGATGACCTGGCCGACCCCGACGGTGAAGTCGAGCGTCGAGCCGCGGTTCCACGAGGCGTCGAACTCCTCGCCCGTGGACCAGGACACCCCGACGTAGTGGGCGGAGATGCCGCGGCCCGCGGTGGCTTCGTCTCCGTCTCCCACGGTGATGTCCTCCACCAGGAGCTCGGTGGGAGGCTCTTCGCCTGGGAAGTCGATCTCTGGCTTGGTCAGTTCGCTCATGATGGCCCTTCGTCGTGGGTCGGTCTGCGCGGAGGCGAGAAGGTCAGTTGGCGCTGAGGATGTCGATGACGAACACCAAGGTCTCGCCGGCGAGCTCGCTCGGGTTGTCGTCGCCAGCGGCGCCGTAGGCCTGGTCCGGGGGAATGACCAGCAGCACGCGGGAGCCGACGGTCTGTCCGACCAGACCCTCGTCCCAACCAGGGATGACCGAACCGGTGCCGATGGTCGTGCTGAAGGGCTGACCTGCGGTGAATGAGCTGTCGAACTCCTCACCGTCGGAGAACTTCACGCCGGTGTAGTTGACCTTGATGGTCTGGTTGGCCTCGACCTCGGGACCGTCTCCCCTGATCAACGGCTGCACGACGAGCTCGGCCGGCTCTTCCGCGTCCTCAGGGATGGTGATCTGAGCGGCACTCGTGCCGTCGGTCTCCACCGTGGGCAGACCGTCTTCGGGCTCGACCTCCTCACCCTCGGCGGTGGTCAATGGGTCGCTGCTGCTGACGACCTCGATGTAGAAGACGACCGTGTCGTCCGGGCCGATACCCAGGTTGGCGTTGCCGGCCTCGCCGAAGCCCTCGGACGGGGGCATGGCCAGGATGAAGGAGCCACCGGCCTGCTGGCCCGGCAGAGACTGGACGAACGACGTCAACAGCGACTCGTTGCTCAGATCCATCACGACCGACTCGTCGGTGGGGAACGTCGACAGCAACTCCTCGCCGCTGGTGCCGTTCACGGCCAGGTAGCGCACGCTGACCTCTTGGCCCTCGGTCACCTCGGCGCCGTCACCCTCGTCGACCTGCTCGGTCGAGGTGGTCTCGACCGTGAAGGGGAGGTCACCGTCGGCGAACGGCTCACCGTCGAGCATGAGAGAGGGCACCTCGGCGTCATCATCGTTCGTCGTCGTCTCGACCGTGATGTTCGACAGGTCGGCCATCGGACCGGCCGAGGTCGCAGCGGCGTCATCACCCGGGGCCGAGGTGGACGAAGCGTCGTCGACCGAACTGGCCGAGGACGTGTCATCGTCGGTGCCTGTGTCGTCACCGCCGCAACCGGCGAGGAAGATGATCGGGGCAGCGGCCGCAGCAAGCAGCCGGGCACGAGGAGTTCGCACGCAAAGTCCTTGGTCTGATGGGGGAAGTCGGAAGGGCTTAGCCTACAGGGGCGAGCCTGGACGCGGGCTGGGTGAACCCGAGCGGATTGAGGCGAGCAGTTCGTCGACCCGAGCGTCCTGGGCGGCGAAAGGGTCCTTCAACAGCACGGTCCGTTGGGCCGCATCGTTGAGCTTCAGGTGGACCCAGTCCACACTGAAGTCCCGGCGGGCCTCCTGGGCTACCCGGACGAAGTCGCCCCGCAGCTTGGCTCGGGTGGTCTGCGGTGGAGCGTGCAGGGCCCGCTCGACGTCTTCGGTGGAGCAGATCCGCTGGGAGCCACCTCGACGCTCGACGATGTTGAACAGGCCGCGTTGGGGGTGGATGTCGTGCCAGGCCAGGTCCAGCTGTTGCAACCGGTCGTCGTGCAGGGCGAGGTCGTGCTTGTCGGCATACCGTTGCAGCATCGACCACTTCATCACCCAGTCGACCTCGGTGTCGATGAGGTGCAGCTGCTCGGTGGACACGGCGTGCAGCGCGCGCTCCCACAGTTCCAGCGCCCAGGCGTAGGGCTCCTGCTGCGTGAGGCCGACGCGCTCGGCATACCGGGTGACGATCTCGAGCAGCTCGGTCTGCAGCTGAACGGCCGAGAGATGACGTCCGCTGGTCAGCGCCACCTCGTGGGCGCCGGTCATGTCGCGGCTGACGTCGCGGATCGCACGGATCGGGTTCTGCAGGCTCAGGTCGGGCAGGATCGTGCCGTCTTCGATGGTCTTCAGCAGCAGGTCGGTGATCGCGACCTTCAGCATGGTGGTGCTCTGGCTCATCGTGGAGTCGCCCACGATGACGTGCAGGCGGCGGTACTGCTCGGCGTCGGCGTGCGGCTCGTCGCGGGTGTTGATGATGGGCCGTGAGCGAGTGGTGGCGGAGCTGAGCCCGTCCCAAATGTGGTCGGCCCGCTGGCTGACCTGGTATGTCGCTCGGTCGCCCACGACGTGCAGGCGCCCGGCACCGGTGACGATCTGTCGGGTGATCAGGAACGGGATCAACGTGTCGGTGATCCGACTGAGCTGACCTCGACGTTGCACCAGGTAGTTCTCGTGGCAACCGTAGGAGTTGCCCCGGGAGTCGACGTTGTTCTTCAGCACGTAGACCCGGGCCTGGATGCCCTCCTCGGCCATCCGCTGCTCGGCGTCGACGGCGAGGTCGTGCACGATGAGCTCCCCCGCCTTGTCCTGGGCGACCAGGTCGCTGAGGGAGTCGCACTCCGCGGTGGCGTACTCGGGGTGGGAACCCACGTCGAGATAGAGCCGCGAGCCGTTGACGAGGAAGACGTTGCTCGAGCGTCCCCAGCTGACCACCTTGCGGAAGAGGTAGCGCGCCACCTCGTCGGAGGACAGCCGTCGGTCGCCGCTGAAGGCGCAGGTCACCCCGAACTCGGTCTCGATCCCGAAGATCCGGCGCTCCATGGAGTCAGCCTAGGTGCCGTGGTGCGGCTCAGTACCCAGCGACCCCGGGGGGTCGTGCCTTCTGTGCTGCTTTCTGGGTCCGGTGGCGGCTGATCAGGCAGCACGGGCCCCAGGATGCAGGCAACGGTGGGCATGAGCCCACCTCATTCCCGCCGGTGGTCTCAGCGAACCTCGGTCGTGGGTTCGTCGGGCTCCAGCAGCCGATCCAGCAGTGGGCCTTCAAGGCGTCGGAAGGTGCGCCGAGGACGGCGACGGTCCAACACCGCGACCTCGAGGTCGCCCGCCGACAGCGGCGCAGCGTCCGCGGGCTCCTTGGCTTGCCGAAGCAGGTCGACGCACAGCTCCAGCACCTGGGAGAGGGTCATCGAGGAGTCCCACCGCTGCTGAAGGCCCTCGTCCAGCACGTCGCTCCCCCGACCCATCGCCACGTAGCCCGGCTCGTCGCTGACGGAGCCGTCGTAGGTCAACCGGAAGATCTGGTCGAACTCGACGCTGGGACCCACCTGAGCCACGGCGATCTCGATCTCGTAGGGCTTGGCCTCCTGGGTGAACACCGTCCCCAAGGTCTGGGCGTAGGCGTTGGCCAACCCCCGACCCGTGACGTCGGTCCGGTCGTAGGAGAACCCGCGCAGGTCGGCATACCGGATGCCGGCGACCCGTAGGTTCTCGAACTCGTTGTACTTGCCGACTGCAGCGAACCCGATCCGGTCGTAGATCTCCGAGATCTTGTTCAGGCTGCGCGAGGCGTTCTCCCCCACGAAGGCGATACCGGTGTCGTAGGAGCACACGATGATGGGGCGGCCGCGGGCTATACCGTGCCGGGCGTAGTCGGCCCGGTCCTTCATCAGCTGCTCGGGCGAGACGTACATGCCGCCGAAGGTCATCGAGCCCCTCCCGGGTTGCCGCCGCGGGCATCGACCACGGCCCGGACCACCGTTTCCAGCTCGTCGTCGGGTAGGAAAGTCGCACCGTTCGCCGAGAGCACCGCCATCGTCGGCCAGATCCGCCGGCTGACGTCCGGCCCACCGGTGGCCGAGTCGTCGTCCGCGGCGTCGTAGAGCGCCTCGACAGCCACCGAGACCGCCTGGGCCTGCGACATCTGCGGTGTGTAGAGCTTCTTCAAGGCCCCTCGGGCGAAGACCGACCCCGAGCCGATGCTGTGGTGCCCCTGCTCCTCGTAGCTGCCCCCGGTCACGTCGTAGGAGAAGATCCGCCCCTTCTGCCCCACCAGGTCGAACCCGGCGAAGACCGGCAGCACGGTCAGCCCGCGGAAGACGTTGCCGAGGTTGCCCCGGATCATGCTGGCCAGCCGGTTGGCCTTGCCCTCCAGCGACAGCAGGGTGCCTTCGACCTTCTCGTAGTGCTCCAGCTCGACCTGCAGGAGCTTGACGATCTCGATCGCCACCCCGGCCGATCCGGCAATCCCGACGGCGCAATAGTCGTCCGGGGCGAAGACCTTCTCCATGTCGCGGCGGGCGATCATGGTGCCCATCGTGGCCCTGCGGTCCCCCGCGACGATCACCCCGTCGGCGTACGTCAGCGCCACGATCGTCGTGCCGTGGGGTGCCTGCACCGAAGAGCCCGGTATGCCGCCCCCCGGGGTCGGGTCGGCGCTCAAGCCCAGCCCCCCGCCGGGGAGCAGGTGCGGGGCGTGAGCGGTCAGGAAGTCGATGAAAGACGTACCCCCGACGTCGAGGAAGGCTGGCGCCAACCGGCCGTCAGGACCCGCGCGGCCAACGCTCATTGGCCGCCCTTCTGCACGAAGGAATGCACGAAGTCCTGGGCGTTGGTCTCCAGCACCCCGTCGATCTCGTCTAGCAGGGCGTCGGTCTCCTCGTCCCGCTGCTGCGCGGCGGCCTGAGAGGCCGGCGGGGCTGCGGGGGGCGTTTCGGGCTCGGGGTCCTGCTCGGATCTGCGCTGTGCCTGCTCGCGGGAGGCCATCTCATCCTCACCCTTCTTGACGACGTGGTGCCGGTTCGCTCGAACACCGATCGTATCCGTCTCGGTCAGACGGTGCTCTCAGTGGCAGCGTGCTGCTCCGGCCCGCGGAGCGAGTCCAGGAACTCCTCGACGCTCTGGGCGGCCTCGAAGAGGGCCCCGGTCTGGGCCTGAGTGGCTTGCAGGGGCTCGGGCAGGCTGATCCGGGCGACCCCACGCGCGGACGGGGCGAAGACGACCGAGTCCCACGAGGCGGCGCGGATGGCGTCACTGAACCGGCGGACGCATTCCCCTCGAAACCACGCCCGCGTGTCGTGCGGGGCGTAGGTGACCGCGCGCCGCACGGACTCCTCGTGCACCAGCGAGCGCAGCCGTCCGGCCGCGCGCATCCTCAGGCCCAGGCCACGAGCGGGGTCGATGTCGCTGTACTGGATGTCGATCAGGGCCAGCTTCGGGTCGTCCCAGTCCAGCCCGCCGCGGTCCCGGTAGGCCCCCACCAGGGCGAGCTTGGCCACCCAGTCGACGCGATCGGCCCCGCTGCTGGGGTCACGGCGCAGGTCGTCCATCAGCATGGCCCACTCGGTGAGGACCTGGTCGGTGTCCTCGTCGTGCTCCCAGCCCGGGTGGCCGCTGTCGTAGGCCGACTGAGCCGCATCGAGGTAGATGGCGAGCAGGTCCAACCCGGTGAGGTGTCGCCCGTCGCGGGTCTCGACCGTGGCCCGCAGCGTGCAGTCGCGGGATAGGGTGCGGACTGCCTCGACCGGTGTGCGCAGCTGGAGCATCGGGGCCAGCCCGGTCTCGATGAGCCGCAGCACCAGGCTCGTGGAGCCGAGTTTGAGCAGCCCACCGACATCGGCCACGGTGGCGTCCCCGCTGATCAGGTGCAGCCGTCGGTACTTGGTGGCGGTGGAGTGAGGCTCGTCCCGAGTGTTGACCAGGGGCCGACGCAACGTCGTCTCCAGGCCCACCTCGGTCTCGATGTAGTCGGCCCGGGCCGCGATCTGGAACCCCGGTTGCTCCGAGGCCGGCCCCAGACCCACTCGCCCGGCCCCACAAATCAAGGGCCGTGCGACCAAGAACGGCAGCAGACCGGAGACGACCTGTGCGAACGGAACCGACCGGTCGAGGAGGTAGTTGTCGTGGGTGCCGTAGGAGGCCCCTTTGCCGTCGACGTTGTTCTTGTAGAGGCGGATCGAGCAGGCTGATCCACCGAGGGCCTGGGCGGAAGCGCTCGCTGCCCGGTGCATCACCACCTCGCCGGCCCGGTCGAAGCGCACCGCGTCGAGGGGGTTGCTGACCTCGGGCGAGGAGTACTCCGGGTGGGCGTGGTCGACGTAGAGCCGTGCCCCGTTGGACAGCACCGAGTTGGCCAAGGTCGGGTCGTCCACGTCGGTGAGCTGGCTGACGTCCGCGAGTTCCCGGGCCATCTCGTACCCTCGGGCGTCCCGCAGTGGCGCCTCGTCGGCGTAGTCCCATCCCGCGCCCTGGGGCAAGGCGCCCTGAGGGCCGGCGGCGTCGGCATACGCGCGGACGATCACGCCGGATAGATGGATCGGGTCCGCTCGTGGGTCGCTGGGCAAGGTGATGCCGTACTCGGTCTCCACCCCCATCACTCGACGGACGCTCACGAGCCGACTCCGAGGTATGAGTCGCTAGAGATACTGACCGGGCGTCCCGCGGTCCAAGGTGCGGCCAGGCTCCACGCCGTCCTTGCCGGCGACAAGGGTCCGGATGTAGACGATGCGCTCGCCCTTCTTACCCGAGATCCGCGCCCAGTCGTCGGGGTTCGTCGTGTTGGGCAGATCCTCGTTCTCCTTGAACTCATCGACGCAGGCCGCGAGCAGGTGCTCCACGCGCAGACCGTGCGACTCATTGGTCAGCCAGTCCTTGATCGCCCGCTTCTTGGCCCGGTCCACGATGTTGTGGATCATCGCCCCGGAGTTGAAGTCCTTGAAGTACAACGTCTCCTTGTCGCCGCCGGCGTAGGTGACCTCAAGGAACTTGTTCTCCTCCATCGGGGCATACATGCGCTCGACACTGGCCGCGATCATGGCGTCCAAGGTGGCGGCGCGGTCTCCGCCGTGGGCCGATACATCGTCGGTATGCAGCGGCACGTCGTCGGTGAGGTACTTGCTGAAGATGTCGTGGGCGCTCTCGGCGTCGGGGCGCTCGATCTTGATCTTCACGTCCAGACGCCCGGGACGCAGGATGGCGGGGTCGATCATGTCCTCACGGTTGGAAGCCCCGATCACCACGACGTTCTCCAGGCGTTCGACTCCGTCGATCTCGGCCAGCAGCTGCGGCACGATCGTGGTCTCGACGTCGGAGGAGACCCCCGAGCCGCGGGTGCGGAACAGTGACTCCATCTCGTCGAAGAACACCACCACGGGCGTGCCGTCGCTGGACTTCTCGCGGGCCCGCTGGAAGATCAGCCGGATGTGACGCTCGGTCTCGCCGACGTACTTGTTGAGCAGCTCCGGCCCTTTGATATTCAGGAAGAAGCTCTGTGGTTTGGCGCGCCCCTGCGCTGCCGCCACCTTGCGTGCCAGGGACGCCGCGACTGCCTTGGCGATCAACGTCTTGCCACACCCGGGGGGCCCGTAGAGCAGCACCCCCTTAGGCGGACGCAGTTGGTGCTCGGCGTACAGGTCGGGGTGCAGGAACGGCAGCTCGACCGCGTCCTGGATCTGCTCGATCTGACGTCCCAGGCCCCCGATGTCGGCATAGCTGATGTCCGGCACCTCCTCGAGCACCAGCTCACTGACGTCGGGTTGGGCGATCCGCTCGTAGACGAAGGCGTTGCGGGTGTCCATCAGCAGGGCGTCCCCGGCCCGGATCGGCACGTCGTCCAGCGACCCGGCGATCCGGCACACCCGCTCGTCCTCGCCGCGCAACAGGACCAGCACGCGATCCTCTCCCAACCGTTCCTTCACGGTGACCACGTCGCCGGCCTGCTCGAAGTCAGCGACCCCGACGATGGCCTGCGACTCGTTGAGCAGGACCTCGCGACCGGGCACCAGCTGGGCGTCGGGGACGTCGCTGAAGGCCGCCACCCGGGTCTTGCGGCCCCCGGCCAGGACGTCGAACAGCCGTCCGGCCTGCTCATCCTGAGCCTCGTGTCGTTGCAGCACCACCGCGAAGGTCAGCGGCGGGGAAGACACCCGGTCCAGGTCGTCGCGCAGGGCGATCAACCGGTCTTTGGCGCTCTTGAGCGTGCTGCTCAGACGCTCGTTCGCCGCACTGGACTCACCCAGCCGCTTCTGCAGCTGAGCCACTTGTCGTTCGAGGGTCCGGACCTGCGCATCGGTCATTCCCCAACGCTACCCGGCTCGTCTGGGGATTGGGTGTCAGGTTCGTCCAGGGCCTCGTCGTCCGGTGCCGTGCCGGTCACGATATCGGCCGCGGCGGTGACGTTGCGCCGCGTGCGGCGGAGCCGCTTGTCGGAGATCGGGCGCTCCCCCACGTCCGCACCGGTCCACTCCCGCTGGGCGGCCAGCTGCTCCTCGTAGTCCGGCCCGTACGCGCCGGGGGCGGGACGCTTCTTCACCCGTGGCGCGGTCGTCTTCGGCGCCAAGGTGCGCATGGAGATCAGGAAACCGGTGTGACCGTGCATCCGGTGCTCGGGGCGGACCGCCAAACCCTCCAGGTGCCAGCCACGGACCATCGACTCCCAGGCCACCGGCTCGGTGAAGCCGCCGTGACTGCGTGCCGTCTCGGCCACGCGGGACAGCTGGGTAGCGGTAGCGACGTAGCAGATGACCAACCCGCCGGGGGCCAAGGCGTCGGCCACGACGGGCAGGCACTCCCACGGCGCGAGCATGTCCAGGACGATCCGGTCGATGCTGTGCGGCTCCACGGTCTGCGGCAGCGACTCGACGAGGTCACCGACCGTGATCCGCCACGCGGGGTGCTCTCCGGCAAAGAACACGCGCGCGTTGGCGGCCGCGATGTCGGCGAAATCCTCGCGCCGGTCAAAGGAGTAGAGCCGGCCGGTGTCGCCGACGGCACGCAGCAGCGAAAGGCTCAGGGCACCAGAGCCCACGCCGGCCTCCACCACGCGCGCCCCGGGGAAGATGTCCGCCATGGTGACGATCTGGCCGGCGTCCTTGGGATAGATCACCTGCGCCCCGCGCGGCATCGACATCACGTAGTCGCTGAGCAGGGGCCGTAGCGCCAGGTACTCCGTGCCCGAACTATGTGTGATCACAGACCCGTCGGGTGCGCCGATCAGGTCGTCATGGCGCAGGTGGCCACGGTGGGTGTGGAACTCCTTGCCTGCCTCCAAAGTGATGGTATGCAGGCGGCCCCGGGGGTCGGTCAGTTGGATCGGCTCCCCCACCCGGAACGGCCCACGCCGCCGATGGGCTCCGGTGGCCAAAGGCTGCTCGTCATCGCTCACGTCGGTGAGTGTAGGTGCCCGCTCACAGATCGGCGGCGAAGATCACGGCTGGCACTTGGCCGTCGGCGGTGCGGATCGCCACCACGGGGCTCTGCATGGTCTGCATCGAGCCGACCACCTGCAGCACCGAGTCCTCGGGTGCGCCGTCGACGACCCACCCTTGGGGTTGGCGCACCGAGACCGCGGCGACCGCAGTGCCTGCCGCTCCGTGGGCGGGCACCGCAGCGACCGCTCGCTCGTCGACAATGCCGAACGGCTCCCCCGCTGCGTCGGTGACCAACCAGAGCGCGGACTGAGCCCACGGCACCTCGTCGACAGCAGCAGTGGCTGGCACCTGGGCGACCGGTCGCCATACCGAGCCGATGGTGATCACCTCGAAGCGGCGCCGTGATCGGCCGGCGCGCACCGCCCGGGTGGCGCCGGTCCATAGGAAGCTCGCTATCAGAGCTACCCACAGCACGCGGAAGAGCTGCGGGGACTGGCCCGCGGCCAACGGGAGGCCGATCGCGTAGAAGACGAGCAGGAAGACCAGGAAGCGCCCGACCCACCCGGCCGCCATGGTCCCGGTCCCCCGGGAGCCGGTGGCCTTCCAGACGAGCGCTTCAAGGAGGAACCCGCCGTCCAGGGGGAGGCCGGGCAGCAGGTTGAATACCGCGACGAAGCCGTTGGCATAGGTAAAACCGATCAGCAGCAACCACGGCACCCCACGGTCGAGATCCTGGACCAAGAGCCAGCCGACCAGGGCCAGGGCACCGTTGGCCAGCGGGCCGGCGACGGCAACCGCGGCAGCGCCGCCCGGCTTGCTCTGGTCTCCTTGGTACGCCGTGTGACCACCCCAGAAGTCGGCCACGATCCGCTGCACGGTGAAGCCGCACCGGCGGGCGGTCAGCGCGTGCGCGGCTTCGTGCACCAGCACCGACAGCAGTAGCAGCACCGCGAAGAAGGCAGCGACTCCATATCCGCCGGGGCCGATGCCGGGGATGATCCCTTGGACCGTCGGTCCGAAAAGCGCAATGATGACGATGGCCACGAACGCCCAGGAGGCACCGAGATACACCGGGACGCCGGCCAGGTTGCCGATCTGCCACCGCGCAGGGGTTCGCGCGGCAGCAGACATGCGGCTCAGCGTACGTGGGCTTGTCAGCGGCGCTTCATACAGTGGGGTCATGAGACGAGCACTGTCGCCGAGTCGCGCCGCCGACTTCATGCAGTGTCCGCTGCTCTACCGCTTCCGGGTGGTCGACAAGCTGCCGGAGCCGCCGAGCATGGCTGCAGCCCGGGGCACGCTGGTGCACTCGGTGTTGGAGGCGTTGTTCGACCTGCCGGCCCCCGAACGGACCACCGACGCCGCGGTCGAGCTGTTGCCCGGTCAGTGGGAGGCCATGGTGGCCGCGGAGCCGGAGCTGGCCACGTTGGTCTCCCGGACGGAGGAGGGCACCGGCTGGGCGGTGGGTGAGTCCGCGATGTTCGCCGAGGCGGAGAAACTGCTGCACCGCTGGTTCACCCTGGAGGACCCGGTGCACCTGGAGCCCGCTGAGCGGGAGATGTACGTCGAGGCTGAGGTCGACGGCTTGACGCTGCGCGGATACGTGGACCGGCTCGACGTCGCGCCGGACGGGCGGATGCGGATCGTGGACTACAAGACCGGACGGTCCCCGTCCGAGCTGTTCGAAGGCAAGGCGCTGTTCCAGATGAAGTTCTACGCGTTGGTCCTCTGGCGGCTCCGGGGACAGGTGCCGAGCATGCTGCAGCTGGTGTACCTGCGGGACGGTCAGATCTTGCGCTACGAACCGAGCGAGCGCGACCTCCTGGCGACGGAGCGGAAGGTCAAGGCCCTGTGGGCCGCCATCGAGCGGGCCGCCACCACAGGGGACTGGCGTCCCAGCAAGAGCAGGTTGTGCGACTGGTGCCATCACCAGGCGATCTGCCCGGCGTTTGGGGGAACGCCCCCCGACCTTCCCGAAGACGCGGCGCAGCGTGCCCTGGATCCCCAGCGGAGCGGCACCATCGATGCGGTCGATCACGAAGGTGTCGTCACCGTTTGAGTCGGATCAGCCTGACAGCACGAGTCCAAAACTGGTAGAGGGCGTCAGCCCCACGTCGATCCGTGCCGGTGCCGGGCGCTCCGTGTGGCAAGCCCCTGTTGTATTAGGTCATATAGGTGTGCTTATATTCCTCCGAAGTTAGGTATGGCTAACCTAAGAAGATCGGCATATGACTGTCCTCACGGGACCGCAACGGGTGCGCCACCCCCTCGTGCCCCGTCGTGCGCAAGTGGTGCGCCTGACATCGTTAGGCGCTCGAATGCGAAGGGTGACCTTCCGTTTGAGCGATCGTGACCCACCCATCCCCTGGGTGACCAGAGCCGTCGCAGATCACGTCAAACTGGTCTTGCCGGATCCGTTGGACGGGCTCGTCCGGCTTCCCGAGGTTGTCGATGACCGGATTCAGCGGAGCACAACCTTCCCCCAAATGACCACGCGCGACTACACCGTTCGCGCGGTGCCCGACGATCGTCATGTTGTTGTGGACATGATCGCTCACGGTTCCGGCCCCGCGAGCACCTGGCTCGCCGGAGCCAAGACGGGGGCCGAAGTCGGGCTCCTTGGTCCCCGGGGATCTCGCGTCGAGCCTGCCGCCCCGGCGTATGTCGTGCTGGTGGACGAGACGGGGATCCCGGCGGCCAGTCGACTGGTCGAGGAAGCGCCCCGTGAATCAGCCGTCACGGCGGTCGTCCAGATTTTCGATGCGGAGGGCATGGTCGACCTACCGGCTCGCCCCGGCGTCGACATCCATTGGCTGCTCGGCACCGCCACGCACACTCTGGCCGCTCAACTGCGCGTCCTTGCCCCGTTGAAACGCACCACCCTGGTGTGGGCCGCGGGAGAGACCGGGGCCATGCGCGCGCTGCGACATGCAGCTACGGAAGTGGGCCTGACCCCCGAACAGCAGCGCATCGACGGCTACTTCCGATGGGGTGCGTCCGACTTCGACCACCACGCTCCATAGACCCACCACTGCACTGACCGAACTCACAGGAGAACGACATGACCCCTACCCGATCCCCTCGCCATCTCTTCGGCGCCTGCGCCGTCCTGTTCGTAGCGATCAGCCTGAGCGGCTGTGGCCAGGACGACCCCGAGACTGAGAGCGCGGACACCGAGAGCGCCACAGAGCAGGCTTCAGCCGACGAGATCACGATCACCGATGCCCAGGCCCGCAACGTCACCTTGGCGGCCGAGCCCGAGGTCGTGGTGGTCACGGACTGGAGCGCTATCCGGACGCTGTCCGATCTGGACATCGATGTCGATGCCGTGCCGCAAGCCGTTGGAGAGCTGCCCACTGATCTCGCCTCCCACGTCGAAGGCGTGCCAGAGATCGGGACCGTGTTCGAGCCCGACTATGAAGCAATCCAAGCTCTCGAGCCGGACCTGGTCATCGTCGGATCACGCAGCGGGACGCCTGAGGTGGTGGCCGAGCTGGAGAAGATCTCCCCCGCGGTGCTGGACATGTCTGTGCGTGCGGAGCAGCCCAGCGACACCTGGAGAGCCACCGAGGAGCGTGTGGTGCAGCTGGGCACCATCTTCGGCCGGCAGGACGAGGCGCAGGGCGTCATGGACGATCTGGCGTCGCAGATCGACGAGGTGAGCAGCGAAGCCAGCGCCAGCGGAGCAAGCGCGATGTTTGTCCAGGTCTCTGACGGCACGATCGGTGCCTACGGCCCGGGTTCGAGGTTCGGCAGCATCTACGAGGACTTCGGCTACGCCTCGACGAATGCCCCACTGGACGAGGAGGGCAGTCACGGGGAAGAGATCAGTCAGGAGTTCTTCGTCCAGTACAACCCGGGCGTGTTGTTCGTCCTGGACCGAGCAAAGGCGATCGGCGATGACCAGACTCCCGCGCTGCAGGTGTTGGACAACGCGTTGGCCAACAGCACAGACGCCGCCCAGAACGACAAGATCATCGAGGTCGACGGGTTCTCCTGGTACCTCGCGGCCAGCGCCCCGAGCTCATGGCAGCAGATGATCGACGATGTCAAGGCTTCACTCTGAGGATGTTCAGCAACGCGGTGCGGTCTGCCCCAGTCCGAACCACACCGTCGGTAGAGAAGATCGGTGTGCGCCGTTGGCACCTCGTGTTGGCCACCGCGCTACTGGTCGGGTGCGCCTACTTGTCCCTGGCCGTAGGCGTGGTGCCGATCCCGTTGACCGACATGTGGCACCCGAGCGAGCAACAGTGGCAGCTCCTGACGTTGTCTCGACTGCCGCGTATGGTCGCCATCCTGCTCGCCGGGGCGAGCATGGCGGTGGCTGGGCTGATCATGCAACGGCTGACCCAGAATTCTTTCGTCTCACCCTCCACCGCGGGGACAGTCGAAGCGGCCGTTCTTGGCATTCTGGTCGCGACGCTGTGGTTGCCCGTCACCAGCGTGTTGGGCACAATGGCCGTCGCCATTGCCTTCGCCATCGTCGGCACCATGGTCTTCTTGTTCATCCTGGGCCACGTTCGGGTCGCTGACCCGGTGGTCGTGGCACTGCTAGGGCTGATGTACGGCGGGGTCATTGCAGCCGTCACCGTGTTCATCGCCTACGAGCGTGATCTGCTGCAGCTGCTCGAGATCTGGACGACTGGCTCGTTCTCGGCGATCATGCCCGGTCAGTACGAGCCGATATACATCGTCCTGATCGCAGGTCTATTCGGCTTTCTGTACGCAGATCGTTTTGCCGTCGCGGGTATGGGTCGGGAGTTCGCGGTCAACCTGGGCTTGAACTATCCGTCGGTGCGAGCGATCGGCCTGGTCATCGTCTCGGTCATCGCCGCAGTGGTCGTGGTCGTGGTCGGCGCCATCCCCTTCCTCGGTTTGATCGTGCCGAACGTCGTGACCCTGGCCATGGGCGACAATCTGCGCCGTGTCTTGCCGGTCACTGCGCTCACTGGAGCCGCGTTCGTGCTGATCTGTGACGTGATCGGGCGCACAGTCCGCTACCCCTACGAGATTCCGGTCAGCACTATCGCCGGCATCATCGGTGCTCTCGTGTTCCTGTGGATGATCTTGCGGACCGGAGAGCGGGCTCGCGGATGACACTCGAGCCTCCGCTCCACCGAGAGTCCTTGGCACCAGTCGATGTCGGCACACACGACCTTGTCTGCCATCGCCGGATCATCACGCTCAGCCTGATTGTGCTTGCCGCGACAGTCGCCTACCTCACCTTCGACGTCGAGGCCAGCTGGGACTACGCCTTGGACCTCCGAGGACGTCAGCTGGGGGCGTTGGTCGTGGTCGGGATCTCGGTCGGCGTCTCGAGCCTCGCGTTTCAGACCATCGCCGGCAGTCGCATCCTGACCCCGAGCGTGATGGGCTTCGACGCGCTCTACGTGCTCCTGCAAACCTTCGTCGTTTTCGTCCTCGGCAGCGCCACTCTGCAGCTCATGGACGCCGTCACCAGATTCGTCCTGACCACGACCACCCTCTGCGCGTTCGGTTTGATGCTCTTTGGGTGGCTGTTTCGACGACACAGCCGCAACCTGTTCGTCCTGGTGCTGGTGGGCATCGTGCTCGGGTCACTGTTCGCATCGTTGTCCACCTTCGCTTCCCGGTTGCTCAGTCCCGATGACTTCCTCACGCTTCAGACCGTGCTTTTCGCCAGTTTCAACACGGTCGACGGACAGATGCTGGTGGTCACCGCGGTGGCAACAGCCCTCGCGGTGGCTGCTCTTGTGCCGTTGCTACGCACCCTCGACGTCGTCGCTTTGGGTCGTGATCACAGCATCGGTTTGGGTGTTTCGTACCACGCGGTCGTACGGGCCGTCCTGGTCCTGGTCACCGTGCTGGTAGCCACGGCCACAGCCCTTGTGGGTCCGATGCTGTTCCTTGGGCTCTTGGTCGCGAACCTCGCCCGACAGCTCATCCCCACGCACCGGCATATCCTCCTCGTGCCCGCAGCGGCCCTGGTGGGAGTGGCCAGCACCGTGATCGGCCAGCTCCTGGTCGTTCACCTCTTTGGCTGGGCCACAACTCTCTCCGTGGTCATCAACCTCATCGGTGGCCTCTACTTCATCGTCCTGCTGCTGAAAGCGACTCGATTGTGATCACCGTCCACGACCTGACCCACCGGTACGACCGGGCTGAGGTGTTGCGTGACATCGGCCTCACTATCGCCACGGGCCAACTGACCTCGCTGGTCGGCCCCAACGGCGCCGGGAAGTCCACGCTGCTCGGGGCTGTCTCCCGACTGTTGCGCCCGAACACCGGCCACGTGTGGCTCGATGACCTCGACGTGTTCAGCGCCGCAGGCAACGACGTGGCTCGACGCCTGGCCGTCCTACGTCAAGACACAGCGACGACGGCGCGGTTGACCGTCCGTGAGCTCACCCAGTTCGGGCGCTTTCCCTACAGCCGAGGCCGCCTTCGCGCCGAGGACCACGCTGCGGTGGCCCAGGCCCTGGACTACACGGACCTGGCCGGGTTGGCCGACCGTTTCCTCGACCAGCTTTCAGGCGGTCAGCGGCAACGGGCGTTCATCGCCATGGTGCTCGCCCAGGACACCGACCACGTGTTGTTGGACGAGCCCCTGAACAACCTGGACATGCAGCATGCCGCAGCCACCATGCAGCTCCTGCGTCGGGCCGTCCACGACTTGGGCCGAACGGTGGTGGTGGTGCTACACGACATCAATATGGCCTCGTGCTACTCCGATTCCATCGTCGGCATGCGTGATGGGCGAGTGATGGTGCAGGGACCACCCGACGAGGTGATGCAGGGTGAGGTGCTGGAACGCATCTTCGATGTGCCGCTTTCAGTCCACGAGGTCGCCGGTCAGCGCATCGCGATGCATTGGGCACCGACCGACGCGGATCATGGCGCGGCAGCAGGCGGCAGCGCGCTGAAGGGGCTCGGGTCAGGAGTGGGGAAACAGCGCACGTAGGTCGGCCAGGGTCAGCCCTTCGAGCGTGTCACGGTGCTCGGCACCAAGGTCCTGCTCGACGTTCAGCATGTGGGAGACAGCCAAGGTCTGGACGCCGGCGGCGACGGCGGAGCGAACCCCGGTCGGTGAGTCCTCGATGGCCACACAGGCGCCCGGGTCCACGCCGAGCCGTCGCGCACCCAGCAGGTACGGCTCCGGGTGCGGCTTGCCGTCGCTGACCTGGTCCCCCGTCACGACCTCACGGAAGGTGCCCTCGGGCAGGGCGGCGACCAACACCCGGGCCAGCGGCTGCCAGGACATCGTGACCAAGGCCATCGGCACCTGCGCCGCGCTCAGCTCGGCGATCAGCTCCCGCGCCCCCGGCCGCCACGGCATACGCTCCTTCACCCGCGCGATGACCCCGGTCTGCAACGCGTTGACGATCTCCTGGGCTGAGCCCGTGACCGGCGTGCGTTGCAGCAGGATCTCGGCCGAGCGGTTGAGGTCGCTGCCCACCAGCTCCAACGCTTCCTCGTGGCTCCAGGTGCCCCCGGCCCGCTCCACGAGGATCGTCTCCTCCGCCATCCAGTACGGCTCGGTGTCGATGATCGTGCCGTCCATGTCCCACAACACTGCGGACGGAAACGCGGGCGAAGTCATGCCGCAGACTGTAGCCCTCAACCGTAGGGTGGGCCCACACCGTCGGGCGCAGGCACAGGAGGCCGCATGATCGAGCTGGAGCAGGTCCCGCCGTTGACCGATCCGATCGTGATCGCCGCGTTCGAGGGCTGGAACGACGCCGGCGAGTGCGCCACCGGAGTCCTGGAACACCTTGCGGAGGCGTGGGACTCGACGCTGGTCGCCGCGATGGACCCGGAGGAGTACTACGACTTCCAGGTCAACCGTCCCAAGATCAGCGTGGTCGAGGGCAAGCGGTCGATCCAGTGGCCGACGACCCGGGTCCTGCTGGTCCGGGACTCCCCGGTCGGCCGCGACATCCTCCTGGTGCTCGGCATCGAGCCGTCGATCCGTTGGCGCTCCTACTCCTCCGAGATCGTGGCCTTCGCCTTGGAGCACGAGGCGACCCTGCTCATCACCCTCGGCGGCCTGCTGGCCGACGTGCCGCACACCCGTCCCATCCCGGTGGGCGTGACCTCGGAGAGCCCTGACCTGCGGGCGCTTGCCAATGACATCGAGCGCAGCAACTACGAAGGCCCGGCCGGCATCGTGGGCGTCATCAACGACCAGGCCCAAACGGTGGACCTACCCAGTCTGTCGTGCTGGGCCGCCGTCCCGCACTACGCCGGGGGCGCCCCCTCCCCCAAGGCCTCGCTCGCCCTCTTGGGTCGACTCGAGCAGCTCCTCAGCTGCGTCATCGACGACACCGAGCTGGTCGAGCAGTCGAGGGCCTGGGAGCGCGGAGTGGACGAGCTCGCGGCCTCCGACGACGAGGTCCGGGAGTACGTCGAGTCCTTGGAGGAAGCCCAGGATGCCGCCGACCTCCCTGAGGCGAGCGGAGACGCGATCGCCCGGGAGTTCGAGCGCTACCTGCGCCGCCGCGACGACGGAGGACCGGTCACCGGCTGAGCGAGGTCTCATCGGTGACGTCCACCAGCTGGATGCCGAGCAGCGCCTCCACGGCGCGGGGCACCAGCGCCGAGCTCGCCGCCAGGTCGGCGGTCCGGGTCCACTCGTCGATCAGGGTCAGGGCGGCGGGCGAGTCCAGATCAGCGGCGAGCTGCGCGCGCAATTCCGCTACGGTTTCCTCGTCGGTCGTGCTGGGCGCCACAGCGGCGTCCGTCTGGGTCGCCGCCGTGCGCCACTGTTCCAAGCGCTCAGAGGCCTGCGTGAGCATCGCGTCCGTGTAGCTCCACGCCGTCCGGTAGTGCTGGCCGAGCAGCACGAGCCGGATCGCCATGGGGTCGACGCCCTGGGCGCGCAGACGGGAGACCAGCACCAGGTTGCCCTTGGACTTGCTCATCTTCTCCCCCTCGAGCCCGACCATGGACTGATGCACGTAGGCGTGCGCGAAGGGGCGCCGACCGGTCAGGGAGATCGCCTGGATAGCGCTCATCTCATGGTGCGGGAAGACGAGGTCATCCCCGCCTCCCTGGATGGTGAAACTCATCCCCAGATAGCGTAAAGCGATGGTGGAGCACTCGATGTGCCATCCCGGTCGACCTTCACCGAGCTCGCCGCCGGGCCAGGACGGCTCGCCGTCGCGCGTACCCCGCCACAGGAGCGGGTCGAGGGCGTCCCGCTTGCCCTCTCGCGCCGGGTCGCCGCCGCGGTCGGCGTAGACCTCCAACATCTGATCGCGAGTCCACCCCGAGACGGAGCCGAAGCCTTCGGTGCGGGAGAGGTCCAGATAGACATCACCCTCGAGGATGTAGGCCATGCCCAGCTCCAGGAGCTGCTCGACGGCGGAGACGTCGTCCGGGATGCCCTCGACCGCACCGATGTAGTGCTGGGGCGGCAGCACCGCGAGTGCGTGCATGTCCTCGAAGAAGAGCTGGATCTCCTGGGACGCCAGGTCCTGCCAGGCCACCCCGTCCCGTTGGGCACGCTCGAGCAGAGGCTCGTCGACATCGGTGACGTTCTGCACGTACGTCACCGACATCCCGGCGTCCCGAAGGACCCGGATGGCCAGGTCGAAGGTGACGTAGGTCGCCGCGTGACCCAGGTGCGTTGCGTCATACGGGGTGATCCCACAGACGTAGAGGCCGACCGTGCCGTCCTCCGGGTGAACCCGTTGCTCGTGGCGCGATGCGGTGTCGAAAAGGTGCAGGGGACCGCCACTGCCGGGCAGTCGCGGGACCGAAGTGGCAGACCAGGCTTTCACGTGGTGCAGCGTATCCGTTGACGGCTCACCACAACGGCCACGGCAAGGGGTACCGACCGTCGGGCACGTCGGGGAAGACGGGGGCCACCAGCAGAGCGGCGATCCGCTCCTGCAGGGCCATGACTTCACGGCGGGACAACAACTCCAGCAGCTCCTCTGCCCCTCCACCGTCCAGGCAATCGGCCAGGACCTCCAGGCGTGCCACGTCACGCTCGGGCACCGTTTCCCCCGCCCAGCCCCACAGCACGGTGCGCAGCTTGGGCTCGACGTGACCGACCAGTCCGTGGTCGAAGGCCCACAGATGTCCCTCGGCGTCGACCGCGATGTGCGCGGCCTTGCGGTCCGCGTTGTTCAGCACCACATCCAGCACCGACAGGGAAGCGAGGTCCGGGGTGTCCCGGTGCACCACACTGAGCGGAGCACCCGAGTAGTCCTCAGCTTCCAGCACGGTCAGCCAGCCCGGCTGGACGTCCTGAGGTCGCACGACGTCCATCAGACCGGACGCGGGCAAGCCAGAGGCCGACTCATCGACCTCCTTCCACTCCTGCACCGAGCCGAGCCCCATCGGACCGTCGCGCAGGATGGTGCGGGGAACGAGGTCGAAGCCGCCCCACTCGCTGATCAGGTATGCCGCCACCTCCCGACGCCCCAAGGTCCGGGAGGGGAAGTCGTGCAGGGGCCGCTCGCCGCTGATCGGCTTGTAGACCGCCCGGTGCTGCGAGGGCTCGTCGTCCACGACGAACTGGACCCGCAAGGTCACGTTGGACGCTTCGGTCAGCGCACCTTCGATGTGCATCGGGGCGTCGGTGATCAACGCGTCGGTGTCGACACGCTCGGACGTCACCGCCGATAGCCGTTGGCCCTGGGGCAGATGTGCCCGGAGGGGTCCAACGGGCCGCCGCAGAACGGGCAGTTCGGACGGCCACCGGTCATCGCGTCCTCGCAGCGCTGGGCAAAGCTGCGGGCCATAGCCACGGACATCGACACCCTGATCCCCTGCAACCCGATGGGGTCCGTCGGGTCGGGCTCGGCGTCGTCATCCTCGGCGTCGGCATCCCGGTCGGTGGCCTCGATCGTGACGACGTGGCGCTCCGCGTTCCAGGCCAGGGTCAGCTGGCGCGCCCGGAAGTCCTCTTCGATCGGGGTCTGCAGCGGCGCCCGGTCCATCGACGTCGGGTTGGCAGCCTTCGTGCCACCCAGCTCATCGGAGGTGTCCATCTCGTCCAGCAGCTCGGTCACGCTCTCGCCGAGCAGACGGACCTGCTCTTTCTCGAGCGAGACGGTCATCACCTGGGTGCCGCTGACGGCTTGCAGGAAGAAGGTCCGCTGACCAGCGGGTCCGACAGAATCGGCGATGAAACGTTCTGGCGGGTCGAACTCGATCACAGGCATTGGTTCAGCCTAATGGGCACCATCTCAGGCGGCGCCCGCTCCCCCGCCGACCGCTGCCTGGCCCGCGTCCGCCTCGGCTGCGGCGTGGGCCTGCGCGGTCAGGTCCAGGGGCTCGGAGCCGGTGTCATTGGTACGCAACAAAAAGGGCTGGTTGCTGGTGTAACGCACGATGCTCAGCGAGGCGGGGTCGGCCACGATGCGTTGGAAGTTGTCCAAGGCAGTGCCGGCGGCGTCGGCCAGGATCGACTTGATGACGTCTCCGTGGCTGACCGCCAGCCAGATGCCCCCCGGGCCGTGCTCCTCCTCGATCGCGGCGTCGAACGCGCGGATGGCGGTCACCGCACGCGCCTGCATGTCGGCCATCCGCTCGCCTGGGAAGTCCCCACCCCCGGGGAACTCAACGGTGCTTGGCGAGCGCTGCACGTCCTTCCACAGCGGCTCGGCGGCGAGGTCCTTCAGCGGCCGACCCGTCCACGCGCCGTACCGGCACTCACCGATGCCCTCATCGGTCACAGGCTCTGGGGCACCATCGACCTGCGACAGGGCGAGCGTCGCCGTCTCCTGACAGCGCTGCAGAGGGCTGACGAGAGCTCCGACGATAGGCACTCCCCTGAGCCGCCGGGCCACGCGTTGCGCCTGCTCCTGGCCGGTGTCGTCAAGCCCGATGCCGGGGGTCCACCCGGCCAGGATGCCGTCGGCGTTGGCTTGGGTACGCCCGTGGCGCAAGAGCAGCATGATCGCCATCAGACGTCTCCACCCGTGAGCGACGTAGCCGCTTCCACCGCGGCTTCCAAGGACTCCATCCGCGTATGCAGATCCTCACCCCACGGAGCCAGGGTCAGCGTGGTGACACCCGCGTCGGCATACCGCTGCATGCGTTGAGCCAGGCGGTCGGCGGGGCCGATCAAGGACGTGTCGTCGATGAACTGCACCGGGACCGCCGCGGCCGCCTCGCGCCACTGCCTATCGAGGTAGAGGTCCTGCACCCGGGCCGCCTCGGCTTCGTAGCCCATCCGGCGGGCCAGCGCGTTGTAGAAGTTCTGCTCACGCGAGCCCATGCCACCGACGTAGAGCGCCGCGTAAGGAGCGATGCTGGCGGCGCACCGTTCGATGTCGGCTCCCACCGCCACCGGCACCGTGGTGTCCAGCTCGAAAGGCCGGGTGAGGAGGTCCTGTGAAGCCGCGTCGTCGGACGCCGAGTCAGAGGCGTGCTGACGCTTGGCGCGGCCGCGTTCGATGGCGTCGCGCTGCTCGTGAAGGTAGTCCGGCGAAGCGAAGACGCCCAACCAGCCGTCACCGATCTCACCCGCGAGCTCGAGGTTCTTCGGCCCTACCGCTGCCAGATAGAGGGGGACCTCGCGTCGCGGCGCCGAGACGTTCAGCCGCAGGCTCTTACCTGCCCCGTCAGGCAGCGGAAGGGTGAAGTGTGTGCCGTCGTAGGACACCGGCCGGCGGGCCAGGGCGCTCCGGACGATCTCGGCATACTCCCGGGTCCGGCCCAGCGGCGCACCGAACGGCACCCCGTGCCAGCCCTCGGACACCTGGGGCCCGCTGACGCCGAGGCCGAGCCGGAACCGTCCTGAGGACAACGAGTCCAGACTGGCGGCAGTCATCGCCGTCATCGCGGGGGTGCGACCCGGGATCTGGAAGACCCCTGCGCCAAGGTCGATGGTCGTGGTGCGGGCACCGATCCAGGCCAACACCGTGGCGGCATCCGGCCCGTACGCCTCCGAGACCCAGACGACGCTCACCCCCAGCGCTTCGGCTCGGTCCACCAACGCCAGGTTGTCGGCGTCTCGCGATCCGCCCTGCCCCCAGAAGCCGCAGCTGAGCCCCAGCTTCACCGGCGACGACCGCGGACGGCAGGGGACGGCTCTTCGTCCGTATCGTCGTCGTCCTCGTCGCCCTCCGAGTCGTCGTCATCGGAGTCATCGAGGTTGTCGACGTCGACCCCGTCGTGGTCCTCGGCGTCGAGGTCGTCCTCGTCGTAGTCATCGTCTTCACCGTCGTCGCTGTAGACGTCGAGCGGGGTGACCTCACCGTAGGCGTCGAGCAGGGCGTCGTCGTAGTCCACGAAGGCGTTGGCGATGCGCTGGTATGCCGCGACAACCGCCGGGTCGTCCTTCCCCCTGCGGTCCGCCGCCATCTCGAGGTGTCGTTCCAGTGCTGCCACGAATTCGTTCAGTGCGGCCCGCGGATGACGTGTCATAGGCCCGACGGTATCTCGGATCGCCGACCCACCGCATCGGCATATCCATCTGCCCCTGATCGATGCGTTATCTGCTCCTGGCTGGACAACGTCGGGATCCTCATTCAGCATTCATCGTCAATGGTTGAGTACGAGTACCGCACCGTCACCTTCACGCGCGAAGACACCCGTTCGCACGTGCGATCCGTGCTGGCTGAGCAGGCCGAGTACGGGCACTGGGAGCTGCAGCGGGTCACCGTCTACTGGGGCGGCAAACGGTTGGCGTCGCTGCGCCGCAAGATCATCCGGGTCAAGCGCACCGCCTGACCCGCGAGGGGCCTGGGGTCAGCAGTCGGCGATGAGTCGCTGCAGCACCCGCGCGCCGAACTCGAGGGAGTCCACCGGCACGCGCTCGTCGATCCCGTGGAACATCGACACGAAGTTGAGGTCTTCGGGCAGACGTAGCGGAGCGAAGCCATAGCCGGTGATGCCGAGGCGGGACAGGTGCTTGTTGTCCGTGCCTCCCGAGAGGCAGTAGGGCAGCACGTGGGCACCCGGGTCCTCCTTGAGCAAAGCGTGCTTCATCGAGTCGACAAGGTCGGACTCGAACGGGGCCTCCAGCGCGACGTCCTTGTGCACGATCTCGATCTCGACGAACTCACCGGCCAGGCGCTGGATGGTGTCCATCAGCTCATCGCCGTGGCCGGGCAGGAAGCGGCAGTCCAACGACGCGGTGGCGGTCTGGGGGATGACGTTGTGCTTGTATCCCGAGTCCAGCATCGTGAAGTTTGCCGTGTCGGCCAGGGTGGCCTCGACGAAGGGACGGGCCCCCCCGAGCATGGCCAAGAAAGACTCAGGTGACTCGCGGTCAAGATCCTCACCGCTGATCCGGGCAACATCGTCGAAGAGCTGACCGACCGAGGCTATGTAGGTCCGCGGCCAGTGGTGGTCGTTGATCCGGGCGATGGCTTCGGCCAGCCGGACCACGGCGTTCTGGGCGTTGGGCACCGACCCGTGACCGGCTCGTCCGTGAGCGCGGAGCCGCAGCCAGGCGATGCCCTTCTCCGCGGTCTGCAGCAGATAGGCCCGGGTCTTGTCGCCGCTGGCCGCGTCGTTGAGCGTGATCGAGAAGCCGCCGACCTCGCTGATCGCTTCGGTGCAGCCCTCGAACCATTCGCGGTGATGCTCGACGGTGTGCCCAGCCCCCTTGACCCCGCCGGCTTCCTCGTCGGCGAAGAAAGCCCACACGATGTCGCGCGGCGGCTTCTGACCGCTACGCGCCAGGGTGCGGAGGTTGGCGAGCAACATCGCATCCATGTCTTTCATGTCGACCGCGCCGCGGCCCCAGATGCACCCGTCGCGTTCCTCCGCGCCGAAGGGGTCGACCTGCCAGTCGCTGGCCTCGGCCGGCACGACGTCGAGGTGGCCATGCAGCACGAGGCCGGGGCGTGAGGAGTCAGCGCCTTCAGTGCGGACGACCACGCTGGCGCGGCCCTGGTCGGACTCCGTGATCTGGGGGTCCAGGCCGACCTCGGTCAGCAGCCCCATGACGTACTCCGCCGCTTCGCGCTCCCCAGGGCCGCTGCCGTCTCCGTAGTTGCTGCTGTCGATCCGGATGAGGTTGCTACAGATCTCGGCGACCTCGTTGCTGGGGTCTGGGGTTCTGGTGTGCTCGACGTCGGTCTGCTCTGGTGAAGTCACCTCGTCAGGCTAACCGGCTGGGGAGCCTCTGGCTCGAGAGACAGCGGAAAGACAGCGGGGCGCACCGGTACAGACCGGAAGAAAGGACCTCAGAGGTGCCGGCCCTGAGCTGGGTGAGGTGGGACTCCATCACAGATGCTCCACGATCTGCGCCTCCATGATCCTGCCGAACGCACGACTCCGGCCATGGCCCACGCCGAGTTCCACGTCCAGGCTCGTGTCGAAGCCCTGATCCGCGTACCAGCTCAGCCCCCGCTTGACGCCGTCCCGGTGGCCCGAGGTGTAGGCGGCGTCTTCGCTGCCGGTGTTCCAGTTCAGGTGAACAGTTCGCTTGAACACCTCGGACGTCTGTACCGACCTACGAGGGGCGCCGCCATAGGAAATGCTGACCACGACCCCGGCTTGCATGGTCCGTTCAGCAGCCCCGGATGGTATCCAGTGCTGGGTCATCATCTGGGCACCGGATGAGTAGCCGCCGACGGCGATCCGGGAAGTGTCAATGGGGTAGTCGGACTGCACGTCCGAGACCAGGTCTTCCGCCCACTCCGCTTTCTGAGCCGGACTGATTCCCGAGGAGGCGCCGTACCAACACACACCCTCACCATCGGAGCACCCCCCGCCGGGAGCCCTCGGAGTCACAAGCACCATGTTGTGCCGCTTGGCAACGGCGACGAGGCCGTCCTTGCCTCCAAGCAGGTAGTTGCTCCGGGGATGGGCGAGGCCGTACTCCCCGCTGCCGTCGGTATAGATCATCATCCCTACGGGTTCGGTCCAGTTCAGTCCCTCTGCGTACAGGTGATAGGTGGAGGTCACCCCGGAGGACGTGAAGGACAACCCGGTGCGGTCGGTCAGCCGTTCGTCGGCCGCAGGAGCATCAGTGAGCGGCGCCAGACCCTTCTCCGTCGACGGGAGACCAGCGAGCGCTGCGGTCAGGGTCAGCATCGAGAGCGCCGCGATCAGCAGGACCCAGAGCGCTGACGGCCGTCGTCGCGGAGGGATCGATCTGGGGGCGTAGGGCGAGTTCTTACAGTGCGAGTCATTCCAGGACATCGGTCACGTACCCGGCCCATAGCCGCTGCCCCTCGGTGGAGGTGCTGGTGGCTTCGCTCGGGAGGTCGTCGTCGGGCGCTGGAAACTCTGCGGCCACGTCCAGCACCCCCACGTCCGCCTGCTCGGCCCACTGCTCCCCCGCCCGGCGGACCTCCAGGTCCGCCTCTTCGTCCGCCGGATTCTGAGAAACCATCAGGACCGGGACATCGCCATAACGTCCGCGGATATCGTCGACCAGCGCGCCCATCTGCGCAGCGAACTCCCCGCTCGTGCTCGCCCGACCGAAGTTCAGAAGCACCACGTCGGGGCTCTCGGGCACGAAGCCGTCGAGATTCTGCTGAGCGTTGCGGGCAGTGCCGCCAGCCACACTGCCGTTCCAGATCATGAGTGGGCCCCCGGCGCCGTCGGTGGAGAGGGCCACAGCGGGGTAGTAGTCGGCCGGAGCCGAGTCCCAGTGAGCAATGGAGACGGCACGTTCCTCCGCCAGAGAACGTGCCCACAGGTGAACCCATTTGCGCGTGTCGTCGCTGGTGTCGTCGCCCAAAACCAGGGCCGTCACCGGAGCCTCGGCCGCGAACACCCCCCTTGCCTCCTGCAACTGGCCGGACGTCAGCGCTGCATCCGCTTCAGGAGCTTCAGCGGCACTCGTCTCGGGCACCGGGTCCGGCAGGACCTCCGCGGTCGTCTCCTCCGCACGGGCTTCACTCTCAGCCCCTGAGTCTTCAGCCCCTGAGTCTTCAGCCCCTGTGTCTGCAGCCTCGGCGTCCTCTTCCGCGGCGTCCTCGGCATTGGCAGTCGACTCCTCCGGGGGCGAAGACTCAGGTGCCTCGACCGAGGCCGAGACGACCGGGTCCACGCTGTCGCCCATGGTCCAGGCGAACACGACCAGACCGACGAACATGAAGAACCCCACGATCCCCGAAGCGACGTTTCGCGTCCGTTGCACGTGAGCCTGGTCCGGTTTGTCCTGCATCGCGTTCCTCGTCTTCCTGGTTGTCCAGCCCCTTCATCCTGGGGTGGGATCTTCGGTCTTCGGTGTGGGCTGAGGCGGCACTGTCGGGTGACCCCGTGGGTCAGGCGCGGGTCTGACCGTCTCCGTCGACAATCCATTTGGTCGTCGTCAGCTCTGGCAGGGCCATGGGTCCTCGCGCGTGGAGTTTCTGGGTGGAGATGCCGATTTCCGCACCGAAGCCGAACTGTTCGCCGTCGGTGAACCGGGTGGAGGCATTGACCAGCACGGCGGCGGCGTCGACCTCGGCCACCCATCTGCGGGCTGCGGTGCGGTCCGCGGTGACGATGGCCTCGGTGTGACCGGAGGTGTGGTGTCGAACGTGCGCCAGGGCTGCGTCCAAGCTGTCCACGACTCGGGCACTGAGGTCCAGCGACAGGAACTCGGTGTCATCGTCGCTCGGGACGATCGGCTCGAATGCCAGGCCGGTCACCTGAGCGGCCGCGCGGCCGATGACGTCGTCGCCGTGCACGGTGACACCCTCGGCTGCCAGTGCCTGCAGCAACGGGGGCAGCACTCGGTCGGCGATGCCGGCATGGACCAGGAGCGACTCGGCGGCGTTGCATACCGAGGGGCGGTCTGCTTTGGAGTTGACGACGATCTGGACGGCGGTCTGTATGTCGGCGTCGGCGTCAACATACACGTGGCAGTTGCCCACTCCGGTCTCGATGACGGGGACGGTCGACTCGGCCACGACCGTCTGGATCAGGGAGGCACCCCCGCGAGGGATGACCAGGTCCACCAGGCCCCGTGCCGTCATCATCGCCCGCGCCGCGTCTCGTCCGCCCTCGGTGAGGAGGTTCACGGCGTCCGCCGGCAACCTTCGTGCGGTCAGTGCAGACCGCATGGCCTCGACCAGCGCGGCGTTCGTTAGAGCGGCGGCGGACCCTCCGCGCAGGAGTACCGCGTTGCCACTCTTCAAGGTCAGGCCGGCCGAATCCACGGTGACGTTGGGCCGGGCCTCGTAGATCATCCCGACCACGCCCATCGGCACCCGGACCTGGCGGATCTGTAGCCCGTTGGCCAGCGTCGAACCGCGCACCAGCTCACCGACCGGGTCCGGCAACGTGGCCACCTGTCGCAGCGTCTGCGCCGCTGCGTGGACACGGGCTTCATCGAGCGTGAGCCGGTCCAGCAGGCCGGTGGCCAGTCCTGCGTCCCTGCCACGCTGCACGTCCGCGGCGTTTGCGGCGACCACGGACGCGGAAGCCGCGTCCACAGCGTCGGCCATGGCCCGCAGCGCGGCATCCTTGTCGCCCCGAGGCAGCTGGGCCAGCGACCTGGCGGCTGTCCGAGCGCGGTGGGCGATCCCGTGTACGTACTCCTGGGCATCAGGATCTATGACAGATGTCGGGGTCGGCGCGGCAGGCTCCATGTGGATCATCTCTTTGCTCAGAGCACCACGAGGTTGTCGCGACGAATCACGATCCGGGTGCCCGTACGTCCTCGGCCATAGGCACGATGCGTTGTTGGGGAAGGCCGGCGATCGCCGATGAGTGAATCCAGTTCCGATGCGTCGTAGCTGACCTTCCCGCGCGCAACGACCCGCCCGGCGGGGTCGCAGAGGTCCACGGTGTTGCCGACCTGGAAAGCACCCTCGACCCGCGTCAGGGCGACCGGCAAGAGTGGGGTCTGCCGCAGCATGACGGCCTCCACGGCGCTGTGATCCAGAGTCAGCCGACCAGCAACCTGGCTGGCATGGGCCAACCAGCGCAGGCGTGCCGACCGTGGGTTCCCGGTGGGTAGGAAAAGGGTGCCCACGTCCTCGCCGTCCAGGATCCGGGCCGCCTGATCAGCGGAACCGAGCAGTGCCGGGATCCCCTCCGCCGTGACCATCCGCGCCGCGGCGACCTTGGTGACCATGCCCCCCGTCCCCACGCGGGAGCCAGCGGCAGTGATGTCCACGTTCGTGATCTGCGCCGGGTCGGACACCACGGGGATGCGAGAGCTGCTGGGCTTTCGCGGGTCAGCGTCATACAGCGCGTCCACGTCCGAGAGGAGCACCAGCGCATCGGCGTCGACCAGGTGCGCGACCATGGCTGCGAGGTGGTCGTTGTCGCCGAAGCGGATCTCCCGGGTGGCGACCGTGTCGTTCTCGTTGATCACGGGAACGACCCCGAGCTTGAGCAGGCGCTCCAGGGTGCGGCTGGCGTTGGTGTAGTGGGACCGGCGGTGCATGTCGCTGGCGGTCAGCAGCACTTGACCGACGGACAACCCGTCCTGCCGGAAAGCCTCGCTGTAGGCCGCGACGAGCCCACCCTGACCGGCGCTGGCGGCCGCCTGCTGGGTCGCCAGATCCTTGGGCCGCCGGATCAGCCCAAGCGCTGTCATGCCCGCGGCGATAGCCCCCGAGGACACCAAGACGACCTGCACGCCCTCCAGCCACCGCTTGGCGATCACGCTGGACAGTTGTTGGAGGCGGTAGGTGTCGATGCCGCCCTGTGGCGCGGTGACCGAGGAGGAGCCGACCTTGACCACCACACGACGGGCATCGCGGATCGTGGAGAGTGCATCTGTCATGTCTGGGATTCGGAGTCGACTGTCCCCCGGATTGGCCAAGGTCTAGGAAGTCTCTCCAATCCACCTGGCGAAGGGCGCCGAACACCAGTGGAAGGTATGTCGTTGGTCAAGTTCGGGTCAGCGAATACCCGGTAGAACGCGGCACATGCCAAGACAACGCATCACGCCGTTCATCGACCAAGACCGCCACCTTCGGCGCAGGAGAGGTTCCCTAGATGACGATGCACTACGCCGAGCGCACCGAGCCTCGCGTTGCCGAGGCCGACACGCCCAGGCCGCCGGCCACACGCCTACACCACTACTTCCAGAACGCGGCTGACGCGACACCCGACTCTGTCGCGCTCGAGTGCGACAACCAGTCCCTGACCTATCGGGCGCTCGATGTCCGCGCCAACCAGTTGGCCAACCACCTCCTCGCGGGGGGGTTGGAGCCCGGCTCCCGCATCGGCATCCTTGTGCCCCGCTCGGTCGACATGTATGTGGCGCTCTTGGCAACGCTGAAGGCCGACGCGACATTCGTCCCGATCGACACCACCGCTCCGCAGGACCGGGTCGCCTACATCGCCGAGGACTCCGACCTGGACCTGATTCTCACCACCACAGGATCCGCCCACCTGTGCGAGCCACTGCCCACCCCGTCCCTGTCCCTGGACACGATCTCCGACGAGGTCCGGGCAGCACCTCCCGGGCGACCTCGCCTCGAGATCTCGGGTGACCCGACCTGTTACATCATCTACACCTCAGGCTCCACGGGGCGACCCAAGGGTGTGGCGATCGCGCAGTCCAGCATCTGCAACTTCATCGGCATCGTGCCGGACATCTACACAGTCACCCCTTCGGACCGGGTCTACCAGGGGATGACTTTGGTGTTCGACTTTTCGATCGAGGAGATCTGGCCGACCTGGGCCGTCGGTGCCACCCTCGTGGCCGGTCCGACCGATGGCCGACGGGTCGGCTCCGGCTTGGCCCAGTTCCTGGAGGATTCGGCGATCACCATGATCTACTGCGTGCCGACCGTGCTCGCGACGCTCGACCGGACCATCGCCTCCATCCGCACCGTGAACGTTGGCGGCGAGGCCTGCCCACCGGAACTGGTGCAGCGCTGGGGGGAGTCGGGGCGATTGATCCTCAACACCTACGGCCCGACCGAGACGACCGTCACCTGCACGTACGCGGTGCTTTCTGCCGACAAGCCGGTGACCATCGGCGTTCCCTTGCCCTCCTACTCGGTCCTCCTCCTCGACGAGGACCGGCATCCCGTGCCGGACGGAGACATCGGCGAGATCTGCGTTGGCGGTCCTGGCGTAGCAAAGGGCTACGTGAACCGCCCGGACCTCACCGCCGACCGCTTCATCCAGCACGACGGGGAACGGATCTACCGCACCGGCGACCTGGGCCGCTACCTGGAGGACGGGGAGATCGAGTACCTGGGTCGCGGGGACAGCGAGGTGAAAGTCCGCGGACACCGAGTGGAACTGCAGGAGATCGAGAGCGTCCTGCTTCAGGACGAAGCCGTCGCGGCCGTGGTCGTCAAGCTCGTCACCATCCCCGACGTCGGTGACGAGCTCGCCGCTTATGTGGTCCTGGCGGACCCCGAGCACAGTGACGAGGAAGGCCTGCGGCATCGGCTTCACGGCAGGGCCCGGACGACGCTTCCGTCGTACATGGTCCCTGCCTTCCTGGAGCGGATCGACGCGGTGCCGATGATGCCCAGCGGCAAGGTGGACCGGGGAAGCCTGCCCACCCCCGAGGGCGGCCGGTTAGTCGGTGGGACCGGGGATCACGTGACACCCGAGACCCAGACCGAACGGCATCTGGCCGGCGTCTGGGAAAGCACATTGGTGCTCCCGGAGGGGCAGGTCTCGGTGGAGGCTGACCTCTTCGAGGAACTGGGCGGCCACTCGCTGGTCGTGGCGACTCTCGTCTCCCAGCTGCGTTCCTGGGGACACGAGGGAGCTCAGGGTCTCTCGATCCTGGACGTCTACGCGCAGCCGACCATCCGGGCCCTCGCGCGGCTCATCGACGAACGCGGCGTCGAGTCCGAGCTCATGCTCGGCGACACGACCACCGAGGCCCGAGAGCCGATCGACCCGCCGCGAACCTGGCGGGTCCTGACGTTCGGGTTGGCTCAAATCGGCTGGATCTACGCGTTGCTCTTCGTTTTCGTCCTACCCATCGGCGTCGTCTACAGCCTCAACAATGGGGTGCCGTCTCTGGCCATGGGCCAGCAGCTCGTGCTGAGCATGCCCGTCAGTTATCTCTTTGGTCGATGGGTGCTGCCGTTGGCCAGCGCCCGGATCCTGTCAGCGGGGCTCCGGGAGGGCAGCTACCCCCTTTGGGGTTGGGTGCATCTGCGCGTGTGGGCGGTCCAGCGGGCGATGTCCCTCTCGCCGCTCTCGCGCCTCGTTGGCTCACCCTGGGCGGGCGCCTACCTCCGGCTGGCCGGTGCCCGGGTCGGCCAGGCCTGCCACATCGGCTCCAGTCAGGTGCCGCTGCCTCGGTTCGTCGATCTCGAGGACAACGCCACCATCGGCTACGCCGTTCATCTCAGCGCGTTCGACATCGTCGGAGGTACTTTGCAGATTGGTCGCATCCAGGTTGGCCGGGACGCCGTCGTGGCCGCCAACTGTGTCCTGCAGGGTCCGTGCACGGTGGGGAACCACGCGATCCTGCGCGAGCAGTCGCTCCTGTCCACCGGAGATTCGATCCCCGATAGCGCTGCGTGGTCCGGTTCCCCCGCCACCCCACAGTCCTCGGCTGGAGACCCCGTCTTCGATCTGATGGCCCGCTGCGAGGAGGCTCCGCGGTTCTGGCCCCGACGTCTGCTCCCGTGGTTTGCCGTTGGCCTGCTGGTGCTGGAACTCATCCCACTCCTGGCCCTGGTGCCCATGATCGTCGTGATCTGGGGGGCACTCTTGATCTGGGGACAGGGCGCGGCCCTGGTCGCCACGGCGCTCAGCGGGCCGGTCTTCGTCGTCAGCAGTTGTTCCCTGATCCTGGCCGCCTACCGCTTCGCCCTGGTGAAGACGCCGGTGGGCATCCACCACCTGCGATCTCAGCTGGGTCTGGAGAAGTGGTTCGGCGAGAAGCTGCTCGAGCTGAGCCTGGACCTGAACAACTCGATGTACGCCACTCTGTACACGCCAGCCTGGCTTCGGCAGCTGGGAGCCAAAGTGGGGCGTAGCGCCGAGGTCGCCACGATCGCCAACATCGATCCGGACCTGCTGACCTTGGAGGACGAGTGCTTCGTTGCCGACATGGCCAGCGTCGGCAGCGCGACCTACTGCAACGGGCATGTCGCTTTCCGAGAGACCGTGGTGGGCACGCGCGCCTTCGTGGGCAACGCGTCCTTCATACCCTCCGGGACCCACCTGGCAGACGGCTCGCTCGTCGGCGTGCAGTCCGTACCCCCCGTGACCGGCGTCGCCCGAGGGACTTCCTGGCTCGGCTCACCGCCGTTCTTCCTGCCCAAGCGCGAGATCTACGAGGAGTACACCGAGGAGCAGACCTTCCGTCCGACGGATGCTCAAGTGGGAACGAGGTTGATCATCGAGTTCCTCCGCATCGTGATGCCGGCCTCGATCCTGGCGCTGTCGACCTTCGGCACGTTGTATGCCGTCTCTCTTCTCGCTGTCGCGGCTCCCTTGTGGGTGGTGGTCCTGGCAGCACCGGCGATCGCCCTCGTCGGCAGCCTCCTGGTCGTCCTCGCGGCGGCCGCCTTGAAGTGGCTTGTCGTCGGGAGGTACCGGCCCCGCGTCGAGCCGCTGTGGAGCGGCTTCGTCCGCCGCACCGAGTTCGTCACCGGGATCTACGAGACCACCGCCGTCCCTGCCCTGCTCGCCAGCCTGTGTGGCACGCCCTTCCTCGGCCCACTGCTGCGGCTCTTCGGTGTCCGAGTGGGTCACCGGACCCTCGTCGACACGACCTACCTGACCGAGTTCGACCTGGTCCACATCGGCGACGACGTCGCTGTCGGCACGTTGGCCTCGCTGCAGACCCATCTCTTTGAAGACCGTGTCATGAAGATGTCGACCATCTCACTCGCTGCGGGGTCCAGTGTGGGAAATCGTGGTGTCGTCCTCTACGACTCGAACCTTGAGGAGGGCGCCGAGCTGGCGCCGCTCTCACTGGTGATGAAGGGCGAGGCACTACCTCGCGACACCTCGTGGTCGGGCATACCAGCACAGTTCGCGCGCCGCCTGGTGCCACGGGCCGAAGGCGCCCAGACCGACAACGCTTCGAAGAGGAACTCAACCGATGACTGATGTCCAGACACACGCCGATCCTGCCGCACCGGCGCCAGAGGACTCCCCCGAAACCGCGATCGTCCATGCGTGCGACCCCGAGTCGGTCAGCGCGGCACCGCTCGAGGCAAGGGACTCCGCCCGGACCTCGCGCCTCATCGGGATCGACGTGGCCCGCGGGTTGGCACTCATGGGCATGATGGTGATCCACATCCTCCCGGCAGCCGACGCGAGAGGGAACATCACCACGGCGTGGTCCCTGGCTGCCGGAACATCCGCCGCACTGTTCGCGGTGGTTGCCGGGGTCGGGATTGCCCTGTCCACCGGACGCCGGGAGCATCTGGTCGGCCGGAGATGGGTGGCAGCCGCTGCCTCGCTGGTCGTGCGAGCTCTTCTGATCGGGACCCTCGGACTGCTGCTCGGTCGAGTGGTGTCAGGCGAGTCGGCGGCGGTCATCCTGCCCTACTACGCCCTCTTGTTCATCGGCGCGATCCCCCTCCTTCGGGTGCCCGCCCGGTGGCTGGCTGTCCTGACCCTCGTGCTCGCGTTCGCCACGCCGGCCCTGAGCCACCTCTGGCGAGAGACCACCGTGCTTCCGGAGACCTACAACCCCACGTTCGACAACCTGCTGAGCGAGCCGGGCAGTGTCCTGGCGTCACTTCTGCTCACCGGCGAGTATCCCGCGATGGCCTGGATCACCTACATCTGTGCAGGGCTCGCGATCGGCCGGTGCAACTTGTTCTCACGGGGCGTGGTCGGCGCACTGCTGATGCTGGGGATAGGTCTTGCGGTCGCGGCGCGTGGCGCGTCCTGGTTGCTCCTGGAGCACGCTGGTGGCCGCGAAGCGCTGGAAGCCGCCGCGCCGGGGTCGATGACCTCTACCGAGCTCTCCGATGTGCTCGTCTTCGGCGCCGATGGCGTCCTCCCGACGACATCGCCATGGTGGCTGGCCGTGAGCGCCCCCCACACGACCACACCTTTCGACCTGCTGTTCACCATCGGCGTGGCGTGTGCGGTGCTCTGCACGATGATCCTGCTCGGGAGGGCCATCGGCTACGTCCTGTGGCCGATCGCTGCCGCAGGGAGCATGACGCTCACCCTGTACACCGCTCACCTGCTGCTGCTGGATGTTTCGTTCATGCCGGACAGCGCCACCGCGATGTATGCCGTCCACCTCGTCGGTCTTCTGTTGTTCGCCATGCTGTGGCGCCGCGACTTCGCTAGGGGACCACTGGAAGAAGTGGTGCGGGCACTTTCCGGTAGCACCGGCCGATGGGTGGCCAAGCACGCACCCGCCGTCAGACAACGCTCGCGCTCGGCGGACGCATCATGACCGTTTGCCGCTCGGAGGTTCTCGCCGAGCTGCTCCCAGGATCGGTCAGGACGTTCCAGACCGAGCTGGACTCCTCGTGCCACACGCAGGTGAGACGCTCAGCGGAGTTCCGGGCCGGACGCGCGTGCGCACACGCAGCGCTGCGGGGGTTGGGGGTGTCCGGTGCGGTGACCCGTCGACCGGATCGCAGCCCACACTGGCCCCAGGGCACCATCGGCAGCATCTCCCACTGTGCCCACCTCGCCGTCGCCGTAGCCACCACCGACCGCGCGCTGTTTGCCCTCGGGGTCGACGTAGAGGAGGACCTGGACATCACGGTGGACCTCGATCCGCTGCTGTTCACCACCCAGGAGCGGCAGCTCGTACGCACGACGGAGGACCCCTCGCTGGCGGCGATCCTGGTCAGCGCCAAAGAGAGTGCGTTCAAGTCGTGGTACCCGACCACCGGGACGCAGCTGGAGTTCACCGACGTGGAGATCACACCCGACATCGCCGCGCGTGGGTTCCTTGCGCACATGCTCAAGCCGTCGCAGACCGGGAACCAGCCGCCACGGGTCCGGGGCCGCTTCGCGAGGCACGCTGGGCACATCTTCACGACCGCCTGGGCGGTCGGGCCGAACTCGTAAGAGGAATGCCTGCTGTCCGAG
>JBARVW010000038.1:0-21871 GCA_049646465.1 Ornithinimicrobium sp.
GACCCGGCTCGCGCCGACCAGCGGCTCCGGCCCCTGCGCCAAGGCCTCCACCGCCGCCGCGAAGATGTCCGCGGCGTTCCCGGTGCTCCCGGCGATAGCGCCGCTCGGCAACCGGGCCACCCCGTCGCTGACGACGGCGTCCAACGTCCCGAGGGCATACCGGCCATCGGTCATCCCGGCGGCGGACATGGCGTCGGTGACCAGCGCCACGCGGTCGGTGCCCGCGCTGGCCAGCACCCGAGCCACGAGGGCCGGATGGAGGTGTATGCCGTCGGCGACCAGCTCGAGTGTCACCCGGGGGTCCTCCAGCAGCGCGAGGACCGGTCCGGGCTCGCGGTGGTGCAGCGGTGGCATCGCGTTGAACAGGTGGGTCGCCACCCTTGCACCGGCCCGGATCGCCGCCCGGGTGGTCCCGTAGTCCGCTTCCGTGTGGCCCACCGCGACCGTGACGCCTTCGGCGATGAGCTGCCTCACCGCATCGAGGCCACCGGTCCGCTCCGGGGCAAGCGTGACCATGCGGACCGCGCCACGTCCCGCGCGGAGCAGCCGAGCGATCTCGCCCGGGTCGGGGTCACGCAGCACGTGGGCGTCGTGGGCGCCGCGCTTGCCCGCGGCCAGCCACGGGCCCTCCAGGTGTATGCCGGCCAGCAGCCCCTCCTGCACCAGATCGGCCAGAGCAGTCACTTGCCGCAGGAGCGCCTGGGGCTCGGCGCTGACCAGGCTGGCCATCAGGGTCGTCGTCCCGTGATGGCGGTGGAAGCGGACGACCTCTGCGGCCTCCTCGGCCTTCCCGGTCGTGAACGAGGCACCGCCACCACCGTGGGCATGGATGTCGACGAACCCGGCCGTGACGGTGCCGACGGGCAGCTCGGTGTCGGCCGACCGCGGCGGGCACCCGGATCCGACCGCAAGGATCCGCTCGCCGGCCACCTCCACCCACCCCGGCCGCAGGACCCCGTCCGGGGTGACCACCTCGGACGCCGTCAGAAGGTGTGACTCCGGCCCTGGCGGCGGCGGCATGGCCCCATGTTGGCCGGTCACAGGGTCTCCGTGACGTCCGCCACCTCCGCGGTGCACACCATCATGCTCGTTGAGGCTGTGCCACCTCGAGGAGCGCCTCCAGCACGCCGTAGTAGCTGCGACCGGTGGCTCGCGTCATCCCGATCTCACAGGTGCGGTTGCTCGAGACGTAGGCGTCGGCGTCGAGGCGTCGCACCTCCTCCGCTTCCCGCCGGGTGGCCGACTCGGTCAGCTCCGGGTGCAGCAACCCCCGGTCCCCCGCGAAGGCACAACATCCCCAGGACGTCGGCACCACCACGTCGACGGCGACCGCGCGAGCCACCTGCAACAACGCCTCAGTGGTGCCCGCGCGCTGCCCGGAGCAGGTCGGATGGACCACGAGGGAGGCCTTCTTCTCGGGGATCTCCACGACAGGCAGGACCCGGTCGGCGACGAAGGAGACGGCATCGACGACCCGCAGGTCAGGCGCCCGGTCGGCCAACATCTCCACCAACCCCTCGGCGCACGAAGAAGCCTCAACCACAATGGGCAACCGGCCGTGGCCGCTCGCCTCGCGCAGGGCGGGCACCACCTTGGTGGCCATCACGTCGTATCCCTTGGTCAGTCCCTTCGACTTCCATGGGGTGCCACAACAGAGACCGGACAACGCGTCGGGGGTGCGCAGCCGCTGCCCCGACATCTCGCACAGGCGCAGGAAGGCCTGGGCCGCCCCCGGACGGCTCGTCGGGTCTGCGTCATGCCCATGCCCACCGGACCCGGCACCGCCCCCCGCTGCGGCTTCAGGCCCGAACATCGTGCCGATGCAGGCACTGAAGAACACGGCATCGGCCGCGTCGTCGACAGCTCTCGGTCGAGCTGGGCCGCCACGGGGCAGACGGTCGTCATACAGAGGCACGATGTCGGTGCCCACCACCGCGCGCCCCACAGCGGTCGCGCCTCGGGGCAGTGACGAGGGCATCGCTGCCGCCACGGTGAGACCGAGGCCGCCCGCGGCGGTGACCCCGCGCCAGCTGTGGGCGGCGACCGCCCCGAGCGAGTCCTGCACCCGGCCCACGCTCTCGCGGCGCAGCCTGCGGACCAGGTCACCGGTGTTGATCAGGACCGGACAGGCGGTGACACACATGCCATCGACCGCGCAGGTCTGCACCCCCTCGTAGTCGTAGTCCCGCTCCAGCTCGCGTGCCAGCGCCTCGTCACCCCGGCCGCGAGCGGCAACGATGTCGCGGCGCAGCACGATCCGCTGCCGCGGGGTGAGCGTCAGGTCGCGCGAGGGACACACGGGCTCACAGAAGCCGCACTCCACGCAGCGGTCGACCTCCTCCTCCACCGGGTGGTTCGGCTTGAGGTGCAGCAGGTATGACGAGGGGTCCTCGGACAGCACGTTGCCGGGGTTGAGCAGGCCCTGGGGATCGATGGTCGCCTTGATCTCGCGCATCACGTCGTACAGCTCGTCGCCGTACTGGCGCCGCACGAAAGGGGCCATGATCCGCCCCGTCCCGTGCTCGGCCTTGAGGGATCCGCCGTGGCCCAGCACCAGGTCGACCATGTCGTGCGTGAACGCCTCGTAGCGGCGCAGCGAGGGCGGATCGTCGAACCGCTCATGCAGCAGGAAGTGGACGTTGCCGTCTCTGGCGTGGCCGAAGATCACGCTGTCCCGATAGTCGTGGCGCTCGAAGAGGTCCGTGAGCGAGGCACACGTGGCGCCCAGCAGATCGGCACGCACGCTGACGTCTTCGAGCAGCGCGTTGGTCCCGGACGGACGAGCGCTGGCCACGGCGCTGTAGAGGCCCTTGCGCACCCGCCACAGCCGCGCCTGCTCGGAGCTGCGGGAGGTCAGCTCGAAGTCCGAGACCGGCAAGGACGCCAAGACCGATCCCGCCCGGGCGCTCCTGTCGGCCAATGCTTCGGCCGACATCGCGTGGTACTCGACCAGCAAGGCAGCGTGTCGATCCACGCGCAGGTCGCTGATCTGGCGGGGGCAGTCCGGGTCGGACTGGGAGACTCGCAACGACGCCGCGTCGAGCAGCTCGGCCGTGGCCGTGCCGGTCTCGATGAGCTGTGGCACGGCAGCGGTGGCCGCCGCGAGATCGTCGAAGACGAGAAGGCCCGTGCTGGCGTGGGTCGGGATGTCGATGGTGCGCAGCACCGCCTCAGCCACGAAGCCCAGCGTGCCTTCGCTGCCGATCATCAGGTGGGCCAGGATGTCGACCGGATCCTCGAAGTCCACGAGAGCGTTGATGCCGTAGCCCATCGTGTTCTTCATGGAGAACAGGCGCTCGATAGTGGCCGTCGACTCGGGGTTGCCGATGACCCGCGAGCGCAGCCGAGCCAGGCCGTGCCAGATCCCGGGCTCGACCGTCCGCAGGTGATGAGAGGCGTGTGGGTCGCCGGTGTCGATGGCCGTGCCGCTCGGCAGCACGATCACCATCGACTCGGTCGTGGCGTAGCTGTTGCGCTCGGTGCCGCACTGCATACCGCTGGAGTTGTTGGCGATGACCCCTCCCATCGTGCAGGCACCCTCACTGGCCGGGTCCGGCCCCACCTTGGTGCCGAAGGGCGCGAGTCGGGCGTTGACCGCGCGGACAGTCGCGCCCGGTCGAACGCGCACCCGGCGTCCGCCGTCGAGCACCTCGACGCCTTCGAAGTGCCGCCGGACGTCGACCAACACCGCGTCGCTGACCGACTGACCCGAGAGGCTGGTGCCCCCCGCGCGGAAGGTGACGGGAGCCGCCACGGCAGCACAGGCCCGCAGCACCGACGCCACCTGCTCCGTGGACGTCGGACGCACCACGACCTCGGGAACGAGCAGGTAGTGGGACGCATCGTGGGCGAGGGCGTAGCGGTCGAGGGCGCGAGTGCTCACGGCGGCCTCGCCCACGTGTCGACCGAGATCCTGCGCCAGGGCGGACCAGGACGGGTGAGCGCGGGTGGACAAGGGAACCATTCGTGGAGTCTAGGAAGAAGCCGACGACCGGGCCCTTCGACCCTGTTCCCCGAGATGTCGTCGTCATACGGTGAGGTCCCTTGCTCAGACCATCCCATCGTGAAGGAGCGGACCATGCCGGAACTATCCGAGCGCGATTGCTGGGAGCTGCTCGCCAAGGCCCGCTACGGGCGGCTGGCCTATCACCTGGCCGCCGAGGTGCACATCGTGCCAATCAACTACATCACCGCGACCGCGACCCGACGTCTGATCTTCCGCACCGCCGAAGGCAGCAAGCTGCTGGGGGTAGTGATGGACCACGACGTGGCCTTCGAGATCGACGATGTCGTGGGCGAGGTGGCGTGGTCCGTGGTGGCCCGTGGTCGCGCAACGCTGCTGGAGGGCGCCGCGGCTCGAGCCGTGGACGACCTCCCGCTGAGCACCTGGGTCGGCGAGGCCAAACACCGCGTGGTCAGCGTCGACGTGAGCGAGGTCACCGGGCGCCGATACGAGCTGACCCGTGCCGAGCTCATCTCACACTGAGCGCCCCCTCTGCCCTCGGGCTACAGCGGCGCGCCGCCCGGTGAGTGGGCCTGGGTGAACTCCGCAACCGGACCCAACGCCTCAGGCACCGCTCGGTAGTAGACCCAGGGGCCGCGCCGTTCCCCCACGATGAGGCCGGCCTCCCGCAGCTTGCGCAGGTGATGGGACACCGTGGGTTGGGCGACGCCCACGTCCGGGAGGTCGCAGACACACGTTGGCGTCGCAGGGGTCGCGATGGCCGAGTAGAGCCTCAGCCGCACGGGGTCCGCGAGCGCTTTGAACACGTCGGCCAGCGTGTCGTGCGGCTGGACTGTCGATCCTTCCGGATCGTTTCCAGCAACCATGATGTCGTCAGCCATCCGCTCATATTGACAAGTATCGATGGGCAAGGCAATCTCTCCGTATCGACTTCTATCAATATGGCACTTGCAGGGAGACACCATGACCCCAACCCACGCCCTCCCGACCGTCGTGATCGGCGCCGGCCCGATCGGCCTGGCCGCTGCGGCGGAGCTCCTCCAGCGCGGCCAAGACGTGGTGGTCCTGGAGTCCGGGTCGGCGCCAGCTGCGGCCGTCCGCTCTTGGGGACACGTGCGGTTGTTCTCACCCTGGTCCGAGGTCATCTCCCCAGCAGCCGAGCGACTGCTGAGCCGCAGCGGCTGGACGTCCCCTGCGCAAGACACCTACCCGACCGGTCACCAGTGGGCCGACCTGTACCTCGACCCCCTGGCCGAGGCCCTGGGCGAGCGGGTGCGGTGTGGTCACCGGGTGATCGGAGTGGCCAAGCACGACCGGGACCTCGTGGTCGACGATCAGCGGGACGACCAACCCTTCGTGGTAACGGTCGCCGTCTCGTCCGGCCCTGGTGGAGAGGTCGGCCACAGCTACCGACAAGAAGCCGCTGCCGTCATCGACGCCTCGGGCACCAAGGGTATGCCGAACCCGCTGGCAGCCGATGGCTACCCGGCGACCGGTGAGGTCACGCTCGCCCGCCACCTTCACTACGGCACCCCCGACCCCCGAGCCATGCCCCGCCGGTATGCCGACCGGGCCGTTGCGGTCGTCGGTTCCGGGGCTTCGGCCCTGACCTCCCTCCTCGCGCTGACGTCTTCGACCCTGCGCGAGGGCGGACACGCACCGTCCCGCGTCGTGTGGGTCGTGCGCCGCGGTGAGGTCGGGGACGCGTTCGGCGGTGGGAGCGCCGACGAGCTGCCGCAGCGCGGCGCCCTCGGGACGGCCGTTCACCAGGGCGTCGAGCAGGGGCGGATCGAAGTCGTGACGGGCTTTCGGACCTCGGCGATCGAGCGGAGCGGCCATGGCGTTGCCCTGGCGAGCTCCGACGACCGGACCATCGACCGGTTGGACGAGGTGATCGTGGCCACGGGCTATCGGCCCGACCTGTCGCTCCTGTCCGAAGCGCGGCTGGACCTCGACCCCCGCCTGCAAGCGCCGCGACGGCTCGCCCCGAGCATCGACCCCAACCGGCACTCCTGCGGGTCCGTGGCCCCCCACGGATACGACGTCTTGCAGCAGGGCGACCCGGGACTGTTCTTGGCCGGCATGAAGTCCTACGGCCGGGCCAGCTCTTTCCTGGCGATGGTCGGCTTCGAGCAGGTCAGGTCGATTGCTGCTGCCATCGACGGTGACCTCGCCTCCGCCGCGGCGGTCGAGCTGACCCTGCCGGACACCGGGGTATGCGGTGGGGCGGGGGTGTTCGACCAAGCCCCCGAGGTCGACGAGCGAGCCCTCGCCCAGGGGTGCTGCTCGGCATAGCTGCTCGGCCTCGTCTGTCGGCATGGAATCTCGGCATACTGGTCGGGTGGCCGACGCCTGGCACTGCACCTTCGCCGCCCCCTTGTGGCGGTGGGACGAGACGGCCTGGCACTTCGTCACCCTCCCCGAGGACGTCAGCGACGAGATCGCCGACCTGACGGCCGGGCAGAGTCACGGTTTCGGGTCGGTCCGGGTCGAAGTCACGATCGGCACCACCACCTGGAGGACCTCGCTCTTCCCGAGCAAGGAGCGGGCGGCCTACGTCCTACCGATGAAGAAGGCTGTGCGGTCGGCGCAGGGGCTCAGCGTCGGTGAGGTCACCGACCTCTCGATCACCCTGATCGAGCACTGAGCCCCTGCCGCCGCCTCAGCTCAGACGTTCTTGACCGCGGAGATCTCGATCTCCAACGTGATCTTGTCCGAGACCAGCACGCCACCGGTCTCCAGCGCCGCGTTGAAGGTCATGCCGAAGTCGGAACGCAGGACCGTGGTGCTGCCCTCGAAGCCGACGCGCTGCAGGCCGAACGGGTCGGTGGCTGCGCCGGCGTAGGCGAAGTCGATGCTGACCGGGCGGCTGACGCCCTTGATGGTGAGCTGGCCACCGACGCGCAGCGTCTCGGCGTCCAGCGGCTCGACCGAGTCGGAGACGAAGTCGATGGTGGGGTGGTTCTCCACGTCGAAGAAGTCGCCGGTCAGCAGGTGGCCGTCGCGGTCGGCATTGCGAGTGCTGAGACTCGCGACCTGCAGCGAGACCGAGATGGACGCGTCCTCGATCGACTCGCCGCCGTTCACCGAGCCCTCGAACTCGGTGAAGGTGCCGCGCACCTTGGTCACCATGGCGTGACGGGCGACGAAGCCCATCTGCGAGTGCTGGGGGTCGATCGTGTAGTCACCGGAGATGTCGGTGAGAGCCTGAGGCTGCTGGGTGGATGTCGTCATGTCTGCTCCTGCGATGAAGGGTGGGGGTCGTTCTGGCGGCCCGCTTGTTGATGTGTCACCTACTTTAGAGGGCCGTTGGGTGACATGTCAACAAATCGGGTAGGATGGGGGTATGAGTGACGACGAGCCGGTATGGCTGAGTGAGGTGCAGCAACGGGTGTGGCGTCAGTGGATCGCCGCGCAGAGCGAGCTGAACGCGGCCATCGGGCGGCAGCTGAGCCAGGACTCGGGGATGTCGCTCGCCGACTTCGAAGTGCTGGTCCGACTCACCGAGGCACCGGAGGGTCGGGTGCGCATCGTGGAGCTGGCCGACACGATGCAATGGGAGCGCAGCCGGCTGTCGCACCATCTGACCCGGATGGAGAAGCGGGAGCTGATCGTCCGGCGCGACTGCACGGCCGACCGTCGAGGAGCCTTCGCCGAGGTCACGCGAACCGGTCGACAGCTCATCGAGCAGGCAGCTCCCGGTCATGCCGCTCTGGTTCGTTCGGTGTTCTTCGACGATGCCTCCGCCGAGGACCTCGCGGCTATCGAGCGAGTCACCGGCTCCCTGCTCGCCAAGGTCTCGAGACTGTGATGCCCCAGCGTCCCAGCGTGCTGTTCGTGTGCCAGAAGAACGGCGGCAAGTCCCAGATGGCGGCGGCACTCATGCGGCTGCATGCCGGAGAGCAGATCGAGGTGCTCTCGGCCGGGACCACACCGGGCACCACGATGAACCACGACTCGGTAGCCTCCATCCTGGAGGTGGGAGGCTCCCTCGACGGGGAGAGCATCAAGGGCATCGAGCCGCAGTGGCTGGACGAGGTCGACCGCGTCGTCGTCCTGGGCCGTGAAGCCCAGATCGAGAGCCCGGGTCGAGCCCCCATCGAACGCTGGGAGACCGACGAACCGTCTCGGCGTGGCGTCGAGGGACTAGCGCGGATGCGACTGATCCGTGACGACATCGACGCCCGGGTCCTGGCCCTGAAGGACCAGCTTCTCGGCTGAAGCCCCCGGCCGAGGTCCTCGGCTGGTCTGCTCGCACTGCATGGCTACACGGATGCACGGCACTGCGTGGAACAACGCTGCGTTGCGCTGCCTCAACGCGGGGCGGGTGGGATCGGTCACACCGCGAGGCTGATTCGTGCTCCGGTCGGACTGCAAGCGTTTCCCTCCGGGCGCTCCGGGGCCGTAGGCTCAAAGTGTCCCCTTGGTCGATGGCGACCACCTCGCCTCCCATGACCGGACCTCCGCCTTCTGCAGAAAGACCTTCGTGCCTGCATACCCCAACGCCCGCGACCACCTGCCGGCCGACCTCCAGCCCGGTGAGCACCCCCAGAGCGACACGCAGGTGTTCGACCACGAAGCCGACGTGACCAGCACCCGCGCAGCACTGCGTGATCCCGCTCGTCTGCGCACTGAGATCCTCGCCGGTCTGGTGGTCGCTCTGGCCCTGATCCCCGAGGCCATCTCCTTCTCCATCTTGGCCGGCGTCGACCCGCGGGTCGGCCTCTACGCCTCGTTCACGATGGCCGTCACCATCGCCTTCGTCGGTGGTCGACCAGCGATGATCTCCGCCGCGACGGGGGCCATCGCCCTGGTCATCGCGCCGGTCGCCCGCGACTACGGGCTCGACTACCTCATCGCCACCGTGCTGCTCGCCGGAGTGATGCAGATCGTCCTCGGCCTCTCCGGCGCCGCCCGGCTCATGCGGTTCATCCCGCGCTCGGTGATGATCGGCTTCGTCAACTCCTTGGCCATCTTGATCTTCATGGCGCAGATTCCCCATCTGATCGATGTCCCCCTCGCCGTGTACCCGCTGGTCGCCGTCGGCCTCGCCATCGTCTTCCTGCTCCCCCGAGCGACGAAGGCCGTGCCTGCCCCGTTGGTGGCGATCGTCCTGCTCTCGGCGGCCACGGTGGTCGCGGCGATCTCCGTCCCGACGGTCGGCGACCAGGGCGAGCTGCCCGACTCGCTGCCGGCCTGGTTCATCCCGGATGTGCCGTTCACGATGGAGACCTTGCAGATCATCGCTCCCTACGCCCTCGCCATGGCTCTGGTCGGGCTGCTGGAGTCACTGATGACCGCCAAGCTGGTCGACGACATCACGGACACGCACTCCCCCAAGACGCGCGAAGCCTGGGGCCAGGGTGTGGCCAACATCGTCTCCGGGTTCTTCGGTGGGATGGGCGGCTGCGCGATGATCGGTCAGACCCTCATCAACGTCAAGGTCTCCGGCGCCCGCACCCGCATCTCCACCTTCATGGCCGGCATCTTCCTGCTGGCCCTGATCGTGGGGCTGGGCGACCTCGTCGCCGCCATCCCGATGGCTGCTCTGGTGGCCGTGATGATCATGGTCTCGGTGGCCACCTTCGACTGGCACAGCATCCACCCCGCCACGCTGCGTCGGATGCCCAAGAGCGAGAACATCGTGATGCTGACCACGGTCGCCGTCGTGGTCCTCACCCACAACCTCGCGATCGGTGTGGTTGTCGGGGTGCTCACCGCCATGGTCGTCTTCGCCCGGCGCGTCGCCCACCTGACCGAAGTCGTCACGATCGACCACCCCGGCGACGACACCGTGATGTATGCGGTGCGCGGCGCGCTGTTCTTCGCCTCCAGCAACGACCTGGTCACCCAGTTCGACTACGTCAACGACCCGGACTACATCATCATCGACCTCTCCGAGTCGCACATCTGGGACGCCTCGACCGTGGCCACCATGGACGCGATCTCGGCGAAGTACGCCAGCAAGGGCAAGGCGGCGACATTCGTCGGTCTGAACCAGGAGAGCGAGAAGCGGCATGACCGACTCGCCGGGCACCTCGGCGGCGGGCATTGAGCCCCCACAGCCCCGCCGTTAGGCTCGGCGGATGAGCAGCGTGGAAGAGATCCCGATCCGAGACGAAGCGATCCGCCTCGGTCAGCTGCTGAAGCTGGCGGGGGTCGTCCAGGACGGTGCGATGGCGCGCATGGTCATCGAGAACCACGAGGTCACGGTGGACGGGGTCGTCGTGACCCGACGCGGCACCCAGATCCGGCCCGGCATGATCGTGCGCTACGAAGACAGCGCTCTCACCCCTGGTCGCGCCGACAGCCTCGAGGGCTGAGCCCGGCGGCGCCTGCCAGCGGCTACGAACGCGGAGCGAGCAACGACTGGTACTCCTCGTGCTGCTCGATCCACGAAGCCACGAAGGGGCAGGTCGCGATCACCGACATCTTCTCGGTCTTGATCGTGTCGAGCGCTCCCTGCACGAGCTTCCCGCCGATCCCCTCGCCGCGCACCGCGTTGTCCGTCTCGGCGTGGGTCAGGTCCACGGTGTTGCCCTGAGTCCGATAGTCCAGGTGACCGACGACGTCACCGTTGCGCTGGATCTCGAAACGAGAATCGGCCGCATTGTTGACCACAGTGATATTGCTCATTCATCCACTCTGCCAGATGCCTTCGTTCCGTGCCCTTTGCTCACAGCCAGTCCAGCAGCGGAGCCAGCTCCTGGTAGCCCACAAAGGCCACGATGTCGAGCAAGGTATGGGCGACCACTAAGGGCATCACGCGACGTGTGCGGGCATAGACCAACCCCAGAATCAGCCCCATCGCGACGTTTCCGACAAAGCCACCGAATCCTTGGTAGAGGTGATAGCTGCCGCGGATCAGCGCGGAGGCCACGATGATGGCCACGATCGGCATACCGGACTGACCCCACCGGGTGAAGAGATAGCCGACCATGATGACTTCTTCGAGCACCGCATTTTGCAGGGCCGCGAGGATGAGGATCGGCACCGCCCACCATGCGTCGGCCAGGTTGGCGGTGGACACCGTGGTGTTGAGGCCCAGCGCCCGGGCGGCCAGATACAGCCCGATCCCCGGTATGCCGATGATCGCGGCCAGCGCCACACCCCGGGCCAGGTCCTGCTTCGGCTCCGAGATGTCGAAGCCGATGTGGCGGGCGGCCATCCAGCCCGTCCCGAGGTCACGACCCAGCAGGTGCAGGGCCAAGAGCACCGGCACCAGGGCGATGGTGATGCCGGCCACCTGATAGGCCAGGTCGAGCCAGGGACGGTCCGGAGTGACCGCGACGTTGATCGAGGTGGTCTGCGCCGACAGGGAATCGACGGCGGTCAACTTGCGGATCAGCGAGAGGATCGACCAGATCGCCGAGGCCCCGAGGCTGACGCCCAGGACGAGAGCCGTCTCCACCCACAGCGAGCGGCGACTCAGGCCGGTCTCGGGTTGGTCTGTCGACAGGGGGCTCATCTCACGCCTGGTATCCCACCCAGACACTGACCAACCCGAGGACACTGAGCGAGCCCGCGATCATCGCCGAGGCGGCGCGCGGTGCCTCCGGGCGGAAGCCGCGGTACGACGCACCCAGGGCCATCGGCAGGCCGAAGACGATCAGCACACTGGTCAGGTTCAGGATGTTCCACGACGCGGTCGACAACACCACTGCGGCCACGAGGTAGACCCCCAGCGGCAGCAGGACGACAGGCTTCGTGGCGTAGTTGAGCGGCCCTTTCGCCCACCCAGACCCTCGCCGCAACACAATCTCACTGACGAGGTAGGTCAATGCCATGGCCATCAACAAGAATCCCGGAAGCAACTGCACGTGCCTACGGTAACGATTGTTCCAAGTCGTCTGGACAGGTGGACATCCTCGGGTAACACTGACAAGGCCCGCGGTCGTGTGAGGTTCTCCGTCTCTGGGCATCGCTCTTCCCGTCATCGTTCTCACGGATAAGGACCAAGCGTGCCATCACCCACGTATAGATCACCTGCGCGAAAGTATGCCGCCATAGCGGCCGCGGGGCTGATAGCGCCGATGGCGCTCGCCTCCTCGGCAGATGCGCAGGAGCTCGCGGTCGACACGACCAGCAGTGCATACATCGTTCAGTTGGAGAACCTCCCCTTGGCCGCCTACGACGGTGGGGTCAAAGGCCTGGCTGCGACCAAGCCCGGTGAGGGCGAGAAGGTGGACACGACCAGCTCAGAGTCGCAGAGCTACTCCGAGTTTCTGGAGAAGGAGCAGAACACCGCGGTCCGCGCGGCGGGCGCGAGCACCGACGACGTGATCTACCGCTACAACACCGCCTTCAACGGCGTGGCCGTCGACCTGAACGAGGCCGAAGCCAGCGCGATGCGCAAGGCTCCAGGCGTTCTGAACGTCTGGGAGAGCGAGATCCTCACGGCGGACACGGTCACCACCCCGGACTACCTGGGACTCACCGGCGACGACGGTGTGTGGGAGCAGGAGTTCGGTGGCCCGGCGGATGCCGGTGAAGGCATGGTCGTGGGCATCATCGACTCGGGCATCTGGCCGGAGAACCCCAGCTTCGACGAGATGCCGGGGTCGACGATTCCGGCGGACTGGAACGGCATCTGCGACGAAGGTGAAGACACCGCCGAGAACAACGTCACCTGCAACAACAAGGTCATCGGCGCGCGCTACTACGACGCCGAGGCCGATGTCCTGGACATCGAGTTCGAGTCGCCCCGCGACTACGACGGGCACGGCTCGCACACCGGAGCCACCGCTGCGGGCAACCTCGATGTCCCCGTCGAGATCAACGGGGTCGACCTGGGCGAAGCCAGCGGCATGGCCCCCGCAGCCCACGTCGCTGCCTACAAGGCCCTGTGGGCCGACGGTGAAGGGTCGGCCAGCGGCTCCTCGGTCGACCTGGTCAAGGCGATCGACGACTCCGTCGCGGACGGCGTGGACGTCATCAACTACTCGGTCTCCGGATCGAGCCAGTTCGTCGTCGACCCGGTGGAGATCGCCTTCCTGCTGGCCGCGGACGCAGGCGTCTTCGTCGCGGCGTCAGCTGGCAACTCCGGTGACACCGTGGGCGCGAGCAGCGTGGCGCACAACTCCCCCTGGACCATGACGGTCGCCGCCAGCACGCACGACCGCAACGTGAACAAGACGCTCACGCTCGGTGACACGACGGAGTTCGAGGGTGTCGGCGTCGGCGACGGTGTCGGACCGGCACCGTTGGTCTACGCGGGCGACATCCCCGCCAGCGGCGCAACCGCCACCGAGGCCGCGCAGTGCTGGCTCGACATCGACTCGGGCACCGAAGGGGACCAGCTCGCCATCGACCCGGACGGGGCCGAGGGCAACATCGTGATCTGCGACCGTGGCGCTATCGACCGGGTCGCCAAGAGCGCGGCCGTGGCCGAGGCGGGCGGTGTCGGCATGGTGCACGCCAACACCGACCCGGCGCAGTCGGTCAACGCCGACTTCCACTCGGTGCCTACCGTGCACGTGACGAGCACTGTCGGCGCGGCGGTCAAGGCCTACGAGGCCGCAAACGACGACGCGGAAGCCACCATCGGTGACCCGCAGAGCGGCACCGTGGTCGCCCCCGAGATGGCGGGCTTCTCCTCCTACGGGCCGGCTATCGCCGGTGGTGGAGACCTGCTGAAGCCGGACATCACGGCTCCCGGTGTGGACGTCATCGCAGCCGTGGCCCCACCGGCCTACGAAGGGGAAGACTTCGGCAGCCTCTCGGGCACGTCGATGTCCGCCCCGCACGTCGCGGGACTGGCCTTGCTGATGATGCAGGACAACCCCGAATGGGGTCCGGCCGGTGTCAAGTCGGCCATGATGACCACCGCTCGCACGACCAACACCGACGGCGGTCAGATCCAGCGCACGGGCAACGACGCCACACCCTTGGACTACGGTTCGGGCGAAGTCGTGCCGACTCCGGCATACGACCCGGGCCTGATCTACGACGCCGGGTTCAGCGACTGGTACGAGTACGCCTGCTCCATCGACCAGCTGCAGCTCATCCTCGAGGACCCCAGCTCCTGCGACGGTGCGGGCGACCCCAGCGACCTGAACTACCCGACGATCGCCATCGGTGACCTCGCGGGCACGCAGACGGTCACGCGGACGGTCACCAACGTCACCGACACCGAAGCCAGCTACTCCTCGGCGACGTCAGAGGCACCGCCCGGGGTGGATATGACCATCGAACCGGCCAACATCACGGTGCCGGCCGGGGGCGAAGCCACCTTCGAGGTGACCTTCGACTACTCGGGTGCGCCGCTGGATGAGTACACCTTCGGAACGGTGGTGTGGGACGGCCCCAGCACGGTGACCAGCCAGGTGGCGATCCAGCCGACGGCGGTGGCCACCGTGGGTGAGATCACCGACACGGGCGCCTCGGGCACCCGTGACTACGACCTCGTGGCTGGGTTCGACGGCACGCTGAACACCGACATCGACGGACTCGTGGCGGCGGACGTGCAGGTCGTCCCCACGGTGCGCGATGCCACCACCACGATCGACGGTGTGGGTGAGTTCGACGTCCCCGAGGGCACCAAGGTGCTCCGGTTCTCGACCTACGGCGACGAGATCGAGGCCGCTGACATCGATCTGAACGTCTACAACCCGGACTCTCAGCTCGTGGGCTCCAGTGGCTCGGGCGGTTCGAGTGAGGAGGTCACCATCGAGGACCCGGTGGCTGGCACGTGGTTCGTGGCCGTCGACCTGTTCTCAGCCGAGCCTTCGGTCGACGTCCCGGTCAGTGGTTACTACGTCGGCGAGGAGGACGCGGGCAACCTGACGGTCTCCCCCGAGACCGCCGAGGTGTCGGCGGCGGACACGGTCGAGATGACCGCCACCTGGTCCGGCTTGTCCAGCGGCACCCGCTACCTGGGTGCGGTCAACTATCTCAATGGTGACAGTCCTGCTGGTCGTACCCTGGTCAGCATCGCCGTGGCGGGCGAGGAGGAGGTCGGCCGGATCGCAGGCACCAACCGGTACGGCACCGCCGCTCAGATCGCCTTGGCCTACCCCGACGGGGTGGACACGGTCTACATCTCCAATGGCTCGTCGTTCGCCGACGCTCTCTCCGGCTCATCGGCAGCGGCGAACTCGAAGATGCCGAGCACCTTGGAGGCGGGCAACCTTGCTGCTCCGATCTTGCTGACCACGTCGAACCGGCTCCCTGAGGAGACGGTGGCGGCACTGGAGGAGATAGAACCGTCTCAGATCGTCATCCTGGGTGGCACGAAGGCGGTCACCCCGACCGTTGAGACGGCACTGGAGGCCTACGGTGACGTCGAGCGCCTTGGCGGTGAAAACCGGTATGAGACGTCACAGTTGATCGCCGAGTTGTATCCGCAGGACGTTTCGACGGTCTACGTCGCCAGCGGTGACGAAGCGAACTTCCCGGACGCCATGAGTGGAGGCGCCTTGGCCGGTAGCCAGGACGCACCCGTGGTCCTGGTCCGTCCGGACCGGGTGGACGACTTCACCCAGGGCGCGCTGGACTACCTCAATGCCGACGAGATCATCGTGCTCGGTGGTCCGGGAGCGGTCTCCGAAAAGGTCTACGACGAGATCGGCGCCGACAACAGGTTGTCGGGTGACAACCGGTTCGAAACCTCGGTGGCCATCTCGGAGGAGTTCGACGCTGACATCGACGCCACGCTCGTCGCCTCCGGTCGCTCCTGGCCCGATGCGTTGGCCGGTGCCTCGTTGTCGGGATACCTCGGTCAGCCGCTCACGCTGAGTGACACCTCGGATGTGCCCGATGTGGTGATGGACGAACTGGACCGCCTCTCACCGGACGAGGTGACCATGCTCGGTGGCCCGAACGCGTTGACCCAGGACGTGGAGGACGAGCTCAACGCGTCCTACTCGAGCTGGAGGTAGTCAGCGGTTCAGGACGTGTGAAGAACGGAGGCGGCCAATCCCATCCGGGGTTGGCCGCCTCCGGCCGTGTGGGGCGTCGGTCGCGTCGGTCGCGTCGGTGGAACGGTGACGACAGGGTGCGCGTCCTACTGGTATGTCGAAGGAGGCATCATGAAACATCACTGGTGGCAGGCTGCACCCGCCGTTGCCGCAGTCCTCGTGCTGGGGGCCTGCGGGAGCGCGGAGCAAGATTCATCGGCCCCCGTCACGTCCCCTGCCACATCGTCCGATGCTGCGACAGCATCGGCGCAGGAGGCGCCAGATATCGTCGACGACATGGCATCCACGTCCGGCGCCGGAAGCAGAGGCCCCGGACTACCCCGTGGCGGGGTCAGCGACGAGGTCATCTCACGACCGGCAGTGCAGGCGGCCGTTCAGGACTTGGCCGACCGGCGCTCGGTCGCGGTCGAGGACGTCTCGGTGGTCGGCTACGCGGAGGTCACCTGGTCGGACGGATCGTTGGGGTGTCCCCAGCCGGGCATGGTCTACAGCCAGGCCCTGGTGGACGGTCAGCAGCTGATCTTGCGGGTCGAAGGCACCGAGCAGGGCCTGGCCTCCTACCACGCAGGCCGCGGCGGCACGTTCCGCTACTGCGAGGACCCACAACCGCCGACCTCCAGCGACCGCTCGGACCGGTGATCGTCGCTGCGGAGGCTCGGCGCTAGGTCTCGCGGCCGGTCAGCACTGCCACCCCGCTGCGGTCCACCCAGACGTCCACCCGATCCCCCGTGTGCACGCTCATCGAGCGGCCGGCGGTGCCCACCAGCTCGCCCAGGCCCTCCATCTCCAGGTCCACGCTCAGCAGATCGCTGCGAGCCGTGACCCGGGCCACCCGCCCTCGCAGCGCGGGCGCCGCGTCGGCGTCCCCGCCCTCTCCTGGTGGCCTCGGACCGAGGTGCAGAGCGGAGCGTCGCAGGGCCAGGCCCGCGCCCCCGGCAACGGCAGCCCGGTCCTCCTCAGCGCTCGGGGCACGGGGGATCGCTGAGTCCAGGACCTGCTGTGCGGCGTCGCCATGCAGCACCGTCGAGTAGCCCAGGAAGCGGGCGATCTCGGCGTTGCCGGGCTGCCGCCATACCTCGTCGGTGGCGCCGTGCTGGGCCAGCTGCCCTCGCAGCATGACTGCGGTGTCATCGGCCATGGCCAAGGCTTCGTCATGGTCGTGGGTGACGACCAAGGCGGTGGTGCCGGTCTGGGTCAACACGGTCCGGAGGTCACCGGCCAACCGTTCACGCAGCTCCCGGTCGAGCGCGGAGAGCGGCTCGTCGAGCAGGAGCAGCCGGGGTTTGGCGGCGAGGGCGCGGGCCAGAGCGACGCGCTGCTGCTCTCCCCCGGACAAGCTCTGGACCCGGCGATCCTGCGCCCCGGACAGCCCGACCAGGTCCAGCAGCTCGTCGACGCGTTCACGCGCATCCGCCTTCGGCACCGACCGCAGCCGGAGCGGATAGCCCACGTTGCGGCCCACACTCTGCTGGGCGAAGAGCTGACCATCCTGGAACATCAGGGCGAACCCCCTGCTGTGGGTGGGGATCGGGCCCATGTCCTCGTCGTCGAACGCGACGGTGCCGCGGCTCACCTCCTCCAGCCCGGCGATCGCCCGCAACAGCGTCGACTTGCCACAACCCGAGGGGCCGACGACCGCCAGCACGCGTCCACCGGGGACGTCGAAGGTCGCGCCGTCGACGGCCACGAAGTCGTCGAAGGTCACGCTGACATCGCGCAGACTCAACATCTCAGAAACTCCCTACGTCGGCGGGCCGCAAGCGTTCGACGAGCCCGATGGCGGTGGTGGTGAGCACGGCAAGCACCACGCTGGCCGCGAGCGCCATGCCGGCGTTGTCGACCCCGGGCGAGCTGATCAGGTCGTAGATCAAAACCGGCACGGTGGGTCGCTCCGGTCGAGCCAAGAAGCTGGTGGCCCCGAACTCCCCCAGCGACACCGCAAAGGCGAAACCCGCCGCGGCGATGACCGGCCGAGCCAACAGCGGGGCTTCCACCGTCCATGCGGCCCGGAACGGACCGGCCCCCAGGCTGGCCGCACTCTGCCGCAACCGCGGGTCGACCCCTCCCAGCACCGGCGTGAGGGTCCGGACCACCAGCGGCAGGGCCACCATCGCCTGAGCGATCGGCACCAGGATGGGCGAGCTGCGCAGATCCAGCGGCGGCGTGTCCAGGGTGATCAGGAAGCCGAAGCCGATCGTCACCGCCGACACCCCGAGCGGGAGCATGAACAACGCGTCGACGCTGGACAGCAGACGCCGCTCGCGGCGGTTGGTCGACGTCCGGGTCACCACGATGGCCACGATCAGGCCGAGGGTGAGGGCGAGCACCGTTGCGTCGACGGCGGTGCGTAGCGAGTTGCCGATCGCGTCGGTCACGCTGACCCGCAGAGATCGGTTCGCTGACGGGTCGTTCAGCAGCGCGTAGTAGCGCCACGTCCACCCCTGGTCGTCCCGCACACTGCGCAGGAGCAGGGTCCCCAGAGGCACCACCACGAACCCGATCACGGCGAACGTCGCCGCCAGCAGCGGCAGGTCACTGGCTCGAGGCGAGCGGGCCGGGGTCGTGCTCTGTGCGATCGCTTGCTGCCCAGCGGCCCGCGCCCGCGCGGCTCCACTCAGGAGCAGGAGCACGACCACCACCTGCAACACCGAGAGCACCGCCGCCGCCCGAAGGTCGAAGAACTGGGTGGTCAGGAAGTAGATCTCGGTCTCGATGGTGCCGTACTGCAGCCCTCCCAAGGTGAGCACCACCCCGAAGGCGGTCGAGCAGAACAGGAAGACCAACGTCGCGGCCGAGACCACGGCCGGACGCAGCGCGGGGGCGGTGACGGTGCGCCATACCTGCCACGGCGTGGCTCCCAACGCTGCTGCGGCGTCCTCGGGGCGGCGGTCCATCCCGGCCCACGTGGTGCCGACTGTGCGGACCACCACCGCGATGTTGAAGAACGCGAACGCCAGCAGGATCGAGATCCAGCTGCCGTCCCAGCCCAGGAAGCCCGCCGGACCGTTCGGGGCCAGCAGCGCCCGGAACATCACCCCGACCACCACGGTCGGCAGCACGAACGGCATCGTCACGATGGCCCTCGCGACGGCTCGGCCCGGGAACCGCAGTCGATACAGCACGAACGCCACCGGGAGCGCGATCACCACCGTGAGCACCGTGCCGGCAGCAGCGATGGCCAGGGTGAAGGTCAGGACCCGGAGGGTGCGGGCCCGGGACAGCACCTCGGGCACTCCCGACAGGTCCAGACCACCGCCCTCGGCGACGAAGCCACGGGCCAACATCCCACCCAACGGCAGCAGGAAGAACACCCCGACGAAGGCCAAGGGCACACAGGCCACCGCCACGACCGCGACCTTCGGCCACGCCTTGGACGCAGTCACGCCCTCAGCCCGTGGCGATGTCGGCCCATTGGGTCACCCATTCCAGGCGGTTGGCTTCGATCTCCTCAGCGGGGATCTCGTAGGGGTCGTCGGCCACCGTGGCCCAGCGTGCCCAGTCCTCGGGCAGCTCGACCTGCTCGGAGACCGGGAAGACGAACATCGACTCGGGCAACGCCTGCTGCACGGAGTCACTGAGCATGTAGTCGACCAGGGCGTGGGCTCCGGCCTCGTTCTCGGCGCCCTCGATCACCCCGGCGTACTCGACTTGATGGAAGCACGTGTCCATCAAGGCCGAGGTCGTCGGCTCGCCCGTCTCCTCGTCGATCGTGAACGGCGGCGAGGACGCGTACGACACCACCACCGGCCGATCACCGTCGCCTCCCCCGGCAGTGAAGTCGACGAGGTAGGCGTCTTCCCACCCGGCGGTGACCTTGACGTCGTTGTCGACCAGCGCCTGCCAGTACTCCTGCCAACCCTCCTGACCGTCGCTGCCCTCTCCGAACTCGGCGACCGTGGCCAGCATGAAGGCCAGGCCCGGGCTCGAGGTGCTGGCGCCGGGGGTGACCAGCAGGCCGGCATACTCCGGGTTGGTCAGGTCAGCCAGCGTCTGCGGTGGCTCGATGTCACGCTCGGCGAACCAGGTGTCGTCGACGTTGACGCAGACGTCCCCGGAGTCGATCGGGGTCAGGTAGGTCGAAGCGTCACCGTCCAGCATCTGGTCGTTGACCCCCGGCGGTGGGTCGGCCGGGGTATAGGGAGCAAGGACACCTTCCTGGACCGCGCGCGAGGCGAAGGTGGTGTCGATCCCGAAGACGACGTCACCCAGCGGGCTGTCCTTGGTCAGCGCCAGCTGGTTGGTCATCGAACCGGCATCGCCCGAGGGCTGCACGGTGAGGTCGTAGCCGGTCGCCGTGGTGAACTCCTCGAGGACCTCCTCCGGCAGCGAGAACGAGTCGTGGGTGATCAGGACGACCTCGCCGCTGCCTTGGGCTGATGGGTCGCCGTCGGTGCTGTCGGCTGCTCCACCGCTCGAGGATGCGGCATCCCCTTGCGCAGGAGCTTCGTCGTCGCCGTTTCCGGCCAGGGAGCAGCCTGTCAGGGCCAGTGTCGCGACGCCGAGGGCGAGGGATCGGGTGATGTGACGTGCGGTCATGCGGACCTCCTTGGGTCAGGAGGGGTGTCGGCGGTGGGCCAACGAGACTCGACTTCCTCCACCGGTACGAACCGGATCAGGTTCGAGGGTCTGCGGCCTGATGCCGCACTCTCAGCGCTGGTGCGCTCCCCTGTCGTAGTCCTCAGCCTAACCCCCTTGGCCGCTGAAGCGCGTGTGGGAGGCTAAGGGCATGGGAAATCTGGTGTGGAAGGTCATGGCCACCGGCGCTGCGGTCGGCGCGAGTATCGCCGCGCGCAAGCTCACAGACGGTAGTTGGAAGTTCTTGCGCGGCGAAGAGGCACCGAAGAACCCGGAGGACCCCGACGCGGGTTGGGGCGAGGCGATCGCCTTCGCCCTGCTGTCCGGCGCGATCGTGGGCCTGACCCGGATGCTGGCGAACCGTCAGGCGGCCACGATCTATAAGCGATCTGCAGGTCATCTCCCCAAGCAACTGACCACGAAGGACTGAGGAGGCTGTGCCTTCGCAGCAAAGCATGCGAGGCTAGCCACCATGGTCCTTCTGTACTTCGTGGTGACGGCGATCATCATTTTGATGATCCTCGGCAATGCCGTGACGCCGCGCTCGAAGAAGAAGCCGCTGTATCGCTGGCAGCTGGACGACTACGGCGCCAACCTGGTGCGCGGTCTGCGTGTCTTCTCCGACGCTGGGGCGCGCAACCGCTGGCGGATGGAAATGATGCAGAATCAGGCGGACTACAGCGAGAAGGGTCGGATGGACGGGGACCGTCTTCCCACCGACCACGCCCCCCACCCGCGTGAGCAGATGCCGCCGGGGGCCATCCCACCCCATCTGCGGGGTCCGGAGGGGCACCCGAAGTATCGGCCCGACGACTGGCTCGGGGCGGATGGCACGGAACGTGACGAGCCCGACGATGGTGTCACCCGCTCAGCCTGAGGATCGGCAACGCCTCCGGGTGCTGATCGCGTACTCGTACTCGATGCACTATCGGCTCGGGGTGTTCCGCGCTCTCTTGGACCAGCCCGACATCGATGTCACCATCGCAGCCGGGACGACGCCCCGGCACGAGAGCCCCTCGGTCGCCACCAGTGGGGTCGCTCCTATTCAACCGGAGGACCTGCCCGAGCTGCAGTGGCACCACACCTTCTCGATCGGATGGCTCCGCTTCCAGCCGGGGTTGTTGCGGCGCAGCCTGTCCAGCCGCTACGACGTGGTGGTCTGGGATCCCTCACTGCACTGCGTGACCACGTGGCTGTCGTCGGTGGTGATTCGGGCCAGGGGCCAGTCGCTTCTGTACTGGGGCCTGGGGTGGACGAAGCAGCACGGACGCTTCAAGGAACGGTGCAAGGTGGCGGTCTTTCGACTCGCGCACGGCTTCATGACGTACGGGCAGCGCTCGGCGGAGCTTGGGGCTCAGGCGGCCTACCCGGCACCGCGTCTGTATGTCGTGGGAAACAGTCTGCCGGACCACGC
>JBARVW010000039.1:0-1503 GCA_049646465.1 Ornithinimicrobium sp.
ACCTTGCCCACCTCACCCTCGCTGTAGGGGCGCCCGGGGCCTACCAGCACCACACCCAGCGAGGAAGCCCCACCGACCTCCTCGAGTTCGGTGTGCAAGGTGGCCAGCCACGACCGCAGGGCCGACAGCGACACCAGGTCGCTGCGACACATGACCAGCGCAAGGTCGGCCCCATGCAGCAGCGCGGTCGGCGACCCGGCCAGTCCGAGGCGACCCAGGTCCACGATGGTGTCCTGGCCCGTGCCCTTCAACGCCTTCAGTGCACCCAGCAGCGGCTCCCACAGACCGGCCAGGCTCCGGGCCTGACCGTGGGAGCGGGTACCGGGCAGCAGACGTACCTGGGAGCTGGGAAGCGGCATGGTCAGACTCGGCAGGGCGGCCCGTAGCCGGCCCTGCTGTTGGGCGGTCCACAGGTCGACCAGGGAATCCGGGGGGACCATCTGCCCGCGCAGGTACCCGGCCAGCATGGCCGCGCCACCGGTGGGGTCGGCGTCCACCAGCACGGTAGGACGCCCGCGGCTCAGTGCCCACCCCAGGGCGGTCGTCGTGACCCCCGGCGAACCGGACGCCGACGTCAGTGCGATCACCGCCATTTCAGTCCCCCTCTCGGCTGTCCAGGACCACAGCGGCCCGGCCAGCGGAGGCCCACTGCGCGATCTGCGCGGCGTCCCCCTCGGGCACCAGCACGGAGACCACGGTCTGCGCCGACTCCACGGACGCGGCCACGCCCACCACCTCACCCGGAAACAGGGTGTTCGCGGACTCGAACGTCGCCGGGTCCCCGGCCTGGCCGGGGGTCGCCACCACCCGCACCCTGTCCCCCACCTGCAACGGGTCCCCCGGCATCAGCTGCGCCGTCAGGGCCACCCCAACGACAGACTGCCCCGTGCCCGGGAGGACCTGCTCAGTGGTCGCCTCACGGGTCAGCAGGGTCCCGGCCGACAGGTCCCGCGCGGCACGCTGGCCAACGAACGAGGCCACCTCGGCGCCTGGCACGACCTGCAGGACCGGGTCAGGGGTTACCTGGACGCTCATCAGGTCCGCTGCAGTGATCGTCTCGCCGCGCATCACCGTGTCCCGCACCGCTACCGCACTCACCAACTCGGTGTTGGACAGGTAGACCCACACCGCGAGCAGTGCCCCCGTCACCACCAGGCCCAGGCCGGCCAGCGCCAGCAAGGGCCGGCGGCGCAACTTCGGCGGCGCCGCAACCGAGACCGGATCCACCGTCACCTGTCGGGCGTGGCGGGGCACGGACTCCCCGGCGCCACCCTGAGTCTCTGCTGCGTCCAACTTCTTGGCCATGTCTTCGCTCTTCCTCTCTCGTGCTCCTGGCTCGAGGTCTCTTCCTCCCCGACCCGGCATCCCATCCGCTTACGGCTATTGGCTCAGCACCTGCGCCTCCCCCATCACGATCTGGCCGTCCTGGACCAGGTCCATCTCGATCGTTCCCGACCGACCCAGACCCACCCAGGTGATGACCCAGTACGACGTCGCCGACAC
>JBARVW010000040.1:0-68681 GCA_049646465.1 Ornithinimicrobium sp.
CCCTCACACACCGCATCACGCCCGTTCAGGCCGTGGCCGGACGCGCCGCCCAGCGTCTCGTCGACGAGGTCGACCGTGCCCATGAGGCGGCAGGACAAGCGGAGATGCACCTCATCCGGGCTCGGTCCGCGGGAGTCGCGGCCATGTGGTCGGTGGTCGCGGCGACCGCCGCAGCCGTGGCCGCGTTGGCGGCGTCCGCCTTCGTCGACGGTGACCTCGGGGCGCCCATGGCCGCTCTCGTGGCGCTGACCCCGATGGCCTTGGCCGAGGCTTGGGTCTCGCTGCCCGAGGTCGCCGGAGCGAAGGCTCGCTCGCGAGCGGCCGAGTCCCGGCTGGCCACGGTCCTGGACCGTTCGCCGGCCGTGATCGCCGACCCGGACCTCCCCGCGCTGGAGCAGACCGACGACACCGCACCGGTGCACCTGCAGTCCGTCAGCGCTTCCTGGACCTCGGATGCCGGACGATCCTCGCCCGATGGCGGCCCGGTCTCCACCATCCGGCTGGACCTCGACTCCCTTGAGGTCGGGCCGTTGCGTCCCGGTGAACGGGTGCAGCTGACTGGACCCAACGGCGTCGGGAAATCCACGGCCTTGGCCGTGCTCGCACGCCACCTCGATCCGCTGTCCGGCACCTACACGCTGGCGTCACGGGACGTGCGCGCCCTCACCGTCGACTCGGTGCGGGCGCGAATCGCCGTCGTCGACGACGAGCCGCACGCCTTCGCCGGCAGCGTCCGGGCCAACCTCGCCCTGGCGGCGCCCGCAGCCGGTGACGACGCGATGCTCCGGGCGCTGGATCGTGTCGATCTCCGGAGGTGGTTGGACGGCTTGCCCGAGGGTCTGGACACCCACCTGAGGGGCATCTCCGGAGGAGAGCGTGCTCGGTTGTCGATGGCGCGAGCGGTGCTGTCGGCTCGGCCACTCGTCCTGCTCGACGAACCGACAGCCCACCTCGACGACGCCTCGGCTGAATGCGCGTTGGGCGGTCTGGGGGACTTCGTGGTGGCTCCCATCGTCGTCGCGGTCAGCCATCGCCCCTTGCCCTGGACCGACTTCGTCACCGTGGCTCTGGATCGTCCCGACGTGCTGTCAGCATGAGTCTTATGACGAAGGTCTCCGCGACTCATCGGGGGTGGTGGCAGGTCGGCCTCGGTATTCCGTGGCTCGGTGTCGCCGTATGGCTCGCGGCCACGCGGGCGAGTGCCCTACTCGCCGGTCACCCCGCTCAAGCCATCGCAGTGGTGGCGGTGGCGATGGTCGGCGGGCTGCTGATCGCTGCCGGGGCCCGCGATATCGGCCGCACTCGCAGGATCGCGCAGCGGCGCCGATGGGTTCGGGTCACGCTGCGCTCCCTCGGGCTGCTCGTCACGCTGGTTGTTGTCGGTTCGATGGCATATCTGCGGCCGTTCACGGCCTCCGCCGACGCGATAGCCGCAATGTCCGGCACTCAGGACGTCGCGGTCAGTGACACCGCCACCACGATCACCCTCACCCCGAGAGGGGCCCAGCCGAGCACTGGCCTCGTCTTCCAACCCGGAGCCCGGGTGGATCCGCGGGCGTACGTCCCGTTGCTGACCCAGCTCGGGGAGCAGGGGTACCTCGCCGTCGTCGTCAAGCAACCGTTCAATATCGGCTTCACCGCCACCCGTGCCCCAGGCGGCATCATCGAGGATCACCCCGAGGTCGATGCGTGGGCCGTTGGCGGTCATAGCCTCGGCGGGGTAGCGGCCTCGAGCTATGCGGGCGACCACCTCGACGAGATCGACGGTCTGCTGCTGTGGGCGTCCTACCCCCTCGACACGCTGGCCGAGGCAAACCTCGTGGTGGCGTCGGTCTCGGGCACGGAGGACGGCCTGGCGGTGCCCGCCGACATCGAAGCCAGCGCGGCGAAGCTCCCCGCCGACACTGCCTTCGTGCCGGTCCAGGGAGGCGTCCACGCCTACTTCGGTGACTACGGAACGCAGCCCGGCGACGGGGAACCCACCATCTCGCGGTCCGCGGCTCAACAGCAGATCGTCGAAGCGAGTGCAGACCTGCTCTCCGAGGTGGAGACACCCTGAGTCCACCTCGGGGCTCGACCCGGGGCGGGGCGGGGCCCTATCGGTCCACAGTCAGCACGATTCCGTCCTACTCTGTGCCTAAGACGACGAGCTGGAGGAGAAGTCATGGGCGAGAACGCCTGGGTGTGGTGGTTGGTAGCGGCAGCGGTGCTGATCGTGGTGGTCGTAGTGCTGTTGGCGGTGCGTCGCTCTGCGGCTCGCAAGGAGGCTGCGCGGCTGCGGGAGAAGGCCGCCGCCGACGACCCGCGTATTGCCGGTCAGGAAGCCTCGGCCAAAGAGCTTCGCGATGCCGCAGCGTTGGCCCGCCAGGAGGCCACCGACGCCCAAGAGGAGGCTGACCGAGCCGAGGGCCGGGCGCGCGCGCTCGAGCAACGCGCCGAGGAAGCTGTGATGGCGGCGCGCGACGAGCGCGACCAGCAGACCGACGCCTACCTGCAGGCCCAGGCCAAGGACCCCAACGCCAAGAAGTAGATCGCGGGTCAGCCTCTGGGAAGATGGACCCATGGCCTCCCTTCGTGACATCACGCCTCCGCTTGCCCTCGGCGCCCTGGACGGCCGCTACCGCAGCGCGGTCGCGCCCCTGGTCGAGCACCTCTCCGAGCCGGCGCTCAACCGGCAGCGGCTGCACGTGGAGATCGAGTGGCTGATCTACCTCACCGAGCACGCCGTCGTGCCGGGGGCGGGCCTGCTCACCGATGCTGAGCAGGAGCGGTTGCGTGCCTTGGTCGACGACTTCGATGCCGACACGATCGCTGAGCTGTCCGCGATCGAGGCCGAGACCGTGCACGACGTCAAAGCGATCGAGTACTTCCTCCGCCGACGGCTGGTCGACCATCTTCAGGGCCGCGGCGATCTCGCGGAGCTGGTGCACTTCGCCTGCACCTCCGAAGACATCAACAACCTCTCCTACGCCCTCATGATCCAAGGCGCCATCGTCGACGTGTGGCTCCCCCGGGCCCAGCAGATCGTCGCGCAGGTGAGCGACATGGCTCGCGAGCTGGCCGGCACACCTTTGCTGGCTCACACGCACGGTCAACCCGCCACGCCCACCACCATGGGCAAGGAGCTTGCGGTCCTCGCCGCCCGGCTACAACGCCAGGTCCGGCGGATCGAGCGCGCGGACTACCTGGGCAAGTTCAACGGGGCGACGGGCACCTACGGCGCCCACCTGGCGGCGGTGCCGGGCGCGGACTGGCAGCAGGTCAGCCACGAGTTCGTCTCCGGACTCGGCCTGACCTGGAACCCCCTGACCACCCAGATCGAGAGTCACGACTGGCAAGCGGAGGTGTACGCCGACGTGGCCCGGTTCAACCGCGTGCTGCACAACCTCTGCACCGACCTGTGGACCTACATCTCGATGGGCTACTTCGCGCAGGTCCGCGGGCAGGGCACCGTGGGGTCCTCGACCATGCCGCACAAGGTCAACCCGATCCGGTTCGAGAACGCCGAGGCCAACCTCGAGGTGTCCAACGCGCTGCTGGACGTGCTGGCCTCCACGCTGGTGACCTCACGGTTGCAGCGGGACCTCACGGACTCCTCAATGCAGCGCAACGTCGGCACGGCGCTGGGTCACTCGCTGCTGGCCATCGACAACGCCGGCCGTGGTCTGGCCGGGCTGGACGCCAACCCGGAGGCGATGGCCGCCGACCTCGACGCCAACTGGGAGGTCCTGGCTGAGCCGATCCAGTCGGTGATGCGGGCCTTGGCGGCCGCGGGCGTCGAAGGGATGAGCAACCCCTACGACCGTCTCAAAGACCTGACCCGGGGGCGCCGGATCAACGGTGCGGACCTGCGTGAGTTCGTAGGGGGTCTGGGGTTGCCCAGCGACGAGGAGGAACGCCTGGTCGACATGACGCCGAGGAGCTACGTCGGGATCGCGCCGGACCTGGTCGCCCATCTGGACTGACCGGGCCAACCGTCGGGGACCTCCGGGGGCCTGCTGGTCAGCGCATCCGGGGAGCGCTCTCGGCGGGCAGCACGTTCAACGGCTCTTCGGTCGCGCCATCGATGACCGCCCGCTCCCCGAGGGGATCGACCAAGGTCACCACCGCAGCGTCGGAGCACTCGCCCCGGCTGAAGTCGAGGTCGTTGACGATCAACGTCACGATGACCTGGTCCGTCGACTCCTCGGCCAGCAGGCGCGGGTGCTGGTCGCAGGTATTGACGACGGCTTCCACCAGCCGTGAGGAAGGCTCGCCGTACAGTTCGATGATCCTCGGCTCGGCCGCCCCACAGCCCGACAGCATCACACCACCCACTACTGCCGCTGCTACCCGCTGCCGCACGCTGACCTCCACCTTCTTTCGTGAACGTCAAGGCTAACGTGTCGGCGGCTAATATCGAACGCCATGGATACGTGGACGGATGTGCAGTGGATCAACCCCGCGCTCGCTCCTGAGCCGAGCACCGTTGTGGGGGATCCGCGGTGAGGAACGGTGTGTTTCGCACGCTCCTCGTGCTCTGCGCCCTGGTGTTCGTCGCTTTCCTGGTGTTGCTGTACGTCCAGAACGCCCTACCCACCGAGGATGCCGCCTCGCTAGCGCAGGAGGGAATACTGAACCCCCGGGGGGTATTGTTCACGGTATGACGACGCCCGGCTACAGCGAGACCAAACAGGACCAGCTGAAGCGGTTGGCGCGGATCGAGGGGCAGGTGCGCGGCATCGCGCGGATGGTCGAGCAGGACACCTACTGCATCGACGTGCTGACTCAGGTCAGCGCCGCCACCAAGGCTCTTCAGGCGGTGAGCCTCAGCCTGCTGGAGGAGCACATCGGCCACTGCGTCGTCGACGCCGCTCGCGAGTCCGACGAGGCGGCCCAAGCCAAGGTCAGCGAGGCCGCTGCAGCCATCTCCCGGCTCGTTCGCAGCTAGCTTCCATTCTCAGACCATCACGCTCAGCAGTGCCAGAAGGAGTCATGACCACTTCCACCAACCAGTCCCATCAGGTCGACCTCGACATCGAGGGCATGACCTGCGCCTCGTGTGTGTCGCGCGTCGAGGGCCGTCTCAACGCCCTCGCCGGCGTCGAGGCCACGGTCAACCTCGCAACCGAGAAGGCGCGCGTCTCCTACGCCGACCCTCACACCGTCCAAGATCTTGTGGCCGCGGTTGCCACGACGGGCTATACCGCTTCCCCGGTGTCCGAACGAACCAGTCACGACGTGGCCCACAACGCTGTCGACGCCCAGGACGAGCAGGGCATGCAGCACGACCACATGAATCATGACCTCATCGGGGACGGGGCGTTGCGCCGTCGGGCCATCGTGGCCAGCGCGCTCGCCGTCCTGGTGCTGTTCCTAGCCATGGTGTCCCCGATCCGTGACGCCACCGGAGCAGCCGGACCATGGTTGCAGCTCATCCTGACCACCCCGGTCTACGCATGGGCAGCCTGGCCCTTCCACCGCGCGGCGGCGATCAACGCCCGGCACGGTGCCTCCACCATGGACACCCTCGTCTCGATCGGCGTCACCGCAGCCTTCGGCTGGTCGGTCCTGGCGGTGCTGACCGGCTTCACCGGGCACCTCTACTTCGAGACCGCGGCCATCGTCACCGCCTTCCTCCTCATCGGTCGGTACTTCGAGTCCCGAGCGAAGGCCTCAGGCCGCTCGGCGCTGACCTCTCTGCTGCACATGGGCGCCAAGGAGGTCGCCATCCTGCGCAATGACCCGCGCAGCGGCGCTTGGCGCGAGAAGCGCATCTCCATCGACGACCTCGAGGTCGGCATGCGGTTCGTCGTCCGCCCCGGCGAGAAGGTCGCGACCGATGGCGTCGTCATCGACGGTGCCAGCACGATCGACACCAGCATGGTCACCGGTGAGTCCGTCCCGGTCGACGTCACAGAAGGGGATCGGGTCACCGGCGCCACCGTCAACGCCCACGGTCGGCTCACCGTCGAAGCGACCAGGGTCGGATCCGATACGACGCTGGCCCAGATCACCCGACTCGTCGAAGACGCCCAGACGGGGCGAGCTCCCGTCCAGCGCCTCGCCGACCGCGTCTCTGCCGTCTTCGTGCCGGTGGTCCTGGTCATCGCGCTGCTGACGTTGATCGGGTGGCTCATCACCGGTCATGACCTCGGGCAGAGCATCGAGCCGGCGGTCGCCGTGTTGATCATTGCCTGCCCCTGTGCCCTCGGTTTGGCCACCCCGACCGCGCTGCTGACCGGGACCGGACGGGGCGCTCAGCTGGGGGTGCTGATCAAGGGCCCACAGATCCTGGAGAGCACTCGGAGCATCGACACCGTCGTGCTCGACAAGACCGGCACCATCACCACCGGTCAGGCCAGCCTGACCCAGGTCACCACCCACGGGCGCCTGACCGAGGACGCGGCCCTGACCGCGGCCGCCGCCGTGGAGGCCGGCTCCGAACACCCCGTGGCCCGGGCGATCGTGGACGCAGCAGAAGGCCGCTCCCTCGCCGTTCCGGATGTGCATGACTTCACCAACCTGCCCGGTCAGGGCGCGAGCGCCCGGATCAAGGACACCACCGTGACTGTGGGCAAGGCCGACCTGTTCGACGAGGTGCCCGAGGCCCTTCGTCCCGCGTTCGGCGAGCCGGGCACTACGGCCCTGGTGGGCTGGGGCGGGCAGGCCCGTGCTGCGTTGACGGTGGCGGACGAGACCCGTCCTACCAGCGCCGCCGCGATCGAGCGCCTGCGCGGTCTCGGCCTCACCCCCCATCTCCTGACCGGAGACGCCGAGCCCACGGCCCAAGCGATCGGCCGCGAGGTCGGCATCGACCCCGCCCAGATCACGGCCGGCGTGTTGCCGCAGGACAAACACGCGGCGGTCGCCGCCCTGCAGCGCCAGGGACATGTGGTCGCCATGGTCGGCGACGGCGTGAACGACGCTGCGGCCCTGGCCCAGGCGGACCTCGGGATGGCCATGGGCTCCGGCACCGACGTGGCGATGGAGTCGGCCGACATCGTGCTGATGCGCTCCGACGTCGAGTCCGTCGTCACCGCCATCGGTCTATCCCGGGAGACGCTGCGGGTGATCAAGCAGAACCTGGGGTGGGCCTTCGGCTACAACACCGCAGCCATCCCCCTCGCGGCGTTCGGGCTGCTGAACCCGATGATCGCCGGCGGGGCTATGGCGGCCTCCAGCATCATCGTGGTGCTGAACAGCCTGCGGCTGCGCCGATTCGACCTCTGACGAGGATGTCCACGCCACGGCCTTGGCGGCGGCCTCTCAGATCGTGACGGTCCCGCCGGCGGTGTCGAACACCACGGACTCCAGAGCATGCAACTCGGAGGGGTCGAACTCGATGTCGATGTCGTGTCCTCCAGCAGCCGAGACGTCCGGCACCCCGAGCCACTCGCGGATCTTGACCGGGTCCCCGGCGATGTGCAGTCCCACGAGCTTGGCTCCGCCACCACCGAGCTTGGAGGGATGGTGGTCCAGGGAGTCCCAGCGCACGAAGAACGGCAGCTGCGGGTCCTCGATCAGCGACTTGATCCCGATCTGATGCCAGGTCAGCTCGACACCCTCCGGGGTATGCCGATTGCCGGGCACCGCTTCACGGCCCAGCCGCTCCTCGATGTCGGACAGATCCTCCACCGCCACAACCCAGGCCATCCAACCGCCGCCCTGGTTCGACCGGGCGCGCACGGCCTGACCGAAGGGGGCCTTGTCCGAGGCAGGGTGGTCCAGTACCTCGACGACCTCGAGGTATCGACCGTCGGCCAACGGCAGGACCATGTTGCGGGTGCCGAAACGAGGATGGACTCCACCCTCGCGAGGGGTCACTTGGAGCAGCTCGGCCAGCCGCAAGGCGGTGGCTCTCATGCCTTCGGGTCCGGCTGCATAACAGACGTGATCGATGCGCATGCCCAACATCGTGACACAGATCACGGGGTGCTCTGCACCACGCCCTAGGCGGGGCTTATGCCACGCATTGCCGCGCGACGTTGCCGGACGGCCTCGTAGACCACGATCGCAGCCGAGGTCGAGACATTGAGCGAGTTCGCCTGCCCGATCATGGGGATCCTCACTCGGTGCGCGGCTGCGGCCAGCAATTCATCGGTCAGTCCGTGCTTCTCCGCCCCGACTGCGATCGCGATCGGACCGGCATAGGAGATGTCGGTATGCAGCACCGTGGTGTCCGGGGTCGCAGCGACGATCGGTATACCCCGATCCGCTAGCCAGTCCCGCGTCGCTTCGCTGGTGTCGCTGGCCACCGGCATGGAGAACACCGTGCCCTTGGAGGAGCGCACGACGTTGGGGTTGCCCCAGTCGGTGGCCGGATCGGCCGCGATCACCGCGTCCAGGCCTGCCGCGTCAGCCGTGCGCAGCATCGCCCCAAGGTTTCCGGGCTTCTCCACGCCCTCGCAGATCAGGATGAGCGCATTGTCGGCCACCTGCAGGTCGGCGCAGGTGCGGTGCACCGTGCTGACCACCGCCAAGAATCCGTCCGGCCCCTCCCGATACGCCGCCCGCTCGAAAGCCGCCCGACTCAGCTCGAAGATGTCCGCGCCACGGGTCGAGGTCTCGTCGATCAGCGCACGTTGGGTGGCCGGGTCGGCCATCAGGTCGGGGCAGTAGAACAACGACCGGGGTCGGACGCCAGCCGCCAACGCCAGCTGCAACTCCTCGTATCCCTCGACAAGGGTGACCCCCTCCTCCTCCCTCGTGCGTCGCCGCCGCAAGGCGGTCAGCGACTTCAGTCGTGGGTTGGCCGGGGAGGTGATGACCAGACGGGTGGACATCAGGCGACGTTCCGCAGCGCCGACATGAGGTCTTCGAGCACCACGGCCAGCCCGTCGTGCTCGACATCAGCGGTGACCTCGTCGGCGGCCCCGACCACCTCCGGCGGCGCTTGTCCCATAGCCACCCCCCGCGCGGCCCACCGCAACATCTCGATGTCGTTGCGCTGGTCGCCGACCGCCAGAGTGTGTGCGGAGTCGATGTCCAACGCGAGTCGCACGGTCTCCAGACCGGAGGCTTTCGAGACCCCCTCGGGGGCAAGGTCCAACCAGGAGCTGAAGCCGACGGCGTAGTTCACGCCGTGCAGGCCGATCCCATCGATCAGCTCGGCGAAGTTCACCGGCTCAGCACTGAGGTCCCGCACCGTCACTCGGGGCACCGGGTGGGCCACCAGCTCCTCGATGTCCACGACGAGCTGCCGCTCCGCCAGGTCCGGCTCGGGGAAGAGACGGTTCACCTTGAAGCCGACCCCGACGTCTTCGACCGCGATGATCGCGTCCGGAAGGAGGCGGATCAGGATGTCCACGGCCGGCTTCGGGTCGAACGTGACGACGTGATGGATCCGGTAGCCCAGCTCGGTCTGCGGGTCCAGCGCGACGATGACTGCTCCGTTGGAGCACACCGCATACATCCCCTGCCGCACCAGACCGAGCTCACGCAGGATAGGCATGGTGGCCGTGACGGAGCGCCCCGTGGCGATCATCACGGTGGCCTGGCTGTCCGCCAGGCCCGTGATGGCTCGGGCCACCCGATCGGAGAGGTGACCGTCGTGATGCACGATGGTCCCGTCGATGTCGAGGGCGACCAAGGGGCTGCCCCCAGGAATCGGGCCAGCGCTGATGTCCACGCCGACACCTTACGTGGCGGGAGCACGATAGAGCCGCGGGGCAGCGGCCTGCGTGCTCCCACCCCCTCAGTCCTTGAGCTGAAGCGCCTGCTTGACGGTGACCCGCCCCTGGGTCTGCATCAGGGCGCGGCGGTACAGCGTGCTGCCCAGGCTGATGGTGACCCAGCAGAAGGCCACGGTCAGGGCCAGCGCGACCGCGGGCTCCCACCACGTGGCGTCCCCTTCCAAGAGCCGCATCGGCATCAGGATGGTCGAGATCACCGGCACGAAGGAGCCCACCACACGAGCGATCCCGTCGAGGTTCAGCGCCAGGACGAACATCGCCACCAGGGCCAGCGTCAGAGGCAGGGTCGTCGACTGCAGGTCCTCCACACGGGAGGCCAGCGCGCCGGCCGCCGCCCAGATGCAGGCCAGGGCCACGAAGCCGGCGATGAAGAACGGCAGGTACCACAGCAGCGGTTCGGTCATCGCCGGCAAAAACTGGTCGTACTCGGTGAAGCTGAGCCCGATCAGTGAGACGCCGACAATGAGAGCCATCTGACCGAAAGCCAGCATGGTGTTGCCCAGCACCTTGCCGGTCAACAACGCGCGCACCGGGATGACAGCGGCCAGGATCTCGACCATCCGCGATTGCTTCTCCTCGACCACGCTGTTGGCGATGCTGATGCCGAAGGTCAGCGAAGCCATATAGAACAGCAGCCCGAAGACGATCCCCGCGATGACCTGGATGACCTGCTCGGTGCCGTCGTCACCGGAGACATCCGAGGTGGCGAGCTGGCTTCCGGCCAACAGTGCTGGCACGGTGGTCCCGGCTGACTCCGCGTTGGCGTTCAAGGCTGAGGCGCGGACTGCTTCGGACACCGCGTCGCGCAGGTCGGCGGGCGGCTCGCCGTCGGCGCTCAGCGTCCACCCGTCCTCGCTGGGAGTGAGCATCGCGTCGACATCCTCGTCGGTGATCAGCGCCGTCCCGGCGTCGGAGTCGGTGACGAGCTCGGCCTGCACCGTGGCGCCGTCCTCGTCGGTCTGAAGGGTCTGCTCGCCCTGGGCGACCAGCGCCGCCCCTTCGGGCGAGGTGACCGCCACGACGTACTCGGGGGCCGAGTCACGACCGGCCATGAACGCCTGGAATCCCAGCAGCCCGAAGATCAGCACGAGGGTCAGGCCCGTGGAGATCAAGAAGTTACGGTCGGTCAGCTTGACCCGGATCTCCCGGGCTGTCACTAACGCCCACGGCGCAGCACCGGCTCGCGACGCGGTGTCTGCATCGAGCGTCTGGGTCGTGGTCGGGGTCGATTCCTTCGTGGGCGTGCTCATGCCGCCACCTCTCGGTAGATCTCACTCAACGATGGGACAACCTTGCTGAAGTCGTGGACCTTGCCGCGCGAGACCGCTTCGCCCAGCAGATGCTGGGCCGCCGCCTCGTCGACGGGCTCGACCACGGCAGTCCTCCCGTCCAGGTCCACCACTCGTATGCCGTCAAGACCCCGCACCCATCCGGCGTCCTCGCCCACGGTCAGCCGGTATCGCAGCTGTCCGGTCTCGCGCAGCTGAGCGGAGGTGCCGGCGGCCACGACCTTGCCAGCGTGCAGAACCACGATGGAGTCACACAGTCGGTCCACCAGGTCCAGCTGGTGGGAGCTGAAGAGCACGGGGGTATTCGACGACGTGTGCTCGCGCAACATGGCGGACATCTGATCGACGGCCGCCGGGTCCAGACCGGAGAACGGCTCGTCCATGATCAAGGCGATGGGATCCCCGAGAACGGCGGCGATGATCTGAGCACGTTGCTGGTTGCCCAAGGACAAGGTCTCCACCTTGTCGTCCATCCGCTCCCCGAGCCCGAAACGCTCCAGAAGGTCGGCGACCCGGTGTTTGGCTTCGTTCTGACTCATCCCGTGCAGGCGGCCCAGGTAGACCAGCTGGTCCAAGATCGGCTGTTTGGGGTAAAGACCACGCTCCTCGGGCATGTAGCCGAACCGCGTCCGGGTGGCCCGGGTCAGTTCCTGACCCTGCCACCGCACGTGTCCGCTGTCGGGGGCCAGGATGCCCATGATCATCCGCATGGTCGTGGTCTTGCCAGCACCGTTGCCGCCGACGAAGCCGACCATGGCCCCGGCCGGAACCTCGAAGGACACCCCGTCTACGGCCTTGATCTCGCCGTAGGTCCGCGTGACCCCGTCAACCTCGAGCATGGTCGTCCCCTTCACTCCGGTGTGTACTGCTGCACGGTCGGCCTTGTTTGGTGAGCACCCTTCAACGCTAGTGACGCGTCGACGTCGGCACATCGGCCATACGGAGGATCTGGCCTGGTCCCTCCCTCATCCGGTCGGTGGAACCAGGCCACTTCGGTAGGCCGCGATGACCGCTTGGACCCGGTCGCGGACCCCCAGCTTGGTGAGCACGTTCGACACGTGGGTCTTCACCGTCGCCTCGGACAGGAAGAGAGCAGCGGCGATCTCGGCGTTGCTCAACCCGGTAGCGATCTGGGTCAGCACCTCGGACTCGCGCGCCGTGAGCGCGGTGAGGATGCCGTCCGGTCGGGTGGTCGGAGGGGTTCCGGGGGCGGGGGTCGAGCTCGTACTCGCCGCCGACGTGCCATAGGCGGCGGCGATGACCCGTTGGGTGACCTCGGGGGCGAGGAGGGCCAGACCACCGTGGACCGTGCGGACACCATCGACGACGTGCTCGGCGTCGGCGTTCTTCAGCAGGAACCCACTGGCCCCCGCCGAGAGCGCGTCGAAGAGGTAGTCGTTGCGGTCAAACGTCGTCAGGATCACGATCCTGGGTGGGGCCACGCCAGCAGTTGCGGCACCGGCGACGATGAGTCGGGTGGCTTCGATGCCGTCCAGGACCGGCATCTGGACGTCCATCAGGACCACGTCGGGGCGAAGGCGGGCGACCTCGTCGATCGCGCGTCGACCGTTCTCCGCGTCGCCAACCACCTGGATGTCCGGCTCCGTCGACAAGATCATCGAGAAGCCTGAGCGCAGCAGCGGCTGGTCGTCCACGAGCAACACCCTGATCACCGAGACGTCGTCGCTCATGTCGATGCCCCGCTCATGCGGACTCCCGAGCCCGGTGCCGGGCCATGCTGCCGTCCATCGGGAACCAGGCCCGCACCCGATATCCACCGCCACGCCGCGAGCCGACCTCGAGCCCCCCGCCGAGGTGTCGAGTGCGCTCACTCATCCCCCGCTGTCCCAGGCCCGTTCCGGTCGTGCCGCGGCGAGGCGCCCCGCCGTCGACCACCTCGACCTCGACTCTGTTCTGCGACGGCTCGATGCGCACCGCGACGTGGGCCGATCGGGCGGTCGAGTGCTTGCGGACGTTGGCGAGGGCCTCCTGGGCGATGCGGTACACCGAGAGCTGCACCGGCGCTGCGACCTGCTGGAAGACCCCCTCGTCGTCCGGCACGACCCGAATCTCGACCTTGCACTGGTCGGTGCTGGACTCGCGGGCCAAAGCCGGGAGGTCGCTCAACCCCGGCTGGGGCGTGCGTGCGACGTCCACGGGCGCGTAGGTCGCGACGTCCTCGGCGCGCAGCGTGCCGAGCAGATCACGCATCTGGTCGACGGCGTCGCGCGATGAGCCTTCGATCGAGCGCAGGGCCTGGCTCGCGGCCTCACTGTCGGTGGTCAGCACCCGACGTGCGGCCGCGGCCTGCACCCCCATGACCGAGATGTGGTGAGCCACGACGTCGTGCAGCTCGCGCGCGATGCGGAGTCGCTCGTTGACGACCGCCTGATCTTGCAGGCGTGTGCCTTGGGCTGCGATGGTCTCGGCCTGCTCCGCCACCTCGGCCGTGCGCAGTGCTCGACGCCAGTCGACCTGCCCGAGCAGGATCGCCCCGCCGAAGAAGATCAGGTTGTTCATGATGATCCAGCCGGCGACCCCGAGGGTCGGTGGGATCGGGCCCTGCCCGTCGCTGGCCGCGTCGCCGTAGATCTCAGCCACCCCCGAGCTCAACGCCAGGAACCAGGCGACCCAGGCGAACAGCGAGATCCCGAGGCCGATCACCACGTAGGTGGTCACCCGACGGTCCTTGGCCCACGCCACCCCGCTGTAGATCGCGAAGAAGTAGAGCACCTGCATCGGAAGACTGGAGACCACCGAGGGAAGCAGCGACCCGACGATCAGGAGATGAAACGTCGCCGCTGCCGCGACAACCACGGGGTAGGTGCGTCGCCACACCAAGAGGACCGAGGCGCTGCCGATGCCCAGATACTGCTCCACCGTGCCCACGGGGCTGTCTGTGAAGAGCCCGATAGAACGCAGCAGCTCGCTGCCCAGCGCCGCCAGGGCGAAGAACGCCAACGCTAGCCAGACGTCGGTCTTCCGGTCCGCTTTCGTGGGCCCCGGACGTTCCCAGTCCTCTTCGGACCCGAGCACCTCTTCGAGCCGTCCCAGCATCGTCCCTGTCACCGGGCCAGGCTATGTCGCCGGCAGTCGGCATACCTCCACCAAACGGATGAGTCCTGTCCGCGATCAGCGGGGCGCGAGCACCGACTCGCCCACGTAGGGACGCAACACCTCGGGCACGACCACGGACCCGTCGCTCTGCTGGTGGTTCTCCAGGATCGCGACCAACCACCGCGTGGTAGCCATCGTCCCGTTGAGCGTGGCGACCGTCCGGGTGCCGGAACCGTTCGGGTCCCGCTCGCGCGTGTTCAACCGGCGCGCTTGGTAGGTGGTGCAGTTCGACGTGGAGGTCAGCTCGCGGTAGCGGCCCTGGGTCGGCACCCACGCTTCGCAGTCGTACTTCCGCGCTGCGGGACCGCCGAGGTCGCCGGCCGCGGTGTCGATGATGCGGTACGGCAGACCCATGCTGTCGAGCATGCCGCGCTCCAGCGCCAACATCCGCTCGTGCTCGGCCTCGGCGTCCTCGGGACGGACGTACGCGAACATCTCAACCTTCTGGAACTCGTGCACCCGGATGATGCCGCGGGTGTCCTTGCCGTGGCTGCCGGCCTCTCGTCGAAAGCACGTCGACAGCGCGGTGTATCGCTTCGGCCCCTCGCTCAGGTCGATGATCTCGTCCGCGTGGTAGCCGGCAAGGGCGACCTCGGAGGTGCCGGTGAGATAGAGGTCGTCGGCGTCGAGGTGGTAGACCTCGTCGGCGTGCGCGTCCAGGAACCCGGCCCCGGCCATGGTCTCCGGCAGCACGAGGGTCGGCACCTTGAGCTGGGTGAAACCTGCATCGCGCGCACGGTCCAGCGCCAACAACAGCAGCGCCATCTCGAGCCGGGCCCCCACCCCTTTGAGGTAGTAGAACCGTGAACCCGAGACCTTGGCGCCCCGGGTCATGTCGAGAGCGTCGAGGCGCCCGGCGACCTCCAGGTGGTCAGCCGGCTCGAAGCCGTCGGCCGCGAAGTCCCGAGGGGTGCCGACCTCTTCGATGAGCGTGAAGTCGTCTTCCCCGCCCGACGGCACACCGTCGATGATGACGTTGCCGATCTTGCGGATAGCTTCGTCGCGCTGCTGCTCGGCCTCGCGGGCCTGCTTGTCGAGCTCCTTCACCCGTCCCGAGATCGCCTTGACTTGCTGCAACAGAGCTGTCTTGGTCTCCCCTTCGGCGCCGGCGACATCCCGACCCATCGACTTCTGCTCGGCGCGGAGCCGCTCGAACTCGGACAGCGAGGAGCGGTGGTGCTCGTCGGCAGCCAGCACCGCGTCGACCAGGCCGTCGTCCTCGCCGCGGGCCTGCTGTGAGGCTCGCACCCGCTCGGGGTCGTCACGCACCATACGCAGATCGATCATCGGCCCAGCCTAAAGCCTGGCGGCAGGATGGATGCCCGCGCGAAGTCAGACTTCGAGGGTCTTCGCCAGGGGGACACCGGGGCGGTACGGCAGGTGCAGGTAGGTGGGCGCATCCAGCACGGCGAGGTCGGCCCGGCCGCCGACTCGGACCACGCCGACGTCGTCACGTCGCAAAGCCCGCGCGGCGGTCGCGGTGCAGGCGCGGACCGCCTCGGCCGGCGTCATGCCCATCTCGCGGACCGCGAGAGCGATGACGAACGGCATCGAGGTGGAGTAGCACGTGCCGGGGTTGCAGTCGGTGGCCAGGGCCACCGACACCCCCGCGTCGAGCAGCGTCCGAGCATCCGGGAAGGGGGATCGGGTGGAGAACTCGACACCCGGCAACAACGTCGCGACGGTGGTGTCGCGAGCGCCGACCAGCGCATCGACGTCCGCCGCCGCGAGATAGGTGCAGTGGTCCACACTGGCCGCCCCGAACTCGACCGCCAGCTGCACGCCGGGACCGTGCGCCAGCTGGTTGCCGTGCACGCGGGCGCCCAGTCCGGCCGCGACACCCGCAGTCAGGATGCGCCGTGACTCCTCGGCGTCGAAGGCATGAGGACTCGCCGGCTCACAGAACACGTCGATCCATCGGGCGTAGGGCACCGCCGCGCTGAGCATCTCGCCGCAGACCATGTCGACGTAGGCGGACCGATGCCCGCCGGAGCCGTAGTCACCCCGCGACTCCGGCGGCACAACGTGCCCACCCAGGTACGTCACCTCCGTGGTGACCTCGGAGGCGAGGCGCAGCATCCGAGCCTCGTCGTCCACGGTCAGTCCGTAGCCGCTCTTGATCTCGATCGTCGTCGTGCCCTGAGCCCGCATCTCGTCCGCCCGCGCCCGCAGCAACGTCCGTAGGGTGTCGTCGCTGGCCGCCCGGGTCGCCGAGACCGTCGTCGCGATGCCCCCGCCGTCGTAGGGCTGACCCGTCATCCGCGCCGCGAACTCCGCCGAACGTTCTCCGGCGAACACCAGGTGACTGTGGCTGTCCACGAACCCAGGCAGCACCGACTTCCCCCCGAGGTCGATCGCCCAGTCCGCGTCCGGCGCATCCGCCGCACGGCCCAGCCACAGGACACTCGACTCGTTGGTCTGCGGGTCACGACCGACGATCACGGCAGCGTCCCTCACCACGCCGAGAGCCTCGCGATGATCGGCGCCGTCCAGCGTGTCGTCGCAGGTCACGAGCTCGCTGATGCCGGTGATCAACATACCCATCAGGTGCCTCCCAGCACTGATTGAAGAGCGTCGCGCAGCAGCGCTCCGACGTCGCCGAGCACGTGCTGCCCCTCGCTGACCACGGTACGGCCCGAGACCACGACGGTGTCCACATCCCCGGCGGTGGCCGCATACAGGATCTGCGCGGGGTCGGTCCCGGTCGTTCGCACGGAGTCGGTTCGCAGCGCGACGAGGTCCGCACGCGCCCCCACCCGGATTGCTCCGGCCTCGGCCCACCCGAGGCTGGCGTGGGCGGTGGCCGCATCCATCAGCTTGTCCGGGCTCAGGCGTCCCCGGTGGCCCGAGACCACACGCTCATGCATCTCCAGGGCTCTGGCCTCCTCGATGAGGTCGATGACCGCGTGCTGGTCCGACCCCAGCGACAGTCTCGCTCCCGCCGCCAACAGGGCCTTCGCCGGCCCGATCCCGTCGGCGAGGTCGCGCTCGGTGGTCGGGCAGAAGCACGCGGTCACCCCCGCGCCGCCGAGCAGCCCGATATCGCCGGCGCTCAGGTGGGTAGCGTGCACAGCGCTCACATGCGGGGCCAGGAGACCTTCGGCGTGCAGCAGACCCGTCGGTGTGGTGCCGTAGGCGGCCAGACAAGCCTCGTTCTCGGAGGGCTGCTCGGACAGATGGAGGTGCATCGGGGCGCTGGGACCGGTCGGTGCCGCCAGGGCTTGAGCGACTTGGGCCACGGTGACCAGGTCGCCTCGGGGCACGGCACGCACCGAATGGGCCGCGACCCCGAGGCGCAGGTGAGCCGGACCCCCTGAGACTCCGTCGCGCATCGCCGTCACCCTGGAGGCCCACCCGTCGCCGTCGCCGTCACCGAACCGGGTCTGCACACCGCTCAAAGGTCGATGCCCAGAGGAGTCAAGGCCTCCGGACAGATAACAGGTGTCGAGCAAGGTCAGTCGGATCCCGGCCTCGTCAGCCGCCTGGACCAAGGCGTGGCTCATCGCGTTGGGATCCTCGTACGGCGTGCCCCCTGGACCGTGGTGCAGGTAGTGGAACTCGCCGACGGCGGTGACCCCCGCCAACGCCATCTCGGCATACGTCGCCCGCGCCAACGCAAAGTAGATGTCGGGGTCAAGTTGTTCGGCCACGGCATACATGGCCTCGCGCCACGTCCAGAACGTGCCGCCGCCGGTGTGGGTTCGCCCACGCAGAGCGCGGTGAAAGGCGTGGCTGTGAGCATTGGCGAAGCCGGGCGTGACCACCCCGGGCAGCCGCTCGACGACGTCACCGGGGTCCCGTTCTGCATCGGCCGTGACCCGGGTGAAGACACCGCCCTCGGCTTCGATGAGCACGTTGTGTCGCACCCCGCCGGGCAGGTGGGCGACCTCGGCGTGCCACTTCATCGACGCGGCTCGGCCCGGGGTCCGACCAGCTCGGCCAGGCAGTCGGACAGCGCATTCACGCCAGCGTGGCAGTCGGCCCGCTCGGCGTACTCTGCGGGGCTGTGCGAGATCCCCGTCGGGTTGCGGACGAACACCATGGCGACGGGGATGCCGGCGTTGGCCAGGATTCCCGCGTCGTGTCCTGCTCCCGAGCCGAGCAAGGGCACAGCGTCGCCCGGGCCGTCCTCCCCGACGACCTCGGCACGCGTGGGGGCTGCCAGCAGGCGGCGCAACCTCGTGCTCAGGCCGACGTCGAACAGCGTCGGCCTCGTCCACGACTCCTGCGCCATGCGACCCCCCATCCGCTCCACCCGCTCACGGACCTCGGCGACCACGGCCCGGACCGGCTCTTCGTCGGGGCCCCGGCTGTCGAGCCAGGCGGTGGTGTGGCTGGCGATGGCGTTGACTCCACCGGGCTGGACGGCGATCTTGCCGATGGTGGCCACACTGCAGTGTCTTAGCGCGGCGTCGCGGGCCGCGAGCACGACCTCGGCCAGCGCAACCATGGCGTCCTGTCGGTCCTGCATCCGCGTGCTGCCCGCGTGGTTGGCCTCTCCCGGCAGGTCGATCCGCCAGCGCCCGTGCGGCCAGATGTCGCGGGCCAGGCCGACGGGCGCGTCGAGGTCGATCAACCCTCGACCTTGCTCCACGTGCAGCTCGACGAACGCACCGACCCGGGCGAGGGTCTGAGGGTCGGCGCCGAAATGCCTGACGTCCTGCCCGGCCGTGGCGAGCGCTTGGGCCAGGCTCAGACCGGAGTCGTCGGTCAGCCCGAGGGCCCGCTCGGCCCTCATAGCTCCGGTCAGGACCCGCGACCCTCCACAGGCGACGCCGAACCGAGCGCCCTCCTCGTCGACGAAGTTCACGACCCCGATCGGTCGGTGCGGTTCGGTGCCCGCGGTCCGCAGCGCGTCGATGGCCGCGAAGGCCGACACGACACCGAGCGGGCCGTCGAAGGCGCCGCCGTCGGGCACCGAGTCCAGATGGGAGCCGGTCGCGATCCCGGGCCGCCCGGCGCAGACGGCTGCGTCGGGATCGCCCCACCAGGCCCATTGGTTGCCCGCGCGGTCCTGCGTCAGGTCCAGGCCCCGCTCGGCGGCCTCGGCGGAGAACCATTCGCGCAGGGTGTGGTCTTCTCGGGTCCAGGCGAACCGTCGGTAGCCCCCCGAGGAAGCCCGGCCGATGGGCTCCAGGTCGGCCCACATGCGGTCGAAGCTCTGGCTCATCGCCTCATCCTTGCGGTCCTGCGCTCGTTTGTCCGGCCAGTGGCGGCTGATCAGGCAGCGCTCGCCCCGAGAACGCGCCCACGACCGGGTGGTTCCGGGGGGTCATCAGGGCTCCTGCATGGGTATGCGGACACCCCGGTCGGCAGCCACCGCGTCGGCCTCGTCGTAGCCGGCGTCCACGTGGCGGATGACGCCCATGGCGGGGTCGTTGGTCAACACACGCTCGAGCTTGCGCCGGGCCAACGGGGTGCCGTCGGCCACACAGACCTGGCCCGCGTGCAGGGAACGGCCGATCCCGACCCCGCCGCCGTGGTGGATCGAGACCCAGGAGGCCCCCGAGGCGGTGTTGACCATGGCGTTCAGCAGCGGCCAGTCGGCGATGGCGTCCGAGCCGTCGGCCATGGACTCGGTCTCCCGGTAGGGGCTGGCCACCGAGCCACAGTCGAGGTGGTCCCGGCCCACCACGATCGGTGCCTCCACCTCCCCTGAGGCCACCATGTCGTTGAACTTCACCCCGGCTTTGTCCCGCTCGCCGTAGCCCAGCCAGCAGATCCGCGCCGGCAGTCCCTCGAAGGCCACTCGGTCCTGCGCGCCCCGGATCCACTGGTGCAAGTGCTCGTTGTCGGGGAAGAGGTCGAGCACCGCCTGGTCGGTGGCCGCGATGTCCTTCGGGTTCCCGGAAAGCGCCGCCCAGCGGAACGGGCCCTTGCCCTCGCAGAACAACGGCCGGATGTAGGCCGGGACGAACCCAGGGAACTCGAAAGCCCGGTCGTATCCGCCTTGCCGCGCCTCGTCGCGGATGCTGTTGCCGTAGTCGAACACCTCTGCCCCAGCGTCCTGGAAGCCGACCATGGCTTCGACGTGTCGAGCCATCGACTCCTGGGCACGGTCGGTGAACTCCTCCGGCTTCTTGTCGGCCAGGTCATGCCAGTCCTCGAGATCGACCTCGGCCGGCAGGTAGGACAGCGGGTCGTGTGCGGACGTCTGGTCGGTGACGATGTCGATGTCCACGCCCCGGCGCAGCAGCTCGGCGAAGACGATCGCCGCGTTGCCGATCACTCCGATCGACACGGCTTCACGAGCTGCCTTGGCGGCGAGTGCCCGGGCCACGCCGGCGTCCAAGGACTCGGCCACCTCGTCCAGGTAGCGCGACGTCACCCGGCGCCGCAGCCGCGACTCGTCAACGTCGATGATCAGGCAGACGCCGCCGTTCAGCGTCACGGCCAACGGCTGCGCCCCACCCATTCCGCCACACCCCGCCGTGAGGGTGAGCGTGCCGGCCAGCGAGCCGCCATACCGATGGGGGTGCCTGGAGGCCAGCGAGGCCGCGACGGCGGAGAAGGTCTCGTACGTGCCCTGCAGGATGCCCTGCGTGCCGATGTAGATCCAAGAGCCGGCGGTCATCTGGCCGTACATGGTCAGGCCGAGCTGCTCGAGCCGGCGGAACTGCGGCCACGTGGCCCAGTCGCCGACCAGGTTGGAGTTGGCGATGAGCACCCTCGGGGCCCACTCGTGGGTCTGCATGACGCCGACCGGCCGCCCGGACTGGACCAGCATCGTCTCGTCGTCGCGCAGGTCCTGCAGGGTGGCGACCATGGCGTCGAACGACCGCCAGTCTCGCGCCGCCCGACCCGTGCCGCCGTAGACCACGAGGTCGTCGGGTCGTTCGGCCACCTCGGGGTCGAGGTTGTTCATCAGCATCCGCATCGGGGCCTCGGTGGCCCACGAACGCGCCGTGAGCGTCGTTCCTCGGGGTGATCGGACGGGTCGGGCGCCTTCCATGGTGGACTCCTTGGTGGTGGGTGCGGTGCCGGTCGGGGTGGTCATCTGCGCTTCGGGCGTAGGAGCGGGGACCGGCACACCTCGGCGCTGCCCCTAAGGTCAGGTGGTTGCCCTCTCGGAGGGCCTGAAAGGAAGGTCGGTACGTGACTCAGAGCGCAGAGCGCCCACGCTGGCTGCGGCGGGGCCTGGTCATCGCAGGCATCGTCGCGCTGGCAGCCAACCTGCGAGGCCCGATCTCGGGCGTCGGCCCGGTCCTGGACCGGCTGACCGCCGACCTGTCCCTGAGCGCGGTGGAGGTCTCTCTGTTGACCGCGGCACCGGTGCTGTGTTTCGGGATCTTCGCGGTGCTGACTCCGCGGCTCACCTCCCGACTCGGCGTCGACGCGACGGCGGCTTTGGCGCTGCTCATCCTGACCTTGGGGCTGCTGCTGCGCAGCGCCGGTCTGGTGAGCACGCTCTTTATCGGGACGGTGCTGGTCTCGGCCGCGATCGCCGTCGGCAACGTGCTCCTCCCCGTGCTCGTCAAACGAGATGCACCGCGCCACCCCGGGCTGATGACCGGCGCCTACACCACCACGCTGACGGGCTCGGCCGCGATCGGGGCCGCGATCACGGTGCCGCTCACCTCGGCCTACGGCTGGGGGATCGGGCTGGGGGTATGGGTGGTGACGGCCGCGGTGGCGCTGGCACTGTGGGCCCCTCGGGCCCGGGGGGGAGGACCGCACCACCCGGTCGAGGGCGCCGGCGCGAGCGCAGGCGGGATGAAGACCCTGCTTGGGGTGCCGTTGGCCTGGCAGGTCACAACGTTCTTTGGGCTGCAGTCGGCCATCTTCTACGCGATGTTGGCGTGGTTGCCCTCGATCTACCGGGCCGCGGGCATCAGCGCCTCCTCGGCGGGCTTGCTCCTGGCGGTGGCGACCCTGTCCGGCATACCGATGGCCCTGCTCATCCCCAGCTGGGCCGCTCACTCCAAGGACCAACGCTACTTCCCCGTCGTGCTCAGCGCCGTCGCCGCCAGTGGCTTCCTGGGCCTGCTCATCGCACCGACCGCGATCCCCGTCCTCTGGGCGGTGCTGATCGGGACGGGCCTGGGCGGCAACTTCCCGCTCGTCCTGACGCTGATCGTCCTGCGCACGGACAACCCCGACGACACGTCGTCCCTGTCCACGATGGCGCAGGGGCTTGGCTATCTCGTGGCCGCGGCGGTGGGTCCCTTCGCGGTGGGGGTGCTGCACGACCTCACTGGAGGGTGGACCTGGCCGGTCGTGGCCCTGGTAGCGCTCGCCATCCCGCAGTCCGCGACCGGATGGGCCGCTGGACGGGCTCGGGTGATCGGGGACCGCCAGCGCTGAGTCGCGCGTCGAGGTCGCCATCTCAGGCCAACGGTCCGGTGACCGTTTCGGCCGCCGCTCGGATCTGGCCGGCGCCGACGAGGTCCACCGCGGTCGCGATCTCGGGGGCCATGAAGCGGTCCGGTCCGCAGCCGGGGATCCCGGCCCCTCGCAGCACCCTGACGACGGCGGCAGTGCCGGGGGCGGGGGTATGCGGTGAGCGCAGCTCCAGTGCGCGAGCCGCAGTGAGCACCTCGATCGCCAGCACTCGCGTCAACCCGTCGAGGGACCGACGCAGCTTGCGGGCAGCGTGCCAGCCCAGGGAGACGTGGTCCTCCTGCATCGCGGAGCTGGGGATCGAGTCGACACTGGCCGGAGCGGCCAGCCGCTTCAGCTCGGAGACGATGCCGGCCTGGGTGTACTGAGCGATCATGTGCCCCGAGTCGACGCCGGGGTCCTGCGCCAGGAACGCCGGCAACCCGTGGTTGCGCGCCGGGTCCAGGAAGCGGTCGGTGCGCCGTTCGGAAATGCTGGCCAGGTCGGCCACCGCAATGGCCAGGAAATCCAGGACGTAGGCGACCGGTGCCCCGTGGAAGTTGCCGTTCGACTCCACCCGCAGATCAGGCGTGACCATAGGGTTGTCGATGGCCGAGGCCAGCTCACGGCCGGCTACCAGGGCTGCGTGGTCAGCCGTGTCGCGCGCCGCCCCGTGGACCTGAGGGCTGCAGCGCAAAGAGTAGGCGTCTTGGACTCGAGTGCACGACGGCGTCCGGTGGCTCTCCCGGATGTCTGAGCCCGCCATCATGACCCTGAGGTTGGCGGCCGAGACGGCCTGGCCCGGGTGGGGACGCAGGGCCTGGAGGTCGGCGGCGAAGACGTCGTCGGTGCCCAGCTGCCCTTCGACGCTCATCGCCGCGGCCACGTCAGCGGTGACGATCAACGTCGCGAGGTCGTGCAAGGCCAGGACGAGCTGGCCGAGCATCCCGTCGGTGCCGTTGATCAGTGCCAGGCCTTCCTTCTCGACCAGTTGTACGGGTCGCAATCCGGCAGCGGCCAGAGCCTGAGCCGACGGCATCAGGGTGCCGCCGGCGTCGCGGGCCTGGCCCTCCCCGATGAGCGTCAAGGCGCAGTGCGACAGTGGCGCGAGGTCCCCGGAACAGCCGAGCGAGCCGTACTCGTACACGACCGGAGTGATGCCGTGGCTCAGCAGGTCGGCATACGCCCCAGCGGTGCTCGGCCGTATGCCGGTCCGCCCGGTTGCGAGTGTGGCGAGGCGGAGCAGCATGGTGGCCCGGACAACCTCTCGCTCCACCTCTGGGCCCGAACCAGCGGCATGGGAGCGGATCAGGCTGCGCTGGAGCTGGACGCGACGCGTTGTCGGGATATGGGTCGTGGCCAGCGCCCCGAAACCCGTCGAGATGCCGTAGTGCGGCTGGTCGTCACTGGCCAAGGCTTCGACCGCGGCGCGTGATCGGGCCATCTCGGCGAGGGGCTCCTCGCCGATGAGCACGGCCGCTCCGTGCCTCGCGACATCGACCACGTCTCGGGGCGATACCCCCGCCACTCCTACGGCCACGGTGTTCATCCCTCTATTGCACGGGGTCACTCATGCCGGGACCATAGCGTCGACGATCAATGTGTCCCACATACGGGACGCCGAGAACGAGGACCGCTCGAGTCGGCTCGCCCTCGCCGACAGATGAGCGACTGAGCAGCGCGCTCTAGGCGGGTCTATGCGTAGGTTGTGGGACATGGGCCCACACGCCGCACTTCCGACGCGGGGGTCGAGGTGAGCGCTCCGGCCGCAGCCGCTGCTCTCGACATGCTCACCCTGCTGAGTCGACACCTCGCGCCGGTGCCAGCGGCCACGATCGCGCGAGAGCTGCAGATCCCACGATCCACGACCTACCGGGTGTTGTCGGTGCTCATCGACCGAGGTTTCGTCGTGCACCTCCCCGAGGAGCGCACCTACGGTCTGGGCGTCGCGGCCTTCGAGCTCGGTTCGGCCTACGGTCGGCAGACGCCATTGCAACGCGTGGCTCGTCCGCTGCTCACCCGGCTCGCCGACCACACCAAGCACAACGCCCATCTCGCGGTGCTGCACGGGCGTGACGTCCTCTACGTCATCGAGGAGCGCGTGTCCGGGCGCCCGTCCCTCGTCAGCGACGTGGGGGTACGCCTACCGGCGTCCTTGACGGCCAGCGGCCTGGCCATCCTGGCGGCGTTGCCCGCGGCCCAGGTGCGGGCCCTCTTCCCATCGACCGACGCCTTCGTGCAGCGGCACGATATCGGCCCCACATCGCTCAGCGGTCTGCGGCCGCTGCTGGCGCGGACCCGCGCTCGCGGGTATGCCGAGGAGGTGGGTCTGGTGACCCCCGGCCTGGCCTCGGTGGCTGCCCCCGTCGTGGATCACACCGGCCACCCGGTGGCTGGTGTCGCCGTCACCTTCCCGGTCTATGCCGAAGCAGACGCCGCTTCCCCACCGGATCTCGTCGCCGCGGTGCAGCAGTCTGCAGCCGACATCTCGGTCCGCCTCGGGCACCGCACGCCTCCTCGTGGATAAGGTGACCGCGGCGTCAGGCAGGAGGAGCAGATGGCTCGCAGGATCCCCGCCCGCGAAATCGCGGGCTACTCCGCCGGAAGCGTCGGCACCGGTGGGTTCGGCACCCTTCCCGGTCTGGTGCTGGCGTACTACCTCACCGACACCCTGGCGGTCCCCGCGCTGCTGGCCTCCATCGTCGTGATTGTGCCCAAGGTGTGGGACGTCGTCATCGATCCAGCGATCGGGGCGATGAGCGACGCTGAAGCTTCCCGTCGCCACTCCCGGACTCGCCTGATGACGGTCGGGGCCCTGACCCTGCCGATCGGATTCATCGGCACCTTCGCTGTGCCGGAGGGGTGGTCACCGGCCGCCGCTGCCGGATGGGTGCTGATCTTCTTCGTGCTCGCCACGTCGTCGTTCAGCCTCTTCCAAGTGCCGTATATCGCTCTTCCCGCCGATCTCACCGATGGCTACCGCGAGCGCACCCGGTTGATGAGCTGGCGAATCGCCACCTTGACCCTCACGATCTTGCTGGTCGGCGCCGGCGGCCCAGCCTTGCGCGACGGGGCCGGCGGCGGACGTTCGGGCTACCTGGTGATGGGGGTGGTGATCGCCGCCGTGCTGCTGGCCGGCATGCTGGGCGCGGTCGGAGGGCTCCGTCGTCATCGCGCCCGACCCACCCACGACGCCGCGCCCGTCGGCCTGCGCGCGGGCTACGTCGCCGGACTGGACGTGGTCCGCGGCGAGCCGGCATACCGGTCGCTGTTGTCCGTCTTCGTCCTGCAAGCCCTCGCGGTGGGCATCATGCTCGGCGCCGCACAGTACGTCGCGACCTACGTGCTGGGCAACCAAGGTGCACTGACCTTCGTCTTCCTCGCTCTGGTCGCGCCGGCGCTGGTCGTGATGCCGCTCTGGACCCGATACGCCGCCCGCCACGGCAAGCCGGTCGCTCTCCGGACCGCCTCGATCGGCTTCCTGATCGCGACGCTGGGGTTGCTCGGCTTGCTCGCAGCCCCCGGGTGGTGGGTGTACGTGGTGGTCGCGGTCGCCGGCGTCTCCTACGCCGGTATGCAGCTGTTTCCGCTGGCGATGCTGCCGGACGTCATCAACGCCGCCGGCCGCGAACGGGGAGGCACCATGAGCGGCGTCTGGACCGCAGGCGAGACGGCCGGGTTGGCGCTGGGACCGAGCATCGTGTTGATCGCTCTGGCCCTCGGCGGGTTCTCCTCGAGCGTCGGGGGTGTGGTCGTCGACCAACCGGAGTCAGCGAGGGTCGCCATCGTGCTCGCCTTCTCGGCTCTGCCCGCCGTCCTGGTCTCGCTGAGCCTGCTCGTCTTGGGTCGCTACCGCGAGCCAGCGCCCTCGCCCGCAGCAGCCGAACCAAACCTGCGACAGTCTGGTGAGGGCCCCTCAGGGCCGCCCCACCTTGGTAGCCTCGATCTATGACGAACACTGCCGCAGCAGGGTCATCGCCCCTCGACATCATCGTGATCGGCTTCGAGGGGAACCAGTTCAACGGGGATATCGCCCCCGAGATCGCACGACTGCATGACACGCAGACGGTGCGCCTGGTCGACATGGTGTTCGTGCGCAAAGACGCCGACGGAGTCCCGAGCTCGATGACCGGGGTCGACTTCGAGGACGGCACATCGAGCCCCTTCCCCGAAGTGACCTTGCTACAGCCAGGGGCGCTCGGGATCGACGACGTCTCGGAGGTCGCCGACGACCTGGCTCCGGAGAGCTCAGCGTTGGTCATCGCCTTCGAGAACACGTGGGCGGGCGCGTTCATCGCGGCGGTCCGCGCGTCCCGGGGCGAAGTGCTGCGGTTTACCCGGGTCCCCTCGGACCTCGCACAGACCACGCTGGACCAGTCCGCCGGCAGCGCCGACGCCCACTGACGGCCCGCCGGTCGTGGATCTCGCGCCGCCGTTCGACGCGCCCGCCATCCTGAGCCGGCTGTCGGCATACCGCGAGCAGGATGCGCCGACCCACGGAGGCCGGGTGCTTTCGTACGTCTACGACAGCGGCCGACCGGAGCTCGACGCTCTCGCCGGAGATGCCGCTCGGATGCTGCAGACGGTGAATGGCCTGGACCCCACCACCTTCCCCTCGGTGGCGCTGATGGAGGGCGACCTGGTGGCGTTCGGGAGGTCGATGCTGCATGGCCCGACCGCCACAGGCTCGATCACCTCCGGCGGCACCGAGAGCTGCTTGCTCGCGGTCAAAGCAGCCCGGGACCTGTGGCGCACGCGTCATCCCGACCGTGAGAGCCAGCCCTCGATCGTGCTCGCCACCTCGGCGCACGCGGCCTTCCACAAAGCCGCCCACTACCTCGGGCTCGATATCGTCCTGGTCTGTGTCGATCCGGCTACCGGCGTGCCGTCCACCTCCGCCATGACCGACGCACTCGACGAGCAGACTGCGCTGGTGGTGGTGTCCGCGCCCTCGTACCCCCACGGCGTGGTCGACCCGGTGACAGACGTCGCCGAGGCGGCACGCCGGGCCGGAGTTCCCTGCCACGTCGATGCCTGTGTCGGCGGATGGATCCTGCCCTGGTGGCACCGCGCGGGTGGATCGACGCTGCCGCCCTGGGACTTCGAGGTGCCGGGGGTCAGCAGCATCAGCGCGGACCTGCACAAGTTCGGATACGCGCCCAAGGGCACCTCGCTGTTGCTCTTCGCCGACCCCGAGCTGGACCGCGCGCGCTACTTCGCCCTGACCGACTGGCTGGGCTACCCCGTCGTCAACCCCACGGTGCTGGGCACCCGGTCGGCCACCTCGCTGGCGGCGGGCTGGGCCGTGGTCCGCGCGCTCGGCGAGCAGGGATACGTCGACCTGGCGACTCAGGTGGTCCGCGCCACGGAGGCGGTGCGCGCGGCGATCGAGGACCTCCCCGGTCTGAGGGTGCACGGTGCGCCGAACGGCCCCCTGATCGCCGTTCGCAGCGACCCCGGGGTGGACGTCGACCAGCAGGTCGATCCGCACCGATGGGCCGCCGAGGTCGCGAAGCGCGGGTTCGTCCTTCAGGGACAGCCGGGCTTGCAGCAACCCGACGGCACGTCGATCGCGAGGACCACCCACCTCACCATCACCCCGGTCACCGAAGGTCTGTTGGCCGAGCTGCTCCCGGCTCTGCGGTCGGGGGCCGATGCTGCTCGGGGTGAGACAGCTTCGGCCCCGGCATCCCCTTCTCCTCCCGACGAGGACTCAGCCCCGAGCGATGGCATACCCGATCCTGCGGCCCTGGCCCACACTGCGCGCACGACGGGCGAGATCGACCTGACCACCGTGCTGGCGCTGATCGAAGCACTGCCTCGCGACCAGTCGGCGCAGCTGCTGACCGCCTTCCTGGCGGAGTTCACCGCTCCGCGCTGATCGCCATCGGGTGGGTGCCTACCTGGCTCCCATGCGCACGGGGTGTGATGTCTATAGTGGCGCGGTCGTGCTCGACCCTCCAGCACCGAGGGATCGAAGCCCGACCATGGCCGAGAGGAACGCTGTGTCTGCTGGTGCACGCCTAGCCAAACGAATCGTGATCGAAGGCGCGGGGTGGATCCTGGTCCTCGTCGGACTCGCCGCGCTGGTGCTCCCCGGACCGGGCTTGCTCGCCCTCTTCGCCGGGGTCGCTCTGCTGTCCAGCCAGTACGAATGGGCACAGAAACGGCTGGAACCCGTGAAGAAGGCCGCCATGCGCACGGCCGCCGACAGCGTGTCGTCCGCCTTTCGCATCGTGGTCTCCGTCGTCTTGGCGTTGGGTCTGATCGCTGTCGGGCTCGTGTGGGGTCTTCAGCCCCCGGCGCCTTCCTGGTGGCCGGTGGCGGAGCGGTGGTGGCTGCTCGGCGGGTGGGGCGCGGGCGCCTCGCTCATCCTGTCGGGGCTGATCGCGCTCGGCACCATCATCTACAGCTACCTGAACTTCCGGGACCAGCCGGCGGGCACGGATCCCGCACAACACGTCGGCACCGCCGACCACACCGCCCCCTGACCGTTGTGCGCGCTCTCCCGACGTCCGCGGTCGGCAACGGCGCGCACATCGGTCAGGGGCGGGAACATCGGTGGGTATGCCGCGTCGGCAGTGTCCGGGACATCGCACCGCCGCTGATCACCTAACGTGTGGCCATGTCCTCTGACCCGAGCTGGTTCTTCCTTGGCCTTGCCGCTGCCGTGGTGGTCCTCCTCGTGGCGCTGACGGCATACTTGGCCCGCACCGAGGCTGACGCCGTCCAGGCACGCGGCTGGGGACGCTTGAAACCCCATCGCGGTCGAACCGAGACGACACCGGGCTCGCTGACGAACGAGACCCAGACCGAGGACACCAAGCCCCGGGCAGCCATCATCATCAACCCCACCAAGTTCGACGACGTGGCTGACGTCCGCGCGATGATCCGTCGGATGTGCGCCAACGAGGGGTGGGCCGACCCCTGGTGGGCCGAGACCACCGTCGAGGAGACCGGCCGAAAGCAGGCGGAGCAGGCCATCGGTGCCGGAGTGGACGTCGTCTGCCCCCTGGGCGGTGACGGCACGGTCCGCAACGTGGCCTCCGCGCTGATCGGCAGCGGCATACCCATCGGTTTGCTCCCCGGTGGCACCGGCAACCTGCTGGCTCGGAACCTGTCGCTGCCGATCGACTCGCTACGCCGATCGATGACGGTGGTGCTCACCGGCAGGAACGCAGAGATCGACACCTGCTCGCTGCGACTGACGCGGCCCAGCGTCGACCAGCTCGAGGCCCGGCGCGAGGACCCCGAGGACGAGGCGCGCAACGTCGACCTCGAGGATGCCGGTGACACCGACCATGCCGACGAGGTCGAGGAGCACGTGTTCCTCGTGATGGCCGGTCTCGGCTTCGACGCGGAGGTCATGGCCACCGCCCCCGAGGACCTGAAGGCCCAGATCGGCTGGGGGGCCTACGTCTTCGCGGGGGCCCAGCACTTGCAGGGTCCACAGTTCGACGTCCACGTGCAGGCGGCTGACGGCCACAGTGAGCGCCGCAAAGTGCGCTCGGTCATCGTCGGCAACGTCGGCAAGCTCCAAGGGGGGTTCGAGCTGCTGCCCGAGGCCCGATCCGACGACGGCCTCGTCACCGCCCTCCTGCTCTATCCCCGGGGTCTGCTCGGGTGGGCTTCGATCTGGCGCAAGCTCGTCTTCAAGGGCGACATCATCGGTCCCCCTGCCCGGCTGACCCACCTGGCCTCCACCCATTTCCGCGTCGAGGCCTCCAAGCCGGTGGAAATCCAGGTCGACGGAGACGTGCTGGGGGCCGGGGTGGTGATGGACGTCGAGGTGCGACCCAAGAGCCTGGTCGTGCGCTTGCCCCACAAGGGGGGCCAGGACTCCTAGCGACCTCAGTCCGTCTTGCCGGAGCGGGCGGCATCGAGCGCGTGGCGCTCCTCAGGGCTCAGCGTGACGTCGCTCTTGCCCCCCACGATGCCCTTGGCGTAGGTCCGCGACTCACTGCGGGCGTGAATCGAGCTCAGCACCAACCCGTCTCCACGGTCGTCGATGATGGCCGCGCTGAAGGACATCCGTCCGCCCATGTCACCGAAGGCGTCGTAGCGCACCACGGCTACGTGCTGCAGGCCTTGCTCCACCCCGCCGCGCACCAACGCCACCGACTCCTCCAGCGCGGAGATACGGGCACGTTCGACTCCCAGGGCCCGAGCCTGGGCGGCGAGGACCTGGGTGACGTCGGCCTCCCCCGAGCCCCACAGCACGGAGTACCGGGCGGTCATCGCGGCATACTGGCGTCGGTTCTTCAGTGCCACAAGCAGGGCGATGACGGCTACCACCGCAGCGGCGACGGCCACGAAGGCCCACAGGTCCGGCGAAGTCACGGACCGACCTTATGCCCGCTCGCGGAAGCGGCAGTGCAGCACCGCCGTCTAGGGTGTGCCGGTATGAGGGGAGGGCGTGTGCGTGCGGCAGCGATTGCCCTGCTCGTGCTCACCCTGGGGGTGCTGGCGGTTGCGGCCACGGCGGGGTCTTCCACGCCAGGAGGGGGGGTTCCGGTCGCCGAGATGAGCGACCTGCAGGACGGGCCCAGGATCGTGGTCGTGGGCGTGCCCGGGTGGTCGTGGTCGGACATCGACGAGACGACCCCCACCCTCCAGGAGGTCGAAGCCACCGGCGCGAGCGGCTCCCTCGTGGTGCGGGGCACCTACCCCGTTACCTGCCCGGTGGACGGCTGGTTGACCTTGGGCGCAGGCCAGCGGGCCGCTACCGACGAGACCGACACCGCCGCACGGTGTGCCGCAGATCCGCTGGACCTGCTCTACACCAGCGGGGTGAACGCCACCTTCCTCCGGTTCCGGGACTGGCAGGCCGCGGCGCAGGATCAGGCCTTGGCCGCCGAGCTCGGGTTGCTCCACCGAGGGCTCGCCGACCGAGACCAGTGCGTGTCGGCCTACGGTCCGGCCGCGGCCCTGGGAGCAGCCGATGGGCGAGGAGTGGTGCGCCGCTACGACCCGGCTCCGCTGGCCGACCTCGAGGAGGCGAGCGACCCACCGGGCAGCGCCCGCTGTCGCGTCATCCTCATCGACGGGTCAGGGATGGACGACCCAGGACTCGACAACGGGGTGACCCAGCTCATCGAGAGCCTGCCCGACGAGACGCTGCTGGTCGTCGCCGGCCTCTCCGACGCCGGCGAAGTCCCTGCGCTGCATCCGCTGCTGATGACCCGTGTCGACAGCGGCGCCCCCGGGGCAGTCACCGCGGAAGGCCCGGCTCGGCTGTGGTCGGCCAGCGCACGACAGCCAGGCCTGGTCCAGACCACCGACCTGACCACCAGCATCCTGCTCAGCTCCGGGGCCATGGACGACGATGTCGCCGATGCCACCTCCGGTGCGGTGATCACGGCCACCAGAGCGTCGGGCGAGGCGGGCACCGACCTCGGCCCGGCGAACCGCGACCTTGCTGCGGCGGCCACCCTGTCGACCCGAGTGCTTCCCGGGTATGCCGCCACGATGGGCATCCTGCTCGCGGCAGCGCTGCTGGCCACGGGGTTGTGGGTGCGGTTCGCCACCTTCGAGGCCAGCCGCCGTGTCGCCGGAGCTGCCCTGTCGGTGACCGGATCCGCGCTGATGGCCTTCCCGGTCTCCGCGTTCGCCGCTTCGACCCTTCCCTGGTGGCGCTTCGGTGCGGACCCTGCCACCACCGATCCGGCGGCCGTGGGTCTGGGCCAGCCCACCTTCGCCCTCGTCCTGGTGACCCTGCTGATCGGGGCCCTCCTGGTCGGCGGTGCGTGGGCCGTGCACCTCTACCTGGTGCCCCACCCGCTCATCCCCATCGCGATCATCGCCGCCGTCACGATGCTGGTCATCGGTGTGGACGTGATCCGTGGTGGGTCACTCGGGTTGGTCTCGGTGCTCGGCGTGCAACCGGTCGCGGCCGGTCGTTTCTACGGCATGGGCAATATCGCGTTCGGCATCTTCTCGGCGGCGGCGATCATTCTCGCCGGCTGCGTCGCCTCGATGCTGCAGCAGTCCCGGGGAAGTCGACGTTGGTGGGGTGTGCTGGCGGTGCTGTCGATCGGTATGACGGCAGCGGCCATCGACGGTTGGCCGGAGTGGGGCGCCGACTTCGGCGGGGTGCCGGCGACTCTGGTCGGGACCGGGCTGTTGGCGATGGCCGCAGCCGGGCGGGTCGTCAAGCCCTCGGTGGTCTTCCTGCTGGTCATCATCGCGGCGGCGGTCGGTGGGGTGGTGATGGTGGCCGACTGGCTGCGACCGGCCGATGAGCGCTCCCATCTCGGCAACTTCGTGCAGGCCGTGTTGGACGGCGGTGCCTGGGACATCGTCACCCGCAAGCTCGACCAGAGCCTCGGCATACTGCTGGACTACCCGGCCTCCTGGCTGGCCGTGGCGGCGCTGGGGGCAGCGGTCTACGCGGTGTTCGCCCGACGCTCCCGGCTGTCGCGATCGCTACGGCCCGTGTGGGACCAGCCGTTGATGCATGCCTGCGCCGGTGCGCTGGTCGCGGTCTGGCTGCTGGGGTGGGTCCTGAACGACTCGGGGATCTCGGTGGTGGCCTTGGGGCTCACGGTCGCCGTCGGAGCAGCGGTCTGCGTCGCCGCGCAAGGGCGATCCACACGTCTCGGAACTGGCGCGCTCGGTGGAGCTGGGAGCGCCAGTCCTTCCCGGTGACTCGATGGTGGAGCTCGCACGGCACCTCGAGCACCCGTCCACCGCCTCGGAGCACGTCGATGGTGAGCCCGACCTCCACACCCCACCCGCGGGCCAGCGGCAGGGCGTCGTCAAGGGTGCTTCGCCGGACACACCGCATACCGCTGAGAGGCTGGCTCGGTCGCCATCCGGTGAGGTCTTCGATGCCCTTGGCGGCCAGGCCCGTGACCAGCCCGAAACCACCTCCCGCCGTTCTCTGCGGGGGCAGCACTGCGATGGTCATGTCCGCTTCTCCACGCAGGACGGGCAGGCACAGGACGCCGAGCGCAGCGGCGCTCTCCTCCAGATCGGCGTCCACGAACAGCACTGCAGCGTCGGGGTGCATCACCTTCGCCGCCCGTGCACCCGTGGTCATTGCGGCCGCCTTGCCCCGGTTGGACCGGTGGCGTTCCACGTGAGCCCCCTGCTCACGGGCGATCGTCGACGTGAGGTCCCTGCTGCCGTCGTCGACGACCACGATCGCGGCGAGGTGGCTCACCCCCGACACGAGACTCCGCACCGTGGCAAAGATGCGTTCCGCTTCGTCCTTCGCGGCGATGACCGCGACGACCCCGGACTCCGCAGGATCAGTCATGCTCAGCGCAGGGTGACCTGACGACTGATGATCCCGTCGCGGGCCCGTCGCTCGTCGGCGGTGAGGCTGTCGGTGACCCCGAGGGCTGCGGTGTAGCGCTCCTGGATGGCCGCCAGAGCGGGTCCCATCTCCGCCGCCTCGACCTCGGGATCCACCTCGAAGACGGGCACGAGCACGCCGGCGGCGCGGAAGGCTCCGAGCAACGAGGTGCCCTCGCCCAGGGTGTGCTCCCCTGCGGCCTGCAGACGGGCGAAGGCCGTGGTGGCATCGTCCTCGTCCTGAGGCAGGATCCAGCGGATGTAGGCCCGCTCCCCCATCAGGCACCAGTAGGCCGAGGGCACATCGTCGATCTTGGTCGTCGGCACGGCGGCGGCGTTGGTCTGCTCCAGCGCGTCGGCGATCTCGGGGCTGGACTCTTCGTCGCCCACCCAGAACGAGAAGTCCTCGTGCAACGTCACGGTCAGTGCCTGGTCGGGGCCGACCAAGTCCTGGAGTCGTGGCGTGCCGACCGTAGCCGGGCGGACCGAGGTGATCGGACTCCCGGGCTCGGCGTCCACGGCTGACAGCAGGGCCTGGGCGATGTCGCGGCTGGCGTCTCCACTGGACGTGCGCGACTGCAACGCCACCAGCACCTCGCCGTCGGCGCGGTGCAGCGCCGGCATGGCCCCCGGCAGCACAGTGGCGAGGGTGACGTCGCGCTCCGTGCCGTCCGGCAACGTCACGCTGACTGTCGCGGTCGCCGTGGGGACGATCTCGCGCATCGCGACCCAGTCGGTCTCGTTGCTGAGCCCATCGAAGGGGCGCGCGACATGCGGCGCCCGCGCCTGGCTCGGATCAGAGCCGGCACGGCCTCGTTCATCGGATTGACGTTTTCGTCGAGAAGCCTTGCCCATGGCGCCGAAGTCTACGCACGCGCGCCGGGTGGGTCGCCCCGTTAGCCTCCACCCATGAGCACTTCCGGCGCCGAGACGGTGCAGACACGGACCGACGGGCCCCTCGGGGTCATCACCCTCAACCGTCCGCGCGCGATCAACGCCCTGGACGGCGACATGATCGAGGCCATGCGCTCGGCCCTGGAAGCCTGGGCCGACGGCACGACGGTCCAGGCCGTGTGGGTCGAGGGGGCCGGCGACAAGGGGCTGTGTGCTGGTGGCGACGTCCGCGCGGTGCGCGAGGTCATCCGCGCGGGCGACCACGAGCGCGCCCTGGAGTTCTTCGCCCGCGAGTACGAGCTGAACGGCATGGTCGCCGACTACGCCCTGCCCTACGTGGCGTGGATGGACGGCCTGGTGATGGGGGGTGGGATCGGTATTTCGGGCCACGGTTCACACCGGCTGGTGACCGAGCGCACGACCATCGCGATGCCCGAGACGATCATCGGGTTCTTCCCCGACGTCGGGGCGCTGTGGTTGTTGGCCCGCGCGCCGGGGCAGCTCGGGACCCATCTGGCGTTGACAGGAGTGACCGTCGGCGGAGCCGACGCCGTGAGGCTCGGGCTGGCCGACCACGTGGTCTCCTCGGACGCCAAGGAAGCGGTCTTCGCAGACCTGGCACGGACCGCTGCCGAGTCGGACGCGGAGACCCTGAAGGACTGGGAGCCCCCCGCCGAGTGTCGCGCCGACCCCGACGCGTCGGGCGGTTCGTCCTTGGAGCAACACCGCGGGTGGATCGACGAGTGCTACGCAGGGGTCCAGATCGAGACCATCCTGGAGCGGCTGCGTTCCTGCGACGACCCGGCCGCGGCCAACGCGGTCGAGCTGATCGAGCAACGCTCGCCCTACTCCGTGGCGCTGACGCTCGAGGCTTTGCGTCGCGCCGCCGATATGTCCGTGGCCGAGGTGCTCGCGCAAGACCTGCAGCTGGCCCGGGCGGCTATCGCCCACCCCGACTTCGACGAGGGCGTGCGCGCCCAGCTGGTCGACAAGGACAAGTCGCCCCGGTGGGCCGATCGCCATATCTCGGAGATCGACCACTCCGACGTCATGGCGGCCTTCAACCCGCCTCGCCCCTGACCGATGTGCGCGCCCTTCGCGCCTCCGCAGCGTGCAACGGCGCGCACATCGGTCAGGGGGTGTCGCGCCAGATCGAGCCGGACGGCTGGAGATCCACGCTCCCCGAGGTCAGCTCGGCCAGCGTGGACTCCAGCTCGTCACGACGCCCAGCAGGTATGCCGAGGCTGATCCTGGCCCGCTCGGCGTACTGGGTGGCCAGCACGTCCACTCCCCGCGCGCGGAGGTCGTTCTCCAGACGTCCGGCCGTGGCGTGGTCGACCTCGATGAGGAACTCCTCGACCAGCACACAGCGCAGGGTGACGGCCGACTCCAGCGCGCTGCGGACCGCATCACCGTAGGCCCGCGCGAGGCCGCCTGTGCCCAGCTTGGTGCCGCCGAACCACCGGGACACCACGGCCACGACGTCGCTCAGCTCTCGGCCGCGCAGCACCTCCAACATCGGCGCCCCCGCCGTGCCCGCCGGTTCGCCGTCGTCGCTGGAGCGTTCCAGCGCTCGGTCAGCGCCCAGGATCATCGCCGAGCAGTGGTGCCCAGCGTCCCAGTGGCGCTTGCGGGTCGCGGCGATGAGGTCTCGAGCCGCGTCCTCGGAGTCGACGCGTTGCACGATGCACAGGAACCGTGACCGCTTGACCTCGATCTCGACGCAGGCCGGTGCCGCCAGGGTCGTGAAGGCGGGCGTGGGTGCTGCACGGTCGGTCGATGCGGGGGCCACCCGCCCATCATGCCCGCGGATGGCGCCGGTCAGCGGTCACGGGCAGCGGTCAGAGCCGCCACCGCTTCGCCCATCTCGTCCCAGGGGATCGTCTCGGTGTCTCGCTCCAGCGTGGTCTCCGGACCTTTGCCGGCCAGCAGGATCGTGTCGGCCGGACGAGCGTGTGTGACGGCGTAGCGGATCGCCTCCACGCGGTTCGCGATCGAGACGAAGTTGTCCCGCCCCTGCTCGCGGGCCCCACGCTCCATCTCGTCCAGGATGTCCCGGATGGGGGTGTCCCGGTGGTCCTCCTCGGTGAAGACGACGTGGTCGGCGCCGCGCGTGGCGGCCTCGCCCAGCGGCGCCCGCTTGCCGGGATCACGGGGGCCGCCGGCCGAACCGAGCACGACCCACAACTCGCCCTCGGTGGTGACGCGCACCGTCTCCAAGGCCTTGTCGAGGCTGGGCGGGGTGTGTGCGAAGTCGACGATCAGTCTCGGCTGGCCCGGGGCCCTGGTCGCCAACTCCATCCGGCCGGGCACGCCAGCAAAGCTGGCCAGGGCGTCGACCAGCTCGGCCGTGGGTGCCCCGGCGAACGCTCCGGCAGCCAGAGCCGCCAACGCGTTGGCCACGTTGAACCGGCCGATCATCGGCAACACCGCGTCGAACTCCCCGTCCGGGGTATGCAGCGTGAAGCGCAGGTCGTTCGGCCCCTCCACCACCTCACTCGCTCGCCATCCCGGGTCCAGCCCGGGCACCCGTGCGAGTCGCTCTGCGGGCTCAGCGGCGTATCCCGTCGGGTCCTGCGTCATCGGCAGCAACTGCTCGGTCCACGGATCCTGCGCGTTCAGCACCGCGTGCCGGGACCGCTGCACCAACAGCGCCTTGTGCTCGAAGTAACCCTGCATGGTGCCGTGGAAGTCCAGATGCTCGGCCGTGAGGTTGGTCCACACCGCGACGTCGAACGCCACCCCGCGGACCCGGTCCAGGGCCAGCGCGTGGCTGGAGGTCTCCACAACAACGACCTGCACCCCGTCCTCGACCATCTCGCGCAGGATCTGCTGCACCTGGGGCGACTCCGGCGTCGTGAAGTGCGTCGGCGGCTGCCGTAGGACCCCGTCGCTCAGCTCGTAGCCGATCGTCGACAGCAGCCCGGTCGGCCGTCCGGTGGCGCGCATCAGGTGTCTGGCCAGACACGAGGTCGTGGTCTTGCCGTCCGTGCCGGTCACCCCGATGACGGTCATGGCTCGACTCGGATGGCCAGCCAGGGCCGCCGCCGCATCGGCCAGCGCGGCCCTGGCGTCGGACACGACGACATAGGGCACCGGGCAGGTCACCGTGTCGGGGAGGCCCTGACCCAGCACCGCGACGGCCCCCCGCTCGACGGCCTCGGTGATGAAGCTGTGCCCGTCGAAGCGCGCGCCGGTGATCGCGACGAAGGCGTCGCCCGGCTGCACCCAGTCCGCCTGATGCGTGACGTAGGCGACCTCCACCCCGGCCGCCTGCTGGTCAGGAGGGGTCAGATCGAGCTCAGCAGTGAGGTCAGCCAGTCGCATGGTCGCCCAGCGTAGAGCCTGTCGGCTCTGCGGGCTTGCTGCTGGGCTCGACATCGCTCACGGCGTCGCTGAGGTCCTTCAGGACGCGCGTCACCAGCTCCAGCTCGTCGTCGCTGTAGGCGCTCATCGCGTCGGCGAGACGCTCGTTCATCGGGCGGAACATCTCCCGGCTCACCGACTCCGCCTGCTTGCTGACGCCCAGTCGCACCCGGCGGCGGTCCTGGGCGTCGGGCTGACGGACCAGGTGACCCACCTGCTCCAACCGGTCCACCAGGGCCGTGACGGCGGCCGCCGACAGGCTCATCTGCTTGGCGACGTCGGTCGGGGTCATCGACTCACCGCGCATGGCCGCTTGCGACATCAGGTTGAGCGCCATCAGGTCGCTGCGATGCAGCCCGAGGTTGTGGCCAACCCCATCGGCATACAGCTGCATCGTCGACACCAGCACCCGGACAGCGTGGTTGACCTGGCGCGCAGCGGAGCGCATCGGCAGGCGCCTTCGGTCGGGAACCATGATGGAGTCGCTCACGTTGGGGCCTTGTAGTCTTTTGACGGTCAAATGAATAGCTGGCCCTTAGGTTAGCGAATCCTAGGAGCACTGCGTGCGTCACCCCACCGTAGCCGTGATCGGATCTGGCGTTTCCGGCCTCACGGCTGCCTACGCGTTGCGGTCGACGCACACGGTCACCGTGTTCGAGGCCGAGCCACGACTGGGTGGGCACACCCACACTCACGACGTCACCGACCCCGACGGCCAGCACTATCCGGTGGACAGCGGCTTCATCGTCCACAACGACCGTACGTATCCGCGACTCAGAGCCCTTTTCGCCGAGCTGGGGATCGAGGCACGGCCGACTGAGATGAGCATGAGCATCACCTGCCACGGTTGCGACATGGAGTATGCCGGGGGGCGGGGGGCCAAAGGCATCCTCGCTCGTCCACGGCAGCTGCTCCGCCCACGATTCGTGGGCATGCTGGCTCAGGTCCGCCATTTCCACGACGACGCGAAGCGTTTCCTCGACGACTCCTCCGCTGAGGACCTCACGACGTTGGGGGACTGGCTCCGTGAATATGGGTACGGCGAGTACTTTGTCCGTCACTATGCCGTCCCGCTCGTGTCGTGCGTGTGGAGCTCGGGGGATGCCATGGCGTTGCAGTACCCCGCTCGCTATCTCTTCACCTTCCTGCATCATCACGGCATGCTGCAGCTCTCCGACAGCCCGCAGTGGTTCACCGTGGTCGGTGGCTCCTCGACCTACGTCACCGCGATTGCGGACGCGTTGCCGGACCTGCGCCGGGGTGACCCGGTGGTGTCGATATCCCGCCCCCTCGACGGGCCGGTCGAGGTCCGCACGGCCAGTGACGCCGTGAGCGTGTTCGACCAGGTCGTCATCGCCACGCACGCGGACCAGGCCCTGGCGCTGCTGGCCGATCCGACTCCGGAGGAGAAGCGCATCTTGGGCGCGTTCGAGTACTCCACGAACGAGACCGTGCTGCATACCGACACGTCCATCCTGCCCACCGCGCGTCAGGCGCGGGCTTCGTGGAACTACGTCATGGACCACTGCACCGAGCCGTCCGCCGCGGCTCGGGTGACCTACTGGATGAACCGGTTGCAGGGCCACGAGTCCTCCAAGGACTACCTCGTCACGCTGAACGCGACGGACCATCTGGAGCCGGGATCGGTGCTGAAGACCATGCATTACACGCACCCCGCCTACACCGCAGCCTCGGTCGCGGCGCAGAGGGAGCTGACGTCGCTGTTCACCTCGACCACGGCCTACGCAGGGGCCCATTTCGGGTGGGGGTTCCACGAGGACGGGTGTCGTTCGGGCTACGCCGCGGCGGACTGGACCATCGCCACAGCATGACCACCATCACCCTCCCCGCGCTTCCGGCGCTGGTGCCTGGGGTCGTCGCGCACCGACGGCACGGGCCTGTCGACCACAGACTGCGCCACGGGGTCTACCAATGGCTGGTCGACCTCGACCACCTGCCGCGACTGAGCCGACCGCTGGCCAAGGTTGCGCAGTTCAGCCCCGCAGATCATCTCGGTGACCCCTCACGCAGCATCAAGGACAACGTGTTGCATTTCGCCCGCACGCACGGGGTCCCGCTGCCGGCACGGCCGCGAGTGGTGATGTTGGCCAATGCTCGCGTGTTCGGCTACGTGTTCGATCCGTTGAGCGTCTTCTGGTGTCTTGATGAGGACACCGACGAGCTCGTCTGCGTGGTGGCCGAAGTGCACAACACGTATGGGGAGCGACACGCCTATCTCTTGAACCCCGATGAATCCGGATTGTCCGAGGTTGATAAGGCATTCTATGTGTCGCCGTTCTACGACTTGTCCGGTCGCTACAAACTGCATTTCGTCTTAGGACCCGATCGTGTTTCCGTGACGATCAATCTGCACCGAAATGGTGAGCTCCAATCCAAACCCGACTTCACTGCGAATTTCCATGGGAGACCTCAGCCGGTCACCCGAGGCGGTGTGATGACTCAGCTTGCTCGGCATCCTTTGATGTCCCAGAAGGTCAGCGCGTTGATTCGGGCGCACGGAATATCTCTGTGGGCCAAAGGACTACCGCTCCAGACTCGCCCGAACCACCAGCCTCCGGAAGGGATCGTGATGACGCAGTCACAGACCCAGGTCGACCGTTCCGACGACGCCGAGCCGGTGATGCCACCGGTGGACACCGCTCCCGTGCGGGCAGCGGTCGCTCGAGCTCTGTGGAGGTCCGCCATCAGGATGCTGCCGGTGCGGGTGCTGTGGCCGGACGGCCAGATGACGGGTGGGGGCGACGATGAGTCGCCGGTGTTCGAAATCGTCAACGCCGAGCAGTACTTCGCGCGTTTGGGTCGGGACTTCAAGATCGGTTTCGGTGAGGCCTACATGGCGGGTGACTGGAGGCCAGCGGCAGGGCACGACCTTGCCGACGTCCTGGCCCCGTTCGCCGCCCGCCTCACTCGCCTGGTGCCCGAGCCGTTGCAGAAGTTTCGCGCCGTCGCTGACCTGCGAGCGCCACGGGTCCAGCGCAACACCCTCGACGGGGGCGCCAAGGCCAACATCGAAGCGCACTACGACCTGTCCAACGACCTCTTCCAGCGCTTCCTCGACTCGTCGATGACCTACAGCTCGGCGCTGTTCGACGGCGGGGAGCCGTTCGACGGCGACCTCCAGGAAGCGCAGGAGCGAAAGATCGACTCGATCCTGGACATGGCCGAGGTCCGCAAGGGCAGCCGGGTGCTGGAGATCGGCTCTGGGTGGGGATCTCTGATCGTGCGCGCTGCCCGACGGGGGGCCCACGTCACGAGCATCACGCTGTCGTCCGAGCAGTTGGCGCTGGCTCAGGAGACGGTCGACCGTGCCGGGTATGCCGACCAGGTCGACCTGCGGATCAGCGACTACCGCGAAGTGCACGGCGAGTTCGACTCCATCGTCAGCGTGGAGATGATCGAGGCCGTGGGCTACGAGTTCTGGCCGACCTACTTCCAGACCATCGACCGCTTGCTCGCCCCCGGCGGAGCGGCCGCGATCCAGGCCATCACGATGAGCCACGAGCAGATGCTGCGCACCCAACGATCGCACTCCTGGATCCTGAAGTACATCTTCCCCGGTGGTGTCCTGCCCTCGCTGCGGGCGATCGACGAGGTGCTGGGCGAGCACACCCGGCTCGAGGTCAGCAGTGACCTCAGCTTCGGCACGCACTACGCCGAGACCCTCAAACGATGGCGAGCCCGTTTCGTCACCAACTGGGACGACATCGCCACCCACGGTTTCGACGAGCGCTTCCGCCGCATGTGGGAGTTCTACCTGGGGTACTGCGAGGCTGGTTTCCGGGTCGAATACATCGGGGTGCACCAACTGCAGATGACGCGTCGCCCTGCCTGAACCGCGCTTGTCCTGGGGGCACGGCCCGCTGACACACGGTGCGCTGGCCCCATGGCGGTCGCTCATCCGTCTCCCAGTACGGTCGAGGGACTATGAACGCGAAGAAGCAGGACGACCCAGGCCCTTCGATCAAAGACCGGGAGGTCTACGAAGCGGTTCGTGATGATGGCGCCAGCAAAGCCAAGGCCGCCGCGATCGCGAATGCCGCCGCCCGGGACTCCCGGGAGAAGGTCGGCGAGCGCGGAGGCAGCGCTGGCACCTACGACGACTGGACCGTTGACCAGCTCCGTCACCGCGCGCGCGAGCTCGACATCGAAGGTCGCTCGTCGATGAACAAGGACGAGTTGATCACAGCTCTGCGTGACGGCAGGTGATCTGTGACCAAAGGCGCTGGATGCGAAGTCGGGCTACAGCACCGTAAAGCCAGCGGGGAGCTCGCGACGACCGGTCAGCGCCAGCAGCACGGGCAGGCTCTGACCGTTGCGCACGACCAGGTCGCTGATCAGACGCAGACTCTCTGCTGCGGCTGTCGCCGGCAACACGGCCGACCCACCCAGCGCTCGGGCGAGATCACTGGTGTGCACCGTGAGCTCGAAGGTGCGAGTCGGTAGATAGTCCCGCAGCCGCATCACGCCGACCGGGGTCGATACCGGGTCGCGCTCACCCGCGCTGCGGACCCGGGCCAGGACTCTCTCGGTGATCTCCACCACGGACTGCGCCGGGTTGTCGCCGAGCGCCGCGCCGGCCGTCCGGGCCCGCTCGGTCACCGCTTCGGGGTCCCCGATGGTCGCCAGCGCCAGGTGGAAGTAGTCGGCAGCGGTCTCGACCTCCACGAGGCGTTCGACGCCGCCGAGGTAGGACTCCACGGTCAGGAGGGCCCGGCTCGTGTGGCCGATCAGATCACGGACCGTCCATTCCCCCAGACCGGCCTCTGACCCACGACCGTCAGCGGCAGAGACAGTCTGGCGGAACCAGAGGGCAGCATCCTCGAACGCCACCATCGACTCGGCCCAGCTCACCATCGTCGGAAGTGTAGTGACCGAGACGAGTGACCCGTCTAGGCTTCCTTCTGCCATCGTGAGGAGCGGATATGTCCCAGCCCAGCCCACCCACCCACCCACCCACAGAATGTCGCTGCTGGCCACCATCCTCCTCGGCGCCGGTAGCCGACGAGCAAGCCGGGATCCAGCGCACCAGTCAGCCGAAGTCGACGGCTCCGGCGACGCGCAGCATGGTGTCTCCACCGATCCAGATGTCACCGAGGACATCGTGGTGCGCTGCACCACCGTCGTGCTCGGCAGCGCCGACGTCGGCCACCTGGATGCGCTCGGTGTCGACGTACACCCGCCCGACCCGGCCCACGGCCGTCCCTTGCGCCGCGACATACCGATCAGGGGCCACTCCCGCGCCGACCAACCACTGCGCGAGGCCTGCTTGCAGGCTGCCCGTCACCGGGTCCTCCGGCACGCCGAGTTCAGGACAGAACGCCCGGACCTCGTAGTCCGCCGGGCCGCCCGGTTCGTGGGGCCCAATGACGCCCACCTCAACGTCACCCAGGGACCGCATTGCAGCGAAGTCCGGTCGGACGGCCAGGACGGTGTCGGCATCGCGCAGCAGGACGCCCAACCAGTTCGGCCCGTTGGCCACCCACGACATACTGACCACCTGATCGTTCGTGAGCCCCAGCGTCGAAGTGACCGCCTCCCGCAGATCGGCCTGGGGTGGGCCGGACCGGACCAGCGGCGGCGCGGCGAAGGCGAGGCGTCCCCCAGCCTGCCGGATACGGACCAGCCCCGCGGTGCACTCCTGCACGATCACGTTCGTGTCCGACGGGGTCCCTCCGACGGCCAACCATGCTCGACAGCTCCCCAACGTGGGGTGCCCGGCGAAGGGCAGCTCGCCACCCGGGGTGAAGATCCGCAGCCGGTAGTCGGCCGAGGGGTCCCGCGGAGGCAACACGAACGTGGTCTCCGAAAGGTTGGTCCAGCGGGCGAAGGCCTGCATCTCCTCCGTGGCGAGGTCGTGCCCGTCCTGGGTGACGGCGTCGTGCACCACCGCAACCGGATTCCCGCGCATCGGCTCGCCCGCGAAGACGTCGACCTGAGAGAACAAGTGCTTCGACATGCCGCCAGGCTAGTGCGGCAGAAGGGCACTCACACCCGCAAAGTCACGAGCGACCAGGCACGATGCAGCGCGGCATCGGCTTTAGCCGGTGGGAGTGCACAGCGGCGCGCTCCGGCAGTCCACCGCGAGCCGCGAGTGGGACCATAAGCGGTATGCCGTCGAACTCCTCCACCCCGCCCACCCGGGACGACATCTCCGCAGCCAAGGGCATGATCCGCTCGCGCGTGCGGAGGACCCCGGTGATGGACCTCGAGCTGGACTCCGGTGTCGTGGTCACCCTCAAGCTGGAGCTCTTCCAGCACACCGGATCGTTCAAACCGCGTGGAGCCTTCACCTGCGTGCTCTCCCAGCCCGAGCTGCCCAGCACGTTGGTCGCTGCGTCCGGGGGCAACCACGGACTCGCGGTGGCACACGTGGGGCAGGTGTTCGGCATACCCACTGAGATCTTCGTGCCCCGCACTGCGCCCAGGGTGAAGGTCGAGCGGCTTGATGCCCTCGGGGCCACCGTGCACCAGGTCGGCCAGCGGTATGCCGAGGCTTTGGAGGCCAGCCTCGACCTCGCAGAGGCGCCGGGTGCGCTGGCGATCCACGCCTACGACACGGTGCCGACGCTGACCGGTCAAGGCACAGTGGCCGCAGAGCTCGACGAGCAGACCGAGGCCGACACGGTGTTCGTGGCCGTCGGTGGGGGTGGGTTGATCGGAGGGATGGCCTCCTGGTGGGGTTCAAGCAAGGGCATCATCGCGGTCGAGCCGCAGAGCTGTCCGGCGATGCACCACGCTCTCGAAGCGGGTCGGCCAGTGCCGGTCGAGCCCTCCGGAGTGGCGGCTGACTCCCTGGGTGCGAGCCAGATCGGCGCGCTCGGTTTCGCCGCCGTCCGAGCCGCCTCGGGTGAGTCCGTCCTGGTCAGCGACGACGACATCCGTCAGGCCCGGCAGTGGCTGTGGCGCGCGGCGCGGATCGCGGCCGAGCCGGGGGGTGTGACGGCGTTGGCTGCGCTGACCAGTGGTGCCTACGTGCCGTCCGACGGCGAGCGCATCACGGTCGTCGTCTGTGGCGCCAACGCCGACCCCGGCGACCTCACCCCGACCGCAGCGGACCAGGGTTAGCTCCTCGTCAGCCACAGGGCCTGGTATGCCGTCAGCCGCAGGTCTTCGTACTCGGTGACCTGCGGCGCGGCTCCGGCCACGTGGTCACGGACGGCATACGGATCCAGCCCCTGCTCGCGGAGCCACCAGCCGGGCACGAAGCGTTCATGCTCGGTCATGTTGTAGAGGCCGACCATGGGGCCGATCGGGTGCTTGCGCAGCACGCCCAGCACGCCCGGAGCGGAGGTCGGCAACGGTCTTGCCGTGACGGCGGCGTGCAGGTGCGGCAGGGCTGCTCGGGCGGTCAGCAGAGACTGAAGGCCCGCGAAGACCCGCGCCGCTGCAGAGGTGGGGGCGTGCGCCAGCCCGGCGACCACCTCCCAGTCCAGCGCCGGTCGGTGTGCCCAGCGGTTGTCGTCGGCATGCTCCGGCGTGGCATCCCACTGCGCGTCGTTGGGCGTCGCGATCTCGTCGCCGGACCAGATCACCGGGATGCCGCCCCAGCCCATCATCAGCGCGTGGCCGACCAGCACCCGCCCGATGGCGTCATCGAGCCGTCGGGCCGAGCCGCTCGAGGCTGCGGCACCGATCCCAGCCAGGCTGGCTGCCGTGCCGCTGATCCGCTTGTCCCCGGTGTCGGGGTTGTGCTGGAAGACGAGGCCGTCGGCGAAAGAGCCGTCGAAGTCACCGGCGTAGAACTCGGACAGGAAGTTGCGGTGCTCGAAGCCGTTGAGGTGGACGGCTCCGGCGTCGCGGTCGTCGATCGCCCAGCCGATGTCGTCGTGGCAGCGCAGGTAGGTGATCCAGGCCGTTGTAGCCGGAATGGCGGGGATCCGCGACAGCGCGTGGGCAGCCAGAGTGACGTCACGACTGGCCAGCATCGACCAGATCTGCACCATGAGCCCGTTGTGGTAGGCCAGGTCACTGACCTTGCCGTGGTGCACCCCGCGGCCCAGGTAGTAGACCAGGTCATCCGGACCGACGATCGCCTCGGCCTTGAAGGTCAGCGCCGGGGCGGCGATCCGTGCGACCGCCCGGAGCGCCTGGGTCAGGGCGTGCACCTCGGGCTGGTTCTGGCAGTTGGTGCCCTTGCGCTTCCAGGTGAAGGCGATCGCGTCCAGACGGAGCACCTCGACACCGAGGTTGCCCAGATACAGGATGACGTCGGCCATCTCGCAGAAGACGGCCGAGTTCGACCAGTTGAGGTCCCACTGGTAGGCGTTGAACGTGGTCCACACCCATGCATCCAGGTCCACATCCCAGGTGAAGTTGCCCGGCGCGAAGTCCGGGAAGACCTCGGGCAGTGTCTCCTCGTAGGAGTCGGGCTCGGTGCGGTCGGGATAGACGTAGAAGTAGTCGCGATAGCGCTTGTCGCCCGCGCGGGCCGCGGTCGCCCAGGCATGCTCCTTGGCCACGTGGTTGAGCACGAGGTCGAGGCAGAGGCTGATGTCGTTGGCCCGCAACACCGCGGCGAGGTCCTGCAGGTCCTCGACCGTCCCCAGATCCGGGCGGATCGTGCGGTAGTCGGCGACGGCATACCCGCCATCGTTCGGGGTGGGTCGCGGTTGCAGCAACGGCATGAGGTGCAGGTAGGTCACCCCGAGGTCGCGCAGATGGTCCACGTGGTCGGCTACGCCCGCCAACCCGGTGCCAGCGGCCGCAAACCGCTCCGTGTATGCCGCGTATCCCACCATCGAGGGCTGCTGGAACCAGTCGGGCGCCAAGAGCCGCTGCTCGTCCAGAGCATGCAGATCATCCGGTCGTTGCGAGTAGGCCGTCGCGGCGAGCTCCAGGCAGCGACCTGCCACGGCCTCGGGGTCGGCATACACCCGCAACCCGTCGAGGAGCTCGGTCCAGCGGCGTTGGACGCGGAGCGTGAAGGTCTGTCGACGGGCGGCCGACAGACCGCGGAGGGTCTCGGTGATAGCGGAAGCGCTGGCGGGGGGGACCCCAGCGGGCAGCCCGCGCCGATCTCGAGTGGCTGTCACCCTGTCATCCCACCACACGTGCATACGCCGGTGTCGACTCTGCTCCTCCGGCGTCGTGCACAGCTAGGTTTGTCCCATGGTGGTGAGGTTTCCCGTTCCGTTGCGCCATGGCGACGTCGTGGGCGTGAGCGCCACGTCCAGTGGGGTGCCGGACAACCTCCGAGCGCGCCTTGATGTTGCCGTCGAGGTGGTGCGGGATCGAGGGTACGACGTGGTGCTGGGCGAGTGCCTGGGCGAGGGCGACTCCGCATCCGGGCACATCAGCGCTCCGGCCGGCGACCGCGCGGCCGAGCTGACAGCGATGCTCCTCGATCCGAAGATCCGGGCGGTGGTGCCCCCGTGGGGCGGGGAGACCGCCATCGACGTGCTGGCCCTGCTCGACTGGGAGGCGATCGCCTCAGCGGAGCCGACCTGGGTCGTCGGCTACTCCGACATCGCCACCGTGATCACTGCGCTGACGCTGCGGGCCGGGGTCGCTACCGTGCACGGCAGCAACCTGATGGACACGCCGTACCGTCCGGCCGACGGTCTGCTCTCGTGGCTGGACATCGCAGCGATGCCGATGGGGACGACGTTCTCGCAGCTCCCGCCGGGTCGGTACCGCAAGCACTCGCACGTCGACTTCGCCACCGACCCGGCAGCTAGCGAGCTGATCCTGGACGCCGAGGGTGGGTGGAAGCGCCTGGATGGACGCGGCGACCTGCACGTGCAGGGTCGGCTCATCGGCGGGTGCATCGAGACCATCTCGCCACTGGCCGGTTCGCCGTTCGGGGATGTGCCGCGGTTCGTCGCCGAGCACGCTCCTGAAGGCACCGTGGTCTACGTCGAAGCGGCCGAGGCCAACGCCTTCACGATCTGTCGGGCCCTGCACGGGATGCGCCTGGCGGGCTTCTTCACTGGAGCCAACGCCGTGCTCGTGGGACGGAGCACCGCGCCCGACGACGACACGTTGACCCAGCACGACGCGGTGCTGGATGCGCTGGGTTCGCTGGACGTGCCGATCATCGGCGACGTCGACTGCGGCCACGTGGCCCCTTTCATGCCGTTGGTCAACGGCGCGCACGCCGAAGTGCGGCTACGAGGCCGCGCCGCCGAGCTGACGCAGAGTCTGTGTTGATGTCCGCTGACCCCAGCGCGGGACGGGATCCCGGCGAGATGGACCTGCACATTGGTCGCGAAGAGCTCGTCATCCGCAACCGCTACGAAGTCCTGTCGATCATGGACGACATCCTGATCGCCGTCTTCTTCATCGTGGGCAGCGTGCTCTTCTTCAGCTCCTCCACGGAGACCGCCGGCGTGTGGCTCTTCCTGCTGGGAAGCCTGGCGATGCTGGTCCGGCCGCTGCTGCAACTCAGCCGGCGAGTGCACCTGCAGCGCTTCCGCTCCTGACCGATGTGCGCGCTTCTGCACGGCGCCAACGCGGGGAGAGCGCGCACATCGGTCAGCGGCTAGGTGAGAACTTCCTTGATCTTGGCCACCCCGAAGCCCACACCCTGCTGGACCGTCGGCTTCGGCGGCAACGAGACCTCCTCCGGATTGGTCACAGCATCCAGCAGCGCCGGTCCGTCATGGGCCAACACCTCGGCCACCGCCGCCGCGACGTCCTTCGGGTCCTCCACGCGCACGCCATGGAAGCCCATCGAGCGTGCGACTTCCGCAAGATCCGGGTGGCCCAGCTCGGTGCCGGACTCGGGCAGGCCGGTCTGCTCCATCTCCAGCTTGACCATGCCGAGCTTGCGGTTGTTGAAGACGATGAGCTTCACCGGCAGGTTGTACGGCACGGCGGTCATCAGGTCGCCGAGCAACATGGTCAGGCCGCCGTCTCCACAGAAGGCGATGACCTGCCGCTCCCGGTCGAGGGCCTGAGCCCCCAAAGCCTGCGGCATCGCGTTGGCCATCGAGCCGAGGTTGAACGAGCCCACCAGCCGCTGGTCAGCCCGCAGCTGCACCAGCCGGGACAGCCAGACCGTCGACATCCCCGTGTCCGCGGTGAAAATCGCGTCGTCGGCGGCCTGCTTGTTGACCTCTGCGGCCACCAGCTCGGGGCGGATGTCACCGTCCCGGTTGTCGAGCTGCTTGCGCACCTTGCCCAGCGCCTTGTCTTCGAAGTCGGCCGAAGCCAGCTCCAACTGCCCGTCCAGCCACTTCTCGTAGGCCCCCCGTGCGTCCTTCAGATGCTTCCTCGCTTCCTCGCCCTTGGCCTGCACGGCTTCGGCGAGCGCAGCGGCGGTGGCCCCTGCGTCGCCGACCAGGCCGAGGCTGACATGGGTCCGCCGACCGATGTGGCCGCCACGGTCGTCGACCTGGATGACCGTCTTGCCCTCAGGCAACCACTCCCGATACGGGAAGTCGGTGCCGAGCATCACCAGCACGTCGCACTCGTCGAAGGCCTTCTGGGCCGCCGGGTTGCCAATCAGTCCGGACTGGCCGACCTGGTGGACGTTGTCGTGCTCGAAGCCGTCCTTGGCCTTCAGGCTCAGCACCATCGGCGCCTGCACCTGCTGGGCGAGCCGCAGCACGGCCGCCCGCCCCGGCTTGGCCCCGATGCCGACCAACAACGTGACCTTTTCAGCCGAGTCGATGATCTCGACCGCCTGAGCCAACACCTCGGACGACGGCACCGACCCGGGCTGCGGCGGCGTGAAGTTCACAGTCTTGGCGTCCTCGACGTCCAGCTCGCCGACGTCACCGGGGAGGGTCAGCACCGAGACGCCGCGTTCGTTGAGGGCGGCGTTGACGGCCAGCTCCAGGACGTAGGGGAAGTGATCGGCGTTGCTGATCGTGCGCGAGTAGACCGAGACATCGGCATACAGGACGTCGTTGTTGACCTCCTGGAAGGTCTCGGTCCCGATCTCACTGGACGACACCTGCCCACAGATCGCCAGCACCGGGGCGTGCGACTTCTTAGCGTCGTACAGCCCGTTGAGCAGGTGTATGCCGCCGGGTCCAACGGTGCCCATGCACACTCCGAGGGTGCCACTCAGCTGCGCCTGGGCTGAGGCCGCGAACGCCCCGACCTCCTCGTGGCGGACGCCGATCCACTCGATGCGGTCTGAGCGTCGGATGGCGTCGGTCACGGGGTTGAGGGCATCGCCGACGACGCCCCACACCGTGCGCACGCCGAGGTCGGCGATTGAGTCGATCAACAGGTCGGCGACAGTGGCCATCGGTCAGTCCTTCGGTCGGAGAGCGTTTAGGTCGGTGGTACCTGGGCTCAAGTCTCACGGCAAGCGGTCGAGCGCGCACGTGGGGGGGTAGGGGCCCCGGCGCCTGGCGGTGACCCCGCCCAGAGGTGTGGCATCGTCTCGAGGCATGACCGAGGACCGTTTCGCCTTCGTTCGCCGACCCAGTCCTCGCTTGGACGAGGGGCTGGTGACGCACATCGAGCGCAGCACGTCTGTCGACGCCATGCTGGCCGTCCGTCAGTGGCAGGGGTACGTCGAGGCACTCAGGGCAGCGGGGTTCGCCGTGCACGAGGTCGATCCCGCTCCGGACTGTCCGGACGGCGTCTTCGTCGAGGACCCCTTGCTGGTCTTCGACGACCTCGCGGTCCTGGCCGCACCCAGAGCGCCCTCTCGTCGTCCCGAGCTCGAGGGTGCGCGCGCCGCCGCAGTCGCCCAGGGACTGCGCACCGTGGAGCTGGCCGACGCTCCGGTCGACGGTGCCGTGAGCCTCGACGGCGGTGACGTGCTCCGGGTGGGCGACACGGCCTACGTGGGAGTCGGCGGACGCACGACAGAGGCCGGCGCCGCCGCCCTGTCCCATCACCTCCGACCGGTGGGCCTCCGGGTCGTGCCCGTGCCGGTGACCAAGACGTTGCACCTCAAGAGCCAGGTCACCGCCCTACCGGACGGCACGATCGTGGGGTACGCACCATGGGTGGACGACCCGTCGAACTGGCCGGCGTTCCTGGACGTGCCCGAGCCTGAGGGCGCCCATGTGGTGGTGCTCGACGAGCACACCGTGCTGATGGCCGACGCCGCGCCCCGCAGCGCCGAAGCTTTCCGCGCTCGGGGTCTGGCGGTCGTGGCCGTGCCCATGAGCGAGCTGATCAAGCTGGAGGGCTGTGTGACCTGTCTGTCGGTGCGTTGCCATGCCTTCGACTAGCTTGGTGCATGGCGTCGAGGCGATGGTCGCTCAGATGCCCAGGACACCGTCCCCTCAGTGAGCACTGCTCATCCCAGACACGGTCCCGGTCTGACCCGTTGCTCGTGGTGCGTTGCCGGGTAGGAGGAGGGCTGCGGTGTTCGCGCTGACGATGAGTGCGACACCGACCCATTCGATGGTGCCGAGGTCTTCGTGGAGCAGGGTCGCTCCGACGAGCGCGGCCAGGACGGGGTTGATGCTCATGAGGATCCCGAACAGATTCGCCGGAATCCTCCGTAGCGCGATCAGATCTGCGACGAACGGGACCGTTGACGCCAGAACGCCGGCGCCGACTGCGTAGACCACGGTGAATGGGTCGGGGCGGGTCGTGATCAGGATCCATCCGCCGACGGGGAGGAACGCAGCGGCGGAGACTGCGGTGGCTGTGGCGGTGCCCTGGACTCCGGGGATGCGGGTCCCGATTGTGCGGTTGAGCAGGATGTATGCGGCCCAGCTGGAGGCGGCGATGAGGCCGAGCCCGATGCCCAGGTAGTCCGTCGTGGCTTGGGGCCGAGTGATCGCGATGACGCCGGCGCCGGCGACAAGGGCGCAGAACGCACCGTTCTTGCTCCGGGTGCCGAGGAGGGCTACCGCCAGCGGCCCACAGAACTCGAGGGTCACCGCCAGACCGAGACCGATGCGATCGATCGCCAGGTACAAGGTGAGGTTCATGGTCCCGAAGACCAACGCCAGAAGCAGTACCGGCCACCACTGAGCTCGCGTCAGGTCCCGGACTCGTGGTCTCACGACCGGTAGCAGGATCGCGGCAGCGACGAGCTGGCGGACAGCGACGACACCGACCGGGCCGATGACCGGGAACGCCAGCGACCCGCTGGCTGCCCCGAGCTGGTTCGAGAATGCACCACCCAGAGCGGTGGCGATACCTGCTGCTCGGCCGCGACCTGACTCATTCGTCTTTGTCATGGTGCAAGACTGCGCGTCGCCGGCGACCTGCTCATAATGCATAGATAGGCGCATTAATGCATTCAGCGCATGAGTAGACTGACCCGATGGATGTGGAGCTGCGACACCTTCGGTCCCTCGCGGGGGTCATCGATGCCGGCACTTTCACCGACGCGGGGATCGAGCTCGGGATCTCCCAGACCGCCGTCTCACGCAACGTTGCAGCCCTGGAGGCCGCGCTCGGGGCGCGGCTCCTGCACCGGACCACCCGCAGTGTGCAGCTCACTCCCGCCGGTGAGCGGGTGCTTCGGCAGGCCCGTCGCGCCCTTGCGGTCGTCGCTGATCTGCGCCAGGAAGCACGAGCCGGGGTCGCCACCATCCGGATCGGCTACGCGTGGTCGGCCCTGGGCAAGCACACGCCGGAGTTTCAACGCCGCTGGGCTGCAGCCCTGCCAGAGCACGAACTGCGTCTGATCCGCACGAACACGGCCACCGCAGGTCTGAACGACGGGACCAGTGACCTGGTGATCCTGCGGCGCATACCGGAGGCGACGAACCTCGACCTGGTCCTGATCGGCGCCGAGAAACGCTACTGCGCGATGTCCGTTGATGACCCGCTGGCCCGGAAACGCACCGTGACTCTCGCCCAGATAGCGGCGACCCCGTTGGCGATCGACCATCGCACCGGGAGCACCCAGCTCGACCTCTGGCCCGATGGTGACCAACCGCGCCACACCGTCCCCACCAATGACGTAGACGACTGGCTCACCGTCATCGGTAGTGGCACGGCCCGCGGAGTGACGGCAGAGTCGACAGCCCATCAGTACCGTCGCCAAGGACTCACCTACCGGCCGGTGCGCGACGCACCACCCGTGCCCGTCTACGCGGCCTGGGCGAAAGCCGACCCGCCCACCATCCTGCAGGACATCATCACCCTCCTCGCGGGCCTCTACCGCTGAACCTGTCCAGCGGCTGCCCTCAGCACCCGGTGATGGCCTCGATCAGGTCGCCCAGCCGCCCGTACTCGACGATCTCGGCCTCCTTGTCGGTCTCGATCGCGTCCTGCCCGGTCTCGTCATCACAGGCTGAGGCGGAGTCATCCGCCAGGGACGAGTCCATGTCTGCCCGGCTGGCGTCGGAGAGCACCCATCCCAACGGCGCCTCGATAGCCGGCTTGCTCCGCTGGTTGACCACGAAGACTCCCGAGCCCCACGGCCGCAGCGCCGAGCGCACCGACGGATCCTGCGGTATGCCGACGCTGTCCGGAGCAATCATGGCCGCACCCCGCTGCAGCCAGGCTGCGGTCGACTTCTGGCTCGACCCGCCCATCATCGCGCCGACCGGGGGCACCAGCACCTCGGCCACTGCTTCCGGGGGCGGTTGCACCAGGTCACTGCCCCGCCCGTTGTCCAGGTAGACCAGCACCGGAACGATGAACGCCCCGGTATCGGCCTCGTTGAACTCACGCACCCGGGTCAACAAGGGCGCACTGAGGTCAACCAGGGATCCGACGCCACTGCCCTCGGCATACCCACCATCGATGAGCTGCACCTGAGGCGCACCTCCACAGGGACCGACGACCCCCGACGGCGTGACGTAGGGGAAGCGAGCCGCGAGCATCGCTGCCGTGGAGGCGTTCAGCCGCTCCACGCAGTGGTCATCCTCGCCGGGTTGCCGGGCCATGAACGATGCTGCGAAGTCCACGCTGAAGGCAGCCGGTGCGCGGGGGCCCGCACAGTCGTCGACCCGAGCATCGCCCTGTCGGATGTGGCTGACCAGCACTCGACAGCCGGTCGAGGTCGCGGTCGAGTTGAGCACCAGCGCGGCCGAGAGCTCACCCTGGGACCGAACCGGTGGGGCGAAGAAATCCCCCACCAGCTCGGGGACCTGCGCCTCCCAGGTGGTCTCCATCAACCCAGCCCGGTCGACCCACCCTCGCTGGAGCTCGGCGGGCACGTCCGAGCCCACCGCCAGGCCCGTCACGCTGTAGATCGGGTCCCGCACCAGCAACCCCACCGTGCCTTGTGCCAGCGCGTCCGGCGACCCGAGGGCCCAGACCGCATCGGCGGCGCTGCGACCCGTCGCGGTGGTGGACGGCGGATCGACGAAGCGCGAGACGGTCAGCCCTACGGCCCCACCACTGACTCCGGAAGCCAGGATGACCGAGTCGAGGCCGCACCGGGTGACCGGACCCGTCTGGTCGTGGATCTGATCCAGAGCAGCAGCGGTCCAATACGCCGCGCGGATCCCTCCACCCTCGGCCGCCACCATGATCATCGGTCGGATGGTCCGTGGCCTGGCTCCACCGGTCGATACCCCCACACAGTCTCGGGTCGAGGCATCCCACTCCTCGAAGAGCTGGTCCATGCCGCGCTGCTTCGGCGACATCCCGGCCAACGACTCCCCAGCGACCGGCGGAGGGCGCAGACCGCGGATGCCGTGCACGCTCTGGTCGCTGCCCAGCACCAGGATGCCGGCCACCGTCAAGATCAGCAGCGTGGCGACCGGCGCTTCGCGCAGCCTCAGGGGCCCCCACCAGAAGATCTCCGGGGGGGCGTAGTGCAGATGCAGCACCACCGTCGAGCCGACCAGCAACGCGATCAGGGCGAGCGCCAACAGGACCGAGGCGACGACGCCGATGACTCCGGTCACCGCGACGGGCCACAGGGCCAACGCCAGGAAGCCTGCGGTGCTGGCCAGCACCAGCACCACGGCCGTACGACGGACCCATCGTGGCACGTCGCCAGGAGCGGTCTTGGCCGCCTCCTCCGGGTCGTCGAGCATCCCTTGCAACAGCCCGAGCGGGCCCACCGTCGACGCACCCGTCGCCCGGGCCAGTAATGGCGGCGCGAGCCACCAGATGGCCAGCGCCCCGAGAAAACCCACGACGGGCAGCACCCGTTGGAAGGCGGTGCCCTCCCCCAGGGCCAGGAAGGCGGTGTGCGAGCGGATCAACACCAGCCCACCGACGACCAGACCGCTGAGTGCCACCACGTCACCGGTCATCACCACGGCGCGGAAGGACCGTTCGTCGTACCGTCGCAGCTCCGGCGCCTGCAACGGTAGGTCGTGCCAGCGGACATACCAGGACAGGATGACGATGGCCAGGGGGACCGCTGCGAAGAGACCCAAGGGCAGCCACCGCACCGCACCCACGTCGGTCAGCTCCGACCACAGCAGACCCACCCCGATGAGCCCAGGCCCGTAGAGCCACATCCACAGCGGTGGCGCCTTGCGCTGTGGGACCGACCCGGGATACCTCGCGTCCATCACCACGTCGACCCGGCGGTAGACCCCGTAGGAGATCAACCGTCCCAGCACGATCAGTCCGAGGCTCACCAGGACCAGCAGCAGAGCGGCCGTGAGGGCCCCGACGACATCACGGCGGTCCTGGCCGAACCAAGCACGTTGCACGTCGGGCACCTGGTCCAGGATCCCGCTGCCAGGGAGCAGTCCGAGCGCGGCGATGGGCAGGAAGGCCAGCAGCGAGTAACGCTGGGCTGAGAGAGCGCGGGCCAACCGGATGATCCGCTCGCGGCCCGCGGCCGAGGCGAGCATCGTGTGGCCGATCTGGATCAACGACAGGATGATCAGCACCCACTTCACCGAGGTCGCCGTCGCTGCCGTGGCCAGCATCCATGCGGACGCCGTGCCGCCGCTCGAGCCCACCTCCGCGACGAGGAAGATCGCCACATTCTCGGTGATGCCCGCGGCCATGACCACGAAGGCCAGCCACGGAGTAGGGGTGGCGAACAGCGGCAGCCATCCCCGGGCGGGATCGCAGTCGATCCGGCAGGCCGCTCGGAGGGCCCGGTGCAGCAGCATGCCCAACAGCACCGTGAACGCCAGGTCGATGATCAGGTATGCCGTCAGCAGCCCAGCCACCTGAGAGTCAGCGGCCACGACCTCGCGCAGCGCCGACCAGGGGTATGCGGTGCCGTCCGGCAGCGGGAAGGGTAGGCCGGGGCTGGTGAGATCGGTGACGCTGATGGTGTAGCCGTCGCTGCTCGGCGACATACCGATGAGCCGGTCGATCTCACCAAGCGCGATGAACAGCCCGAGCGCAGCGGTCACGAGGAACGGCACCCGGCGGGGCAGCCGCGGGGCAGGATCCACCACGCCGGCTTCTCGCTGCGCAGTGCTCATCCTTCACCACCAAGATCGGGCCACTCGATCGTTCGAGCCGCTACACCCCAGAGGCCACACGTGCCTGTGGTGATACCTCGCGCAGACTCGTGCTTCGACGTCGACGACGGTCCCGTCGGACCATCGCGCGCCACCCTCGTCAGAGGTCGCGCTGGACCCAGGTGACGTCGCACCACTGGTCGAACTTGTATCCCACCCGCCGGAAAACCCCAATGGCCTCAAAGCCGAGGTCTGCGTGCATCCGCTCGCTGGCGTCGTTCGGCAGGGTTGCCCCCGCCACCGCGGTGCGGTAGCCCATCTCGGCCAGACGATCGAGGAGGGCCTGGTAGAGGGTCCGACCCCAGCCGGCACCACGCCGCTCCAGGTCCAGATACACGCTGGTCTCACACGACCACCGGTAGGCCGCCCGTGGACGGTAGGGGCCGGCGTAGGCGTATCCGATGACGACCCCGTCGACCTCACCGACCAACCAGGCGTGCTGGACCTGGGCGACCTCGATGCGCCGGGTGAACTCCTCAGCCGACGGTGCGACCTCCTCGAAGGTGATCGTCGTGTCGGTGACGTAGGGCGCATAGATCGCGGCGCACGCCGCTGCGTCAGCGGCTGGTTCGGCGTTGCGGATGACGAGGTGGGCCTGCTCGCGGACGACGCTCATGGCCGGAGTCTGCCAAGGCGTGGCTCACGGTGGAAGCATGGGCCCATGTCCGAAGCGGCGAGGGTCAGCACGGCGGCACCGAGGGCTCAGGCATGGCGGGTGCTGGCTGACGTCGAGCAGTGGCCGTCGTGGTCCTCCAGTGTGGTGGCCGTGACCCGTGAGGACGTGGACGAACACACGGCCTACCGCATCGAGCAACCGCCACTGCCCCACGCGCTGTGGACCCTCACCCAGTGGCAGCCGGACCGAGGGTTCACCTGGCAGACGCGAGGGGCCTCGTCCGTGTTGACCGCCTCGTACGTCGTGGCCGAGGACCCCACAGACGGCGCTGCACCAGGCACCGTCATCTCGGTGGACCTCCAGTGGTCGGGCCCGATGGCCTGGATGGCGCGCGCGACCTACGGGCCGGTCAGCCTTCGGTTTGCCCAGATGCACTTGGACGCGCTGAGAGAACGATGTGAGGTCAACAGGCCGTGATCGCGCCGGCCTGCACGTCGCTCAGGGATGCGCCTCCGCCGTGAGGTGGGAGTGGATCAGCGGCACGACCGAAGCACCCTCCCCGGTGGCCGCGGCCACTCGCTTCATGGACCCGGATCGGATGTCGCCGACGGCGAACACCCCCGGCAGGGTGGTCTCCAAGCTGGCCGGCGGGCGACCGTCCACCCAGTCGCTCTGAGGCACATCACGTCCGGTCAGCACGAAGCCGCGCTCGTCCATCCGGACCTGCTCCGGCAGCCAGTCACAGTGTGGCTCTGCGCCGAGCAGGAGGAACAGCCCCCGTGCGTCCCGTCGCTCCGAGTGCTGGGTGGTCGTGCTCATCAGCTCCAGCCATTCCAGTCGGCCGTCGCCCCCGCCGTCGCTGACCACCGTGTGGGGCAACACGGTGATGGTGTCGTTGGCTTCGATCTCATCGACGAGATAGCGCGACATGGTGGAGGCCAGACCCCCGCGGCGGACCAGGATGGTGACCGACCGCGCGAACTTGGCCAGATGCACCGCAGCCTGACCGGCGGAGTTGCCCCCGCCGACCACGACAACGTCGCCGTCCTCCATCTCACGTGCCGCCGTCATCGCAGCGCCGTAGAAGACACCGCTGCCGACCAGGTCCTCGAGTGGCTGGACTCCCAGACGGCGATACGCCACCCCCGTCGCGATGACGATCGAGCGCGCCCGGATGTCGCCCCCGTCGGTATGCAGCGTGAACGCCCCTGCCTCGCTATCGGTCTCCAGTGCCGTCGCCTCCCACCCGGTGACGAACTCGGTGCCGAAGCGCATGGACTGGTTGCGGGCGCGCTGGGCCAACCGCATCCCGGAGACGCCTCGGGGGAAGCCCAGGTAGTTGCGGATCATCGAGCTCGTGCCGGCTTGTCCGCCGATGGCCTCGGACTCCACGACCACTGTGGACAGGCCTTCGGATGCGGAGTAGACCGCGGTGGCCAGACCCGCCGGCCCGGCGCCGACGATCAGCACGTCCGCGGTGCCCTCGAGGTTGATGTCCTCGGAGCGTCCGAAGACCGTCGCCGCCACCTCCCGGACCGTGGCCGGCACGAACGGCTCGCCCCGGACCGGGTCCACGATCGGCCACCCCGGCTTGCCCGGATGGCGGCTGACGATCTCCTGCCCGATCTCACTGTCCGGGGGGTAGACCCGGTTGGGCAGTCCCATCCGGTCCAAGAAGTCTCGGATGCCGAGCACCAGTGCGTCCGTTTCCGGCGCGACCAGCCGGACACTGTCGACCACGGGGGCGGCCACGGTCGACCCCCAGTCCGAGAGCAGCTCCGCGACGGCGGTGTGGAACTCTTCGTCCCGGACCCCACGGGGCATCAGGAGGTAGGCGTCGTAGGTGCCCACCGCCATCCCCTGACGCAGCTCGACCGCGTCGGTGAGGAAGTAGTCATGGTGCGCGGCGATCATTCGCCGAGCGGTCGGCACGACCTGTCTCCACGCCGAGAAGGCGTCCAGCACGTCCGCGTCCGGAAGCCGGCTCTCGGCCACGAACAGCGCCACGGCGTAGTGCTGCTCGCGCAGCTCCTCCAGGACCGACACGGCTTCCGCGCAGCTCCGGGCGGTGCGCAGATAGTAGTCCCGGTCGTAGCGGTCGAACTCGTCCCGCAGGAAGTCGCCCCGATGCTCGGAGACCAGCACGATGGCGGGACGTTCTGGGGCACCGGACGCGGGCTCGATCACGCTTCGATGGTATGCCGCACTAGCGACAGCAGCGCCGCTCAGGTCCTACTTGCGCCGTCCAGAGCCTCCACCAAAGCTCCCGGCGCGCTGAACATCGGCCAGTGCCCCGAGTCAAGATCGACGAGCGCGAGGCGCTGGACCGACGTCAACTCGGGGACGTCTCCGGCCTCGATCCATCCACGTGCGTCCTCCGGAGTGAACTCCGGACAGATCAGGACCGTGGGCACGTCGCGTCGGCCCGCATCGTGGTAGTGGACCAGAGCCTTGGTCACCCCTTCCGGAACCGATATAGCGCCCACCTCCATGGTCCGTCGCATCTGCGCGTCGAGGTCATCGGAGTCCGGACCCGCAAACGGCTCCCAGCCGGGGAAGGCCATCGCGCCGCTCTGCGTGGGGAAGAAGTCGGCATACGCTTCGCCATCGGAGGAGGGGAAGCCACCGATCAGGACCACCTGCGCGACGCGGCTCGCTCGCGCGTCGGCGGCCATCCAGGCCAAGGTGCACGCTGCTGAATGACCGACGACCATCGGCGGGCCCGGGGTCGCGTCGACGACCTTCAGCACCGCCACCAGCTGGTCCTCCAGGGTGGCTGACGCGGCTCCGTCACCCTGCCCGGGCAGAGTGACCGGGTGCACCCGGTGACCTCGCCCCTGGAGGCCGGGCACCACTTCGTCCCACGCGTGTGCATCCAGCCATAGCCCTGCGATCAGCACGATGTCCATCAGTCCCCACTCCTTCGCTCAGGAATCGATCGTGGCTCCATCGATCCACGTCATGGTGCCCCTGCGTCGTCCGGTTGACAAGCACGGGAAAGGCCTCGCAGTGCGCGCATGGCCTCGTCCTCCTGAGCGACCGGCACCAGGAGGTGGTCGTGATAGAAGCCCGCCAAAACGTTGCAGCTGATCCCAGCGCTCCCCAGCGTCTGCGAGATGGCCGCCGTCAGCCCTACGGCCTCCAGCGAGGAGTGCACCCCCAGGCTGATCCAGCGGAGGACGACGTCGTAAGTCAGCTCGGCCATGTCTGCGTCGCGGCGATCCAGCACCACGGTGACCCCTTCGGCTTCGGTGATGCTCGCCTCAGCCGGCAGCCTGGCCGCATCGTCGGCGGACACGCACGCGTAGACGAACTCTCCTTCGCGCAGCGTGGGTTCCAAGGTAGCCAGCATCGCCTTGAGGTCGGTCAACCCCGTCATACCTCGTCCGCCCCAGTCGAGGGGGTGTGTCGCCACAGCTCGCGAGCCGCGACCGCACAGACCACTCCACCACCGAAGCTCATGACCAGGCCCGGGCCTGGGGCCCAGCCGGCGAATCCGACCAGGCTGACCATCCGACCCACCTGCCATAGAGGCAGGATGATCGCCACCGCTGCCACGATCAGTGCCTGCACCAGCGACGCCGGGCGGAAACGCGGGGGCAGCAGTGCTCCGGCGAGCGCCAGCATGCCGACGTAGAAGACCCACAGCCCCGCGCCGCGCAGGCCACTGATCGGACCCACCGGGCTGTAGAGCCACGGAAGCACTCCACCGACGAACAGAAGTGGAGTCGCTAGAAGCATTTTCCGCTGACCACGCTGACCCGATGTCACGAAAGCGAGGCTACCGCTTGACGGATCGCGGGACTCTGGGATGCTAAGCATCATTGTGGTGGTGCGACATCGTGGTCGCCATCAATGGGTGAGAGGCGATAGCCGATGGACACCGAACAACGCCGGGCCTACTGGCGGCGAAATCTTCGCCTCATGGCCGTCCTTCTCAGTATCTGGGCCTTCGTGTCCTTCGGTTGCGGAATTCTCTTTGTGGACTTCCTCAACCAGGTGTCTTTCCTCGGGGTGCCTCTGGGCTTCTGGTTCGCCCAACAAGGCTCGATCGTCGTCTTCGTCCTTCTGATTGCGGTCTATGTCTGGCGGATGGACAAGCTCGACAAGGAATTCGGCATTGAGGAGTACGGGAGCGGGGTCCACCACTCGTGAACGACATTCAGCTGTGGACCACCGTCTTCGTCGTCATCACGTTCAGCATCTACATCTACATTGCCTACGCCAGTCGGGTGACCGACACGGCCGGCTTCTACGTCGCGGGAGGGGGGATCCCTGCGGCTGCCAACGGAGCAGCGGTCGCCGCCGACTGGATGAGCGCCGCCTCCTTCATCTCCCTGGCCGGCATCGTCGCGTTCTCCCAGAACGGGTACGCCGGCTCCGTCTACTTGATGGGGTGGACCGGTGGGTACGTCCTCCTCGCCTTGCTGCTAGCGCCCTACCTGCGCAAGTTCGGCAAATACACCGTCCCGGACTTCGTCGGTGACCGGTACTCCGAGAGCGCTCGGCTCGTCGCGGTGGTCTGCGCCATCGTCGTCTCGTTCGTCTATGTCGCCGGGCAGATGGCCGGAGTCGGGGTCGTCTTCCAACGGTTCCTGCAGGTGAACCAGACGGTCGGCATCGTCATCGGTATGGCGATCGTCTTCTTCTACGCCGTGCTCGGCGGGATGAAGGGCATCACCTGGACCCAGGTGGCGCAGTACAGCGTCTTGATCGTGGCCTACATCATCCCGGCGGTTGCCATCTCCAACCAGCTGACCGGGAACCCGTTCCCGCAGATCGGGTTCGGACAGATCTTGAGCGAGCTGGACGCCCTACAGCAGGATCTGGGGATCGCGGCATACACCGAGGCGTTCACCCAGACCAGCCGACTCAACATGGTGCTGATCACGGCCGCGCTGATGTTCGGCACGGCCGGTCTGCCGCACGTGATCGTCCGGTTCTACACCGCGAAGTCCGTGCGGGCCGCTCGATACTCGGCCTTGTGGGCGTTGTTCTTCATCTCCTTGCTCTACACCACGGCTCCCGCGATCGGTGCGTTCAGCAAGTTCAACGTCCTGAACCAGCTGTCAGGGATCGAAGAGTCTGCCGCCCCCGGGTGGTACAACACCTGGAAGAGCGTCGGACTGATCGAGTTCAACGACGCCAATGGCGACGGCCTGATCAATATTGCCGGCAGCGCCGATGTCGCCAACGAGCTCATCATCAACAACGACATCGTCGTCCTGGCCGCTCCGGAGATTGCCGGCTTGCCGGCCCCGATCGTCGGCCTGGTGGCGGCCGGGGGTCTCGCGGCGGCTTTGTCGACCGCCTCGGGATTGTTGCTCGTCATCTCCTCCTCGGTGGCCAACGACGTCTACTACAAGAGGATCAACCCTCAGGCCAGTGACAAGCAGCAGCTTCTCGTCGGTCGTATGGCGATGGCCGGTGCCATCCTGGTCGCCGGGTATCTCGGGATCAACCCCCCGGGATTCGTCGCGCAGGTCGTCGCGCTGGCCTTCGGGCTCGCCGCCGCCAGCTTCTTCCCCATTCTGGTGCTCGGGATCTTCTGGAAGAAATGCACCGCCGCTGGGGCAACGGCCGGCATGATCGCGGGGCTGGGGACGACTCTGGCCTACCAGATCTGGACCATCGACATCTACGGCAACAGCGCTGGAATCCTTGACATCCCCGAAACAGGCTTCGGAACGGTCGGGATGATCATCAACTTCGTGGTCACCATCGTCGTCTCGCAGTTCACCACCAAGCCGACACCGGTCATGCAGCAGCTCATCGAGGACATCCGCTACCCCGGCCATACCGTCCTGACTGCCAAGCACGCCGCAGGTGACCTTCCCGACGAGGCCTGACCCCGCTCGACCCGCTCGGCGCTGCCGGGCAGGACCGATAACGTCACACCCGACCTCAGGGTCACCAACCGCATCAGTGAAGGGAGTCCGTCGTGTCCGGCACCAACGACACTGTGTCAGCCGGCGACGTCACGTCGCCGGGGATCGGCCATGGCAACAGAGCAATCGCCGCACTCCTGAGCTTCTTCGTATCGATCCTGGTGGCCGCCTTCGCCCGGCAGGGGATGGCCTGGCTCGCGGCCCGAGTCGAGCTCATCGAGGGCACTCAGTTCGCCGAGTTCGACGACGTCCCGCTCTGGCTACTGGTGTCCAGCACCGCGTTCTTCATCGTGCCCTTCGTGCTCTTCTACCTGTACTTTCGGCGCGTAGGCCAGCGCCTCGAGGAGGAGCGGATCGCCATGCTGCTGGGTCAGCCGAACCGGGTCAACGCGGCCATCTTCGCCTACCTGCTGCCCTACCTTGTGGTGCTGCCGCTGATGTTGATCTTCATGGTCTTGGTGCTGTGAAGGGTCAGTCGAAGAGTGTGGCCAGTCCAAGGCGTAGCGCTGACACGTCGGTGTCGACGGCCACCAGATCAGCCTCGGGAGCTACCGCGAGAAGCTCGGGTCGGCCTGCCATGAAGCCGATGATCTTGCCCGCAGTCCGGGCGAGGCTGATGACCTCCCGCAGAGCATCGATCGTCTGCGGTGAGTTCGCGCCCGGGTAGCCGGCCGAGATCGAGAAGTCGTACGGGCCGAAGAAGACGCCGTCCACACCCGGAACGTCCAGGATCTCGGCGGCGTGCTCCAGGCCCGCCGAGGTCTCCACCATGGGCAGGAGGACTTGCTCCGCGGGGGCTTGGCTCACGCCGAGCGTCGATCGGCAGCCGCCGGTGCTTCGGGAGCCCAGCGGTGGAGTCCGAGCGGCGGCGACCACGGCAAGGGCCTGCTCCGCCGACTCGACCATGGGAACGATGACCCCACTCACCCCACCGTCGAGAGCACGCCCGATCGTGACGGCATCGTGAGAAGGCGTTCGTGCCAAGAGCGGGAGCCCGGCGGACTCCGCCACGCGCAACAAACCGGGGAGTGCGGCCAGCTCCAGGTTGCCGTGTTGGAGGTCGACGCCGATCCAGTCGGGCCCACACCCACGGACCACCTCGAGGCCGTACGGATCGAGGTAGCTGACCCACAGACCCGCCCTGAGCCCCCCACCTTCACCAGCAGCCGACGCCTCCAGCTGCGCTCGCAGATCCACCGGGACGGTCTGTGCTGAGTCGACCATAGTTCTCCTGTCCTCACGTCATTGCTACCGCGGCTGGCATGCGCAGCATAGGACCCGCAGGGGCCGCTGAGCTTGTCCGGGGATCTCATCCGTATGGCGGAGGTCCTGGGGGGGGCGCATCACGGAGTGCGACCGAGTTGGTCCGAATGACCGAGGCCACGAGCGCGTTCGCTCGGCATACTCGACTGGTGCGCCCGAACCGTGGGTGCACGGCACCCTGAGGAACTATAGGAAGGACAGCGTCATGCACGGCGTCGACAAGGACACGGTGGACGAGGCTCTCACCTCGACCTTCAAGCAACTCCACCGATCACTCATGGGCCACGACAACAAGGCCATCGAGTCCCATAGCCGCGCCCTGCAGTCCCTGATCAGTCTTCGCGAGCATCTAACCCGTGGGGACGCCAGCGAGACGAGTCCCTGAGGTACGGGACGATCCGGTGGTGCAGCCGTTGTGGTCGGCACCACGTCAGGCCGTGGCTCGCAGGTATCGACCGAAGTGGGGGACGGTGAAAGCGATCTGCCCGCGCTCTGCGGAGTAGATCAACCCCTTCTTCAGGAGCGCGTCGCGAGCCGGTGACAGGGACTGGGGCTTGCGGTCCAGGTAGGCCGCAACATCCGCGGTCGTGACCGACTCCACCTCGTCGGACGGTTGACCTTCAGCCGGTGCCTGACCGAGGTCGGCCATGGCCCGCAGATACTCCCGCTCCCCCGGGGTCGCGCGCTCGAACCGCGAGCCGAAGAAGCCCACCGCCAGCTCGACCTCCGCTTCGGGCGCACCAACCTGGACGTCTTCGGCCGTGATCGGTGACTGGGGCGCCAGGTCCCAGACCGCCTTGCCGTAGGCCTGGATGAAGTAGGGGTACCCACCGGTCGCGGCGTACATCGCCTCCAGCGCCTCCTCGGTGAAGTCGGCGCCTTCATCCTGAGCCGGCGAACGCAGGGCCCGCTCCGCCTGAGCTCGATCCAACCGGTCGATCCGGGAGTAGCGAAAGAGGCGCTCGGAGTAGGACTTGCTCGCCGACAGCACTGAGGGCACGTGCGGCAGACCTGCCCCCACCACGATCAACGGAAGCGAGGACTGACTCAGCTCATGGCAGGCCGCACACAACGCGGAGACATCCTCGGGCCCGAGGTCCTGCATCTCGTCGATGAAGACCGCAACCCCCTTGCCGACGTCGGCGGCCAACCCTGCGACGTCGGTCAAGAGCTCGACGAGATCGATCTCGATGTCTCCGGAGTCGGCCCGGCCGGACACCGCCGGAGCGTCGATCCCTGGGTTCCACCGGTCGCGGATCTTCGCCCCTGGGGCCTCCCGTTGCGCGAAGGCCTTGATGACGCCGAGCACGTGGTCCAGCTCCTCGCCGCGTGGGTGGCCCAACTCACGAACCGCCATATGCAAGGCGGCAGCGACCGGTCGTCGCAGGCGTTGGTCGGGTCGGGCCTCCAGCTTGCCGGTGCCCCACTTGGCGCGAACCGCTGTGGACCGCAATGAGTTCAGCAGCACGGTCTTGCCGACGCCGCGCAGCCCGGTGAGGACCATCGAGCGCTCCGGCCTTCCTCGGGCGATGCGCTCCAGCACCACCGCGAAGTTGTCGAGCTGCTCGTCACGTCCGGCCAGCTCGGGCGGGCGCTGACCGGCGCCGGGGGCATAAGGATTGGTGATCGGGTCCACGATCAAACTGTATGCAGCAATCTAGGTTCGTTCGCAGATATCGCGATACCGACCTAGGTGTGTCGTCTGCGAGAGGATGGTCCGATGAGCCAGCCCCTGCAGGACGTCCCTCTCGGCACCCGGGTCGTCGTGCGCTACCTGATCGAAGGCGGCCAACGCGCCACGGACATCCTGGGCCCCCTGGTCGACCGAACCGACACAGCCCTTACGGTGGACGGGAAGAGGGCTCCCGTCACCATCCCCATCGTCGACGTCGTGGCCGCAAAGCGGGTCCCCCCGCCTCCACATCGACGCAACGTCCGACGCTGACCTCTTCCGTCTGCTTGCACGCCGACCTACGATCGTGAACTATCAGCGCCGCAAGAGACGGAGTGTTTATGGCTTCCATCGTCCCTTATCTCACGTTCCACCACGGGCGGAAGTCGGTGGATTTCCTGGTCGAGGCACTGGGCTTCGACGTCGTCACCCAGCAATCCGGAGACGACGGGTCGATCATCCACTGCGAGCTCCGCCGCGGTGACGCCGTCGTGATGGGTGGGTCCGGGGAGGTGTCCGCCAGCGCCGCGCCCGGCCTCTATCTGGTCGTGGACGAAGTGCCGGACCTCCACGCCCACCTCATGAAGCACGGAGCGTCAGAAAGATACGGACCGGAGCAGACCGAGTGGGGCACGTGGCGGTCCCGTTTCACGGACCTGGACGGCCACGAGTGGACGATCGGTACCTACCAACCAGGACAGGCCTGGTAGGCCCAGATCAGATGACCTCGGGGTCCTTGTCGTTCTCCGAGGTCATCGGCTTTCCTGCCTCGGCCCAGGCCTGCATTCCGCCCTCGACGTTGACAGCGTCGTAGCCCTGCTCGCGCAGGAACTCCACGGCCTGGCTGGAGCGGCCACCGCTGCGGCAGATCACGGCGATGCGCTCGTCGATGGACACGTTGCCAAGGCTCGTTCCGAGGTCCTTCAACGGGGAGATGTGCGCGTTCGGCGCGTGGCCCGCGCGGAACTCGTTCCGCTCACGCACGTCGAGCAGTCTCACGTCGTCGTCCAGCTCGGAGACGGAAACGGTCGGGATGTCGTTTGTCGAATCGCTCATGCGCCCCAGTTTGGCAGACCTACACGGGACCGCAACCTCGTCACTGGCTCACTTCAGCAGCCGCGACATCCCCCGGTCGGCGAGCGGCTTGCCCTTCGTCTGGCAGGTCGCGCAGTACTGCAGCGCCGAATCGGCGAAGCGCACTTCCCGCACGATGTCGCCACAGACCGGGCACGTCTCGCCTGCTCGGCCGTGCACCCGCATACCCGATCGCTTGGCGTCCTTCAGCTCCGCAGCGGGCTTGCCGCTGGCGCTGGCGATGGCCCCGGCCAGGGTGCTCTGCATGGCCGCATACAGCACATCGACCTGATCGACCGTGAGCGAGCTCGCCAGCGCGAACGGTGACAGCTTGGCCACGTGCAGGATCTCGTCGGAGTAGGCGTTGCCCACCCCCGCCAACACCTTCTGGTCGCGCAGCAAACCTTTGATCTGCGCCCGGTGTCCCTCCAAGATGGCTCCGAAATCCTCCCGGGTGAAGGTCTCCGCGAGGGGATCCGGGCCGAGCGAGGCCACCCCGGGCACCATCGCCGGATCAGCCACCAGGTATGCCGCCAGGCCCTTGCGCGTGCCCGCCTCGGTGAGGTCGAAGCCGGACCCGTCGTCGAGACGCACCCGCAACGCGATCGGTGACCGGCCGGGGTTGACCCGTTTGGTCGACAGCGACTCGGACCAGCGCAGCCAGCCCGCTCGGGCGAGGTGGAAAACCAAGTGCGTCCCGTCGACGTCCAGATCGACGAACTTGCCGTGCCGCGTCGCACTGTCGATCGGGCGACCCAACAACGCATCCGGCGGCGGGTCGAAGGTCTTCAGCACAGCGATAGACCCCAGCTCGACGTCGGTGACCACGCGGCCCACCGCACGCTCGCGCAGGAAGTCCACCAGGGCGTGCACCTCAGGCAGTTCCGGCATCGGGCCTCCTATGACTGCATCGGCACCCAGGAAGAACGCTTCAGTCGTCCCATCCGTTGCCGTGCGCTTTGCACCAGGGTATGCAGGGTGAAGCCGTCAGCCGCGCGCAGCATCGACACCGAGGTGTCGGACCGATGGGCCAGCAGCTCATCCGTGGCGATCGGCAGGCCGTGGGAGAGGACCTGCTGAGCCGGGGTGAGCTGCCGGATGGCGATGACTTCCACGGAGTCGGGATGGGCGCGCGCGAAGTCACCATAGAGGGCAGGGTCGTGTTGGCCGTCGTCCCCCACCAGGATCCACCGACAGTTCGGAAACTCGGTGGCCAGCCTTTCCAACTGGCTGCTCTTGTGGAGCTGACCACTGCGGAACCACCCGGAATTGGTCGGACCCCAGTCCGTCAACAGCAACGGACCTCCCGGGTAGTTGTGACGCCGCAAGAACCGAGTCAGCGTCGGCGCCGTGTTCCAGGCACCGGTCGACACGTAGAAGATCGGGGTGCCAGGGATCTCGGCCAGGAAGGAGCGATACATCGCGGCCATGCCGGGCACGGGCTCTCGGCGCTGCTCGGAGCGCACGAAGGTGTTCCACGCCGCGATCAACGGCCGCGGAAGGTGGGTGACCATCACCGTGTCGTCGATATCGCTGATCAGCCCGATCTCTGTCGAGGAGTCGACGACGTGACAGCCCACCCGGATGCTGTCGCCGTTGACGGCGCTGAGCACCGCTTGGTGCCAACCGGGATCCAACCCGTGGCCGGGCACCATCACGTCGATGTAGCCGCCTCGGTCCGTGCGCACGACCACGGAGGCCGCACCGATCTCGATGCGGATCGCCGTGTTCAACGCCGGTGCGGTGACAAAGGCTCGCCACCCTCGCCGCGCCAGGTCCGCTTCCTCGATCTCCTGACGAGACTGCGCCGAGGCGACGTCGTCGGCGGGAGCGTCACTCCCGGGCGGCTCCTGGCTGAGCAGGACCCGAGCCATCACGCGGACGGTCCCGGAGTTGCCGTAGCCGGTATAACCGATCACCCGCT
>JBARVW010000041.1:0-6862 GCA_049646465.1 Ornithinimicrobium sp.
CGCCAGACGTCCTTGAGGTAGACACCCAACCGAGGCCGTATGCCGACCTGTTCAAGGCCATATCGCCCCGCGAGGTTTGCGGCTTCGTCTGCGGACAACCCCGGGAGCGAGCCCTCCTGCTCAGGGCCGCCGATGCTCACAACCGGTGGACCTTCTCTCCAGCAGCCACCCCGCGCGTGTCGAAGAACGCCTTCGAAGCCTCGCTCAGCGCAGCGATGTCGTAGGCCCGGTGATTCTGGACCAACACGACCAGATCCGCGTCGGAAGCGCCCTGGATGGCGTCATCGACACGATGGGCTGCATCACCCAAGGCGCCCCAGTGAGTCACGTGCGGGTCGTGGTAGACCACCTTGGCGCCCTTGGCGACCAGCTGCTTCGCCAGCGGTACGGCCGGGCTCTCACGCTGGTCGGCGATGTTCGGTTTGTAGGTCACCCCCAGGAGAAGCACCGTTGAGCCCTTCAAGGGCTTGGCCATCTCGTTCAGGATGTCCTGTGCCCGATGCACCACATAGGCCGGCATCCCTGAGTTGATTTCCTGGGCCAGCTCCACAAACCGGAACGGGTAGCCAAGGCGCGCCCGCACCTGATGCGATAGGTAGTTCGGATCGATGGGGATGCAGTGCCCACCGACACCAGGCCCGGGATAGAACGCCTGGAACCCGAAGGGTTTGGTGCTCGCCGCCTTGATCACGTCCCACAGGTCGATACCGAGCTCGTGACAGAACCGGGTCATCTCATTGACCAACGCAATGTTGATATGGCGGTAGGTGTTTTCCAACAGTTTCGCTGTCTCAGCCTCACGTGTGCCCTTGGCGCGGACGACGGTGTCGACGAACTCTCCGTAGAACTCGGCGGCGGCATCCGCGCAGCCCGGCGTATGACCGCCGACCACTTTGGGCGTGTTCTTCGCCCCATACGTCGGGTTGCCGGGGTCGATCCGCTCGGGGGAGTAGGCCAAGCAGAAGTCGGCGCCCGCGAGTAGACCGGCCTCCTCCAGCTTGGGGCGGACTACTTCATCGGTCGTTCCCGGATAGGTGGTCGACTCCAGGATCACGACCATGCCCGGCTGCAGGTTGCGAGCGACGGCGTCGACGGCGCCCTCGACGGCACGCAGGTCGGGGCCGCCGTCCTCGGAGAGTGGTGTGGGAACGCAGATCACGGCGACCTTGGCCTCGGCGATCCTCGACTCGTCCGTGGTGCTCCGGAAGCCTGCCTCCACCATGTTCGCGATGTTGTCGTCAGAAAGGTCGTCCACGTGCGATACGCCGCTGTTGAGGGAGTCGACGACGCCTTGGTTGATGTCGAACCCCAGGACGGTCATGCCCGCCCGAGTCGCCTCTTGTGCCAACGGGAGTCCGACGTATCCCAGTCCGATGATGACAGCATCCACAGCCACGATGGTGAGACTCCTCTTGTGTTCGGGTAGACGGCCAACCGTCTCCGGGCTTGCCCAGTGTGTCAGGGGCGCACCGCTGCGGCATAAACGTTGGCGTACTTTTGCGCCGCGTTGGCCCAGGTCCGTTCGCGGGCCACAAACTCGGCGGCGCGTGCGCCGAGCCCCCGGCGGTGGTCGGGATCATATCTCAGTGCGGCCATCTGCTCCGCCCAACTGGCCGCCCTCTGGGCCTGAGCGACTTCGCCGAAGACCCCAGGCCGGACGATCTCGACCAACGGTGCAAGATCGCTGGCCAACACCGGGAGACCCACCGCCATCGCCTCCAGCGGCTTGATCGGCGGGACCAAACGAGTCACCGGAGTCTCGCGCCGAGGGACCACAAAAACATCCATGGCTTCCAAATACTCGCGGACGCGAGCATGAGGTACCCGCCCCGCAAAGACGACTTGGTCCGAGACCCCGGCCGCTTGCGCAGCCAACCGCAGTCCGGCGCTGGCCGGCCCAGCGCCGACGATGAGCAGCATGCAACCCGGATCAGCGAGCAATGCCATCGCGTCGATGACGGTGCCGAATCCTTCATAGGAGTTCAGGGTGCTCACGCTCCCGAAGACCGTGCAGTCGCTAGGGATGCCGAGGCGCCCCCGGATATCCCTTGACGCTTCCGGCTCGGGCGCCCACCCTCCGTCGCGCGAAGGCCCCGGCGCCGCGAAGTCGGCAGGCACCGCGTTGGGCACGACCGTGATCTTGGCGCGGTCGACCCCCCTCGCCTCGATGTTCTGCGCCATCGCCTCCGAGAGCACCACCACCGCATCGGCATGCTCCATACACCGGGTCTCGGCATCTCGCGACCAGCGATAGAAGTCCGACGCCGGATCCCCACCGGAGCTAGCCCAGGTCTCCTCGAGGAAGCCCCTCGCCTCGTATACAACAGGTATGCCCAGTCGGTGGCCGACGATCAGAGCAATCTGTGCGTTCTCGTGCTTACTGTGAGCATGCAGGACATCAGGGCGTTCACGCTCGACGAGTCCAGTCAGCTCGGCTACCGCCACGGACTGTCGCCGCGAGCCCGGTAGCGGCATACCCCCACGGGGCAGCAGCCGGTGATAAGTCACCCCTTGGGTCGTGACCTTCTGCGAGGCTCCGATGACTCCGATGTCCACCGGAAACCCCAGACGGGTCACCACTTGCGACGTTACTCCGAGATCGCGCTGCCCCGACACGATGCCCTGTGTGCGGATCGTGTAGCCGCTCTGCTGCTCGGGTAGAGAGCTGCTGACCACGTGCAGGACTGACTTCACCGGCATGCAACCGTCACGATGAGCGGGGGGCTGCGAGAGTTCCTTGACCAACAGGCTGGTGCGCAACACCTCCTTCTCCCCGACCAGCCGGGCCGATAGCCGACCAGCGCGAGTGCCTCGGACCCCACGCAACTCCCGCAAGGCCTCGTCGATGTTGCCTTGCTCAGCCGCCACCACGCTGCGGGCCTCGCGGTCTCGAGGACCGAGGTCAGCCTGGAGCGCGAGCCCGGAGAGCTCGCTGCGGTGATTGCCGTCCACCGCCCGTTCGGCCAGCGCAAGATCGTGCAGCACGACCGCGGCGTGGGCGATTCGACGTGTCGTCTCGGGGCGGACTTTGTGGCGACCAAGGACCTCCGACATCAGGGCAAGCCCGTGGTCAGTCCGCCCATCCGCGGACATCGCCAGAGCAGCGAGGTCAGGTCGATGTTCCTGAACCCACCGGCCGGAAAGGCAGCGTCGCGCCCAAGGCGGGCCTGCTCGCAGCACCACCGATGCCGTCTTGGCGCCAGAACGGCCCAGGTGCTTGGCCAGCACAGTGGCGCTGAGGGGGAGGTTCCGCACCACGTTCAGTATGTGGGTCACACACACCTCTCCTGCGACGCCAAACCTCGAGGGTCTGGCCAAGTTCGTGACATCCTGACGTCAACGTATCGCAGACTCCGATCGAGGAACCGTAATCATGCCCGAACTTGTCCTGCACGTCACTGGCGCCCGGCCCAACTTCCCGAAGGCGGCCCCCGTGATCGCCGCATTGAAAGAGCGCGGCGCGGAGCAGCTGCTGGTGCACACCGGCCAGCACTACGACGCCAAGATGAGCGACGTCTTCTTCGCGCAGCTCGGGCTGCCGGAGCCCGACGTCAACCTCGGGGTCGGCTCGGGCAAACACGGAGCACAGACGGCAGCCACCATGGTCGGTCTCGAAGAGCTCTTTGAGGAGCGCGAGCCGAGCATGGTGGTCGTCTACGGCGACGTGAACTCCACGGTGGCGGCCTCGCTCGTGGCTTCCAAAATGGGCATCCTGACGACGCACGTCGAGGCAGGCCTGCGTTCGTTCGATCTCTCGATGCCCGAAGAGATCAACCGTATGGTCACCGATCGGCTCGCCGACCTGCTGTTAGTGACCAGCGTGGACGCCGTGGCTCACCTGGGACGTGAGGGAGTGCCCGCAGACCGCATCCGATTCGTCGGCAATCCGATGATTGACACCTTGCTGCGGTTGCGCGACCGGTTTGAAACCGAATCCGTGAAGTCCGAGCTGGGTCTGCCCGAGCGCTACGTTGTCGCGACCCTCCATCGCCCCGGCAACGTGGACCGGCCCGCGGACATCCAAGAGCTCGTCAAGGCCATGCACGGCGTCGCCGACCAAGCCCGGGTCGTCCTGCCGCTGCACCCGCGCGGGCGCGGGCGGCTACGCGAAGCCGGGCTCTTCGACCACGACAACATGCAGATCATCGAACCCTACGGCTACCTGGAGTTCATGGGTTTGGTCAGTGGGGCCGCCGCCGTGGTCACCGACTCCGGTGGCGTGCAGGAGGAGACGACGGTCCTCGGCGTTCCATGCCTCACCCTGCGACCCAACACGGAGCGCCCCGTGACGATCACGGATGGGACCAACCAGCTGGTCCAACGGCACACTCTCGCCGACAGTGTCCGCAAGGTGCTCGCCGCTGGTCCTCTCGCCGAGTGGCCTGTGCCGGCCCTCTGGGACGGCGCGGCCGGACCGCGCGCGGCGTCCGCCATTCTTGACCGAATGGGCCGATGACCCCCCTACCCACCTCCCGTGAGTTGCGTCGCGCTGCTGAGCTAGCCCGACAGGCCACCACAGACCCGTTGGCTCGGAAGGATCTTCAAGAGAAAGTTCGGCGGCATATGGCGAACCATCTGGCGTCGATTCGACGCTTGGGAACCGCGCGCCACCACGACATTGCGGTGAGTCTGCCCGTCTATCCGGTCCCGGATGGACCCATTGCCCGCCCGAACGTCCGTGTAGCGACCATTCTGGACACTTTCTCCACACTCGCCTTCGGCTATGAATGGGACCAACACCCGGTCATGAGGCTGGGCTGGCAGGAGCAGTTGGAGAGCCTCGAACCTGACTTGTTGTTCGTGGAGTCAGCATGGGCCGGCAACGACCGGAGTTGGCGTCTCACGATGACCAACCCGAAAGGCCCTCACGCTGATCTACGGCAGGTGGTGCGGTGGTGTCAGGAGCGCGGCATACCGACGGTCTTCTGGAACAAGGAGGACCCTCCGAACTACGGGGTCTTCATCCGAACGGCTGCCCTGTTCGACCACGTTTTCACCGTGGACGCTGACCGCATCCCGACCTACCGCGAAGACCTGGGGCATGAACGTGTCTCTCTCCTTCCGTTTGCCGCCCAGCCTCGGATCCACTCCCCCGTGCGCTTCCCCCGACCCGCGGGTGCTGCTGACCTTTCCTCGACGGTGGCCTTCGCCGGCACCTACTTCGCGCACAAGCACCCCGAACGCCGTGCGCAGATGGACTTCCTCCTGCCCGCTGCTCGAGATCGAGGTTTGCACATCTTCTCTCGTATGCAGTCTGAGGATGAGCGCTACCAGTTCCCGGACGGCTACAAGAAGTGCGTCGTTGGATCTGTTCCGTATCCCCAGATGCTCTCTGCGGCGACGGCCTACCCCGTCTTCCTCAATGTCAACTCCGTTACGCAAAGCCCGACGATGTGCGCCCGTCGTCTCTTCGAGCTGTCTGCTGCCCAAACCGCCGTGTTATCCGCTCCCTCAGCGGCCATCAAGCCGTTCTTCGGTGACACCGTGACGGTCGTGAGCAACGCCGACGAGGCTCGTGGTGCCCTCGGCGTCCTTCTGGACCAGGAGGAGCACCGCGATCGGATGGCATTACTTGCACACCGTCGGGTCTTCGATGAGCACCTCTATCGCCATCGGGTCGACACCATCCTGGGGGCCGTGGGGGTGCCCGTTACCGAGCCGGACCGCTCCATCTCCGCGATCGTCCCCACCATGAGACCCGAGAACGTCGACCACGTCCTTCGGACCATCGCGACGCAGGTCCACGACGATCTCGAGCTGGTCCTGGTGACGCATGGCTTCAACCTGGCCGGCGATGACCTCCGGCGCCGGGCCGACGTTGCTGGTTTGGCCCGGGTGACGGTGGTTGCGGCCTCTGCAGATCTGACCTTGGGTGCCTGCATGAACCTCGGTGTCGACGCGGCCTCGGGGCGCTACGTCGCCAAGATGGACGACGACAACACCTACAGCCCACACTATTTGTCCGACCTGGTGCGCGCGTTCTCCTACAGCGAGGCCCAGGTCGTCGGCAAGTGGGCTCACTATGTGCATCTCGCCTCGTCCAACGCCATGGTGTTGCGGTTTGCCCATGCCGAACACCGATACGTGCGCCTGGTCCAGGGCGGCACGATCGTGACCACCCGTGACCTCGCTCTTACCCTGCGGTTCGAGGATCTTCCCCGCCGCGTCGACACCACGTTCCTCGACAAGGTCCGAGCTGACAGCGGCAAGGTCTACTCAGCGGACAGGTTTAACTACGTATCTCGTCGCTCTTCTTCGACAGCGGGGCACACCTGGGGCATCACCGATCAAGATCTACTCAACCGGGGTTCCCGTATCGTCTCTTACGGCGAGGGCAGCGATCTCGTCACCGTTTAACGCGACCGCCAGCCCTGTCATTGTTGCCTCGCGTGTCGCCATCCGTCCATGTATCGTCAACAAATGAGACCCTCGTATTCGCGCTACGCCACCAACGCCAGCGCACTCATCGCGGCCGCTAGTATGTCGATTGCGATGGGAGGCCCAGCCGCGAGCGCTGAAACAAAAGCCTCTGATGTGCGCACGCAATCATCGGACTCGGGTGGCCGACCAACGGAGTTCGTTGTCCCTGAGCAAGGGCTACCGGATGACACCGTCGAAGAGCATCGGGATGCGTTGCAAGCTTATGCCGTCGATCAGGGCTTCTCAGATGCCACGTGTGAGGCGCTCCCGGCTGAGGGGGAGTTCTTCACGTTGACTGAGGGTCCGGCTGAGGGGCGTGAGAATCTCGTTCTTGTGGTGACGGCCCGCATTGATGGGGAGGGTTACACCTACGAGGACGGGTTCGGCCCGGTTGAAAGTCGCTACTACGTGGCCCCGGTCCTCAACCAGGACTATGCCGTCC
>JBARVW010000042.1:0-1555 GCA_049646465.1 Ornithinimicrobium sp.
GAGGTGATGCGAACCAGCCGTGACGGCACCTGCGAACCCTGTGCCCAGGCGGTGGTGCCGAGTCCAGGGGTCTGCGGCCCCATGGGAGGGGCCTCGGCCAGGTCACCGTCCGCGAAGGCGCCTTCGACAACGTCGTGGATGACGTCGAGCACGGTGCTCTTGCCCGATCCCGAGACGCCGGTCAGCACGGTGACGACGCCCAGCGGCAGGACGACGTCGAGGTCGTGGACCGTATGCCGTTCGATGCCCCTGACGCGCAGCGAGCCCACCGGCGAGCGGACCGCGTCGGCGTGGGGCCGGATGTCACCGGCGTGCACCGGGTCGTGCTGGAACTGGGCGGTGATCGAGGCTTCGATAGCTCCGAGCCCCTCCAGCGACCCGGAGTAGAGCACGTCGCCCCCCTCGATCCCTGCTCCGGGGCCCACGTCGACCACCCAGTCGCAGGCCGCGACGACGGCCATGTCGTGCTCGACCACCAGGACGGTGTTGCCGGCCTCGACCAGCCCACGCAGCGCCCGCAGCAGAGCCTCGGTGTCACGCGGATGTAGACCGGCCGACGGCTCGTCCAGCACGTAGACCACCCCGAAGAGCCCCGAGCGGACGGAGGTCGCGACACGAAGCCGCTGCAGCTCCCCCGACGACACTGAGGTGCTCGAACGCGCCAGGTCGAGGTGGCCGATGCCGAGGTCCACGATGACCTGCAGATGGGAGCTCAGATCCTCCAGCAGGAGACGCTCGGCCGCCTCCACCGCTGATCCCTCGGAGCCGCTGGGGTGGGCGTCGGTCTCGAAACCGTCCCGTCCCCCGAGCGCCTGCAGACGCTGCTGCATGAGCGTCAACAACTCCGCGATGGGCTGCCGGGTGGCCTCGTCAACGGCAAGACCTTGCCAGCGCACGGACAACGCGTCCTGACCCAGGCGTCGCCCGTGACAGACCTGACAGGGCGAGCTGACGACATACCTCAGAGCCCGTGCCCGCTGGCTCGCGCTCTTCGTCTCCGACAAGGTGCGCATCAGGTATCGCTCGGCGCTGACGAAGCGCCCCTCGTAGGGTCGATGCACGCGCCCGGCCGCCCGCTCGGGCACCACGGTCACGACCGGAGTGTCCTGGCTGAACAGGATGAAGTCGCGAGCGGGTTCCGGGAGAGCGCGCCACGGACGGTCGATGTCGTAGCCCAAGGTGGCCACGATGTCCCGGTAGTTCTTGCCCTGCCAGGCTCCCGGCCAGGCAGCGATGGCACCCTCGGCGATCGAGAGCGAAGGGTCGGGCACCATCGAGTCCTCGGTCGGTCGATGGACCGTGCCCAACCCCGAGCACTCCGGGCAGGCGCCGACGGCGGTGTTGGGGGAGAAGTGGTCGGAGTCCATCGCCGGGACGCCCTCGGGGTAGTCCCCGCAGCGCGACCACAACATCCGCAACGTGTTGCCTGTGGTGGTGATGGTGCCGACGGTCGAGCGGCTGCTCGAGCCACCGCGGCTCTGCTCCAGGGCCACCGTCGGCGGCAGCCCGGTGATGTCCCGGACCTGCGGGTCGAGGGCCGTATGGATCAGCCGAC
>JBARVW010000043.1:0-20221 GCA_049646465.1 Ornithinimicrobium sp.
ATGCCGTATGCCGTGGCGATCGCCGACCGTGGGTGGGCGCCGGCCCTGCGACGCGACACCGTTTTAGCCCCCGGCCTGAACACCGTCGGCGGACACGTAACCAACGCTGGAGTGGCCAGCGCCCACGGGATGGAGCTGCTCAGTCTCAGCGATGCCCTGGCGGTTCACTAGCCGCTCCGGCGGAGACGGCAGCCTCAGTTGAGTCACTGCCGTCTGAGGAACCACTGGTATCCGCCGCGGGCATCGCAGGCCGTTGTCGGCGCAGCAACTGCGCCCACTGTCCGCGCTCGCTGCGGGCGCTGCCGTCGACCTGGGTGCCACTGACCTCGCTACCCGGGTCGCCCGCCGCCCGTTCCGCAGCAGCAGGCAGCGGCTCGACCCACTCGCCGCGGCGGTAGTCCGGTGACCGCCCGGAGTCTGCCGTGGAGTGTCCCAAAGCGTCCAGGACGCTGGGAAGCATCGCGGCGGCGGCGCGCGCGTAGCCCGCGGAGGAGGGGTGGAACCGGTCGGCGCTGAAGAGTTCGGCGGGTGACTCCCGGAAGTCCGGGCCGATCAGGTCACCGATCGACACCGTCCGCCCCCCGGCTTCGACCACGGCCACCGTCTGCGCAGCGGCGAGATCACGGCTCCACCGCTGGGCCAGGGCTCGGAGGGGCTGCGGAACGGGACGGATAGTGCCGAGGTCGGGGCAGGTGCCCACCACGACCTGCACGCCGGCCTCGCTCAGTGAGGCGACCGACTCGGCGAGGTGACGCACCGACGTGGTCTCATCGATCCGGTCCTTGACGTCGTTGCTGCCGATCATGATGACGGCCACCTGAGTCTGCGGGGCCGCCCGCAGGCCGGTGAAGACCTGACCGGGGAGGTCCAGCGCAGTCGCTCCGCTACGGCTGACGTTGTGCAGCTCTACTGGGTGCCCGGTGATCGCCGCGACCCCGATCGCGATGGTGGCGCCGAGCGTGGTCGAGGGGCTACTCGCCCCGACGCCCGAGGCGGTGCTGTCACCCAGCACCAGGATGCGGTGGGGCGAACCCGATCCCGCGCCGTAGGTGCCGGTGTCGTCCTGGCTCAGTCCGGGGCCGTCACCGATGACCCTGCGGGCCACCGCGGCCTCGGCCTTGAGCACTCCGACTCCGATCAGCCCCACGGCTGCGAGTCCGCCGCCCCCGACGGCCGCTCGGGCGGCGATCGAGCGCGCCCGCTCTGCTCTGCTCATGGGTGACTGGGTCCCCTCGGTGTCGGATCAGCTGCCTACGGTACCCGCCTGTGATGAGTGCGCCCTCAGCGTATCCAGACCCTGTTCGATGCTCACTCCCGGACTCCAGCCCAGGACGTCTCGGGTATGCCGCTGGTCGAACCAGTGCGCCGTGGCGAGCTGGCCCGCCAGGAAGCGGGTGAGCGGGGGCTGGGTGATCGAGGGCACACCGGGCAGGCGATGGCTCGCCGTCGTGACGGCCTCGACGAGGCCGCCTAGGCCCCAGGCCAGCGGGTAGGGCACGTGCCACCGAGGTGGCGGCGCCCCGCAGGCTCGGCAGATGTCGGCGACCAGTTCACCGATCGGGCGGGGCTCCCCGTTGGTGACGACCAAGGGCTGCCCACCGGCGTCGTCGATCCGATCCAAAGCCGCGACGATGGCGTCGGCGGCGTTGTCGACGAACGTCGTGTCCACCAGTGCTGCCCCGGAGCCGACCATCGCCAGCCGCCCGGATCGCGCGCGGTCCACGATGCGCCCCACGAGCTGGGTGTCGCCGGGACCCCAGACCAGGTGGGGCCGAACGGCAGTCACCGCCAGTCCTTGGCCGTGCGCGGCCAGCGCGAGCTGCTCCGCCATCGCCTTGCTCCGCGCGTAGTGTCCGCGGACGCTCGGATCGGCGGGTCCGGCGCCCTCACCCACGATCGACTGCCCGGAGTGGGCCACCGAGGGTGAGGAGACGTGGACCAGTGTGCGGACGCCGTGGGCCCGCGCGGCATCGATGACGTGAGCGGTGCCGTCGACGTTGGTGGCGGCATAGTCGCTCCAGCGGCCGACCACGTCGACCTTGGCCGCGAGGTGCACGATGGCCTCGGACCCGGCCACGGCGGTGTGCACCGCCGCCGGATCGGTGATGTCTCCGAGGGCCTCGGTATGCCGTCCACCCGCGGTGCGTCGTTGCATCACCGTGACCTCGTCACCGCGACGGGCCAGTCGATCCGCTACGGCCCTTCCCAGCATGCCGCTGGCGCCGGTGACCAAGACCCGCATCAACGACTCCGCGTGGTCGGCTGCGCGGAGGTGGACCGTCGAGCGACGCTGCGCACCCTGGTCCAGGCAGACCCAGCCGCACGACCGTGCAGCACCCCAGCCGCCCACTCGGCCAGACCCGTACGGTCCACCTTGGACGCGTGGCGGATGTCCACCGGCAGCCAGTCCTTGACCAGCACCGCGGCGATGGGTATTTCCGCCGCGTCGCGCACGGCCGCGGCCAGGGCCGCCTCAGCCAAAGGGGAGTCCCGTCGCCCGACGCGGCGCGTGGGAACGACCACGACCACACACTGCGCGGTCCCGACGGGACCGACGCCGACCAGTGCCACATCGGCGATATCGGGCACACCTGCGATCCGGTGCTCGACCGGGTAGGGGGCCACTGGCCCGTCGCTGGTGTGTAGGACGTGCACTAAGCGGCCCTGGACCCACAGACGACTATGGGCATCGAGGTGACCCACATCCCCCGTGCGGTGCCATCCGGCGGGTCGTTCGCTGGCGTGCTGGGCAGCCCAGGCTCGGTGGTAGCGCAGTTTCAGGTGAGGTGCGCGCACGACGATCTCACCCAGCACCCAGGGCTGGTCGGTGAGCTCCCCGCCGTCCACAGCAGCAATCCGCACGTCCACCCCAACCAGCGGCGCCCCCACGCAGACACCACCTCGGGTCGCTCCCTCCTCGGGCCTCCCGGCGTCGAGATCCTCGCGGTCGAGCGTCGTCGGGTCGATCGTAGCGATGGGCAACACCTCGGTCATGCCGTAGGGGGTGTGGGTCGTGGCGGCGGGCATCAATGCCTGGACCTGGTGCAGCAGGGCAACGGGCACCGGGGCGCCGGCCGACATGACCAAGCGCGGCGTCTCGAGGGCGGTGCGCTGGGACGGGCTCAAGTCGCCGGCGGTGGCCACAACGTTGCGTAGAGCGGCGGGGGACGCGAAGACCGCGGTGGCCTGCACCGCGGCCACGGCGTCGGCCAAGGCGGCCGCAGTGAGCGTATGCGGCGCTGTGACATCCATATCCGGCACCGCACACGGCAAACCCAGGGGGGGACCGTAGAGCGCGAACGGCGCGAAAGCTGCAACGAACCCCTCGCCGTCCCGCAGCCCGAAAGCGTCCCGCAACATCGTGACCTGAGCGCTGAGCTGGCCGCGGGTGTAGACCACGCCTTTGGGGGGACCCGTCGCTCCCGAAGTGAACAAGATTGCGGCTTCACGGTCCTGACTCGTGCCATCGCCGCCATCGCTCCGTTCCGCGGTGCCCGGGTCGGACCAGACTTCCTCGGGGAGGGGCGGTTGACGCTGGCCGAGGGCCACCAGGTCACGAACCGCGGACGGTTCGGCGCTGATCCGAGCGCCCGGCACACGGGTCGCCCGGGCCAACAGCATTGCCGCCCGGATGCCAATGACGTGATCCGGTGACGTGCTCCGCAAGGCCGCACCCAGTCGGGCCAGGCCCAGCCCGGCGTCTGCGACGACCACGACAGCGCCCAGCCGCCAGAGGGCATACACAATGGTGTTCAGGTCGATACCGGGCGGGATGAGCACCGCAGCACGCTGCCCGGGACGGACACCACGGGCATACAGCGCCCGGGACACCTGGTCCACGCGCTCGCCGAGGGCGCCCCGGGTGATACGACCGCCACCGGAGCCGAGCTCCACGATGGCCGTCGTGCCGGGATCACGGTCGCGAACGCGCAGCGCCACACGTGCTCTGCTCGCAGGGCCGCTGGGACCGGAAGGGTCGTGGGAGCGGTCGTCGGTCGGCGCGATCGCCGTCCCGGTGTGACGTGTGACCCACGACCAGACGACCTGTACACCCTCCGGGTGGTCCTCCAGCACCAGGTGGGAGCCTCGGGGGTAGACCTGGACGTCGGCGTGGGGCATCCGCGTCTGCAGGTCCATCAGGTAGCGCGCCGAGAAGACCGGGTCGCGGGTGCCCCAGACCAGCAGGGCGGGGACCGACAGCTCGGCCACGCCGTCAGCGATGGCGGCGAGGGTCGAAAAGCTGGCATGGTCGCTCTCGAACGGGACGTCGGCCACGAAGTCCCGCACGGCGACCCGGCGCTCCGAGCCACGGTAGGGCGCAGCGAAAGCTCGACGCACCTCCCGGTGAAGGGGCGGCCGGCTCAGGGCGGTCGTGGCGGCCACGAAGGCCGGGGTCCGCATCGTGAGGAGGTCCAGGAGAGGGCGCGAGCGGGTGGTCGTGATGGCGGTGGGCTTGGGTTGGTCCTCCGGCTGATGGACGGCCGTGTTGGTCAGCACGACACCGGTGATGGTGGTGCCCTCGTCGTGCGCGTGTTGCAGCGTCCAGCCCAACGCGATCGGCCCGCCCCAGTCGTGCGCCAACGGCACCACCGGTCCCGTGACGTCGAGCACCTCGGTGAGCCGGCCGAGGTCATCGACCCGTTGCGCCAGGGTGCGCGGTTGGCTCAGCCGGTCGGAGTAGCCCATCCCGAGATGATCCACGGCCACGACGCGCCAACCGGGCGGGGCCTGCTGCAGGACCCGTCGCCAGAGGTAGGACCACGTGGGGTTGCCATGGACGCACAGCACGGTGCCGAGCACGCGCTCGCCCCGATCCTCGAGCAGCGGGCCGTTATCCAAGACGTGCCACCGGCGCTCGACGCCCGCGGCATCGAGGACCTGGACCTGTCTCGACCACTGCGGGTCGAGGCCGGGCAGGTCGGTGGGGATCACCAGGCGAGCTCCAGGCAGGTCATGTTCAGACCGGACCCGATGCCCATCATCAGCACTCGGTCACCGGGCTCGAGGTTCTCCGCCTCCTTGGCCAGCGTGATCGCGACGGCGGCCGGGCCGACGTTGCCGAGGGTCGGGAAGGTCAACGGGATTCGGTCCGCGGGTAGACCCAAAGCCTGCGCGGTCTTGGAAGTGTGCACCTGCGAGACCTGGTGCATGACGTACCGGTCCATGTCGCTCCAGTCGAAGTCCGCTTTGGCGTCGTCCCACAGGTCACTCGCCAAGCCCAGCCCCGCGACCAGGAGCCCGGTGGTGTCGGTACGCATCTTGTCGAAGTCGCCGACACAGAGGTCGTGGTGCTGGGTCGCGGCCCGAGAGGCGCCGCCGACGATGCGGTGCGCGCCGGGGTGCTCGCTGGCGCGTCCCAGGACCATGGCGGCCGCACCGGATCCTAAGGTGAGGGTGGCGAACTCCCGCTGGATGTCCTCGGCGGTGGCCTCGGGGGAGGACAGCCGGGCGAGGGTGTTCTCCTGCGGGGTTCGTGAGCCTTCACCGTCCACGATGAGGGCATAGTCGATCTGCCCGGCGTCGATCATCGTCGCCGCGAGCTGCATGCCGTTGACGAAGCCGAGACAGGCGTTGGCGAGGTCGAAGTTGAGACAGCTGGACGGCATACCGAGCTGGTGGTGGATGCTGACCGCGACCGAGGGCTCCAGGTGCTCACGGCTCACGGAGGTGTTGATCATCATGCCGATCCGGGCCGGGTCGACCCCGGACTCCGCGATCGCCTTGGCGCCGGCCTCGACCGCGCCGTCCACGAAACTGGTGCCCACGGGCCACCAGCGACGCTCGATGATTCCGGCCAACTTGGCCAACATCCCAGGTCGCAGGCCGTTGCGTTCGTAGGAGTCGCCGATGATGCGGTCGAACTCGTGTGATGTCATGATCACCGGCGCGTCGACTGCGGTGATGGACAACACCGCAGTGTCGCGGTGACGGAAGGTGATGTTGCCGCTCAAAGGAACCTCGATAGGTGTGCAGACGTCTAATCAGAACCGGACTATGACACCACAGCCCGTTCTCGTATCAACAAATTCCCAGGGACATGGCCCACGCTAGGTCAGCACCACAAGGACAGGAGCACATCATGGCACGAACCGTTCAGAGTCGCTCAAGGGCTGCGCTCGCTGGGGTTGCCGTTCTGGCGGGGGTCGCAGCCTGCGGCACCGACGCAGAAGTGGCTGAGGTCGCCCAGGGGACGACCGCACCGGACACGCCCACGATGGCCTCCGCAGAGCCGGGTGATGACGTGCCCGCCACCGAGCTGGTCCAGCGACTGAGCTCTCCCGGCGTGGAGGAGCTGACCTCCTTCTCCTTCGAGGTCGACCTAACCGACCAGCAGGACCAGTTCGCCCTCGACGGAGCGGTCGACCTGTCCGAAGGGGTGCCCGCAGCACAGTTGACTGCCGACGTGCCCCCGTTGGGCACCCTCGACGTGCTGCTGGTCGACGGCACGGCCTACGTCAACGTTCCCGAACTCACCCCCGAAGGCAAGTACTACGAGGTCCCAGCCGACGAGCTGGCCAACCTCGGTATGTCCGACGTCAGCGAGTCGTTGGATCTGACGTCGCTGATGAAGGACTGGGACAACGACCTGACTCAGGTCACGTTCGTCGGGGCCGAGGACGTCAACGGGGACTCCACCGACCACTACGCGATCACGGTCGACCCTCAGGCCGTGCTGGATGCGGCCGGCCAGACGGCCCCCCCGGAGATGGACCTGCCCGAGTCGGGGACCTACGGGATCTGGGTTGGCGAGGACAACCTCATCGCGAAGATGATGCTGGACATCGAAGGAGCGTCGGCCACGGTCTTGCTTGATGACTGGGGTCAGGACCTGCAGGTCCAAGCGCCCGATGCGGGGGACGTGCTGGAGTTCCCCAGCTTCTGAGCGGATATGCAGAAGGGCCGGGCTGACATCAGCCCGGCCCTTCGGCATATCTTCGCCCTGGTCGTCTAGCTCTGGGGGTCGACGACGGATTGCTGCGAAGGCACCTCATCCTGACGGACGATTCCTACCGGGCAGGTCAGTCCGTTCGGACCGTGGTTGCAGTAGCCGCCGGGGTGCTTGTGCAGGTACTGCTGATGCTCGGCCTCGGCGTAGTAGAACTCACCCGCCCAGGTGGATGACGCCATTTCCGTGGTGATGGCGCCGTGCCCGTGCTGACGCAGCACTTCCTGGAACGCCGCGCTGGTCTCGCGCGCGGCCGCTTCTTGCTCCTGCGTCGTCCAGTAGATGGCCGACCGGTACTGCGTGCCGATGTCGTTGCCCTGACGGTTCCGCGTCGTGGGGTCGTGGTTCTCCCAGAAGGTCTTCAGCAGCTCGGCCGGACGAACCCGATCCGGATCGTAGACGATCTGGGCGGACTCGGTGTGCCCCGTGCGACCGGTGCAGACCTCGCGGTAGGTGGGGTTGGGGGTGCTCCCACCCATGTAGCCCACGGCTGTGCTGAGCACCCCAGGGGTGCTCCAGTACATCCGCTCGGCCCCCCAGAAACATCCCATCGCGACGTAAAGCACCTGGGCGTTATCGCCCCAGGGGCCACGCAACGGGACATCCAGCACTTCGTGCATCAACGGAGCCTGGGCCTGGGCGGTGTCGCGTCCGGCGGGGGTCTTGGCAGAGAAGAAACTCACACCGAGAGAACACCACGCGACGATCCGACATTCCACGGCGCGTAGCTGCTGCAGACGTGCGTGGGGGAGGTGGTGCGCGGGTAGCGTGAGCGCATGGGCACCACACTGATGACCGCCACGACCACGCTGGAAGGATGGTCCGGGGCGGATCTGGCCGTGCGTTTCGGTATGCCGACCGTCGTGGTCCTCGTTGGGCTGGTGTTGTTCCTGGGTGGTCGCGCCGAGCGGCGATCGGTCCGCGCCGAGGCGACGGAACGGGGCGGCTTCGGCGGGCAGCCCGGCACCAGCGACGTGGGCAGCGCTGAGGGCTTCGGGGTGGACGAAACAGCCGAGCAGATCCGGGCCGCAACGCGCAAAGTCCTGGGCGGCCTGGTCGTGATGCTGGGCGGAGTGGTTGCGCTGCTGGTAGTGACGTTCTGGGGGATCCTCTCCTGAACGTGTTGTGCCTCGACGTCGGGTCGACCTACACCAAGGGACTCTTGGTCGACTCGGACACCGGTCGGCTCCTCCACACCTGCGAGACCCCCACCACCTCGAGCAGCGACGTATGGGAGGGGGTGCGACTGGTCCGCGAGCGCATCGCCGCACGGGTCCGGGGCACCCCGGACCTGCTCGACGAGGACGCCGTTCGGATCTGTTCCAGCGCCGGCGGAGGATTGCGGCTGGCCATCGTGGGCTTCGAACGGGAGGTCAGCTCAGTCGCCGGTGCCGTCGTGGCCTTGTCGGCGGGAGCGCGCGTGGTGCACGCCACTTGCGGCCATCTCTCCCCCGGAGAGGTTGCCGCGCTGCGTCGATCTCGACCCGATCTCATCCTGCTGGTAGGAGGTACAGACGGTGGCAACGCCGAGGTAGTGGTCCGCAACGCCAGCGCCCTGGCCAGTGCCGACCTGGAGGCCGCCGTTGTCGTCGCCTGCAACCGCGCGGCCCAGGAGGAGGTGGCGGACCTCCTGCGTGCCGGCGGATGCTCGGCTGCCACGGCTGAGAACGTCCTGCCGCGGATCGGAAGCCTGTCACCGTCGTCAGCCAGGGCGGCCATCCGAACAGCGTTCCTCGACCACGTCATCGGGGGAAAAGGTCTGTCGGCCGGACCTCACTTTGCGGCCTCGGTCCGTGCGGCCACCCCTGACGCCGTGTTGGACGGTGTGCAGGTCCTGCGGGACGTGAGTGACCATGACGTGATGCTGATCGACATCGGCGGCGCGACCACGGACGTCTACTCGGCCATCCACCCGCAGGGCGAGGACGCCACCTTGCGGAAAGAAGTGGTGGGGACTCTTTGGACGTCCCGCACCGTCGAAGGGGATCTGGGGATGCGGCACAGCGCGACCACTGTCGTGGACGGGGCCCGCCGCGAGGGACTGGCGGACGCAGACTCCCCCGAGCTGCAGTCCTGGGTAGCTACGGTGGCCCGTGCACCGCAGATGCTCGCCCAGACGCCGGAGCAGGTGGGCGCAGAACGCCGTCTGGCCGGGTTGGCGGCCGTGGTCGCAGCCCGTCGTCACGCGCGGCCCGCTCGGCCCGGAGGTACCCCCCGGGCTCTGAGCGAGGTAGGCACGCTGATCGGCTCGGGAGGTGTCCTTCGCCATGCCAACGCTTCAACGGCCGATGCCGTCTTGCAGCGGGTCTGCGCGGACCTCGGGGGAGGGTGGCGGCCACCGGAGGCTGCTCATCGGGCGGTCGACACGGCATACCTGCTCTGCGCGGTGGGCCTGCTGTCGCGTGACTTCCCGGACGCCGCGGCAGCGCTGGCGAACAGGGTCGGGCGGCTTCAGGGGCGGTAGGCCTCCGCGCTGATGATCTTGACCTCGATGGAGGAGCCGTTCGGCGCCTCGTAGGAGACGGTCTCTCCGGCTTGGTGCCCGAGGATGGCCGTGCCCAACGGCGAGCGCTCGCTGTAGACATCGATGCTGTCGCCCCCGTGGGTGATCTCGCGACTCCCGATCAGGAACTTCTCGGTGTCACCGAACATCTCCACGGTGACCACGGTGCCGGGCTGAATGGCTCCTTCGCCGGTCGGCGTTTCGCCGACACTCGCGTTGTCCAGCAAATGCTGCAGCTGGCGAATGCGCGCCTCCATTTTGCCTTGTTCTTCTTTAGCCGCGTGGTAGCCCCCGTTTTCTTTCAGGTCGCCCTCTTCGCGCGCCGACTCGATGCGCTTGGCGATGTCTGAGCGTCCCCTGCCCGACAGGTCCTTCAGCTCGCCCTGTAGCCGGTCATAGGCCTCTTGAGTCAGGAAACTCGATGTTGCCTTCGCAGTCTCGGTCACGGTGCTCACTCCTTGGTCTGAACAAAACACAAAGTCCGGGCGAATGACACGAGGTGTGGTCATTACGGCATGCCCGGACCGGATCGGAGAAGTTTACCAAGGTGCGGCGAGTACGCCCAAAGATGACGACATTCGTGGGGAGGACAGGGGGCACGAGCCAGGCAAAGGTCTTCGGGCGCTCACTCGACGTAGTCGCAGGTCTCCACGTATCCGGTCACCGCGGGGCCGGCGGTGCGCACGGCCGCCACGTGCCGCGACTGGGATGCGTCGCCAGCGGGCACGACCGTCGTGGTCTGGCCCACGACGAAGTGGCTCTCGTCCTGGGCCTCGAGCACGCACTGGACCGCCCGCGAAGGGTCTCGGCTGAGATCGAACCTCACCTGGACCTCGGTATTCGAAGTCACCTCGAAGCCAGTGTTGGTCCAGTTGACCTTCCCCGCTGCCGAGGCCACCCCGAACCAGATCGCGAGGGCGGTCATCAGGGACACCCCGACCACACCCACCACCCACCAGCGGCGGTTGGTGGTCGGGACGAGCGTCGAGGACATCAAGGAACTCCGGTCCGGGGGATGGCCTGCGTGGGCAGGTGAGAGGATGACCATTGCATTATCCCGCACGACGATCACACGAGGGAGCACAGGTGGAGCAGGGCCTGAGGCTGATGGCGATCCACGCCCATCCGGACGACGAGTCGTCCAAGGGCGCGGCAACATCGGCGAAGTACGTGGCCGACGGCGTCCGGGTCAGGGTGGTCTCCTGCACCGGGGGTGAGCGCGGTGACATCCTGAACCCGAAGCTGGCCGACCAGGCCGACATCATCAGGGACGTCGCGCAGGTTCGCCGCAACGAGATGGCGGCGGCGGCGCAGGCGCTGGGGGTCGAGCACACCTGGCTGGGGTTCGTGGACTCAGGGCTGCCCGAGGGCGACCCGCTCCCACCGCTTCCGGAAGGCTGTTTTGCTCTGGAGCCGTTGGATGTGACCACCGAGGCCCTGGTGCGGGTCATCCGCGAGTTCCGACCCCACGTCATCACGACCTACGACGAGAACGGTGGTTACCCGCATCCGGACCACGTGATGACGCATACGGTGAGCATGGCCGCCTTCCACGCCGCCGGGGACCCTGAGGCCTATCCCCACACCGGCCCGGCGTGGCAGCCGCAGAAGGTCTACTACACGATGTTCTCCCCGGTCCGGCTCCGCAACCTGCACCAGGCGATGCTGGACGAGGGCCTGGAGTCACCGTTCGCCGAGTGGATCGAGCGGATGGGCGATCGGCCCGAGCGGGCAATCCACACCCACGTCCCGTGCGCTGACTACTTCACCGACCGGGACGCGGCTCTGCTGGCCCATGCCACGCAGGTCGACCCCGACGGGATGTGGTTCGCCATACCGATGGAGATCCAGCGGCGCGTGCATCCGGTCGAGGACTTCGAGCTGGCTGCGTCGCTGGTGCCGGTGGACCTGCCGGAGGACGACCTGTTCGCCGGGTTGGCTCAAGGCAGCGAGCTTGACGAGCAGTGCGCCACACCCCCGGAGCGCGATGAAGCCGGCAGGGTGCTGACGGCCTACGCGGCGCCGGCCCCCGAGCCCGAGCAGAAGGTGGCCGAGGCAGCCGTCGACGATGACGACCACGGCGACGACGAGCTCCGAGGGAGCGAAGGCCACTCCAGCGGCAAGCACGCCGACGCCGAGGAGCGCGCCTCGTGAACGTCAGCGACGTCCAGTACACCGCCGGACTGGGTGGCTTCCTGGTCCTGTTCGGGCTGGGCCTCGTGCTGTGGTTCCTGGGCCGGGACCTCAGTCGCCGGTTACGTCGGATGCGCCAGCAGGAGTCTTTGCGTCAGGAGGGCCTGGGGCCCCCTGTGCCGCCAGCAGGTCGCGGCGACACCGAGGTTTCACCGGCTGAGGAACAGGCCGAGGAAGGCCCTACTCCACCCCGGGGATAGCCCCGTAGACGGCGAGCGACACGGCTATGTAGTGCGTGGTGAACGCGGCGATCGTGAACGCATGGAAGATCTCGTGGAAGCCGAACCAGCGCGGCGAGGGATCGGGCCACTTGAGCCCGTAGACGACCGCTCCCAAGGTGTAGAGCAGCCCGCCGGTAGCGATCAACGCGACGACCGCGGCTCCGCCGGCTTGGTAGAACGGCACGATGTAGAAGACGGCTACCCACCCCAGGGCCACGTAGACCGGGGTGTACAGCCACCGCGGCGCGCCGACCCAAAAGACGCGGAAGAGGATGCCGGCAATAGCCCCGGACCACACCAGGATCAACAGAGTTCGAGCAGAGTCGGGCGGGAGCAGCATCAACGCGAGCGGGGTGTAGCTGCCCGCGATGATCAAGAAGATGTTGGCATGGTCCAGCCGTTTGAGAAGCTTGCTCGTCTCGGGACTCCAGTGGCCCCGGTGGTAGGTCGCCGACGTGGCGAAGAGCATCACGGCGGAGAAGCCGAAGACCACGGAGGAGATCTTGCCCATCGGAGTCGGCGCCAGCACGATCAGCACGATCGACGCGGCTAGTGCCAACGGTGCCATCCCGAGGTGGAGCCACCCCCGCAGCTTGGGCTTGATGGTGGCGGCAACGCCGTGCGCGGCCTGCGACAAGTCGTCCTTGAGGTCGTGGGCGACCTGGCTCACCCCCGAGTCCTGCGGTTGCTTCTCCGGCGGCGAGGTCATGGTCGTCACGCTAACCTACGCAACCGTAAGTTGGCGCAGGTCCACTCCATGATGGTGCTTCGTAGGTGCGGTCCGTAGCGGATGGGCGAGTAGGTTTGCTCTCATGGGCCGACTGCGTGATCTGATCTATCGCGCGTACAACGCATCGCTGACCAAGAGTCTGCCTTCGGCCGGCGTGCCGTGTCATGTGGGCGTGATGCTGGACGGCAACCGACGCTGGGCCAAGCAGCGCGGGGCGGCCACCGAAGATGGCCATCGGGCCGGGGCCGAGAACATCAAGCCGTTGTTGGGGTGGTGTGAAGAGGCGGGGGTCCAGGTCGTCACGCTGTGGCTCCTGTCGACCGACAACCTGAACCGGGAGCCGTCCGAGCTCGAACCCCTCCTCCAGATCATCTCGGATGTGGTCTCCGACCTGTCGTCGACCAGACGGTGGCGGTTGCACGTCGTCGGAGCACGGGATCTGCTGCCGGAGGAGACCCGGTTGGAGCTGAACGTCGCAGCTGAGGCAACGCAGGACCTCCCAGGGATGTTGGTCAACGTCGCCATCGGCTACGGCGGCCGACAGGAGATCGCCGACGCCGTGCGGTCGCTGTTGCACGAGCACGCTGCACGGGGCACCACCCTGGAGGAGCTCGCGGCCACCCTGGAGATCGACCACATCGCCGAACATCTCTACACCAAAGGTCAACCAGACCCTGACTTGGTGATCCGCACCAGCGGCGAACAGCGCCTTGGGGGTTTCCTGCTATGGCAGAGCACGCATAGCGAGTTCTACTTCTGTGAGGCTTTCTGGCCTGACTTCCGCAAGGTCGACTTCCTGAGGGCGCTTCGGGCCTACGCCGAGCGCGAGCGTCGCTACGGCTCCTGAGCGCCTGTGTGGTGTCGGGTCCAGCCGAGACACAGACGTGAACATCCGGCGACGAACGCAACCTGCGGCGCGCCCCTGCCCGTTCGCGATGGGCGCGTGTCATACGGTCGAGGAAGCGAGGGCGACCGCCCCCGCCACGGGAGGCTCACCAGATGGAGCATGTGCTCTGGGCGGAGGGCCGGGAACGGCACTGCGCTGACGCCAGAGACGAACCCGGAAATCCACCCCCTACGACCGCGATGTCGTAGCGCCCCTCCAGGGAGTCTCATGACCACGTCCAGCATGAGTTCTGCATCAACCTCGACCTCTTCGACACCGCAGCTGCACCGGCGACCTCACGCCGGGCCCACGTCGGCGGGGGCGCTGGCCCTGAAGACCTACGTGGTGGACACGTCGGTCCTGCTGTCCGATCCCAGGGCCATGCTCCGGTTCGCTGAGCATGCAGTCGTGCTCCCCGTGGTGGTGATCACCGAGCTAGAGGCCAAGAGACATCATCCCGAGCTGGGGTACTTTGCCCGCGAGGCGCTCAGGTTGCTCGATGACCTGCGAGTCGCACACGGGGGACTGAGCATGCCGGTGCCGGCGAACGACGAAGGCGGCACCATCCACGTGGAGCTGAACCACACCGACGTGCAGTCGCTCCCCGCGGGGTTCCGGCTCGGTGACAACGACACGCGGATCCTGGCGGTCGCGGTGAACCTTGCGGCTGAGGGCCGAGACGTCACCGTGGTCAGCAAGGACCTGCCGATGCGCGTCAAGGCTTCGGCGGTGGGCCTGGACGCCCAGGAGTACCGTGCGGAGTGCTCGGTCGACACCGGTTGGACGGGCATGGCTCAGCTGGACGTCGACGACGGGCAGATGTCGACGTTGTACGAGACCGGGCGGCTGACCCACCCGGAAGCCGCAACGATGCCCTGCCACTGTGGCCTGACGATCTTCGGGACCTCCGGGAGCGCTTTGGGGCGGGTCGGGCCGGACGGCACGGTGCGGTTGGTCCGCGGTGACCGGGACGCCTTCGGGCTGCACGGGCGGTCGGCGGAGCAACGGATCGCCCTCGACCTGCTGCTCGACCCCGACGTGGGCATCGTCAGCCTGGGCGGTCGAGCCGGCACCGGCAAGAGTGCCTTGGCCCTCTGCGCCGGGCTCGAGGCCGTGATGGAACGCCGGCAACACCGCAAGGTCATCGTCTTCCGCCCTCTGTATGCCGTCGGGGGCCAGGAGCTCGGCTATCTGCCCGGGTCGGAGAACGACAAGATGGGCCCGTGGGCCCAGGCCGTCTTCGACACGCTCGGCGCGGTGGTCAGCAAGGAGGTCGTGGAGGAGATCGTCGCTCGCGACCTGCTGGAGGTTCTTCCGCTCACCCACATCCGCGGGCGCTCGCTGCACGACGCGTTCGTGATCGTCGACGAGGCGCAGTCCCTGGAGCGCAACGTCCTGTTGACCGTTCTGTCACGCATCGGCCAGAGCTCTCGGGTCGTCCTGACCCATGACGTGGCGCAGCGTGACAACCTCCGGGTCGGCCGACACGACGGGGTGGCCGCGATCATCGAGCGTCTGAAGGGGCATCCGCTGTTTGCGCACGTCACGCTGCACCGCAGTGAACGGAGCCCCATCGCCGCTCTGGTGACAGAGATGCTGGAGGGCGACGGGGGCTGAGAGGCTTTCTGTGACCTTGCCCACGATCGGCCCTTTTGGCTTGCCCTCGACGGTGTGCTAATGGCACGGTGGAGTCACTTGGTCACAGAACGATAACGCTCGCGTTGACCTCGTCCGCGAGAGTGGCCCCACCACACATGTACACCGGAGGTAACTTTGCCCAACGAGACGTCCACTGAAAACGTTTTCAACGACACTGAGGCTGCTCATGTGAGCGCCGACGATGTGTCGTTCGACAGCGCAGCTTCGGGTCGCCATCGCGGAGCAGCATTCGCCAAGCACCCAGCCACCATGGTCACCGCCGTGATCGCGGCTGGCTCGGTCGCCTTGGCCGGCTACACGGCATTCGGCTCATCGCAAGGCTGGCAGAGCGAGCAGCTCCGCGCCGGCATCGAGCAGAGCGCCCCCGTCGTGGCCGACTCCGTCATGACCGGCGTTGATGGGTCGGAGCCCCTGGCCGACGTGGTCAGCAACTCCGAGCGTCTGGACGAGGCGGTGTTGAGCGCGTCCTCGATGCAGTCCTCGCAGAAGGCCGGCGCCGCCGGGGCCGAGGTCGCTGCCGAGCAGGCAGAGAAGATCGCCGCCGAGAAGAAGGCGGAGGAGCAGGCCCGGGCCGAAGCGGAAGCTGCCGCGGAAGCCGAAGCGCAAGCAGAGGCCGAGGCTGCTGCAGAGGCAGAGGCAGAGGCAGAGGCAGAGGCACAGGCCGCGGCGAGCAGCGAGCGTGAGTCGCAGAGCCAGGCGGCCTCGCGGTCCGAGGAGCGGTCCGCCCCCGAGGCATCCGTCGAAGCGGAGCCCGCACCGGAGCCGGAACCGGAGCCGGCACCCGCCCCCGTGTCCTCAGGCGACCCGCGCTCGATCGCCCGCTCGATGCTGAGCAGCTACGGGTGGGGCGGGGACCAGTTCGGCTGCCTCGACTCGTTGTGGGCCAAGGAGAGCGGCTGGAACCCTTCGGCGGCAAACCCCTCCTCAGGTGCCTACGGCATCCCGCAGTCCCTGCCCGGCTCGAAGATGGCCTCCGCAGGCTCTGACTGGCGGACCAACCCGGCGACCCAGATCGAGTGGGGCCTGGGCTACATCAGCAGCGTCTACGGCAGCCCCTGCGGCGCCTGGTCGCACAGCCAAGCCAACAACTGGTACTGAGTTCCACCTCCTACGACCCAAACGAGAGCGGCCCGGATGCCTCCGGGTCGCTCTCGTTGGTGTATCCCCCTCTTGACACCCGTGCCGGACCAGGAACACTGTGTCGGTGACGACTACCGCAGCCGACGTGGCCTCCGACGTCAGTGACCACCCGGCGCTGGAGACGCTGGCCCGAGCGGGCTATGCCGTCAACGGCCTGTTACATCTGCTGATTGCCGCGATCGTCGTCCGGATCGTCGTAGGTCAGGGCGGCGAAGCGGACCAGTCGGGTGCCCTTCAAGCCGTGGCCGGTGCCCCCCTGGGCGGGGTCATGCTGTGGATCGGCACCGTCGGCTACGTCGGGCTCGCCATCTGGCAGGTGCTTGATGCCGTGACCGGCTATCGCCCCGGCGGGGACGCCGCGTCCGCTGCCGATCGTGCCAAAGACCTGTCCAAAGCGGGGGTGTATGCGGTGTTGGCCTGGACGACCTGGCGGTTCGCTGCTGGCGGGAGCACCGACAGCGGAGAGAGCACGGCGGACTTCACCACGGTCTTGATGGGCGCACCGTTGGGCCAGGCTCTGGTGGCCGGGGTAGGAGTAGCCGTGCTCGGAGTCGCCGGCTACCACGCGTGGAAAGGCATCACGCGTGGCTTCCTCGACGACCTCGCTGACAACGCCGACGGCACGTTGGGTCGTGCCGTGATCCTTGCTGGCTCTGCGGGATACCTCGGGAAAGCCCTGGCTTTGGCCATCGTCGGCGGATTGTTCGGATGGGCGGCCTGGACCACCGACCCCAGCGATTCCACCGGTCTGGACGGTGCCGTCCAGGCCGTGTCCGGCAGCACGGGAGGGTCCGTGACCCTGGCTGTCATCGCCGCAGGGTTCGTGGCCTACGGCTTCTACAGCTTCGCCCGGGCTCGTTACGCGCGGTTGTGAGGGCGAGCCATGCTCAGCACGTCGAGGGCGTCGTCCATCTGCTCCTGGGTGAGGTCGCCCCGCTCGATGTGACCTCGCGAGACGACGACGTCAGCGATGGTCTGCTCGGTGGCGAGTGACTCCTTGGCCACGGTGGCCGCGTTCTCGTAGCCGATCCACCGGTTCAGTGGGGTCACGATCGAGGTAGAGCTCTGTGCCATCTCGGCACAACGTTCGACGTTGGCCTCGATGCCGTCGACGACGGCGTCGGCCAGCGCTCGTGAGGTCGTGCTGAGCAGCGTGAGCGACTCCACGATGCACGCCCCCATCACCGGCAGCATCACGTTCAGCTCGAACGCCCCGGAGGCTCCCGCGACCGTCATCGTGGTGTCGTTTCCCATCACTCGGGCACAGGCCATGACGGTGGCCTCCGGGATGACCGGGTTGACCTTGCCGGGCATGATGCTCGACCCCGGTTGCAGGTCCGGAAGGCGGATCTCGCCGAGACCCGTGCGTGGCCCCGACCCCATCCACCGCAGGTCGTTGCAGATCTTGGTCATCGACACCGCGACGATCTTGGCCGCCGCAGACACCTCGACCAACGCGTCCTGAGCCGACTGCGCCTCGAAGTGGTCCGTAGCCTCCTGCATCGTCAGTCCGGACTCCTGAGACACCACCGCAAGCACCCTCTCGGCGAACTCCGGGTGCGCGTTCAGGCCCGTGCCGGCCGCGGTGCCCCCCAGTGGCATCTCGCGAGCACGCGCTGCCGCGTCCGCGATGCGCTCACGGCCCAACTCGATCTGACGGGCGTATCCGGCGAACTCTTGTCCTAGGGTGACCGGCACCGCGTCCATCAGGTGGGTCCGGCCGGGCTTGACCACATCGCTCAGCTCGTGCGACTTCGCCCGCAAGGCCCGGTGCAGATGCTCCAGCGCCGGGTCCAGACTCTCCTGGGTGAGCCTCAGAGCCACCATCCGTAGTGCGCTCGGGAAGGTGTCGTTGCTGGACTGACCCGCGTTGACGTGGTCGTTCGGGTGCACGGCGAGACCGGACTGGGTGCTGGCCAGACGGGCAATGACCTCGTTGACGTTCATATTGGTGGAGGTCCCGGACCCGGTCTGGTAGACGTCGACCGGGAAGTGATCGTCGTGGACCCCTTGCGCCACTTCAGCGGCTGCGGCCTCGATGGCCTGCGCGATCTGGGGGTCGATCACCCCGAGGTCGGCGTTCACCTGGGCCGCGGCCCCTTTGATCTGGGCCAGGGCATGCACGATGACGGGGGGCATCACCTGACCGGAGATCGGGAAGTTCGCGACGGCCCGAGCGGTCTGCGCGCCGTACAGAGCATCGACGGGGACCTGCACCTCCCCCATGGAGTCGTGCTCGGTGCGCAGTTCTGAGGGCTGCCGATCGTTCGGTGAGGAGGAGTTCATGGCACCAGTTCTACCTCAGCGCGGCGTCTTCGCCACCCCGGCAGGGCGGCTGGGGCCTCAGAGTCGGCGCAGTCGGACGCGACGCACCGAATGGTCCTCCCCCTTGGACAGCACCAGCGTGGCCAGGCTGCGCGTGGGCAGGATGTTCTGCCGCAGGTTGGGGGCGTTGATGGCTTCCCAGATGTTGTCCGCCAAGTCCCGCGCCGCGTCATCGGACAGGCTCGCATACCGGTGGAAGTGTGACTCCGGCTGGGCGAAAGCGGTCTCACGCAGTCGCAGAAAGCGCCGGGTGAACCACTCCTTGATGTCGTCGACGTGGGCGTCGACGTAGACCGAGAAGTCGAAGAAGTCGCTGACGGCCATACCGGTCTGCCCACCCACCCTGGGCTGAGGGCGCTGCAGCACGTTCAGGCCCTCGACGATCAGGACGTCGGGGGAGCGGACGACGACCTGCTCGTCCGGCACGATGTCGTAGGTCAGATGCGAGTACACCGGAGCGACCACCTCGGTCTTGCCGGCCTTCACCTCGGCCACGAAACGCAAGAGGGCGCGACGGTCATACGACTCCGGGAAGCCCTTGCGGCTCATCAGATCCTGCTCCTCCAGGACCCGGTTCGGATACAGGAAACCGTCGGTGGTCACTAGCTCGACGGAGGGAGCGGAGTCCCAGCGCGAGACGAGCTCCTTGAGGATGCGGGCGGTTGTCGACTTTCCTACGGCGACGGAGCCGGCGACGCCGATCACGAACGGAGTGCGCGCCTTGCCCTCACCGAGGAAGTCGGTGGTGACCTGGTGAAGGTCGGTCGTGGCCTGCTCGTAGAACTCCAACAACCGGGACAGCGGTAGGTACACCTGCTCGACCTCGCCGAGGTCCAGGCGGTCCTCCAATCCCTGGAGCCGCTCTACGTCGGCGGCGTTGAGCTCCATCGGATAGTGATCCCGCAGCCGGGCCCACGCTGCCCGGTCGAGCTCGACGTACGGCGAAGGCAGGCTTTCCGGCGTCGTCGGCATGAGCGTCATTGTGCCCGTGATGAGGACAAAAACGGATTAGGGTGCAGGGCATGTGTGGAATCGTCGGATACGTGGGACCCGTGGCAAGTGACAAGGCGCTCGGGGTCGTGATGGAGGGGCTCGGGCGGATGGAGTATCGGGGGTACGACTCAGCGGGGGTGGCGCTGGTCGCCGATGGGGAGGTGGTGACCCGCAAGCGCGCCGGGAAGCTGACCAACCTGAAGTCGGCGTTGGCGGAGCACACTCTGCCGATGGCGGCGACCGGCATCGGTCACACCCGCTGGGCCACGCACGGCGGGCCCACCGACGCGAATGCTCACCCTCAGCGGGGGGGAGGGGACGGCAAGCTCGCCCTGGTCCACAACGGGATCATCGAGAACTTCCACGCGCTGCGCACCGAGCTGCTCGCCGACGGCATGGAGTTCAGTAGCGAGACCGACACCGAGGTGGTGGCCCACCTCCTCAGCCGCGCCTACGACCGCACCCACGAGCTCACCACCGCCATGCGGGAGGTGGTCAACGAGCTGGAGGGCGAGTTCACCCTGCTCGCCCTGCACGCCGACTCTCCCGAGACGGTGGTGGCGGCGCGGCGCAACTCTCCGCTGGTGGTGGGTCTGGGGGAGGGCGAGAACTACCTGGGCTCCGA
>JBARVW010000044.1:0-2828 GCA_049646465.1 Ornithinimicrobium sp.
TGACCGGGATTCGCGCGGCCGCCGACGCCGGACTGACCCCGCTGAAGCTCAACACGGTGCTGCTGCGCGGAGTCAACGACCACGAGGCTGTGGACCTGCTGGCCTTTGCGCTGCGATACGGCTACGAACTGCGGTTCATCGAGCAGATGCCGCTGGACGCAGGGCACACCTGGCATCGAGAGTCGATGATCACCGGTGAGGAGATCCACGAACGGCTGCGCGCGTCCTACGAGCTGACGCCGGTGCCGCAGCGAGGGAGTGCCCCGGCCGAGCGGTTCTACGTCGACGGCGGACCGGCCACGGTCGGGGTGATCGCGTCCGTGACCTCACCGTTCTGCGGCAGCTGTGACCGCGTACGGCTGACGGCGGATGGCCAACTGCGTAACTGCCTGTTCGCGGCGGGTGAGACCGACCTACGGACGCCCCTGCGCGACGGGGCGAGTGACGAGGAGCTGGCACAGATGTTCCGAGACAGCATTGGCGCGAAGCTGCCCGGTCACGGGATCAACAACCCTGGGTTCTTGCAGCCGGGTCGTCCGATGAGCGCCATCGGCGGCTAGCAGTCCGAGCTCCCGCCGCTCAAGAGTCAGGCTGGCAGTCGGAGAGCTTCGCCGGGATCAGCAGCCAGGCGGTGAGTCCCCCGACGAGCAGCAGTCCGGCACAGGCCAGCAACGCCCGCTCGAACCCGGCGTCGAAGACCTCCGGCACCGCATAGTCGTCACCGGAAAGACCGACCAGGACCGGCAGCGCCGCCACCGAGAGCAACGACCCGGTGCGCGAGATGGCGTTGTTGACCCCGCTGGCCACCCCGGCGTGACGGTCCTGTGCCGCGGCCAGCACGGTCGCCGTCAGGGGCGCGACCATGAGGGCAAGACCGAGACCAAAGACGGTCAGTCCGGGCAGCACGTCCCGCCAGAACACCGTCTCGGGGCCGATGTTGAGCAGGCCGAGCACTCCTAGGGCCATCACGACAGGACCGAACGTCATCGGGATCCGGGGGCCGATCCGCACGGCGAGCCGCCCACCGCGAGCGGCGAGGAAGAGCATGCAGAAGGTGATCGGCATCGTCGACAACCCGGCCTGTAGTGCGCTGTAGCCGGCCACCGTCTGGAGCTGGAGCACCAGGAAGAAGAGCAACGCCCCGAGCGCGGCGTAGACCAGGAGCGTCATCAGGTTCGCGGCGCTGAAGGTCCGGTTGGCAAACATCGACAACGGCACGAGGGGGTATGCCGAGTGTCGCTGGACCCCGACGAACGCCACCGCTGCGAGCGCCCCCACGACGACGGCGACCAACGCCACCGCCCCTCCCCACTGGATCAACGCGTAGGTCAGACCGGCCAACGCGATCACCGCGAGCGCACTACCGCTCAGGTCGAACCCCTTGGCGGACTCCGGGTCACGGGACTCCGGGACCGACCGTTGGGCGATGGCTACCGCCAGCACCGCCAGCGGCACGTTGATCAGGAAGATCCAACGCCACGAGGCGTAGTCGATGAGCAGCCCGCCGACCAGCGGGCCGACCGCCGCAGCGATGGCACCGAGCCCGGACCAGGCGCCGATGGCCGTGCTGCGGTCGTTCGGGGCGAAAGCCCCCTGGATCATCGCCAGGCTGCCGGGCGTCAGCAACGCGCCACCAGCTCCCTGAAGGATCCGGGCAATGATGAGCGTCTCCGCGTTGGGGGCCAGGCCACAGGCCAGGGACGCCACAGCAAACCAGACCGTTCCGACGATGAAGATCCTGCGCCGCCCGTACCGGTCCCCCAACGCCCCACCGAGAAGGATCAACGAGGCCAGGGACAGGAGGTAGCCGTTGCTAATCCACTGCAGTTCAGCCAGGGACGCGTCAAGCTGCTCGCCCATGGTCCGCAGAGCCACGTTGACGACGGTGCCGTCGAGCATCGTCATCCCCGTGCCGAGCGTGGCGGCAGCGATCACCGCCCGCCCGCCGCCGCTGCGGTAGACGACGTAGTCAGCCTGTGCGCTCACCCCTACCCACCCGCGAAGGGGGGCAGCACGTCGAGCACGTCATCGTCGGACAGGGGGGTCGCGTGATCGGAGACGTAGCGACCGTCCAGCAACAGCGAACTGTGACCGACGACGTGGCTCATCGCCGCGCCGTGAGCCGAGCAGGTGGCCTCGAGCACGGTGGCCACGTCGGGACCGTCGATGACCTCGTGGGTGGTCCCGGCCGCTTCAGCAGCAGCCGCGAAGTAGCGCAGTGTCGGCATACCTCTCCCTTCGTCTCTGGAATCATCTCACCGGCTCTGGCTGCAGCCACCGCGCACGAGTTGCTGCCCGCGGTGACGACTCGTGCCACGTGTTGGGCACCCGTACCGCCTCCCTCCGCGGCACGAGTGGTCCTGAGGTGACACGAGTCGCGGCCAGCGGCACGAGCCTTCAGTAGCGAGGAAGGCTCGGGTCGACCTCATCGATCCAAGCGAGCATCCCGCCGCGCATCACCCGCACGTCGGGATGCCCCAGCCCGAGCAGATGGCGAGCGGCGCGCTCGGCTCGGGGGCCGACCTTGCAGGTCACCACGACCGGTCCTGAGCCCACGGCCGACAGTTGGTCCCAGGCGAGCACGTCCTGCAGTGGGGCCAACACAGCCCCAGAGATCGTGCCGAAGTCGTGCTCGGCGGGTTCCCGCACGTCCAGCACCGTCAGAGCCGCGACCGACTCGGACACAGCCGCCGCAGTCATACTGGCCACCGACTCCGGAAACGGCCGGGAGTCGGCGGCCGCAGGAGCCTCTGCCCGTGAGGGGTTGACCCGCAGCGGAATCTCCCGGGTCGTCATGGCCGCGATGTCGATGAGCATCACCCGACCCA
>JBARVW010000045.1:0-6950 GCA_049646465.1 Ornithinimicrobium sp.
ATCTGGCATGCGACCTGGGCTCTTGTTTGCGTCGCCACGCTGCTTTGGCGTCGCCACCGCCCACTCGCGATGCTGATCCTGGCCTATGGTGCCCAGACGGTCGCCGGGGTGATCCCCGCTCTTGCAGGGGAGCCACACAGTGTGCTTGACGTGACTGCTGTCGTTCTGCTGCTGGCCTACTCGCTAGGGCGCTGGGCCAGCGGTAAGGGCGTCGTTGTAGGCAGCCTTTTCCTGCTCGCGATGCACTTGGCCCGAGAGCCTCTCTACGACTCCAGCGGCTCCTCGATAGTGATCGGGGTAGGGGCACTGATGTTGCCCGTCGCGCTCGGTGCCTTGATGCGCTCCTGGGCTGCGTCCCAGCTGCGGGCCCGTGAACAGATCCGGGTCCGGGAGCGCGAGCAACTAGCACGCGACCTGCACGACACCGTCGCCCACCACGTATCCGGCATCTTGATGCACGCTCGGGCGGCCAAAGTCCGAGGCCGCACCGAACCTGGTGCCGCCGCCGAGGCCATCGACGGGGTCGAAGAAGCGGCCGCGCATACCTTGGATGACATGCGTGCCATGGTGGCCGTGCTTCGCGGCACCGAAGAAGCCGTCAAAAGCCGGTTCCCCACGCATCACGTCACTGACATACCGTTGCTCGCCTGTGACCACGGCCCGGGTCCGCGAGTGGTCGTCCAAACCTCCGGCGACATCCAGCGGCTGCCGCCACCGGTGGGGTCGGCCCTGTTTAGGGCGGCTCAGGAGGCGGTGACCAATGCCCGCCAACACGCCGTGGAGCCCACGCTGGTCGCGGTCCAAGTCACCGACGACGGAGACTGTGTCAGGCTGCGGGTGCACGACGACGGACGACCCGCCAGCCCGGCCCGCAGGAGACGCGCGCGACCGTCCTACGGATTGGCTGGGATGCGAGAGCGCTTCTCTCTACTCGGCGGCGACGTCCGGGCTGGGCCCGACCTCGACGGTGGCTGGACGGTTGAAGCGACGGTCCCCAAAGGCGCACAAGGACAGGGGCACGGACGATGACCGCGCCGCTTCGGGTACTGATCGCTGACGACCAAGACATGGTCCGGGTCGGCCTGGCTACGATCCTCGATGCGGATCCCTCAATCACCGTAGTCGGTCAGGCTCGCGACGGCCTGGAAGCCGTGGCCCAAGCCCGGTCGCTGCGTCCCGACGTCTGTCTCTTCGACATACGGATGCCCCATCTCGACGGCATCGAGGCCACCCGCCAGATCGCCGGGCCCGCCGTCGAAAACCCCGTTCCCGTCATTGTCATCACCACCTTCGACCAGGACGAGTACGTCTACGACGCGCTGCGGGCCGGGGCCCGCGGCTTCCTGCTCAAGGACGCCGACCCCGACCTGCTAGCGCGTGCTGTCCACGCCGCCGCACAAGGCGACGCCCTCATAGCCCCAGCTATCACAGCACGGCTCCTAGCGACGTTCGCCACAACTCGCAGCCGAACAGTCCACGAGCCCATCGACCCGCTGACCGCCCGCGAAGAAGCAGTCCTCGATTTAGTCGCCGCCGGACACACCAACCAGGAAATAGCCGCAGAACTGTACCTTGCCCTTAGCACCGTCAAAACCCACATCGGCTCCCTCATGACGAAACTTGCCGCACGCAACCGCGTCGAACTCGTGATCTGGGCCTACGAAAGCGGCCGCACGAACAGCAACCGTCCAACCTGAACTACCCACCCTAGGTAACCAGACCCGCCCAGCCAGACCTTCCACACCACTCCCCGCAACGAGATCGCTGACCGGTGAACGGGGCCTCCTACAGGAATGCCCGCCACCCAACACGGATATGTCGCAATCTCGTTCTTCGCGGGCCCCGCTGGGTGGTCGACCGTGTCTGACTTGCTGGCGGGAGCAACGTGTCAGTCGGAGCCGCGACATCCCGTTTCATGTAACATGCATGTTACCTTTTATGCGTGGACATCTTTGCTGTCGTCGCCGATCCGGTTCGGCGCGACATCCTCGCGTTGCTGGCGAACCGTCCCGTGGCGGCGGGAGTAGTGGCTGAGGCGTTCAACAGCATCAGCCGGCCAGCGGTTTCACGCCATCTTCGCGTGCTACGCGAGGCCGGGCTTGTCTGTGCTCAGACGCAGGGGCGTCGACAGATCTACGCCACGACAACTGAACCCCTGAGCGAGATCGCCGAGTGGATCAATGGACTCACCCCCGCAATCGATCACCGTCTCGATGCCCTGGAAACCGAGGTCTACCGCACGCGGCGGGAACGCACTGCCAGCGAGTCTCAGGCTCAAGCACTCCATACCCACAAGGAGCAGACAGCATGACTACCTACCCAGGACCGCCCACCGGACGCGTGCACACAACACCCCAGGGGCGGCAGCTCATCATCGAAAGAACCTATCGGGCCAACATCGAAGACGTCTGGGCTAGCTTCACCGAACCCGAACGCGTCGCCCGCTGGTACGGCATCATCGATGGTGTCCAATCACCAGGGAGCACGATCACGATCACCATGTCCGCCGAAGACGGGGCCCCGACCGAGCCAGCGCGCATCATCGAATGCCACCCTCCGCGGAAATTTGTGATTGAAACCGCAGGAGCGGGCGAACCGTGGCGGTTGCAGGTCGAACTCGAAGAAGCAGAGGGTCAGACCCACATGGTGTTCGCCCAGCGTCTGGCTGATGACCTCGACGCGGCCGATATCGGTCCCGGCTGGGAGTTCTACGCCGACCGTCATGATGCCGCGCTCAACGACGACCCGATGCCCGACTGGTCCAACGACAACTACCAAGCAATCCTCGGACCTCACTACGATCTCAACTGATCTGTGTCGGCGGGCCGTGATGGAGTGGGCCCATGACGTGGGAGACACACCCGGTGACACCGGACCGCTTCGAGGACTTCGCCGACGTCATCAACCGCACCCGCCGCGCCACCCACTGCTGGTGCCTGTCCCACCGGCTGCGGACTCGTGAGATCGAGGAGTTAGGCGGCGGGAGCCGCGAGCAGGCCATGCGGCGCCTGTGTGAGCGGGACCATCCCCCAGGGGTGGTGACCTACCGTGACGGCGAGCCGGTGGGCTGGTGCAACATCGGTCCCCGCACCGAGATCACGCGCCTGGCCGGATCGCGTCTCATCCGGCCTATCGACGACCTGCCGGTGTGGAGCATCGTGTGCGTCGTGGTCCGCTCGGGCCACCGCCGACAAGGGGTGACAGCACCACTCCTCGACGGCGCGGTCGGCTATGCCGCCTCGCACGGCGCGCCGGCCGTGGAGGCGCATCCGGTCGACCCTCCAGGGCGGATGGACCTGACCATGGCGTTCGTGGGGACCAAGTCGATGTTCGAACGAGCCGGGTTTCGGGTCGTCGGCTCCACCGACGCCGTGGCGAGCGGGATGCCGCGCCTGGTCATGCGGCGAGACCTCGCCTGAGCAGCCGCGACGTCCCAGTAGCCGATCCTCAACCGGAAAGACGAACCGCGTCCTTTCGCCGCCTGCGGACGCGGTGGCGATGAGCCGGCGGGGTCTAGCGTTCATGTCGTCCGGTTGCCTGGCCGTGTCGGCGGCGGGTGGGGTCATGGTCATCGCCCGGGTCGCCGCATCAGGTGACCGCCATGTCCAGCTCCACGATCCTTCTGCCCTTCCAGCCAGCCACGATGTCCCGCGCCCAACAGGCCGCCGTTTCGTATCTGGCCCGATACTCAGGTTTGACCCACAACCTGTACGCCTACCAGTTACGGGAGTGGTTCGCGTGGTGCGAAACCCACAAGGTTGACCCCCTGATCGAGGTCCAGCGGGCTCATGTCGAGCTCTACATCCGAAGCCTCGGCGACCGCGGTCTGATGGACTCCTCAGTCGTCACGATGATGCACGGTGTCCGCGGATACTTCCGCTTCGCCCATATCGATGGCTTGATCCCGGCTGACCCAGCGGTCTACGCACGGCTACCAAAGGTCCACCGCGACGAGTCCCGAACCCAAGGACTGGACCGCCTCGAGCTGATCCGGTTCCTACAAGTCGCTCAAACCCTGACCGTGCATCACGGCGCCTTGGCCTACCTGCTCGGTATCAACGCCCTCCGCGCCTCGGAAGCCGCAGCCGTGCGGATCGAGGACTACACCGACACCCTTCGCGGGCACCGGGTGCTGCACCTGGTTGGCAAGGGGAACAAGCCCGCCACGATGCCACTGACCGTCCCGGTTCTGCGCGTCCTCGAGGCTTGCCGTGGCCAGCGAACGGCAGGGCCGTTGGTGCTGCGGCCCGTCTCGGGCAAGCCGGTGGATCGACGCGACGTCTACCGGATGGTCGCCCGGATCGCTAAGTCGGCCGGTATCCCACGGCACATCAGCCCGCATTCACTGCGGCATGCCGCGATCACGAACGCCCTCGACGCTGGCGTCCCCTGCGTGACGCCCAGATCCTCGCCCGGCACGCCGACCCGAGAACCACCGAGCACTACGACCGAGCCCGAGGGAATCTCGACCGACACGGCGTCCACTTCCTCACCGCGTACGTCGCTGGCGTCTGACTCGCTCACACTCCCGACAGGGTCGATAACGCCCAGTTGGACACGAGCATCTGGCGAGCGTCCGCTCTTGCCGCGCTGAGGACGCCTATGCTCGCCCGATCATGCCGCCGCGCCATAGTTAATCGAGTAGATGTAGGTACTGATGCCGAGCCTTCATGGCATGGATCACCAGCTGGTGCCCACTGTCGAAGGTCACGATTGCCAGTTCAAGAAGACGACCGCTCCGGTCGAAACCCAGCACAAACTGCTTGGCAGGATGTCTTCGTCCGGATCGCTGGCGTAGGCCCAGTTCTCGGCCGCATACAGGATGTCGGGCTCGCCGATGCCGTGCTTGAGTGCTGAAGGATTGACTTTCACGCGACGTAGGCGCGTAGGGCAGCGCGGATCAACTCCGATCGTGAGGTGTGATCGCGCTCCGCACGCTCGTTCAGCGCGCTGAGCAGGGTGTCGTCGAGACGGACCGGCACCACCCGAGCTGGACCGTCGCCCTTGGGCTTGCGGCCTCGCTTGCGCAGTTGATCGACGTCGTAGCCCTTCTCGGCCTCATCGGCCCACTCTTCGATCATCTTGTCGGTGACAGGAACGCCCTGGATCTTCTCCACTATTAAATCGTAATACACAATGGATGGCCTGTCACCAAGCACCCACTTGTGCCGCGATGAGCGCGTCATAGCGCTGCCAAAAGGTCACATCATGGGCGGGTCAAGGGGCTCCGAAAAGCCTGGGAATGTCCCCTCAAAACAGCAACGCCGAGGCGATCCCGCTGAAACTCTTGCGGACTGTGTGCGGACTGGGAGAGGTCACACCCCTCCTGACCTGCGCAAATGCGCCGATTCAGACGTTGAAGCGAAACTCCACCACGTCGCCGTCGGCCATGACGTAGTCCTTGCCTTCGATCCGCACCTTGCCCGCCGCCTTGGCGTCAGCCATCGATCCGGTGGTGTCCAGGTCCTGGAACGAGACGACCTCGGCCTTGATGAATCCGCGCTGGAAGTCGGTGTGGATCACGCCGGCCGCTTGAGGCGCGGTGAAGCCCTTGCGGATCGTCCAGGCCCGGGACTCCTTGGGGCCGGCGGTGAGGTAGGTCTGCAAGCCCAGGGTGTCGAAGCCGATCCGGGCCAGCTGGTCCAGACCCGGCTCCTCGACCCCCACGGACTCCAACAGCTCGGCGGCCTCTTCGGGCTCCAGCTCGGCCAGGTCCGACTCCAGCTTGGCGTTGAGATAGATGGCCTCGGCCGGCGCCACCAGCGCAGCCAGCGAGTCGTGCAGCGTCTCGTCGGTCAGGCCGTCCTCATCCAGGTTGAAGACGTAGAGGAAGGGCTTGGTCGTGAGCAGACCCAGCGTCCGGGCGTGCGCAGGCTCCACGCCGGCGGCGGCTCCCCCGGCATACAACGTGATGCCCTGCTCCAGGACCTTCTGTGCCGCCAACGCGGTGTCGAGCACGGCCTTGTCGGTCTTCTTGCCCTTGACCTCTTTCTCCAGACGGGGGATGGCGGTTTCCAGCGTCTGCATGTCGGCCAGGATCAGCTCGGTGTTGATGGTCTCGATGTCGTCGACGGGTGAGACCTTGCCGTCGACGTGCATCACATCGTCGTCGTTGAAGGCGCGCACCACCTGGCAGATCGCGTCGGCCTCACGGATGTTGGCCAGGAACTTGTTGCCCAGACCCTCGCCCTCCGAGGCTCCGCGCACGATGCCCGCAATGTCCACGAAGGACACTGTCGCCGGGAGGATCTTGGCGCTGGTGTGGATCTCGGCCAGCCGAGTCAGCCGAACATCGGCTAGCGGGACGACCCCGATGTTGGGCTCGATGGTGGCGAAAGGGTAGTTCGCCGCGAGCACCGAGTTCTTGGTGAGCGCGTTGAAGAGGGTGGACTTGCCCACGTTGGGGAGTCCGACGATTCCGATGGAGAGTGCCACGGGGACAAGAGTCTAGCCGGGCCGCAGCACCCCCCGAGCGCAGCGGCACCGGCTCAGCCGATGCTGGCCGGAGGGAACCCGCCGGTCGCGATCGGGCCCCAGTGCTCGATAGTGACCCGGATCAGCGATTTGCCTTGGCGCTGCATCGCCTCGCGGTATTCGTCCCAGTCGGGGTGCTCTCCGGAGATGCTGCGGAAGTACTCGACCAGAGGCTCGACAGCCTCCGGCAGATCGATGACCTCGGCCACCCCGTCCACCTGCACGTACGGACCGTCCCAGTCGTCAGAGTGGATGACCATCGACACCTCGGGGGTGGCGCGGATGTTGGCGACTTTGGCGCGCTGCGGATACGTCGAGATGACCACACGCCCCTGCTCGTCCACGCCGCACGAGACAGGCGACATCTGCAGCCCACCGCTGCGCCGCTGCGTGACCATTGTGGCGCGATGGCGGGAGCGGATGAACTGCTCCATCTCCGAGCGTGAGACGCGGTCAGCGGTCGCAATGTTGGGAGC
>JBARVW010000046.1:0-85865 GCA_049646465.1 Ornithinimicrobium sp.
GTGTGAGGGTCGTGGCTCGGGCCCGAGCTTCGCCACGCGCACGGACCGCCGCGCCCTGCGAGTGACGCTCGGCTTGAAAGCCCAGGTGCGCCACGGCGAACGCCGCTACCGCGCCGAGCAGCACCGCAAGACCCGCGGCCGGGAGGGTGAGTCCCACCACCAGCACGGCCACGACGCTGGCGATCACGGTCGACCACCACGGCACGGTGACCCTGACCTGCTCGTCCACCACGTCGTCGAGGTCGCGGACCACCGCCGTCAGGAAGTCGCTCCGGCTGCCGCGTCCGAGCCGAGCCGGGGTGAGCGGGATGAGTTCGGCGTAGAGATCGGCCCGGCGCTGGGCCAGGTCAGCCAGCGCCACATCGTGGGAGACGACCCGCTCGCCGTAGCGGAGCACAGGTCGCGCGAGGCCGAACGTCCGCACCCCCACGATGGCGACCAGCAGGGTCAGCACCACGGGCTGGAAGGACGCCTGGACGATGAGCCACCCCGAGGTCGCCGTCAAGGCCACGCCGGAGGCCACCGACAGGCCGCCCATGGCACAGGCGACCCGGAGTCTGGTGATGGGTCGCAGCCGCTGCCACCGGCTGTGCTGGGGATCGGGAGAGACGGTTGAGGTGGTCTGCCGGGTCTGGTGGGTCACGTGCCCGGGTGTGGCCCCAGCGTCCGCGAGGTCCGAGTCGCCTCCGCCGTCGGCGGGCTCGACGGGCCGGGGGGCCGACAGAGTCCATCGCGAGTCGCTGAGGGCGATGAGGTCGTGGTCGTGGGTCGCCACGATCACTCGGCGCTCCTGCGCCAGGGTGCCGACCAGCCGGTGGATCTGAGGGAGGGACTCTGACGCGATGTGGGCGGTGGGTTCGTCCAACAGGACGAGGTCCTGAGGACTCAGCAGCGCTCGGGAGAGCGCCAGCCGGGTCCGTTGCCCGGCGGACAAGCCGAACCCGTCGTCGCCGATGACGGTGTGCAGTCCGGCTCGAGCCCGCAAGGCCTCCCACAGGCCGACCTCACGCAGCGCCCGTTCAGCGCGTGAGTCGGAGACCGCGGGGTCGGCGATGCGCAGGTTGTCCAGGATCGTGCCCGACAGCAGCAGGGGCCGTTGCGTGGCTAGGTGGGCCTCGGGGCCCTGGACCGAGCCGCCCTGCGGTGTGCGCAGCCCGGCGAGCAGCTCCAGCAAGGTGCTCTTGCCCGTCCCAGAGGGACCGGTCAGTGCCGTGAGTCCCGCCGAATCGGGCACGGTGAGGTCCAGGTCGTGCAGGACGTCGCCGCGGCCGGGATAGGCGTAGCGCAGCATCGTGACACCGATTCCGGTGCCCTTTCGCTCCTCCGTGGAGGGAGGGTCACCGGTCAGGTCGTCGCCGATCGCACCCAGCGCCTCGACCCCGTCCGCGGCGCTGTGGAACTCCGTGCCCACCCGGCGGATCGGCCAGTACGCCTCGGGTGCCAGCAGGATCGCGGTCAGCCCGACCTGCAGATCCATGGTCCCGTAGGCCAGGCGCAGGCCTACCCCTACGGCCACCATCGCCACCGAGATCGTGGCCAACAGCTCCAGAGCGGCGGTCGACATGAACGCGGTGCGCAGCGTCCGCACCGTGGCCACACGGTGCCGTTCGCCGACCTCGCGCACTACGGTGACCTGCTGCTCGGCGCGGCCATAGGCGACCAGCGTCGGCAGGCCGCGGACGACGTCGAGGAAGTGTCCCGAGAGCTGGGTCATCGCCGCCCACCGGCGACGAGTCTGATCGCGGGTATGCATCCCGATCAGTGCCGCGAAGAGGGGAAGCAGTGGCAGGGTCACCACCACGATCAGAGCGCTCCACAGGTCGACGACGGCCAGAGTCAGGACGGCCAGCGCGGGCACGACAGCCGCCGCGATGAGCGCCGGGACGTACCGCGCGACGTAGGGCTCGACCGCCGCGACACCCTCGCCGATGAGGGTCATCGCCTCGTCGTCATCGGGGCGGTGGCCCTGAGGTCGAGCCAACCACCGGCGCAACACCCGGGACCGCACACCACCGGCGGTGAGGTGGCCGGCCCACCGAGCGGCATACTCCCCGACGCCGGCCAGCGCCCCGCGCGCGACCAGCAGCACGACGAGGATCAGCAACGGTGCCGTCACCGACGTGCCGGTCACGACCGAGGTGACGGCCCAGGCCAGGCAGATGGCTTGAGCCAGCGCCATGATGCCGGTGGCCAGGCCGACGAGGATGACCACGGAGACCGCAGGCTTCGCCTCGGGCACCGCGGCGAGTAGCGATCGCGGATCGGGTCGGGCCATCAGCCGGTGCAGTCGGGGGTTGCCATGGTCACCTGGCCCGACGGGTCAGTGGGCAGGGTCGGCGCCGCTGGTGGCGCGTTGCTTCTCGGTCCGTGCCGCCAAGGCCACGTCGGTGGGGATGTGGTGCCCGGAGACTCGCTTGCGGAACGCCCAGTACGTCCACCCCTGGTAGAGCAGGACGATGGGCACGAAGACCACGGCCACCCACGTCATGATGGTCAGGGTGTAGTCGGTGGATGAGGCCGTGGTCGTGGTCAGCGAGAACGCAGGGTCGGTGCTGCTCGGCATGACGTCGGGGAACATCGCCACGAAGAGCGAGGTCACGGCGAGGCCGATCGTGGTGAAGGTGCCAGTGAAAGCCCACCCCTCCTGGCCCCGGGTTGCCATCGCCAAAGACCCGACCAGGGCCAGCGCCGCGACTCCGGCCAGAGTCCAGGAGGCGGGGTTGCCGGTGCCGGCGTGGATGATGCCCAGCCACACCAGGGCGAGGCCGGCCGCGAGGATGCCGACCCGCAGACCGATCGCCCGTGCGTCATGGCGGATGGGACCGTCCGTCTTCAGGGCCAGGAACAGGGCCCCGTGGGTGACGAACAGGGCGACCGTGACCAGTCCGCCGAGCAAGGCCACCGGGTTGAGCAGGGTGAGCAGGGTGCCGGTGAACTCCTTGTCGGCGTCGATCGGCACGCCGCGCACGATGTTGGTGAAGGCCACGCCCCACAGCAGCGCCGGCACCGCCGATCCGAAGAGGATCGCCGCGTCGGCCCGGGACCGCCAGACGTCGCTGTCCACCTTGCCGCGGTAGTCGAAGGCCAGAGCGCGCACGATGAGGGCGACCAGGATCAGCAGCAGCGGGAGGTAGAAGCCGGAGAACAGCGTGGCGTACCAATGCGGGAAGGCGGCGAAGGTAGCACCGCCCGCGGTCAGCAACCAGACCTCGTTGCCGTCCCAGACTGGGCCGATGGTGGCGAGCATCACCCGCTTGCGCGTCTCACCGCTCTGCGCTGGCACGCCCGGGTCCTCGGGGCCGGTGGAAGGGACGGCCTCACGGTCGCGGCCCAGGACGGGGAACAACATGCCGACCCCGAAGTCGAAACCCTCGAGGACGAAGTACCCGACCCACAGAACCGCGATGAGGACGAACCAGACGGTGGTCAGCTCCATGAAGACTCAGCCCCTCAGTAGGTGAAGACGAACGGAGCGTCGTCGGCGCGGTCATCGGGGTGGTACGACGCATCCTCGGGCACCTCTTCGGCGCCGGCCCGGGCGTAGCGCAAGGTCAACCCGACCATCACGACGGCCGCCGCGGCATACAGCAGGGTGTAGACCACCATCGAGAAGGCGACTTCGAACGTACTGACTCCCGGACTGACGCCGTTGGCCGTGGTCATGACGCCGAACACCACCCAGGGCTGGCGGCCCATCTCGGTGAAGATCCAGCCGAAAGAGTTGGCGAACAGCGGCATGAAGAAGACGCTGATGCTGGCGTACAACCAGAGGCGATGCCTCAAGGGACGGTCTCCGCGCATCGCGAAGAGGGCCAACGCGGCAATCCCGGCCCCCGCCATACCCAGGCCGATCATCCACCGGAAGCTCCAGTAGGTCACCGGGATGACGGGCCTGTAGTCGGCCGCTGCGGTCATGGCGTCGTCGCCGTAGGTGAGCTGGTACTCGGCGTTGAGGTCGTTGATGCCCCTGACCTCGCCGTCCAGGGTGCCCGTGGCCAGGAAGGACAGTAGCTTGGGCACGGTGACCGCCCACTTCTCCTGTGTCCCGTCCGGGGTGCCGATGGTCAGGATCGAGAAGGGCGCGCCTTCCCCCTCGGGCACGGTCTCGTAGAGCGCCTCGGCGGCCGCCATCTTCATCGGCTGGACCTCGGTCATGATCTTGCCCTGGACATCTCCGGTGACGGCGGTGGTGAGGCCGCCGGCCAGCACCACGACGGCCCCGAGTCGGGCCGCCTTGCGATACATCGGCTTGTCCGCCGCGGCCGTCTTCTCACGCCAGACGTGCCACATCCCGATCGCGAGGACGAAACCGCCACCGGTCATCCACGCAGCCGCGATGACGTGCGGGAAGGTCACCAACTGGACCGGGTTGGTCAGCACGGCCCAGAAGTCGGTGAGCTCGGCTCGCCCGGTCTCCGGGTTGTTGCGATAGCCCACGGGGTTCTGCATGAAGGAGTTCGCGGCCAGGATGAAGTAGGCCGACAGCATGGTCCCGATGTGCACGAGCCAGATGCAGGCGGCGTGGAGCTTCTCCGGAATGCGGCCCCAGCCGAAGATCCACAACCCGAGGAAGGTCGACTCCAGGAAGAACGCGAGCAGCGCTTCGATGGCCAGGGGCGCGCCGAAGATGTCACCGACGAATCGGGAGTAGTCCGACCAGTTCATCCCGAACTGGAACTCCTGCACGATGCCCGTCGCGAGACCGAGCGCGAAGTTGATCGTGAACAGCTTGCCGAAGAACTTGGTCAGCCGGAGCCACTGCGGGTTGCGGGTGCGCATCCACTGCGTCTGCATCAGGGCGACGATCAGCGACAGGCCGATGGTGGTCGGGACGAAGAGGTAGTGGTAAACCGTGGTGATACCGAACTGCCAGCGGGCTAGATCAAGGGCTTCCATGCACGTTCCTCACCCATCGCGACGTACTACCGGATGTAAGAGAATCTACACCCCGAGAGCGGCCAATCCCAAGGGAATCGTGAGGGTCAGGACCGCGAAGCAGATCATCACGACCGCTCGGCCGCGTCGGGGGTTCGCCGCGTCGGCGATGAGCAGCAGTCGCGTTCGGGTGAGCTCGGCGGTCCCGCCGACTCCCATCGTCGCTTCGGGATGCGCACCCTGGGACATCGTGACGAGCGCCCGGGCCAGCGGTCTGGCTCCGCTGACTCGGAGCGCGGCTCGATCCGCCAGTGCCTCCACGAGCAGGTGCACCTCGCTGAGCGCGGCCTCGCAGCGCACTGGTCGAGGGACCGCATGGTGCAGCACGCTGAAGAACTCGAGGATGAGGTCGTGTCGGGCGCCGAGGTGGGCCCGTTCGTGCGCGAGCACGGCGCCGAGCTCCTCGGGCTCCAGGGCCTCTAGGGCACCAGCGGTCAGCACGATCTGGCGCCGCGCTCCAGGCACGCAGTAGGCCGTGGGGCTAGCGTGCGGGAGCACGGTCACGCTGCTGTGTGGATCAGCCTGACCGAGGAGGTCGACCAGGTCGCGGTGACGCTGTCGCAGAATGCGCAGGCCGGTGCCGACGCGGTGTGCGCTCAGCAGGAGGCGTCCGAGCATGATCGCGCTGAGCGCGCCCGCCGCCCAGACCAGGGGCATCGTGCGATCGGTGAGGGACCAAGCGGCCACCGGAGCGGCGAGCAGCGCCGCAAGGATTCCGGAGACAGCGACACACTGCCAGACAAGAAGTGCCGGCCCGGGACACAGCCGGAAAGAGGTCTGCGGGGCCATGACCCTCGGGGCCGCGACCGAGAAGATCAGCGCCACGAGAGCCAGGAGCACGACAGCGAGGGTGTCCATGCGGGCGGCCTCCGTCTAGCTGTGACGCCGCTCGACTTCGGCCAGCGCGGCCCGCAGGTCATCCAGCTCGGCGGCGTCGGCAGAGTCCAGGAAGTGCAGCATGGCGGCTTGCCGGTCGCCAGAGTCCAACGTATCCAGTCCCACCCTCATCGAGGCTGCCGTCAGCTCTTCGCGAGAGGCGGCTGCGGAGTACATCCAGGCGCGCCCATCACGGGTGCGGTGGGCCAGGCCCTTCTTGGCGAGGCGGTCCAGCACGGTCATGACGGTGGTGTAGGCCAGGTCGCGTGAACCGTTGAGGTCCGTCAAGACCTGACGCACACTCTGGTTGCCCCCTTGGTCCCATAGGACGGTCATGACGGCACGTTCCAGGTCGCCGAGACCGCTGAATTTCTTGGGCACGTCAAGATATTACGCCTTGACCCGGGAACCGCATGGTGTGAGCCGATCAGAGGTGGGGCCGGGGCGGTCCTTGTCGGCGCGACGAAGCCGGAACGACGGGATCCCGATCACGCGTCCGGAAAACCCTGCGGGTTGCCCTGCTGCCATCGCCAGGTGTCGGCGCACATGTCTTCGACAGTGCGGGTGGCGCTCCAGCCCAGCTCGAGATGGGCCCGCGAGGGGTCCGCGTACGACGCGGCGATGTCACCGGGACGGCGGGGCCCGACGGCATACGGGATCTCCTGTCCGCTGGCCGCGGCGAAGGCCTCGACCAGCTCCAACACGCTCGTGCCGTGGCCGGTGCCGAGGTTCCACGTCGAGATGGAGCGCTCGTGCTCGCCGATCCACTCCAGCGCTGCCAGGTGTCCGGCCGCGAGGTCTTCGACGTGGATGTAGTCCCGCACCCCCGTTCCGTCCGGGGTGTCGTAGTCGCCGCCGAAGACCGAGAGCTTGTCGCGTCGCCCGACGGCGGTCTGGGCGATGAAGGGCATCAGGTTGTTGGGGATGTCGCTGGGGTCCTCACCGAGCTGACCCGAGGAGTGCGCGCCGACCGGGTTGAAGTAGCGCAGCAGGGCGATCCGCCACTGCGGCTCGGCGACCGCGAGGTCGGTGAGGATCTGCTCGATCATCACCTTGGTCCAGCCGTAGGGGTTGGTGGCCGAGGTCGGGAGGTCCTCGGTCATCGGCACCGGCGCCTCCGGGCCGTAGACCGTGGCGGAGGAGGAGAAGACCAGACGGTGGACGCCGTGGTCCGACATCGCCTGGATGAGGGCCAGCGTCGAGCCCACGTTGTTGCGGTAGTAGAGGACCGGTTTGGCCACCGACTCCCCGACCGCCTTGGACCCGGCGAAGTGGATGACCGCGTCGATCGACTCCGCGCTGAAGAGGGCGTCGACGGCTGCTTGATCGGTGAGGTCGACCTCGTGCAGGGTCAGCGACTCACCGGCCAGAGCCTCGACACGGGGCAGCACGGAGGGCTTGGAGTTGCTGAAGTTGTCGGCCACCACGACTTCGTGCCCGGCCTCGAGGAGTTGGACGGCGGTGTGGGATCCGATGTAGCCGGCACCGCCGGTGACGAGGACGCGCATGCGTGCAGTATGCCGTGACCCCGGTGGCCCCCGCACGGCTCGGCCCCGGCCGTTGTGTCGCTCTGACGGCACAACCGCATAGGTCAAGCGGACGCCGGAACCCAGCCCCGGTTCATCCACAGGGCGGCTTGGGTGCGCGACGTGGGTCTCACCGTCAGCTTCATCCGAGCCCAGGAGAGCGCGGACCGCTGGACCATGCTGGGGCGGCATACCCTCGGCATCACCTGCACCACGCCCGACTTCGAGGCTCGGCACTGGCTGGCGATCTGGGAGTCCGGTCCTGGCGCGGTGCTCGACGCTATCTCGACGTGGCCTGGGAGGACCTCGGGGTGCACGTCGAGATCGACGGGGCGCAGCATTCACAGGGCCTCAACGCTGTCGACGACGCCGTGCGGCACAACGACCTGGCGGTTCACGGCACGGTCAACCTGCGCATGTGTCGTCAGAGCGACACTTTTTCAGGGGGCAGAGGGAGGAAGCCTGGGTGAGGTCGGGCACTGCCGTGGGGGGCATGGAGGTGCTGTGGCAGTCTGGCCGGATGCATCCGTGGACGTTGGAGCCCAGCGGTCCGGGGGTCGCCGAGCTCAGCTGGACCGTCGATGACCCGTGGTGGCTCGACGCCCAAGCGCCCAACGCCCTGGCGGAGTTCCTGACGCAGGGGTATGCCGCGGGGCTGCACCGCGTCGAGACTCAGGTGCCCCGCGACCACCGAGAGCTGCGGCAGGCCCTGCAGCGCGCGGGCCTACGCCCGGAAGGGGTCGCCCGGGGCCGTCACCTCGACGCCAGCGGTGCGCCCGTCGATGTCCTCCGGCTGGCCCGTCTGGCCGACGACCCGCTGCCCGGCACTCGCCAAGCCTTCCTGTCGATGCTCAACGCCACCCTGCCCACGAAGCGGGTTATCGCCCAAGGGCTCATCCGCAACGACCGCGGCGATATCTTGATGTGCCAGCTCACCTATAAGCAGGAATGGGATCTGCCCGGTGGGGTGGTCGACCCGCACGAGTCACCGGCCGGCGCGTTGGCCCGGGAGATCACCGAGGAGCTCGGGGTCGAGGTCCAGGCCGGGGCGCTGTTGGCGATCGACTGGCTGCCTCCCTACCGGCAGTGGGACGACGCCGTGCTGTTGGTGTTCGACCTCGGCGTGCATCCGGACCTGCCTGGACGAGCCCGGCTGCAACCGACCGAGATCGCCGGCCTCCACTGGTGTGACACCGCCGAGGTCCAGCGACGAGCAGCGCCGTACGTGGCGCGGCTGCTCGCTGAACTGCGTTCCGCGGTGGCGTCCGACGCATCGGCGCCAGACGCGGGCACGGAGGGACCGGTCTACCTGGAGGACGGCCTTCCCTACGATTTCCGGGGCTGAGCCGGAGCCTTAAGGTGAGCACGTGAGAAAGGCTCGACCATGATGAACCGGCACGCTCCCGAGGTTGTCGAGACGATCCTGCCCGGGGTGGGTGTCAAGTACGAGTTGAGCACCCGAGGCGGGACGCCGTTGTCGCTCGTGGTCAACCGCGAGGGCGGCTCCGTGCTCGTGGCCTACGACGCTCGCGACCCCGACCGGGCCTCCCTGACCGTGCCGCTCGACGATGACGAGAGCGAAGCGCTGGCCGGGCTGCTCAACGGCGCCTCCATGGTGCATCACGTCAGCGAAGCCGCCAAGCTCCCCGGATTGCAGACCTCACGCCTCAGGATCGACGAGCAGGCGCCCTTCGACGGGCTGACGCTCGGTCAGACCCAAGCCAGGACCCGCACCGGGTGCTCCATCGTGGCCATCGTGCGCGGCGTCGACGTCGTGACCTCCCCGGGGCCGGACGAGCGGTTCCGCGCCGGTGACCTCCTCGTGGTGGTCGGCACCGAGCCCGGCGTGGAGCAGCTCCGCAAGATCCTCTGGCACGGTCCTTAAGGAGCCCACCGTGGATCACTTGGCCATCCTGTTCCTCGAGCTCGGCGCGCTCTTTGCAGGATTGGCCCTCCTGGCTCTGTTGGCCAAGCGACTGCAGATCTCGGCGATCCCCTTCTACCTGCTCGCCGGGCTGGCCTTCGGCGACGGCGGTCTGGTCAAGCTGAGCGCAGCGGATCCCTTCGTCGAGGTGGGCGCCGAGATCGGGGTGATTCTGCTCCTGCTCACCTTGGGGCTGGAGTTCACCTCCTCCGAACTCATGGCCAGCCTGAAGCGTCACCGCACTTCCGGCGTCGTCGACCTCCTGCTCAACGCCACCCCTGGGTTGGTCGCCGGGTGGCTGCTCGGGCTGCCGATCGGAGGCATCCTCGCGGTGGGTGGGATCACCTGGATCTCGTCATCGGGCATCGTGGCCCGGGTGCTGTCCGACCTGGGCCGACTCGGCAACCGGGAGACACCGTCGGTGCTCTCGCTGCTCGTGCTCGAGGACATCGCAATGGCGTTGTACCTGCCCATCCTGGTCGTGGTGCTCTCTGGCGGCGGCCCGTGGCAGGCGCTCGCGGGAGTGTCTCTGGCGCTCGGCGCCGTGCTGTTCATCCTGTGGGTCGCCCACCACGGCAGTGACCGCCTGGAGCAACTGCTCGACCACCCCGACGACGAGCAGGTGCTGCTCCGGGTGCTGGGGCTGACGTTGTTGGTGGCCGGGATCGCTCAAGGCGTGGGGGCCTCGGCCGCGGTGGGAGCCTTCCTGGTCGGCATCGCGATTCCGCACGCGTTGGCTGATCGGGCGCGACAGCTGTTGAGCCCGTTGCGCGACCTTTTCGCTTCGGTGTTCTTCGTCGCCTTCGGGTTGGCGACTGTCCCGGCCAACATGGTGCCTGCGCTGCTCCCGGCCCTCGCCTTGGCGTTGGTCGGGATCCTCACCAAGATCGCGACCGGGTGGTATGCGGCCCGCCGGGACGGCGTCGCCCGGCCCGGACGGCTGCGGGCAGGGACGGCGCTGGTCTCCAGGGGGGAGTTTTCTGTCGTCATCGCCGGACTGGCCGTCAGCGCCGGTGTCGCTCCGGTGGGCCCCCTTGCTGCGGCCTACGTCATGGTGCTGGCGGTGCTCGGGCCCATCCTCGCCCGGCTCGCCGACCCGGTCGGGGAGCGCCTCCTGCCCGTGCGCCGACCCGGCCTGCCCTAGACGTATCGGCGCCGCGATATACACGGCGGTCTCAGCGGGTGCAGAATCGGTCGAATGAGAACTCACCAATGACCTCCGAGCCGGCGCCCCTCTCGCGCGACCATCATCACCACGGCGGGATGTGTGGCGGGCTGGACCATCACTCAGGTGAGTACACGGCGCGACAGCAGGCCGACCTCGATCTCGTGCTCGCCTTCAACGCCTCGATGAGCGAGGCCATCAACGCTGGTCTGGACGTCACCGCAACCCAGGCGTTCCTGGACCCGGATCCGCTGCGCTACATGTGGGTGGACGAGGGACAGGGGAGGATCGAGGAGCAGATTGCCGGCGCCGAGCGGATCCTGGCGCAGGCCCCGAGACTGGCAGGAGAGCCTCGTGAGGGGGTCGAGTGGATCACCGAGTCCGCTCGGGCAGCGCGGCCCTCGATCGCGGCCGGCACGGACGGCACCATCCTGACGACCTGGATGGAATGGGTGCCCGAGCGGGGTGAGGTGCTCCGTGCCCAGGTGCGTCCAGGGTTCAGTTCGGGTGGATCTGCGGTGGTCGAGGAGATCAGCACCGACCCCGTCGACCTCTTCCGCCCGGTGGCTGCGGTCGACGCGAACGGATGGCTATGGGTGTTCGTGGCTCGCCGAGATACCCCGAGCAGCCCGGTGGGGGTGTACGCCTCTTGCCGAGGTGAGGACGGGTGGTCGCCGTTGGAGCTCCTCAGCACCACCCCCCATCCGTCGTTCAACCACGAGGTCGCGGTGGACAGTCGGGGAGGCTTGGTGCTCGCTTGGCAGGCGCCGGCGGGCTCCGGCTTCGGCATCTACGCCCGGACCCGCACCGGGGGCGGTTGGGGACCGACGTCGTTGGTGTCCGAGGGTGTCGAGGCCAACGTCTGGGACCCCGCCGTGGTGGCGCTCGCGGACGGCTCGCGCATGTTCGCGTGGTCGGAGTATGCCGACGGTTCCTACCGCGTCGTGTTGAGGAGCTGCTCGGTCGACGGCACGCTCGGTCACCCTCGAGTCATCACTGGCGGGAGCGACTACGCCCTGCACCCGAGCCTGGCGGTGACCACCGACGACCGGGTGTGGTGCGCCTTCGACGTCATCGTGATGCACGGCCACGCCGGGAGTGGGCCCACCCGGCTGAGGCCGGCCCACGAGGTCGGTGCCGACCCCACGCGCGTGGTCGGGGTGCGGCCTTCTGGGGACAGCGTGCCCGCGGAGCTGATCCCCGAGGTCTCGGCCAGCATCCGTGTCGTCGAGGTGTTGCCCGACCGGGTCCGTGAGGCTCCGGGAGAGCTCGCGGCCCGCCTCGACGTGGTGCCCTCCGGGCTTCCCAAGCTGGTCGCAGGGGTCGACGGCGGGTTGGCGGTGGTCTATCGGGTCCACCGCAAGCTGCCGTTGATGACCTACTACTGGGAGATCGCCGTCCAGGCGTTGGGTCCGCAGGGCTGGGACCCGGCGACCACCTTCAGCGGGACCGACGGGACCCTGGAGGAGCCTGCTGTCGCGGCATACCCCGGCGGTTTCACCATCACCGCCCAGATGGACCGGCGCCTGGAGCGTGCGCTGACCTGGAGCGAAGGGTTCGGAGGGCGGGACTGTCCGTATCTCTACGACCATCACGGATCCGTTATCTGGCACGGCATCCACGGCTTGGGGCAGATCGTGCACGCCCACCGCGGTTCGCTGCCGTCGCTGTGGACCCCTGGCGCCGGCGACGGAGAGCAGGTGCGGATCGAGTCGGACCTGCGCAGCGAGGCGCGCCGGTGGGTCGAGGACGCAGAGAGGCTGACGCACCGGGACCGGCCGACCACGGTCGTCAACGGGGAGCAGATGCAGCTCTACTGGGGCGACCTGCACCGTCACTCGTTGGTCAGCCGGTGCACCTCCGGTGACGAGCCGAGCCTGGAGGACTTCTACCGCTATGCGTGGGATGTCTGCGACTACGACTTCTGGGCGGTCACCGATCACGCCGAGAACTCTTCGGACCACCAGTGGTGGAGCATCCAGAAGATCGCCGATCTCTTCCACATCCCGGACCGGTTCGTGCCGCTCTACGGGTTCGAGTGGACCTCTGCCAGTAGCGGCCATCAGAACGTCATCTATGGTGACGTCGAGCGAGGGGCGCCGCTTTTCTCCTGCATGGCCGAGGCCACCAGCACCCCCGCGGGGCTGTGGGATGCGCTCCGGCAGCATCCTGCCTACCCCGCGATCACCATCCCGCATCACCCCGGCGCGGCCATGGTGCACAACGACTGGGACTACCACGATCCGGACTACTCGCGACTGGTCGAGATCTTCCAGGCGTGCCGGGGCAACTACGAGACCCCGGGATGCTTTCGGCAGTACTCCGACGGCACCGCCACCGGCACGTTCGCCCTTGACGGGTTGCTTCGGGGCCACCGCTTCGGCTTCATCGCCTCCTCCGACCACGGGCACGGCGCGAGCTACGTGGGGGCGTACGCACGCTCGCTGGATCGGGCCGAGGTGTTCTCGGCGTTGCAGGAACGGCGGACGTTCGCCGCGACCACGCGGGACGTGGTGCTCGAGGTGCGACTGGTCGGCAGCGAGGGCGGCGAGGCGTTCATGGGGGAGGAAGCAGTGATCGCCGGGTCGCGGACCGTGCACGTGCATGCCGCGGGGTATGCCGACCTGGCTCGGATCGAGATCGTGCGCGATGGTCAGGTGGCGCATGTGGTGTCCCCTCCCGTCACTGCGGAGGGGGAGGTCGAGATCGGTCTGCGCGTCGAGTGGGGTCAGGCGGAGGGGTCGACAGTATGGGACGGCACGCTGAGTGTGGAGGGCGGTCGCGTGCTGGAGACACCGTTCTGGGGGCCGCAGGTCGTGGGGGTCAGCACGTCTGCAGTGACCTGGCAGGCGACGACGCACAGTTTCGGCGACCCGTACGGTGCGCAGCGCGGTGAGGTCGAGGTGACGCTGGTCGGTCCGCCAGGAGCCAAAGTCACCGTGCAGATGCGCGGGCGCTCGCTACGGACCACGTTGGCGGAGATCGCTGACGCTTTCCACAGCGTCGGGCGGATCGGCATACCGGCGGAGGAAGGGTCTCTGGGCCGTGCGGTGCTGCAGCCCTCGGTCGGTGGACTCACCTCGTTGGGGGTTCGTGAGATCCGTGTCGAGTGGACCGACCCCGCACCGGATGAGGCGGCGTTCTACTACGTCCGGTCCTACCTCGTTGATGGTGAGATGGCCTGGTCCTCGCCCCTGTGGTCCTCCTCGGCGGGCACCAGGCTCAGCCAGACGTGAGCATCGGTTCCCACCGCGGCGAGGGGCGGGTCCCGTGTCGGTGATGCATGAGCTCGGCCATCTGCACCGCTCGTTCGGCGAGTAGCCCCGTGGTTGCGGAGAAGGTGTCCCACATATGTAGCGCGAACGGCGCTTCGTCACCCCACTCTCTCCCGACGACCTCCCGCAACCTGCTACGTCGCTCCATCGGGGGTGGGTGTGTCGCACCCGGCCGCGCGTACCAGGCGGCAAGAGAACTCTGGGCAGCCGATAGGTTTCCCTCCGAGAGGACCCTGACCACGAGCTCGAAGGCATGCTGAATCTCCAGCGCCAGGCCTACCGCCGCAGCCGCGAGCCACGGCGGAGTGCCCTGATCGCGCAGGATGGCGACGGTGACTTCCATCCCCGTGACGTCCGCTTCGTGCTCGCGTTCCCAGTCGCGTGCCACCACGCGGGCCTCGCCTGGCTCCTCGGCACGCGCCGCGCGCTGCTCGGCGAGGTGCCCCCGTTGGACGTGGCCGTACTCGTGACTCAGAACGAAGAGCTCCCCCCCGCGTCGCAGGGCATAGGACAGGTCGTCCCAGCCTGGCTCCGGCAGGTACTGCTCGGCGGCGTTCGCCCCCCCTTCGGCGGCTAGGGCGAGCACGGCCTGGGAGAAGCGGCCCCAGGTCTGTTCCGGGGCACGGTCCAACTCCGCACGGATGGACGCTTGGTCGAAGAGCCACCGTGGTCCATCAGGATCTGTCCCTTGCGGAAAGCTTCGCGCCAAGGCCTTCGCGCCGAGGTTCTGGAGGACGAAGACCCCGTCATCGAGAAGGACGATGAACGAGGTGTCCGTCCCCGACACCGTGCGGGTGACTGCGTTGGGGGTGCCGGTCGGGAGCAGTCCGACCGCGAGTCGACCTCTGAGGCCAACGTCTCGGCCCGTACCTGTGGTCCTGTCCAGCTCGGTCTCGACGTCACCCCGCAGGCGTGCCAGGAGCTGGGTGAAGGCAGGATTCTCCAGGATGGGGCGGCCGGACTGAGCAAGTCGATCCACATGAGCACGCAGTTCCGCGATGGAAGTGGCCAACGCCTCGGCGCGGGGGTCATCGGCTGTGATGCCCTCCTGCACGTGGTCGAGCGAAGCGTAAACACCGTCCAGCGGCCATCCGCTCGCGTCGCCTCCCCCGTGACGAAACCAATACTGCTCGAGCGTGTCTTGGAGAGCCTCTTGTGCCAGCTCGAGATCCCGCCCGAGATCCACGCTCATGAACCGTTCCTCAGGTCGAGGCCGTTGAAGGGCCGAACCGTGTGGGGTCCGAGGAGCGGGCCACCTCGTCGAGCATTTCGGCGACCCGCTCAACCGAGAGACCCCGGCAGTACTCGGGTGGGCTATCGGACCGCAGAATCACGACATCACCGCGCGGCAGATCTCGATCCTTGCTGAAGGTCGGGGGGGTCGTCGTCAGGTCGACCACTACCCCCTTGTGTAGCGCGCGCTGGCAGAAGGCCAGCACCTTCGTCAACTGACTGACTCCCCAGACACCGACCGCGACCAACGCCACGACCTCCACCACCCCGAACATGCCGGCCTGTTCGTGGGTCTCCTGCACTTCAGCCTCAGCGCCGCCCTCTCTCAGGTCGGTGAGCATGGGCGCCAGGTCGTCGGCCGTGACTCCGTCGGAAACGTCGAACCGAAGTTGCAGGGCGGTATCCATGTCTTACCCTTCCGGGGCAGGTGAGTACCGCGATCGTAGAAGGGGTGAAGCCGGCAGATCAACCCCTCCAGGTCAGTGCTGGCCTTCAGGACGAAGGTCTGTCCCAGGCGGCGCGCTAGCGTGTTCGTTGATCTTGCAGTGAGTCAGCGACGAGAACGGCCGATGAAGTGGTCCATGGTGTCGTTGATACCGAGCTGGTTCACGAGCCGGTCGAACCAGCTCACGGGGAGCACTCGGGCCGGCGACACCAGCTTGGCGAACCGAGGCATGATCAGCTGGTGCCGGCCTTCCTCGATCGCCACGAGGGTCCTCTCGGCGACGTACTCCGGAGTCAGGATGGGCAGAAGCCGAGGGTATTTCGTGCGGACCCCGTCGAACATGCCGGTGCTGACGAAGTAGGGGCAGACGACCAACGAGACGACTCCGGTCTGCCCTTTGGCCATTTCCATGCGAAGCGACTCGGCAAACCCGAACGCAGCGAATTTGCTGGCCGAGTAGTCGGTCTGCTTCGCGACGCCCACCAGACCTGCGGCGCTGGCAATGGTCACGACGGTGCCTCGACGATTCTCGATCATGGTGTCGAGGAAGGCTCGAGTGACCCAGAACAGTGCCAACGTATTGACCTTGAACGTTTGCTCGATCTCGTCGTCGGAGGCGTCGACGAGAGTCTCACCGGTGATGACGCCGGCGTTGTTGATCAGGACGTCGACCGGCCCTGTCTGCTGGGCGGCGTGTCGGACCGCCTCGCGATCGGAGACGTCGACGGCGCAGGCCTCAGCGTGTCCGCCCCGCAGGGCGATCTCTGCCTGGACGTCCGCGGCGGAGTCTCCGGAGAGGTCCCACAGCACGACCTTGGCTCCCCGGTCGGCAGCTCCCATTGCCAGAAGCCGACCGATTCCGCTCCCGCTCCCGGTGACCAGCACCCTCTGACCCTGCAGCGACTGCGCCATACCGCCCTCTCCCTCTTCCGACCGCGAGATGTGCGTCAGACAAACCGTAGGCCCGAGCGCGATACTCACCCTATGAGCGAGATGGACGTCGAGTTCGAGGGGCCGGTGATCGAGTGGCGGGGGCCTGCTCCGTTCTACTTCGTCGAAATCCCGGACGAAGCGAGCGAGGACATCAAATGTGCGGCCAAGGGGGTGGAGTACTGGGGGCAGGTGCCGATCGTGGCGCGAATCAGCGATCTCGACTTCACGACCGCACTGTTCCCCAAAGAGGGTCGCTACCTCTTGCCGTTGAAGGCCGCCGTGCGGACGTCGCTGGGGATCGACCTCCACCAGGTCGTGGTGGTAGCGCTGACGGTGCGGCAGCGGTCAGTCGGGTAGCGCCGCGTGCTGCATTGTGGGTCGAGTGCTGCCGGATCCTGGAGCAATGGCCCCAGGATGCATCGCACGAACGGAGTCAGCGAAGCCGACGTGCTGCAATGTCGTGGGCTCGGGTTCTAGCCCCGAGCGTCGGCGGGGTTGAAGAGGTTCAGGATCGTCGAGACGATGCTGACGATCAGCGCGCCCAAGATGGCGTCCCAGAAGAAGTGCTGCACTTCGAAGGCCAAGCCCAACCCCGAGGCAGCCCACGACGTCATGGACAGCATGATCGCGTTCAAGATGAAGGTGAACAGGCCCAGCGTCAGGATCAGAGCGGGGAGGGACAGCACGAAGAGGATGGGCCGCAGGACCGCGTTGAGCAATCCGAAGACGAGCCCGACCGCAGCGAGGGTGATCACCGTGTTGAGGGTTTCGGCGCCCTCGCCGACGATGATGCCCGGCACGATCAGCGAGGCCACCCAGAGCGCCACGCCGTTGACGAGCACTCGAAAGAGGAAGGATCCCATGGGGCCGTATCTTGGCATGGCAATCCTGGGCTGTTGCTGACAGCGAGCGGTCTAGGGTGAAGCCATGACCGATCACGACGACGCTGCGGAGTCGCCGGTCCGGCTGCGCACCACGCTCAGCGCGGTCCCGGCCTACAGGCCCGGCAAGCCCGCCGCCCCCACCCAGGGCCGGACCGCATACAAGATCAGCTCCAACGAGAATCCCTATCCGCCGCTGCCGTCCGTGCTCGAGGCGGTTGCCAAGGCTGCCGAGAGCATGAACCGCTATCCGGACATGGCGGTCACCGAGCTGACCCGGGAGATCGCCGAACGGTTCGAGGTGCCGATCGAGCACATCGCCACGGGCACCGGGAGTGTGGGCGTGCTCACCCAGCTGGTCACGATCACCTGCGACCCGGGTGATGAGGTGGTCTACGCCTGGCGCTCGTTCGAGGCCTACCCGATCATCATGGCGCTGGCCGGTGCGACCTCGGTGCAGGTCCCCCTGGATGCCGACGCCCGTCATGACCTCAGCGCCATGGCGGACGCGATCAGCGCCCGGACACGCCTGGTCCTCGTCTGCACGCCGAACAATCCCACGGGCCCCGCCGTGCGTGAGGACGAGCTGCGGGAGTTCCTCGACGAGGTCCCCACGGAGACGCTGGTGGTGATCGACGAGGCCTACCTGGAGTTCAACACCACCGACGAGAGTCCTGACGCCCTCGCTCTGTATCGCGAGTATCCGAACGTCGCGGTCCTGCGTACCTTCTCCAAGGCCTACGGTCTGGCCGGACTACGCGTGGGGTATGCCGTGGCGCCCGAGGAGGTCGCCACCGCCCTGCGCAAGGCCGCCACCCCGTTCGGGGTCTCCGACATCGCGCAGCAGGCTGCCATCGCCAGCCTGCGGGCCTACGACGAGCTCGAGGTCCGCGTCCAGGCGCTGATCGAGGAGCGCACCCGCGTCTGGAAAGCCTTGCGCGAGCAGGGCTGGGACGTGCCGCAGACCCAGGCGAACTTCGTCTGGCTCCCCCTCGGCCAGGACACGACGGACTTCGCTGAGACCTGCGGTAGGGCGGGGCTGGTGGTTCGGCCGTTCCACGGCGAGGGCGCCCGGTGCAGCATCGGCGAGACCGAGGCCAACGATCGGTTCATCGAGGTCGCTGGGGAGTATGCGGCGCGCGCGGCGCCGTCGTAGGTCGTGCATCGTCACCGGATTCGCTAGATTCAGCAGCTGGACCAGTCGAAGGAGGGCCGTGTGAGCGACGACGAGGTCGCCCCCGCGTCAGCAGGAGCCGCGACGCATGAGCCGCCCGTGGTGGACGTCACCGACGGTGGGCCCGAGATGGTCCAGTTCCTCGACTCCGCCGGCCACCGCATCGAGCCTTCGACCGCCAGCGCGCCCTACGCGGCATACCTGGACGACGTCACCGACGATGATCTGCGCGGGCTCTACCGCGACCTGGTGCTGGTGCGCCGCGTCGACTCCGAAGGGTTCGCCCTGCAACGCCAAGGGGAGCTGGGCCTGTGGCCCTCGCTGCTCGGTCAAGAAGCGGCCCAAGTCGGTGCCGGACGAGCCATGCGGCCTCAGGACTACGCCTTCCCGGGCTACCGTGAGCACGGCGTCGCCTGGTGCAAGGGAGTCGACCCGGTCAACCTGCTCGGCATGTTTCGCGGGGTCAACCATGGTGGTTGGGACTCGGCGGAGAACAACTTCCACCTGTACACCATCGTCATCGGCAACCAGATGCTGCACGCCACCGGATACGCCATGGGAGTGGCCCGGGACGGCGACGTCGGCACCGGAGACCCGGAGAGGGACACGGCGGTGATGGCCTTCACCGGTGACGGCGGCACGGCTCAGGGCGACTACAACGAGGCGTTGGTGTTCGCGGCGGTGAGCCAGTCGCCGGTCGTCTTCTTCGTGCAGAACAACCACTGGGCAATCTCTGAGCCCAACGAGAAGCAGTTCCGTGCGCCGATCTACAAGCGGGCCGAGGGGTTCGGCTTCCCTGGCGTCCGGGTCGATGGCAACGACGTCTTGGCCACGTATGCGGTGACCCGCGCCGCGCTCGACCGCGCCCGGTCCGGGCAAGGGCCCACGCTGATCGAGGCCTTCACCTACCGGATGGGGGCGCACACCACCTCCGATGACCCGAGCAAGTACCGCATCGCCGCCGAGGTCGACCTCTGGCGCAAGAAGGACCCGATCGACCGGATGCGAGCCCACCTGCTTGCCGAGAATCTGGTCGACGACGCCTGGTTGACCGCGCTGGACGGGGAGGCCGACGTGTTGGCCAAGCGCATCCGCCGCGAGTGCCAGACCATGCCCAACCCGCCTCACTCGGAGATGTTCGAGCACGTGTATGCCGACCCGCACCCCGGTGTGGCCCGTGAGGCTACACAGTTCGCGGACTACCACGCGGGATTCGAGGACGACTGATGGCTGACGCCCTGCAGAAGATGAGCATCGCCAAGGCGCTCAACGCCGGCCTGCGTGCCTCGCTGGACGACGACCCGAAGGTCGTGCTGATGGGCGAGGACGTGGGCAAACTGGGCGGGGTCTTCAGGATCACCGAGAACCTGCAGAAGGACTTCGGTGAGGACCGCGTTATCGACACCCCGTTGGCCGAGTCCGGCATCCTGGGCACCGCCATCGGGTTGTGCCTCCGCGGATACCGCCCGGTGGTGGAGATCCAGTTCGACGGCTTCGTCTACCCCGCTTTCGACCAGATCGTCAGCCAGGTCGCCAAGATGCACTACCGGTCGCTCGGGAAGCTCAAGCTGCCGATGGTGATCCGGATCCCCTACGGCGGGGGGATCGGTGCCGTGGAGCACCACAGCGAGTCCAACGAGGCGTACTTCGCACACACCGCAGGACTGCGGGTCGTGACGTGCGCCACGCCTGAGGATGCCTACTGGATGGTGCAGCAGTCCATCTCCTGCGACGACCCGGTCGTGCTGTACGAACCCAAGCGGCGCTACCACGAGCGTGGCCAGATCGCGATGTCCGCCGAAGCGCCCTACGGGCTGCATGATGCGGTCGTTCGCGCCGAGGGTCGCGACGTCACTCTGTTGACCTACGGCCCGATGGTCAAAGTGTGTATGGCCGCGGCCCAAGCGGCCGAGCTGGACGACGGCCCGTCCATCGAGGTCGTCGATCTGCGCTCGCTGTCTCCCATGGACGTCGACACCGTGACCTCCTCGGTCACCAAGACCGGCCACGCGGTGGTGGTCAGCGAGGCGTCGACCTTTGTCGGAGTGAGCGCGGAGCTGGCGGCGCTGGTGCAGCAGGAGTGCTTCTTCCACCTCGAAGCGCCCGTGCTGCGGGTGGGTGGATACAACATCCCCTACCCGCCGAGCCGACATGAAGAGGTCTTCCTCCCCGACCTCGACCGCATCCTGCATGCGGTCGACACCGTCCTCGCCTACTAAGTCCTTGAACACGGATCCTGCCCGACTACGAAGGAGTCATCGTGCCGCTGTATTCGCTGCCCGACCCCGGTGAGGGCTTGGTCGAAGCCGAGATCGTGACCTGGAAGGTGCAGGAAGGCGATCAGGTCAAGACCAACGACATCGTCGTCGAGGTCGAGACCGCCAAGTCCCTGGTCGAGTTGCCCATCCCGTACGACGGCGTCGTCCGCAAGCTGCTGGTGGCCGAGGGAGACACGGTCGAGGTCGGCAACCCGATCATCGACATCGACGCCGCCGACAGCAGCTCGCAGGACCCCGCCGATGTCGACAGCGCGGACGTGGCCCCGCACGAGCGGGCCGACGACATGGTGCCCTCGGTGACCAGCGAGCAGCCGGAAGCCCCAGCCCCCGAAACTCCCAAGCGGGAGGCGAATCTCGTCGGGTACGGCCCGTCGGTCGGGGCCACCACCCGTCGCCGTCGCCGCGGTCAGGGTGCCGTGACGGAGGAGCCCGAGACCACCGAGGTACAACCCCGCCCCAAGGCCAAGCCACCGGTGCGCAAGTACGCCAAGGACCGCGGTGTGGACCTGGCGCTGGTGCAGCCCTCTCGCGAGGACGGGGTGATCTCCCGAGCAGACATCGACGCTCACGTTTCCGGCACGTCCTCTGCCCCCGCCGCGACCCCGGCAGCGCCCGCTCCCGCCGCAGCGGACACCCCGCCCGTGCCACCGTCGCCGACAGCCGGTGAGACCGCTTACACACCACCGGTCTTCGACCGCTCCGGCCCACGGGAGACGCGCACGCCGGTCAAGGGGGTGCGCAAGATGACCGCCACCGCGATGGTGGGGTCGGCCTTCAGTGCGCCCCACGTCACCGAGTTCATCACCGTCGACGTCAGCGCGACGATGGAGCTCGTCGAGCGACTGAAGAGCGACCGCGAGTTCCGTGACCTTAAGGTCAGCCCCCTGCTCATCCTGGCCAAGGCCATGGTGGTCGCCGTGCGTCGCAACCCGGGCGTCAACGCCGTATGGGACGAGGACGCCGGTGAGATCGTGCAGCGGCATTACCTCAACCTCGGAATCGCCGCGGCTACCCCTCGGGGCCTGATCGTGCCCAACATCAAGGACGCTGACCAGATGGACCTGGCCCAGCTGGCGGCCGCCATGCAGGACCTCGTCGCCACGGCCAGGAGCGGCCGGACCCAGCCTGCTCAGATGTCCGGCGGCACGATCACCATCACCAACGTCGGGGTCTTCGGCATCGACACCGGCACTCCGATCATCAACCCCGGCGAGTCCGCGATCGTCTGTTTCGGTGCCGTCCGCCGCCAGCCCTGGGTGGTCACCACGACCGATGGTCGCGAGAGCATCGAGCCGCGGTGGGTCACCCAGCTCGCTGTCTCGTTCGACCACCGTCTGATCGACGGCGAGCTGGGTTCGCGGTTCTTGGCCGACGTCGCTGCCCTGTTGCAGGACCCTGCGCGCGCCCTGGTCTGGGGATAGCCCGGACGTATGCCGACCAAGCCTCGGATGAAGGACCGTCTGTTCACGGCGCTGTGCATCGCGGGCGCGGGCGTCGTGCTCGTGGTCGGGTTCTCCCGAGGGAACCCCCGAGTGGCTCTGGGTGGCGCAGCGGTCCTGCTCGGATACGTCGCCCTGCAGACGCTCGCTCGCCGGCTGACCCCCGGGGCACGGTTGGTGATGGGATCCGAGGCTGATGCCGCCGAAAGACTGGTGCAGTTCAAGGCCACTCGCCTAGCCGGACAGGTCGCGATCGGTCTGACGATCCTTGGGATCATCGCCGCCGCGCTGTGGGACTGGGCTCCGGGTCTGTGGATCGCCGGTGCCTGCGCGACGGTGCTGTTCACCTTCGTCGCGGCACTCGTCGCCTTCAGCCGCGCTACCCGAGCCCCTCGGTCAGCCGAGCGGCGATAGCGCGATGCACTCGTTGGTGAAGTCCAGCTGAGCCGCCTCAGACTCGGCGGTGTCCACGTCCTCGTAGGTGATCTCGCTGGCGTCTCCGGCCTCCTGCGCCGCAGCGACCACCTCGAGGAAGGGCGCGTTCATCTGCTCGAACAGCACCACCTGCTCCTCTGATCCCGCGGCACCCACGAGATCCAACTGCTGGGCCAGCACATCGATCTGCTCCGCCTCGAGCTGGCTGATGTTGTCGGCCGCACCCTGGGCCACCAACAGCCGGGCGTCGTCGGCTCGGGCCGCCAGCGGGGCGGCGCCGGCGAAGAACGCCTCACACACGGCGTCAGTCATGTCGTCCGCGGTGGGGTAGGGGCCGCCGGTGGCCTCTTCCTCGCCGTCGGCGGGCCCCTCCGTCGTCGACTCGCCGTCCTCGGAGACCTCGCTGGACGGGTCGAGCTCGTCCACCTCGGGGATGCCTTCGTCCTCGTCGCTCTCCTCGACTTCGGCCAAGCCGGCGACGGACCCCGGAGGCGTCTCGTCGGTCGTAGTGCAGGCGGCCAAGGACACGGCCAGTGCGCACAGCGTGATCGCGGCGGTGGTCTTCATCTCGGGGGCTCCTTCGTCGGGACGTCGGGTAGCAGGCTATCGGGAGGGTGCTCGCGGCCGGTGGCTACGGGGTGATGACCAGCGCGTCGAGCACGGCTCGCGCCGTCTCCTCGTCCCCCACCACCCGGTATGACGTCTCTTCTGTGCTGCGCCGGCCCGCCGCTCGGCGGGTCAGGGCGTCGGTGGACATCATGATCGTGGTGCTGGCGACGTCTTCCTCGGGGTGCTCGATCTGGTCCGCGGCGTCCTCGGCAGCGGTCTCCTGGGACCCGGAGAACAGGGTGTGACCCACTACTTCGCCGTCGCTGTTGTGGGCCATCCGGACCCCCACCCGCGCGGTGACCGGTCCGGTGCTCTCCACGATGACGGTCTGGCCCGCCGGAAGGTGCAGACGCTTGGCCAGGATCCGGGGGAAGGCGTCGACGATCCGCCCGACGAACGTAGACGCGGCGGGGCTGTCCAGGTTTCCGATCCGCCCCAGGGCCTCGCGGATGTCCTGCTCGTGCACCCAGATATCGGAGAGTCGGCGCTCCAAGAGGTCACCCAGCAGCATCTCCCGGTCCATCGGTGCTCGCACCGCCGTCTCCAGGGTCAGCTCCGGGTTGCCGAGCGTGGCGATGCGGTTGAACATCAGGGTCTCGAGCTCTTCAAGGACCTCCTCCATACTCAGGTCACGTCGTGCCTGCACCCCGTGCTCGAGCCACGTGGTGAACGCCCCCCTCAGGTGCCCTCGATCCGGCAGCTCGACCTCGGGGTAGTCCGCGCCATCGAAGTAGGCCTCGAGCGAGGCGATGTGCGCGAAGTGGTCTTTGACGCTCCACCCCGGGCACGGCGTGGGATCGTCGACCTTGGACTCCGGGCAAGAGCGGCCGAGGTCGATGAACGATCGCATCGCCTGCCGATAGCCCTCGACGAGGTCGGGAAGTTCTTCTGGAGCGGAGGGGTGCAGCGGCATGTCAGGCAGCCTACCTAGCATGGTGGTGTGTCGTCAGTGATGGAGCGCCCGCATCGACCTCGGGACGCCGACGGGTCCGCACCGACCGTGCCGCGTCCGGTGTCGTGGCTGCCGGTGGTGGCGGTGCTCGCCGTGGCCCTCGTCGTCGCCCTCCCCGCGGCGGCCCTGAGTGGTGCCACGACGCCGTTGGTCCTCGCTGATGCCGGTCCTGCGGTGCGCTGGGGGCAGCTGCTCATCGGGGTCGTCCACAACGTGGCGGCCGCCGTGACCATCGGCCTGTTGCTGATCGGAGGCTTCTTCACCCCTGAGTCGAGGACCTCGAGGCGTCGAGAGGTGGCTGCCCGCAGCGCCGCCATCACGGCAGCGGTCTGGGTGGTCAGCGCGCTGGCCCAGCTGCTGGTCGGCTTCAGTGAGGTGTCGGCGATCCCGTTGGGCGGCGACCGGTACTGGGACGCCCTGTTCACCAACCTCCTCGGCATCGAGCTTTTGCGGTTGTGGTCCATCGAGCTCGTGATGGCCTTCGGCGTGGCGGTGGTCGCCGCCTTCGTGCGCACCAGAGGCGGGCTGGCCTGGGCGACGGTCCTGGCGTTCGCCAGCCTCATCCCCATTGCTTACACCGGTCACTCCAGCGGCAACGAAGGGCACGAGACCGCCGTGACCGCTCTCGCGATCCACCTCGTGGCCATCAGCGCCTGGGTGGGTGGGCTGATCGGCCTGGTCATGCTGCACCGCGAGCTGGGCTCGGCCTTGACCGCGGTGGTGCAACGCTTCTCCACCATGGCGCTGTGGTGCTACATCGCGGTGGGGCTCTCCGGAGTGCTCTTCGCCGTGCAGAGCGTCGAGGGCCTCGGCGATCTGGTCAGCACCTACTGGCTGCTGATCTGGGGCAAGCTCGCCGTCCTGACGGTCCTAGGGTTCTTCGGATACGTCCACCGGCAACGACTGGTGGCCGGGGGGCTGGACCGCAACGGAGCCTTCGCGCGGTTCGCCATCGTCGAAACGCTGGTGATGTCGGTGGCGCTGGGCTTGTCGGTGGCGCTCTCTCGCACCCCGCCCCCGGAGCTGCGCGAGATCGACAGCACGTCGACCGTGCAGCTCCTGACCGGCTACCCCGAGCCGCCGCCGCTGACCGCCGCCACCTTGGTCACGCAGTGGGAAATCAACTGGATGATGCTCACCATGGCGGCTGTGGCCGTGGGGCTGTACGTCTCGGGTGTTGTCCGGCTGCATGGGCGGGGGGACCGGTGGCCTATCGGCCGCACGATGGCGTGGGTGCTGGGGTGGACGATCTTCGTCTACGCCACCAGTGGTGCGCCCGGGGTCTACGGCCGGGTCATGTTCTCGATGCACATGGTGATGCACATGGCCGTAATGATGGCCATCCCCATCTTCCTGGTCCTGGGCGCACCGATCACGCTGGCCCTGAGGTCCTTGGTCGCTCGTCGGGACAAGACCCTGGGGCCCCGTGAAGTGCTGCTCGCCGTCACCCACTCCCGGTATGCCGCCGTGATGGCCAACCCGGTGGTGGCTGCGGTGATCTTCTTCGGAAGCCTGGTCGGCTTCTACTGGACGGGGGCGTTCGAGTTCGCGCTGACCACCCACACCGGCCACGTGCTGATGATCATGCATTTCCTCCTCGCCGGATACCTCTTCGTCTGGTCCCTCATCGGCATCGACCCCGGGCCGCCGAAATGGTCGGCACCGTTGCGGATGCTGGTCCTCCTGGCGACCTTGGCGGCGCACGCGTTCTTCGGCCTGGCGCTGATGACGGGGACGTGGCTGCTGGCGCCCGGGTTCTTCAAGGAGCTGGGGTTGTCCTGGGGGCCGGACCTGCTCGATGACCAGCAGCTCGGTGGTGGGATCGCCTGGGGCATCGGGGAGATGCCCACCCTGGCGTTGGCGATGCTGGTCACGCTCGACTGGCTGCGTCGCGACGAGCGTGACGCTCGCCGCAGCGACCGCCAAGCCGACCGCGACGAGGATGCCGAGCTGACGGCATACAACGAGCGGTTGGCGGCTATGGGCCACCGACCGACGAGCACACCGCAACCGGCGACGAAGGACTGACCTGTGAAGATTGCGCTGATCCAGCTGGCCTACGGGGACGTGGAGACTCCAGCCGACCGGCTGGCCCGCGTGGTCGCCCTTGTGCGGGAGCAGCAGGGTCACGACTTGGTCGTGCTGCCCGAGCTCTGGAGCGCCGGAGCGTTCGACTACCGCCGCTGGCCGCAGCGTGAGCAGCAGGTCGACGGCGAGATGACCGCGGCACTGAGCGAGGTGGCCCGAGACATCGGTGCGGTGGTGCATACCGGATCGATCGTCGAGCGGCCCCCAGGGGAGGACGGGCCCGAGGGCAAGGGACTGTGGAACACCTCCGTCATCGTCGGACCGGACGGCTCGAGGTGCGGGTCGTATCGCAAGATCCACCGGTTCGGCTTCGGCTCCGGCGAGCCCAAGCTCATGGAAGCCGGCGAGGACGTCATGGTCACCCGCTTGCCTGCTCCTGCCGACCAGTTGATGGTCGGGGTCTCGACCTGCTACGACCTGCGCTTCCCGGAGCTGTATCGGCGTCAGATCGAGCAGGGAGCCGAGATGTTCGTGCTGGCGTCAGCCTGGCCTGCTGCCCGCGTCGGCGCCTGGCGGACCCTCCTTCGCGCACGCGCCATTGAGAACCAGTGCTTCGTGGTGGCCTGTAACACGGCCGGCACCCACGCTGAGACGGAGATGGGCGGCTACAGCGCGGTCATCGACCCCCTGGGTGAGGTCCTTGCGGAGGGAGGACGGGGCGAAGAAGTGGTGAGCGCGCAGATCGACCCCACCGCGGTCGCGGGATGGCGGTCGCGGTTCCCGGTCCTCTCGGACCGTCGACTCTGACGGGCTCAACCGAGTCGACAACGGCAGGCGGTGGCGTGCGCCGCGACCCCCGGGCGCACGCTTCTGAGTCATTCCGGTGGCGTATGGATACGCTGGGCTGATTATCCACGTCGCCACCTTTGAGGTCGCACCGTTACGAAAGGGATCCCCATGGGTCTTGGTCTCGGAATTTTCCTTATGGCCGTGGGGGCGGTCCTGTACTTTGCCGTCGACGCCACGGTCAGCGGGGTAGACATCGACACCATGGGTCTCATCCTGATGGTGGCGGGTGGACTGACGTTGATCCTGGGACTGATCATGAACGCTCAGCGCTCGAATACCACCGTGACGCAGCGACGTCAGGATGACCGCCGCGGCCCCTACGGCGAGTGAGCGGGCCGACCGCGACGCTGAACCCCTTGCCCTAGAAGGCGGACTCCGGGACGTTCATCAGGCCTGAGCTGCCTGAGGTGACGACCTGGGCGTCGCTGGCCAGCCGGGGCAGCACCTCGGAGGCGAAGAACCGGGCGGCCGCGACCTTGCCGGTGTAGAAGTCGTGGTCCGCCGGTGAGGGGTCGCCGGTGAGGGCCGCCTGCGCCACCTCGGCCTGACGAAGCAAGAGCCAGCCGACCAACAGGTCCCCAGCACAGAGCAACAGTCGGGTGGTGTGCTGGCCGACGTCATAGATGTCGGTGGGCTGACCGCCGGAGCGCGGGTCCGCAGCCATCGCCCGACCCACGAGGAACTCGACCATCGACTGGAAGTGGGCCAACGCCGAGCCGAGGATCTCGCGCTCGGAGGCGAACGCGTCGTCTGCGCCGCCACCCTTGACGAGGCTGAGGATCTGCTGGCTCAGGTAACCCATCGCCTCACCACGGTCACGCACGATCTTGCGGAAGAAGAAGTCCAGGCCCTGGATCGCGGTGGTGCCCTCGTAGAGGCTGTCGATCTTGGCGTCGCGGACGTACTGCTCCACGGGGTAGTCCGCCAAGAAGCCTGACCCCCCGAAGACCTGCAACGACTCCGTGCCCAACAACACCCAGGCACGCTCGGAGCCGCAGCCCTTGACCAGAGGCAGCAACAGGTCGTTGACCCGCTGAGCCAGGTGCGCGTCGCTGCCCTGCTCGAGCATCTCGCTTCCGCTCAGGGTCTGCGCGGCGTGGACGCTGTCCTGGAAGGTCGCGGTGAACAGCATCAGGGCGCGCAAGCCCTCGGCGTACGACTTCTGGAGCATGAGCGAGCGACGCACGTCGGGGTGAGCGGTGATCGTCACGCGTGGCGCTGACTTGTCGGCCATCAAGGTCAGGTCGCTGCCCTGCACCCTGCCCTTCGCGTAGTCCAGAGCATTCAGATACCCCGTCGACAACGTGGCGATGGCCTTGGTGCCGACCATCATGCGAGCGCCTTCGATGATCCGGAACATCTGCGCGATGCCGTCATGCCTGTCGCCGAGCAGCATGCCTACTGCGGGCGCATCCTCACCGAAGCGGACTTCGCAGGTGGTCGATATTTTCAGGCCCATCTTCTTCTCGACGTTGGTGATCTGCACGCCGTTGGGCGCACCGATGGTGCCGGTCTCCAGGTCCACGTGGCGGTGCGGGACCAGGAACAGTGACAGACCCTTGGTGCCGGGCCCGGCACCTTCGGGGCGAGCCAGCACGAAGTGGATGACGTTGTCGTAGAACGGCGCGGTGGCCGAGGTGATGAAGCGCTTGACGCCACTGATGTGCCAGGATCCGTCCTCGGCCTGTCGGGCCGTGGTGCGAGCGGCGCCGACGTCGGACCCGGCGTCCGGCTCGGTCAGCACCATGGTGGCTCCCCACGGCTGCTCCACCAGTAGCTTGGCCAGGTGCTGCTGCTCCGGAGTGCCCAGGCGCAGGAGCACCTCGGCGAAGGTGTAGCCCGAGGAGTACAGCTTCAACGCCGGGTTCGACCCCAGCACCATCTCCATGGCGGCCCAGCTCAGCGAGGGTGGAGCACTGACCCCGCCGAGCTCCTCGGAGATCTCGAGCTTGCCCCAACCGGACTCGATGTACTCGCGGTAGGTCGCCACGAACGACTCCGGCATCTCCACGGTGCCGGTGCTCGGGTCGAAGGTCGGCGGGTTGCGGTCGGAGTCCAGCAGGCTCGCGCCGAGCCGGTCCTGGGCCAGCGTGGCGACTTCGCTCAGGATGTCCCGCGCGGTGTCGACGTCGATGTCCTCGAACGGCGGGTGCCCCAGCACCGATTGACGGCCGAAGACCTCGAACAGGTTGAACTCGGCATCGCGCACATTCGCTCTGTAGTGGCTCACGGACGCTCCTCGATGATGTGTGGCTAGGGGAGCCAGGTTAATCGTGCTCGCCATCGGACCACGACACCCCTCTCCTCGCCACCCCCAGCCACAAAGCCCACCTCCAGCGCCGTATTGGAGGCCCGAGGTGACCACACGGCGCTGGGGGTGGCCGAAACCGGGGGCTAGGAGTCGTTGAGGCCGGCGTCGTGCACCAGGATCGCGACCTGGGTGCGGTTGTCGGCGTCGAGCTTGGTGAGCACCCGCGACACGTGCGCCTTCACCGTCGGCAGTCCCATGTAGAGCGTCGAGGCGATGTCGGCGTTGCTGAGCCCACTGCCGATTGCGACGGCGACCTCGCGCTCCCGGTCGGTCAGCGACTCGAGCCGCTTCAGGGCGTCGGCGGTGGTGCTCTGCTGGTCGTCGCCCGCCGCGGTGACCCGAGTGATCAACCGTGTCATCACGCTCGGCGACAAGATGGGCTCCCCGGCAGCCACCGCGCGGATCGAGTCGACGAGTCGCTCGGGGCGGGTGCTCTTGAGCAGGAAGCCGCTGGCTCCGATCCGCAGCGCCGAGACCACCAGGTCGTCGGTGTCGAAGGTGGTCAGAACGATGACCTTGGGCGGTGGTGAGCGCTTGAGGATGACCGAGGTGGCAGCCAAACCATCGAGCCTCGGCATCCGGATGTCCATCAGCACCACGTCCGGCTCAGTGTCGGCCACCACCCCGATCGCATCCTGCCCGTCAACCGCTTCTCCGACGATCTCGATCTCCGGAGTCCCGCCCAGGATCAACGCCAACCCGGTCCGCACCAACGCGTCGTCGTCGACCAGTACCACCCGGATGGGTGTCATCAGCGCTGCTCCTCGTCCCACGCCAGACGGCCGTGCACTGCGAAGTCCCCGGAGCGGTCGACTCCGTAGGCCATCACGCCACCGCTCAGGTTCACCCGCTCAGTCAACCCCACCAGCCCCATGCCCGAAGACTCCGGCGGCCGCAGGACCTCGCCGTACTGGATCGGCGGGTTGCGGATCGCGAACGTCAACCCCTGGCCCGGGCCACCTTCCAGCGTGACGGTGACCGGCATCCCCGGGGCGTGTTTGCGGGCGTTGGTCAGCGCCTCCTGCACCACGCGGTATGCCGTCCGGGACGTGGTCCTCGGCACGTCGCCGAGGCCGTAGGGCACATGGAGTCGCACGTCCAGTGTCACCGGTGAGCTGAGCTCGCTGCCCTCAGAGACCAGCTGGTCGAGGCCGGTGAGGTCCGGCTGTGGGGCCCGCGACTGCTCGGCCTCACCCTCCTGACGCAGCACCCCGAGCACCTCCCGCAGCTCGCTCACGGCCTTGTCCGCGTTGTCGCGCAGCAGCTCCGCGGTCTGTTGGATCTGCTCTCGGGGCAGGTCGCTGCGGTAGGCCAGCGCCCCCGAGTGCATGGCGATCAGCGAGATCCGGTGGGCCAACACGTCGTGCATCTCTCGCGCGATGCGGGTCCGCTCGCTGGCCTGGGCGCGGGCGATACGGCTGGCCTGCTCGGACTCGGCGCTCTCAGCCCGGGCCCGCAGGGCCATCACCGTGCTGCGCTGCGCCCCGATCGCCGCCCCCACCCCCATACACGCCGCGAAGGCGAGAGCCTGGGTGATCAGCGCGCCGATGATGTCCGGCGATGCCGGGGAGTCGAAGAGCACGGCGAACGCAACCCCGGAGGCCAACCACGCCGGGAACACGACCACATCGTCCCGCCACCGACGCCGGGTCCCGAGCGAGACCAACGCCAGCAGGGCAGGCCCGGTGGACAGGAGCGACACCGCGGAGCACAACGTGAGCGCCACCGTGACCGTCACGGGGAAACGCCGACGGAACAACAGGGCCGCGGCGCAGAGAAGACCGAGAAGTGCGTCGAGGCCCCACGCCAGTACCGGAAGGGACTCGGGGTCCTGGGCCGCCAGCAGGATCACGAGCCCGCTGACCAGAGCCGCCAACGTCAGTCGCCACGCCTCACCGCGCCAGGTGGTGGCAGGAAGGTGGCGGAACATATCCCGAGCGTATGCGGGTCCGCCCCTGACCTCGTCCGCCAAAAGGACCGCCCGACAGGCTGGAAGTCTCGACCAAAGTAGGGGGCAGGTCGCTACCTGCGGCCGATGTCCGAAGCGCCGTCCAGGAGCAGAGTGGTCCTCATGATCACCACCACGAACCTGACGAAGCGGTACAAGGACTTCGTCGCCGTCGACGATGTCACCTTCACGGCGCAACCCGGCCGGGTCACCGGCTTCCTGGGCCCCAATGGCGCAGGCAAGTCGACCACGATGCGCATCCTGACCGGACTGACCCCGGCCACCTCGGGCAGCGCCACGGTCCTGGGGCAGCCCTTTGCCTCCCTAGCCAACCCGGGACGCCACATCGGAGTGCTCCTCGACGCGTCGGCGCAGCACGGTGGTCGCACGGGCCGGGAGATCCTGACCCTGTCCGCCATGACCCAGGGGCTGGACTCGGCCCGCGTCGATCGCATGCTCGACGTGGTCGGACTGACCAAGAAGGAGTCGGGTCGCCGCGTCAAGGACTACTCCCTGGGTATGCGCCAACGCCTGGGGATTGCGGCCGCCCTGATCGGGGACCCGGAGGTGCTGATGCTGGATGAGCCCGCGAACGGTTTGGACCCGGCCGGCATCCGCTGGATGCGGGACCTGTTGGGTGGCTTCGCCGACGAGGGCGGCACCGTCCTGTTGTCCTCGCACCTGCTCAACGAGATCGAGCGCATCGCCGACGACATCGTCGTGATCGGTCACGGCCGGATCGTGGCGCAGGGCACTACCGAGGATCTGCTCCGACCCTCCGGCGCTTTCGTGAAGAGCGCCGACGACGCCGCGCTGGCTCAGGCCCTGCGTGAGCAGCAGATCGACACCGAGCAGATCGAGAATGGTCTACGGACCGCGGCCGAGCCCGAGCAGATCGGTGTCGTCGCGGCCGCTCGACAGATTGCCCTGATCGAGCTGCGCGCCGCCGACAACCGCGGCCTCGAAGAGATGTTCATGACCCTGACCAGTGACGACGCCCGTGTGGAGGCTGCAGCATGACCATGACCCAAGATCCGACCCCGGACACCGAGGACGGCCGGAAGCTGAGTCGCCGCCAGGGCCGTGCAGGGGTGTCGGTGCTGCAGGACGGGCCACGACACCGGGACCCGATCAAGCCGGTTCCCTTCAGCCGTGTCGTGCACGTCGAGACGCGCAAGCAGCTCGACACGGTCGCCGGGCGCTGGTTCCTCATCGGCATCGCCGCGGTCACCGCCCTCGTGTTTGCGATCATGCTGTTCGTCAACGGGGGCGACCATCCCTGGATGCAGTACCTGGGTGGAGCGACGACGCCGCTGTCGGTCTTGCTGCCGATCATCGGCATCATGGCTGCCACCTCCGAATGGTCCCAGCGCACCGCGATGACCACCTTCACGTTGGAGCCTCGTCGCGGCCGGACCGTGGCCGCGAAGGTCCTCAGCTCCCTGTTCCTCGGCGTCGTGCTCTTCGCCGTGGCGGTCGCCCTGTCCGCAGTCGTGCACCAGATCGCGATCACCGGCCGCGGGATCGACGGCGACTGGACGATCGGATGGTGGACCATCGGTGGGGCTGCGATCGTGCTGTTGATCAGCATGCTCCAGGGCTCGGCCTTCGGACTGGCCCTGCTCAACACCCCCGCGGCGATCGTGGCCTTCTTCGCCGCTCCGATCGCCGTCAGCGGACTGAGCGTGCTCCTGCCGTCCTGGGACACCTTCTTCTCCTGGGTCGACCTCAACCGGACGCTGGGACCGTTGTTCGCCGGGATGGCCCCGACCGGCACGGAATGGGCCCACATCACCGTTGCAGTCGCGATCTGGGTGGCTCTGCCCATGGCGATCGGAGTGTGGCGGGTGCTGCACCGTGAAGTGAAGTAGCCCGCCCAGCAGGAGGGCACCGTCGGCGAGACCGCGAATCAGGGGATGAGCGGTCTCGCCGATGTGTGTTTACCAGGCGCGTCGGCATACTCTTGGGGCCTGCTGTGCGACTGCACGCAACCTTCCGGACGTGACTTCCGGACACGCACGACCGCATCACACACGGAGGCAACACCCGATGGCCATGACCAGGATCGGCGCTGCGGGGTGCGCGATGGCCGGGACGCTGGTCCTCAGTGCCTGCAACGCTGGCGGCGGTGAGGACCCGAGCGCCGACAGTGACGCAGGCCCCGGGACGGAAGCGATCACGATCGGTTTGGTGGCTGAGCCGCCCAGTCTCGACTTCACCACCACCGACGGCGCGGCCATCCCGCAGGCCCTGCTCTACAACGTCTACGAGACCCTGCTCAAGGTGGACAGTACTGACGGCGAGATCGTGCCGGCGCTGGCCAGTGACTACGAGGTCAGCGACGACGGGCTGACCTACACCTTCACGCTGGTGGAGGATGCGACGTTCAGCAACGGTGCCGAGTTCACCGCGGAGGACGCGGTCTTCTCCATCGAGCGGGTCCTGTCCGAGGAGTGGACGGTGTCGCTGAAGGCCCAGATGGACCCGGTGGAGTCGGTCGAGGCGACCGGTGACTACGAGCTCACCGTCACGCTCAGCCAGCCCGACAACTCGTGGCTCTACGCCATGACCACCTCGGTCGGGGCGATGTTCGACACCGAGGGCGTGGACGACCTGGCCGAGTCCCCGATCGGCACCGGACCGTACGTGTTCGACTCCTGGGACCGCGGCACCTCCCTCACCCTGCAGGGCAACGACTCCTACTGGGGGGAGGAGCCCTACTTCGGTGAGGTCACGTTGGCGTACTTCGCCGACGGCAACGCCATGAACAGCGCCATGCTGACCGACCAGATCGACGTCATCGGCACCTTGCAGGCGCCGGAGTCGCTGTCCGAGTTCGAGGGCGAGGACTACCAGGTGATCGAGGGCACCACCAACGGTGAGGTCGTGCTGTCCTTCAACAACGAGGAGGGGCCGTTCGAAACGCTGGAGGTGCGCCAGGCAGCCCGCTACGCCATCGACCATCAGGCTCTGGTGGACACCTGCTGGGCCGGCCGCGGAGAGCTCATCGGGTCGATGGTCCCGCCTACCGACCCGTGGTATGAGGATCGCACCGGCGACTACCCTTTCGACCCCGATCAGGCCCGCCAGCTGCTTGAGGAAGCCGACGCCGCTGACGTGGCGATCCGGCTCCGACTGCCCACCCTGCCGTATGCGGTCGCGTGCGGAACCGTCGTGGAGTCGATGCTGGAGGATGTCGGCTTCGACGTGACCATCGACGAGCTGGACTTCCCGACCTGGCTGAGCGACGTCTTCACCGCGCACGACTACGACGCCTCGATCATCGCCCACGTGGAGCCGCGCGACATGCGTACCGTGTTCGGCAACCCGAACTACTACACCGGTTACGGCACGGGGGAGATAACCGCGCTGCTCGACGAAGCGGACGCCGGCACGCCCGAGGTGCAGGTCGAGAAGATGCAAGAAGCCGCCCGGCTGCTCTCCGAGGATGCAGCCGCCGACTTCCTCTTCCTGCTGCCCAACCTGATCGTGGCCGACCCAGACATCACGGGCCTGCCGGAGAACGCGGTCAGCACCTCCTTCGACCTGTCCGCACTGGCCCGAGAGTGAGGACCGGGCTGCTCACCTGAGCCACCCGTCCCTGCCATGGTCCTGCAGTTGGCGCGGCGCTTCGGCGTGCTGTTGATCAGTGTCGCCGTCAGCACGGTCGTGGTCTTCGGTTTCATGCAGGTGCTGCCTGGCGACCCGGCCCGGGTCGCCCTGGGGGTCAACGCCTCGGACGAGGCGGTCGCCCGGATGACGACGCAGTACGGGCTGGACCGCCCGCTGGTGGTGCAGTACCTCGACTGGGTCGGCGGCATGCTTCGCCTCGATCCGGGCATCGAGTACATCTCGAAGGCAGCGATCGGGCCGCAGATCGCCGACCGGTTGCTGGTGACGGCGTGGCTGGTCGGTGCGGCCATGCTGCTGGCCGTGGTGGTGGCGGTGCCGGTCGGCACCTGGATGGCCCTTCGGCACCGACACCTCGATGGGGTGGTCCTGTCCGGACTCTCCCAGGTGGGGGTGGCGGTGCCCGCGTTCCTGGCCGGCATCCTCCTGATCTCGGTGTTCGCCGTGCGGCTCGGTTGGCTGCCCTCCGGGGGGTGGGTGGTGCCGGCGCAGGACCCGGTGCAGTTCGCTCGCCGGTTGGTCCTTCCCTCAATCTCCCTGGCGTTGGTGCAGGGCTCGGTGCTGGCCCGCTACGTGCGATCGGCCGTGCTCGAGGAGCTGCACCAGGACTACCTCCGCACAGCGCAGGCCAAGGGGCTACGACCCAGCCAGGCCGTCTTCCGGCATACCCTGCGCAACGCTGCCGTCCCTGTGGTCACGGTGCTCGGACTCCAGCTCGCAGGGCTCTTGATCGGCGCGGTCGTGGTGGAGCGCGTGTTCGTGATCCCGGGACTCGGCTCCCTCCTGCTGGACTCCGTGCAGGAACGGGAGCTGCTGACCGTGCAAACCGTGGTGATGGTGCTGGTCGTCGCCGTGCTGGTGATCAACTTCGTCGTCGATGCGCTGTACGTCGCGATCGACCCCCGGCTCCGGGCGGGGGTCCGGGCATGAGCGAGCTGTCGGCACCGGTTGTCGAACGCACCTCATGGCGCCGCCGACTGAACCCTCCACTGGTCATCGGTGCCCTGTTGGTCGGCCTCGTCGTGCTGATGGCGCTGGTGTCGTTCGTCTGGACGCCGCACCCACCGATGAGAGTCCTGGCCACCGAGGCCTACCAAACCCCCAACGCCGAGTTCTGGCTGGGCACCGACCGTTTCCGCCGGGACGTCTTCACCCAGATCCTGCTCGGCTCGCGGACGGCGCTGTACGTCGGCATCGTCTCGGTCGGGCTGGCGGCCATCGTGGGGGTGCCCCTGGGGATCGCGGCGGCCATGGCGCCGAACGTGCTCGAGCAGCTCATCATGCGCAGCAACGACATCCTGTTGGCATTCCCGGCGTTGCTGCTCGCCATAATGTTCGCCGCGCTCTACGGCGGATCGACGTTGGTGGCGATGGTCGCCATCGGCATCGCCACCGTGCCCTCCTTCGCGCGGATCACCCGCTCCGGTGCGTTGGGGGTGCTCAGCAGCGAGTACGTGATGGCAGCCCGAGCAGCTGGGCGGGGACCGCTGGCCATCGCTACCCGCCACGTGCTGCCCAACGTCGTCGGGCTGATCATCGTGCAGGCCTCGGTGTCGTTCGCGATCGCGATCCTGGCCGAGGCGGCGCTGGCCTACCTCGGGCTGGGCACGCCCACCGGACAGCCCTCCTGGGGCCGCATGCTCTTCGAGGCGCAGTCGACGCTACGGTCATCGCCCCATCTCGCCCTGATCCCCGGTGCCGCGATCGCGCTCGCGGTGTTGGGCTTCAACCTCCTCGGCGACGGACTGCGCGACGCCTTGGATCCGAAGCTGGCCGACCGATGAGCGAAGACGTCCTCACGGTCTCCGGGCTCGGGGTGGCTACCGCGCGGGCCGAGCTTCTGCGAGACGTGACGTTCTCGATCGCCCGAGGGGAGCGGGTCGGTCTCATCGGTGAGTCCGGATCCGGGAAGTCCTTGACCGCGCTGTCCATCATGGGTTTGCTGAGCGACGGGCTCACGGCGAGCGGCGAGGTGCGTTTGGCCGGTCACCAAGCAAACCTGCTGGAACAGACCCCGGCGCAGCTGGCCTCCGTGCGCGGCGATGACATGACCATGGTCTTCCAGGAGCCGATGACCGCGCTCAACCCGACCATGCGGGTCGGGACGCAGGTGAGCGAGGTGATCCGACTTCATCGCCGGTCCATCGGTCGAGCCCAGGCCCGAGCCCGCGCCGTCGCGGTCCTGGGACACGCCGGGCTCGATGATCCTGCCGCTGCGGCGCGGGCCTATCCGCACCAGCTCTCCGGTGGCCAACGGCAACGGGTGGTGGTGGCGATCGCGCTCGCGAACGACCCGCTGCTCCTGCTGTGCGACGAGCCGACCACAGCATTGGATGTCACGGTGCAGGCCACCGTGCTGGACGTGATCGTGTCCGGGGTCGAAGCCCGGGACGCAGCCCTGTTGTTCATTACCCACGACCTGGCTGTGGTCGCGCAGGTCTGTGAACGGGTCCTGGTGATGTACGGCGGGCGCATCGTCGAGGCCGGTCCGGTGGCCCAGGTCTTCTCCGACCCGCGCCATCGCTATACCCAAGGATTGTTGGCCTCGAGCGACCTCGCAGCCGTTCCGGATGGCAACCCCCTGCCCACCATCGAGGGCACCGTGCCCGCGGCGGGTCGCTTCCCGGCAGGGTGTGTCTTCCGCAACCGGTGCGCCCACGCCAGCGAAGCCTGCGAGCGCGAGCCTGAGTGGTCGGTGCGCGGTCCGCACCCGGCCGGCGATGCGGCCAACGGCTTCGCCTGTGTGCACCCGGCCGTAGCGGGTGGCGGCCATGACTGAGCCAGCGACGCCCCCGGCTATCTCGGTGCGGGGGGTCAGCAGGCACTTCCAACGCCCGCGTACCTCGCTGGGGGAGCGGGGAGCGGTCGTGCGCGCCGTGCGGGACGTCAGCGTCGACATAGCGGCCGGGGAGCGGTTCGGCATCGTGGGCGAGTCCGGCTCGGGCAAGTCGACGTTGCTGCGGATGATGTGCGCGCTCGACCAGCCGACCGCGGGGGCCATCGAGGTGATGGGCCGTTCCGTCGTCGGCCAGTCCTGGCGTGAACTGAGGTGGTTGCGAGCGAAGCTGCAGGTCGTCTTCCAGGACCCGATGAGCTCGCTGGACCCCCGGATGAACGTCGGCGACATCATCGCGGAGCCGCTGGTGGCTCTGGGTATCGGCGACCGAGCCTCGCGCCGAGCGCGGGTGGAGGAGCTGCTGGAGGCGGTCGGTATGTCGACCGAGGCCGCTCCCCGCTACGCACACCAGTTCTCGGGGGGACAGCGCCAACGAATCTCGATCGCGCGTGCCCTGGCGCCGTCACCGGCAATCCTGGTGGCCGACGAGCCGGTCAGTGCGCTTGACGTCTCGGTGCGTGCTCAGGTGCTGAACCTGCTCGACGATGTGGTGGGGGGCTTCGACCTGACTCTGGTCTTCGTCAGCCACGACCTGTCCGTGGTGCGGCACGTATGCGAGCGAGTGGCGGTGATGAAGGCCGGGGAGTTCGTCGAGGTTGCACCCACCGAGCAGCTCTTCAGCGACCCTCAGCATCCGTATACGCAACAGCTTCTCGCGGCGATCCCCACCCTCAACCCCTGACCCCCTGACCGATGTGCGCGCTTCTGCACGGTGCTGAGGCGCAGCGGGCGAGCACAACGGTCAGCGGCTGCCGGTATGCGGATCGGCACGGATGGGCTCAGGTCGAGGCCTCCACCAACGTCTTGAGTCGGGTCAGGTCCTCCAGGACCGTGGTGCAGTCACGTTCGAACTCGTCGTCCGTCATCTCGATCTGCCTTACGGTGAACAGGACTTCGGAGCCGTCCGGGTGGGCCAGGACGCGGAACGGGTTGGTGATGGTCGCGCCTGAGGGCAGCGTCACATCGTGATCCAGGATGCCGAAATCGTTCCGTGGGAGGAATCGCACGACGACTCGACCCATGGGGGAGTCGACACTCAACACATCGTCGTGGCGGGTGACCTCGCTGTGGGCGAGGCCGGCGGACCAGGCGGGCAGGTTGTCCGGGTCGGAGGCGAAGGCGTAGACGGCTTTTGGCCCTACGCGAATGACGCAACTGAGGTGGCGGCTTCGCATGCTCAGTCTCCTCGCTCGGTGAGAAAGGGTGGCCTGGGTTAGTGGGTGTCGGCGTACGCAGCGTCGCGGCTGGCGACGTGCCTCGCTGACGCGAGATGACCGCCGAGGTATCCACCGACTCCCGCGACCGCAGCACCCACCACGGCCAGACCCGCTCCGGCGCTGTGACTGCCGCGACGGCGAGCAACCCACGAAGCGGCGTAGATGCCGGCGGCGAGCCCGTTGGTGGCCGCGTGCACCAGGCCGACCCTCTTGTCGCGTCGCTCCGATCCCGACCATTGTGCCCATCCGGTCCACGCGGTCGGGCCGACCACCAGAAGCCCGGCGCCCACGAGTTTGCGTGCTGAGCTCGCAGAGTCCGGGCCGCCGAAGACGTCCAGCACGGTCGCGGAGGTCCACGAGCCGAGGACGAAGTCGGTCAGCACGGGGTGCACCGCGTGGCCGAGCCAGTCACCGCGCAGCAGTGACCCCCGCAGGCCGGAGCCGAAGAGCGCCTCGATCTCAGGCTCGATCAGGCTGACGGGTGTGTCGAGCGCCGCGGCGTTCTCCAGACGCAGGGTCCAGTCCACGAGTCGTGCGGGTGGTTCGATAGAACTCACGAGTGCCTCCTGGTGGGCCGGGCGCTGAAGGGTCGATGGCGTGCACCCAATGTGCCCCTCGCGGCGCGCCTGTGCAACAGGGCCGTGAGAGGCTGCGGCGATGACGACCACCGGGCCTACGAACTCGCTCGTCGACGTGCCCGGTATCCGGGTCGGGCAACATCAGCGGGTGGGCCAGGGGTGGCTCACCGGCACGAGCGTCGTCGTGACCGAGGACGGTGGAGCCGTTGGGGGGGTGGACGTGCGAGGTGGCGGCCCGGGCACCCGGGAGACTGATCTGCTGGACCCGCAGAACCTCATCGAGCGCGTCCATGCAGTATGCCTCTGCGGTGGGAGCGCGTTCGGTCTGGCTGCGGCCGACGGTGTGATGCGTCAGCGGTATGCCGATGGCGTGGGGTTCGCGATGGGTGGCCCTGGCGATGTGGTGCCGATCGTGCCGGCGGCCGTGATCTTCGACCTCGGCCGTGGTGGGGACTTCGGTGCCTTCCCGGATGCCTCGTTCGGCGAAGCCGCGGCCAACGCAGCCACCAGCACACCTCCGGTGCTCGGAAACGCCGGAGCAGGCACCGGCGCCAAGGCCGGGGGGCTCAAAGGGGGTGTGGGGTCGGCCAGCGAGGTGCTCCCCGACGGCACCACCATCGCGGCGTTCGTGGTGGTCAACGCGGTGGGGTCTGCCGTCGACCCCGGCACCGGCACCTTCCATGGAGCATCAGCCCTGACCCCGGAGGACCTACGAGGTTTGGGCCCCGATGGGCTGCGCGAGGCGGTCTCCCCCTTAGTGGCGCCGTCCCCGGATGAGCTCGACGCCTCCCGCCAGGTGGCCCTGCGGACGCCCTTCGCCTCCCGAGGCGGCAAGACCCTGGCCACGACCATCGGCGTGATCGCGACTGACGCCACTCTCACCAAAGCCCAGTGCACCCGGTTGGCCGGAAGCGGTCACGACGGTCTCGCCCGCGCCCTCGACCCCATCCACACGATGTTCGACGGAGACACCCTCTTTGCGCTGGCGACCGGCGATCGGGAGCCACCAGGACACGAGGGTTTCCATGCGCTGATCACCGCCGCCGCCCACGTGGTCACCCGGGCCATCGTGCGCGGGATGCTCAGCGCCGACTCTGTGGACACTCCCGGCGGCTCGTGGCGCAGCTATGCGGCGGCTTTCCCCTCGCTGGTGTCGGACGGAAACTCCGCCCGGACGGAGGCGGCGTCTAGCGCGATGAGGCCACCCGGCGACAGCGAGTCTGACTGATCGGGGCGGTATCAGCGCTCTCGTTCATGGCTCCTTCAGAGTGAGGCCACTGTGTCGCTGACCTGGGGACCCAGCTTGTCACCGGGCGGCGATATGGAAGCAGGCCTGGTCCAAGGAGTCCGAGCGGGACGGCACGCCTGCTACGACCGCCTGGTCATCGACATGAGTGGGGACGCATCGGGCTACCACGTGCGTGACGTCACCACCGTTCGCGCCGATGGGTCCGGTGCAGCGGTGCCGGTTGCCGGCGGTGCTCGGCTTGCGGTGGTGGCCAAGAAGGGCGCTTCGTTCGTGCCCACGGTGCCGGACGTCTCGGGCTACCGAACGTTCCGGCAGGTCCGCTGGGCCGGTTCGTTCGAAGGTCAGACGACGTTCGCGCTGGGAGTCCGGGCCAGGCTGCCTTTCCGGGCGTTCACGTTGTACGACGCCTCGAGCCACACCAGCCGACTGGTGGTGGACGTCGCCCACGCTTGGTAGGGCGTGAGCCGCGTCGATCTCGGGGTCCACCGGTCCTCCCAGACCGGTGGACCTCGCGCTTCAGCGCTCGCCGGCGCCTTGCCACACGACGTCGAAGGGAGCGTCGGAGGACAACCGGGCGGTGATGCCGGTGGTGACGAAGAGCTTCGCGGCGCGGGCTGCCTGGAGCGGACTCACCCCCTGGGCCAGGAAGGCAGCGACGGCGGCAGCCAGCGTGCATCCGGCACCGGCCACCACGGCGTCGCCGACCTTGGGGGCCCGAAGCACCTCGGTCGTCTCCCCGTCGACGTAGACGTCGACCGCGTCGTCCCCGGCAAGGCGCACCCCGCCCTTGGCCAGCACCGTCACGCCACTGGACTCGTGGATTCGACGAGCGGCCTCGGTCAGGTCATCCACATCGTCGATGGCGTCCATCCCGGACAACGACATCGCCTCGAAGTGGTTCGGAGTGACGAAGGTCGCGAGGGGCAACACGTGCTCCTTGAGTGCGTTGTCGGTGTCGAGCGCAGCGCCCGGCTCCTGACCCTTGCAGATGAGCACCGGGTCCAGCACGACGTGGGGGAAGGCCCGCTCGCGGAGCACCCCGGCGACCGTCTCGATCGTGACAGGGGTGCCGAGCATGCCGATCTTCGCGACGTCGAGTTGCCCGGCGGGGTAGGCCGTGGTGATGGCCTCGAGCTGGTCCTTGATGACCTCGGGGTCGATCGGGACGAAGCGATGCCCCCAGTCGGCCTGGGGATCGAAGGAGACGATGCAGGTCAGCGCAATGACGCCGAAGACGTCGAGCTCCTGGAAGGTCTTCAGGTCCGCCTGGGCACCGGCACCGCCGGTAGCTTCGGAGCCTGCAATCGAAAGGGCGAGAGGTGTGGAGTCCATCCCTCGAGTGTGGCACCGGCCGGACTACGCTCTGCCCACCGACCCATGGAGGCTCACCGTGACCGACACTCAGCAGACGACCCGCGACCTTGCCCAGGCAGACACGACCTTCGACGTCCGCAGCCCTGCGACGGGGGAGGTGCTGGGCACCTGGCCCATCCACGACGCGGATCAGGTCGACGCCATTACGGCCACCGCCCACAAAGCCGCAGTGTGGTGGGCAGGGTTGACCTTCAAGCAGCGTCGCGCCCGGTTGGACGGCTTCAAGGCGGTCCTGGCTCAGCGCTCAGACGAGCTGGCCGCCCTGGTGTCCGAGGAGACCGGAAAGCCGACCTCGGATGCCTACCTGGAGATCACGCTGACGTTGGGGCACATCGCCTGGGTCGGTAAGCACGCTGAGCGGGTCCTGGGTCAACGACGCACCAGGTCGAGCCTGATGTCGCCGCACCTGTCGGGGAGGGTCGCCTACCGTCCGTTCGGGGTCGTCGGCGTGATCGGGCCGTGGAACTTCCCGGTCTTCACGCCGATGGGCGCCGTCGTCTCAGCCTTGGCGGCGGGCAACACGGTGGTCTTCAAACCCAGCGAGCTGACCACAGGCGTCGGGGCCTGGTTGGTCGATGCCTTCGCGCAGGTGGTGCCGGAGCATCCGGTGCTGCAGCTGGTCACGGGTCACGGTGAGACCGGCACGGCGCTGGTCCGCTCAGGGGTCGACAAGGTCGCGTTCACGGGGTCGACGGCCACCGCCAAGAAAGTGATGGCCGTGTGCGCCGAGAGTTTGACCCCCATGGTCGCCGAGTGCGGTGGCAAGGATGCTTTCATCGTGGACCAGGACGCGGACATCGAAGCGGCTGCGGAGAGTGCGGCCTGGGGCTCCCTGATGAACGCTGGTCAGGCCTGCATCGGCACCGAGCGGATCTACGTGCACGAGAAGGTGTACCCCCAGTTCCTGGCTCGGTTCACACAGCAGGTCGGCGGCGTGCGGGCCGGTGGGGATGCTGGCGCGCAGATCGGTCCGATGACTCTGCCGTCCCAGGTCGGCCTGGTGCAGGAGCACATCGCTGACGCCGTCACTCGAGGAGCCCACGTAGTCCTCGGTGGCGATCCTGCCCAGGACCACGTGGTGCAGCCGACGATCCTGACCGACGTCCCCGAAGACGCCTTGGCCAACCAGGAGGAGACCTTCGGGCCAACCGTGACGGTGCGACCGGTGGCCGACATGGACGAGGCCGTGACGTTGGCCAACGGCACCCGATACGGCCTGGCGGCGGTGGTGTATGCCGGGGCGCATGCTCGTCAGATCGCCGGCCGGTTGCGCACGGGGATGGTCTCGGTCAACGCGGTCTTCGCGACCGCAGAGCTTCCGTCCTCACCGTTCGGGGGCGTCGGCGACTCGGGTTTCGGTCGGGTCCACGGCGAGGACGGGTTGCGCGAGTTCGGCAGCCCGCAGGTTGTGGTGCACCAGCGGTTCCCGGCGCTGTTTGCCTTGACGACCTTTGAGCGCACCAAGGCCACCGAGGACACGCTGGCCAAGGTGGTCAAGCTCGTGTACGGCCGAGCTTGAGTGCTCGGCGCCGGCGCCAGTAGTCGCCGAGGAGAAGGGCACCTCCGACCACCGTGATCCCCAGGTCGATCGGCCCCAGAATGCTGCCGTAGTGGGCGGGGTCCCAGTAGCTGACCGGGCTGGCGAAGCGGTAGTCCCAATTGAACGGGAAGAACACCAGCGGGCCGTCGTTGTGATGGACCGGGATGTCCATCGCGATGTGCACCAGGCATCCGGCGGCAAAGGCTCTCAGCCAGGGCGCCCGGGTCAGGAACCCCCGCCCGGCCAGCAGGAACAGCGTGCCGACCACCACGGGTGAGTGCAACGTGTTCTGCCCGATGATCCACAACGGTGAGGTGTAGAACAGGTCGTCGAAGGCCAACCGGAAGGTCTCGTCGATGCTCAGACCTCGGAACAAGGGGTAGTAGATCGCCGCCCCAGCCGTCAGGAGATAGAGCGGAAGGTCGGGCGCAGCGCCTGCGATGACGAAGGCACGTCGGGCGGCAGGTGTGGCCAGGAGGCCCGATCGCAACCGAGTGCTGAAGCGCGCGATCAGGGCGTTGGTGACGATGTGGGTGGGAGTGATCATCGGGCTCTGAGGCTACGCGTGGGCCCGAGGGCGCCCAGGCTCCCGCCCCTCGGCGTCGTCGAGCACGAGGTCCAACGTGCGGCTGCCGAGGGCCGCGATCACCGCATCGTCGGAAGAGGAGGAGAGGCAGGCCAGCGCATGGGCCAACGCGTTGCCCCGGGCGCGGACCCATGTGGCGTCATCGCAGTCACCGGCCGCGGAGCGGAAGATCTCCCGTTCGGCGTCGGCGAACATCATCCATGCCACCGACAGGTCTGTGGCCGGATCGCCTGCGGTGAGGTCACCCCAGTCGATCACTGCCGCCAAGGAGCCTCGGTCGACCAGCAGGTTGGCCGGGTGAAGGTCGCCGTGCAGCCAGACCGGCTCGCCTCGGTACGGCGCCGTTGCCATGGCTTGGGCCCACACCGCGTGGGCTCGAGGCCGCAACCGCTCCGCCAGGGTGCCCTCGATGCGCGCCATGACCCCGACGTGCCGATCGGCCAAGGGCACACCCCGGAATCGGTTGGCCGGCGCATCGGCCGGGGCGGGCCTGGCCAGCGCCAACACGAAGGCCCCGAGGGCACGGGCGGCGTGGCGGGGATCCGCGGGTGGACTCTTCAGCGCGGTCGAGCCCTCCAGCCAGGGCACCACGGCCCACGGCCACGGGTAGCCCCCTCCTGGTGTCCCTACACGCAGCGGCACCGGGATGGGCAGCGGAAGACGGAGGGCCAACTCGGCCAACCACCGCGCCTCGTGCTCGATCAACGGAACCGCGGCCCGACGACGAGGCAGCCGGACGGCATACGCATCGCCCAGCCGGAACACCGCGTTGTCCCAGCCGCTGGCCACGAACCGCAGGGGTAGCCTCGCAAGGTCGCCGTGCTGCTCACTGAGGAGCCGGGCGACCAGCGAAGCCGTGACGTCGAACTCTGCGACCGGGCGAGGCGTGGATGGCAACGGTGGCCTCCGGCAGGGAGAGTGAGAGCGGGCGACGAGAATCGAACTCGCGTATTCAGCTTGGGAAGCTGATGTTCTACCATTGAACTACGCCCGCGTGGCAGTGCCGAGGAAGTCTAACCGACCATCCGCGCCCAGCTCCACATCCCGCTAGTCTGTGGCGGTGCTGCTCTCGGATCGCGACATCCGCGCCCAAGTCGACTCCGGCCGGGTGCGGCTGGACCCATGGGACCCCGCCATGGTCCAGCCCTCGAGTGTGGACTTCCGCCTCGACCGCTACTTCCGCCTGTTCGACAACCACAAGTATCCGGTCATCGACCCCTCACTGGACCAGCCGGACCTGACGCGCCTCGTCGAGATCGACCCTGGGGAGACCTTTGTGCTGCACCCCGGCGAGTTCGTCCTCGGCTCGACCTACGAGACCATCACTCTGCCCGACGACGTCGCGGCCCGTGTGGAAGGGAAGTCGTCGCTGGGCCGACTCGGCTTGTTGACGCACGCCACCGCCGGCTTCGTGGATCCTGGTTTCACCGGTCACGTGACGCTGGAGCTGAGCAATGTGGCCACCCTTCCGATCGTGCTGCATCCGGGGATGAAGATCGGCCAGCTGTGCTTCTTCCAGTTGTCCTCGGCGAGCGAGCATCCCTACGGATCGTCGGCCAAGGGCTCGCACTACCAGGGACAGCGCGGCCCGACGGCGAGCCGCTCGTTCAGCAACTTTCACCGATCACAGATCTGAAGGCACTGCATACCGTGGGGTATGCAGTGCCTTCGCTCCGTGGGTTGTCCGGGCTCTTCGGCACCCTTCTCGGCGGTGGTCGGGATCGCGCCGTCGACCTATCGCCCAAGGTTCGCCAGCACCAACTAGCCTTCAGTCTCGGAGGGAGGACCGGATGACACGAACGACTGCAGGAGTCGCCGCTCTGCTTGCGGGCTGCGCCTTGGCCGCGTGCGGCGGTTCGACCGGTCCAGGACCGGAGGCGAGCGACAAGGGCGCGGCTACGAGCCTCGACGGCGCCACGGTCACCGTAGGCTCGGCCACCTTCCCGGAAAGCGTCCTGCTGGCCGAGATCTATACCAGCGCTCTGGAGGCCGAGGGGGTGGAGGTGCGGCAGCGTCTGAGTCTGGGCAGTCGTGAGACGTACCTCGCCGGGCTCGAGGAGGGGTCCATCAACGTCGTCCCGGAGTACACCGGAGCCCTCGCGCTGTATTTGAACCCCGATGCCGAGGCGAGCGACCCGGACGGGGTCTTCGCCGAGCTGGAAGGGGCACTGCCGGCCACCCTGGTCGTGCTGGAGCCCTCGAAGGCTCAGGATCAGGACTGCCTGGTGGTCACACAGGGGACGGCCAAGGAGCTTGGTCTCACCACGATCGCGGACCTGGAGCCGGTGGCCGACCGCCTCGTCCTCGGTGGACCACCGCAGTTCGAGGAGCGACCGAGTGGGGTCCCCGGGCTACGGGAGGTCTACGGACTCGAGTTCTCGGCGTACCGGCCCCTGGCCGCTGGGTCCGACCTGTCGGTGCGGTCACTGGTCAACGGGCAGGTCGACGTGGCGAACATCTTCTCGACCGACCCATCGATCGAGGAGAACGACTTCGTCGTCCTGGAGGACCCGGAGAGCCTGTTCGTGGCGCAGAACGTCGTGCCGCTGGTGAACAAGGAGGCCAGTAATGATCGGGTGAGCACCACCCTCAACAAGGTGTCGGCCACTCTGGACACCCCGCTGTTGACCGAGTTGCTGGCCCGGGTCGTCGTGGACAATGTCGACCCCAAAGACGTGGCGCAGAACTTCGTCGAAGAACACCTGGGCTGACCGCGATGATCCTGAAGACCCTTATGGCCAGCGCATGTTCTCCGTAGCGGCGGTGGAGTCCGGCGCCGAGGCGATCGAGATCGTCTCGCTCTTCTGGATACTGGCCGTGGCGATGGTTGCGCCGATCGTGTCGCGCATCGCTCGAGGAGCCCTGCCGGAAGTCGTGGTGTTGCTGGGCTTGGGGGTGGTGATCGGGCCCAGCGTGCTCGGCTTGGCCTCGGCCGAAGGCGGTGTGGCCTTGGTCGCCGAGCTGGGGCTGGGCATGCTCTTCCTGCTGGCCGGGTTCGAGATCGACCCCGACCTGCTGCGGTCCAAGGTCGGCCGCTCGGCCATGGTGACGTGGCTGATGTGTGCCGTGCTGGGAGCGGGTCTCGCCTGGCTGGTGCTCGTCTCGGAGGACCTGCCAGCCGCTATCGCCGTGGCCATCGCTTTGAGCTCCACTGCTCTGGGGACTTTGCTGCCGATCCTGAAGGACCAAGGACTGCTGGATACGAAGCTGGGCCAGGCGGTCCTGGCTCATGGAGCCAGTGGGGAGCTCCTTCCTGTGATCGCCATGGCCGTGCTCCTGAGCAGCCGTAACGTTGTTGCTTCCATCGCCGTGCTCCTGCTGTTCGCCGTGCTCACGCTGTTGGTGGCCGCGGTCCCGCGCCGAGCGCTGCACCGGGTGCCGGGACTGGACCTGCTGCTGCGCGAGCGGAGCGGGGGAACGGGACAGATCGTTCTCCGCGTCGTCCTGCTGCTGCTGATCGCCCTGATGGCACTCGCCGCCGTCTTCTCCCTCGATGTGGTGCTCGGTGCCTTCGCTGCCGGTGGAATCCTGCGCTACATGGACCAGGAACTCGACTACGACCGGGAGTTGGAGGGCAAGCTCGACGCCGTGGCCTACGGGTTCCTGGTGCCGGTGTTCTTCGTCGTCAGTGGCATCAACATCTCCGTCGACGCGGTGCTGGAGAGCCCTGCAGCCCTCGTTGCGGTGATCGTGCTGATCGCCCTGGTGCGGGGCGGGCCGGTCTGGCTGGTCGAGCGGCTCACCGACACCGGCTCGGGGCTTCAGACAGGTCCGGAGCGCGCTCAGCTCGCGCTGCTCGCCTCGACAGGGTTGCCCATCATCGTGGCGGTCACCCAGGTGGCGGTCTCCAGTGACCTCATGTCGGCGGAGACCGCCTCGATCCTCGTCGCCGGCGGCGCGATGACCGTGCTGATCTTCCCGCTGGCCTCCCGGCTGGTCCAAGCGCGCGTCACGAGCACGGCCCTGACCTAGGCAACCGCGCTCGACGGCACAATAAGGCGATGGACTGGATTAGACGCCATACCGCGATTCGCCTCATTGCCGCGGTGGGGGGTGTGCTCGTCGTGTACTACTTTGCGCCCCTCAGCCTGACCGACTCAGCGTGGCCGATGAACCTCGCGATCTCCGGTGTCGCCTTCGGAGCCCTCTTGTGGATCGTCGTCATCCAGATCGGGAGGCACCTCGCGGGGGAAGGCACGTTCGGCAGTCTGGGCGTGGTCCTGGTGCTCGTGGTCGCGGTCTTCGCGATGGTCTACTACGTCCTGGCCACCAACGACCCGGATGAGTTTGTCGGACTGGCCACCCGGACCGACAGCCTGTACTTCGCGATGACCACACTGACCACCACCGGGTTCGGTGACATTCACCCCCAGGGCGGCCTTGCACGGGCCCTCGTCACCGGCCAGATGTTCTTCGACCTCGCCTTCCTGGCGACCCTGGGCACGGCGGTGAGCGCACGTCTGAGCCAAAGGGCCCCCAAGCCGGCGGCCACAGAAGAGGTCGACGGTTAGCGGCGCGAGACCGTGGGAGTTCAGTCCTCCGAGGCAGCGTTGGAGGTGGACTCCAACGTCTCCTGACCTCCGAACAACAGAGTGACCTGCACGTCGATGTCCTCGAACCCCGCATCGTCCAACATGGCCCGCAGCTCTTCGCGGTTGGCTTCCGGCGGGCGCCCGATGGCACGAACCGCGACGGAAGAGCCACCGACGGTGTCGTTGACCCTCACATCGTTGATAATCCATCCTTGCTCGTCGGCCCAGGCGGTGGCGACCGTCTGCACCTGCGACACAAGCACGTGTTGCACGATGACGTTGACGCTGCTCAGGGCCAACGGCACGCTGACCACCGCCAGCAACGCACACACACCGGCGAGGGTCCGTCCCTTGAGCTCACCGACCTCGGTGCCGGAGCTTCGGGCGATGTCCCGCACCCCGGCCAACAGCATCAAGAGCGTCCCGGTGGCGATGATGGCGGCCACGTTGGTCGTGAAGAGGACCAACGCTCCCAGCGACTCGGAGTAGGCCCCCGACTCTGCGGTCAGCCCCACGACGGCCAGCGGAGGCACCAGCGAGATCGCGATCGCGACACCCGGCAGGGTGTCCGAGACCTCGGAGCGAAGAAGCGCAAACGCGCCGACCAGGCCGGTGGCCAGTGCTGCCACCAGGTCCACCAGTCCGGGGCTGACTCGACCCGCCACCTGGGAGTTGGTGGCGGAGGTCACGTCTATCGGGATCAAGAGCCCCAGCAGAAATCCCACGGCAACGACGGTCAACGCTCCGCCCACCACGAGGGAAATACTCCGCCACATGGCTTTGCGCCGCGCCAACACGATGCTGAGGGCCGTGCCGAGGATCGGGGTCATGAGCGGGGCCACGATCATGGCGCCGATGACGGTGGCCGTGGAGTCGGCGATGACACCAGCCGTCGCAATGACAGCAGCCAGAGTGAGCAGGACCCAAAAGGCCGACAGGTTGCGGCTCTTGTCCCCCTCGGTCATGAACAGTTTGCCCGAGATGCGGTCGATGTCCGCGGGCAGGACGGTCCCGATGATGACCATGTCGCTCCTTGTAAGCCGTTGTGATCGTTGGATGCGTCCATCATGATGTCGCTACAGGCCTCGTGAGAAGAGCCCTACCCATGCATAGTGCACGCATCGTTGAGCTTCGCTCCCCAGGAGAGAGATGAACCGATCAGATTTCGTGTTTGACCCCGGCTATCTCCGGCTGCTGGGCAAGTCCGCCCTCGTCGGCCTGCTGACCGGCATTTCCGCCGTGATCTTCCTCGGGGCGGAGTATCTCTTCCACGAGCTGGTCTGGTCGGGGCGCGGCACTCCCACCGGGTGGTTCTCCGGGTCGCTGTATGCCGTGTTGGTCGTGCTGCTGGCGGGTGCTCTCGTCGGGTGGTTGAGGTTGCGCTTCGCGATGCCGGGCCCGGACCCGAACTTCGTCGACGAGCTCATCGAGGGAGAGGTCGACCCCCAACATGCCGCTCGGATCGGCGTGATCGGGTTGGTCAGTCTGATCGGCGGTGCGTCAGTGGGTCCGGAGGCACCACTGGGCTCGGTCGGGGCCGGGATCGGCACCAAAGTGGCCCAGGTAGGTGGTGGGGACCGCGAAGAGCGGGCTGACCTCACCTTCGCCGGCATCTCCGCGGTTTTCGGGGGGTTGGGCAGCTTCGCCTACGCCGGACCGATTATGGCCATGGAGGTCTACCACCCCCGGTGGTCCTCCGGATTCAAGCGACTGGTGCCCGGCCTTGTGGCTGCGGTCACGGCTTTCGTCGTGATCTTCCCAGCGGTCGGGACCCCGTTCCTGGAGGTCTACGATCTGGACGCTCCAGACCTGGCGGTGTGGTGGGTCCCAGTGGCGATCCTGCTGGGACTACTGGGGGCCCTGGTGGGCCTCAGCGCCGTGCTCCTGCTGGGGGTGGCGGCCCGGGTGGCACGGCTGGTCCCCCATCCGGTGGTGCGGGGGGTGACCGGGGCGGCGGTCATCGCCCTTATTGGCTTCGCGGTTCCGCTGACGATGTTCAGCGGCCGGGGGGAGCTGGGGATCATCCTCGACGCCGGCCTCAGCCTGGGGTTCCCCCTCCTGGCCATGGTGGTGCTGGGCAAGCTCGTCGCCTTTGCCGTCTCCATGCGCTGGGGTTTCTTCGGTGGGCCGTTGTTCCCGATGCTCTTCCTTGGTGGGGTCTGCGGCACGGTGCTGAGCGAAGTCATCCCGGGCCTGCCGCTGGTGCTCGCGGTCACCACCGTTGCGGCCGGAGCCTGCGCGACGTTGATCCCGCTTCCCCTGATGGTCATCGTGCTGACCAGCATGCTCTTCGGTCTGTCCGTCGAGCTGACGGTGCTGCCCTCGGTGGCTGCGGTGACGGCATACCTGCTGGTGCACGGCACCGGGTTGCTGGGCGTGCTGGCGGCACGCCTCCAGCCCAGTGCGCCCGCGGAGCCGAGCCGGCCCGGGACGTAGGCGGCCTCAGCCGTCAGGGCGAGGGGACCGGCTGAGTCTCCTCGACGACGGGGTCGGGTTCGGGCTCGGAGCGGTTGACCGCGGCCAGCAGCATCTGGGCGACGTCGACGACTTCGATCTCCTCGCGAGCGTCGACCGCCTGCTTCTGGGTCAGTCCGTCGGAGAGCATGACCCGACAGAACGGGCATCCGATAGCGATGCGGTCGGCCCCTGTGGCCAACGCCTCTTCGGTCCGGTTCATGTTGATCCGGGTGCCGAGCTTCTCCTCCATCCACATCCGCGCGCCACCGGCACCACAACAGAAGGACTTCTCCTTGTGGCGGGGCATCTCGGTCAGCTCCACCCCAGGAAGGGACTCGATGAGCTCCCGAGGAGGGGAGTAGACGCCGTTGTGACGGCCGAGGTAGCACGGGTCGTGGTAGGTCACGGTCTCAGCGGTCGAGGCCACCCCGGAGGTGTCGGCATCCGCCGGGCGGGCCACCGGCGTGAGGCGCTTCTCCCGGACCAACCGGTTGAGCAGCTGGGTGTGATGCACTACCTCGTAGTTGCCGCCGAGCTGGGGATACTCGTTCTTCAGCGTGTTGAAGCAGTGCGCGCAGGTCACCACGATCTTGGTGGCGTTGACCTCCTTGAGGACCTCGACGTTCTGCTGGGCCAACATCTGGAACAGGAACTCGTTGCCGGCGCGACGGGCCGGGTCGCCGGTGCAGGTCTCTCCGTCCCCGAGCACCGCGAACTTCACCCCCGCCATATGTAGCAGAGTCGCGACCGCCTGGGTGGTGGCCTTGGCGCGGTCCTCGAAGGCGCCCGCACATCCGACCCAGAACAGGTAGTCCACATCGGTCAGGTCCTCGACGTCCCCCCCGGCCATAGGCACCTCGAAGTCCAGGTTCTTCGCCCAGTCGAGCCGGGCGCGAGCGGACATGCCCCAAGGGTTCGACTTGTTCTCCAGGTTCTTGAACAGTCCACCGAGCTCCTTGGGGAAGGCCGACTCGATCAGGGTCTGGTAGCGCCGCATGTCCACGATCGTGTCCACGTGCTCGATATCCACAGGGCACTGCTCGACGCAGGCGCCACAGGTGGTGCAGGACCACAGGACGTCGGTGTCGATCACGGCGCCGCCGTCGGGAATGGTCGGGTCGCCCTCGGTCGCACCGACCAGCGGCCGCTGGGCTGCTGCGACCGCGGAGGCCGGGATGCCGTCGGTGATCCCCTTCGTAGCGGCCTCGCGCTGCTCCTCGGTGGCCAGCAGCCAGGGGGCCTTCTCATGGTGGTGGTTGCGCAGGCCGATGATGAGCATCTTGGGAGACAGCGGCTTGTCGGTGTGCCACGCCGGGCACTGCTCCTGGCAACGCCCGCACTCGGTGCAGGTGGAGAAGTCGAGCAGCCCCTTCCAGGTGAAGTCCTCGACCTTGCCGACGCCCAGGGCTGCGTCCTCGTCCAGATCCTCGATCGCCTCGAAGTCCACCGGCTTGCCGGCTACGGCGATCGGCTCCAGCGGTCCCAGCGCGGTCCGACCGGAGGCGTTGCGCTTGAGGTAGATGTTGAAGAACGCGAGGAACCGGTGCCAGGCGACGCCCATCGTCATGGTGAGTGCGATGGTGATCATCCAGGCCATCGAGATCAGGATCTTGAGCAGGGCGATGGCCACGATGGTGGACTCGATGGCGCCGATCGACATCCCGGAGAACAGCGAGCCGATCCAGGCGGTCAGCGGGAAGTTCAGCACGCTGGCCCACGACTCACCCTCAGCCTGACCCAACGCGTACTCCAAGGCTCGGAGGAAGACGATGCAGACGCCGACCCCCAGAATGACGGCCTCGACGAAGTAGGCCTGCCAGAACGTCGACCCCCAGAAGCGGCTGCCGCGCTCAGTCTGACGGGGATGCTCGCGCTGACGGACGACGATCAGCGTGATGATCCCGATGATCGCTCCCCACCCGAAGAGCTCGAAACCCCAGGCCAGAGGCGTGAAGTGGGCCAGGCCCCAGAGGTCGAAGGAGGGGCTGATGAGCTGACCGTAGGCGTTGACCAGCGTCAGGAACAGCAGGCCGAACGAGACCATCACGATCCAGTGAGCCACCGCCACCCACTTCTTGCGGGCCATCCGCGTATGCCCGAGCACCTCACGCACCAGGGTCTGGACGCGCTGCACCGGTTGGTCGGTGCGCACCGTCGCCTCGGGCTCGCCCAGTCGGAAGTAGGCGACGAACCGGGAGATCGACATCACGAACAGCGCGACGGCGACCCCGGTGACGCTGAACCCAAGGATGATGGCGACGATTTGCATGGCGGGCATAACGGAATGCTACGGATCGTCGGCCCGTGGCGATATAGCGGCACGCACCAGTCTGAACTGGAATAACGCCAGGTATGCCGATGTATCACTTGTTGAAGAGAATCCAGCCTCCGTCCCTGAAGTGGAGCTGGGAGATACGACGAGGAAAGTGAGAAGTTCGTGCGCGTCCATGACGACATCACCAAGGTGATCGGCGGCACTCCGCTGGTCCGACTGAACCGCCTGACCGAAGGCATCGACGCCACCGTCGTGGTCAAGCTCGAGTCGCAGAATCCGGCTGCTTCGGTCAAGGACCGCATCGGAAACGCGATCATCGACGCGGCGGTCGAGGCGGGGGAGTTGCAGCCCGGTGGGACCATCGTGGAGGGCACTTCGGGCAACACCGGGATCGCGTTGGCCATGGCCGGCGCAGCTCGTGGCTTCAACGTCGTGTTGGCGATGCCGGAGACCATGAGCCTGGAGCGCCGCGCACTGTTGCGGGCCTACGGCGCGGAGTTGGTGTTGACCCCCGGCCCCGACGGCATGAAGGGTGCCGTAGCCAAGGCCGATGAGATCGCCAGCGAGCGCGGCGCCGTGCGCGCCCGTCAGTTCGCGAACCCGGCCAACGTGGCGGTGCATCGGGCGACCACGGGCCCGGAGATCTGGGAGGACACGGACGGTCAGGTCGATATCTTCGTGGCCGGAGTGGGGACTGGGGGCACGATCACGGGCGCGGGGGGATACCTGCGTGAGCAGAACCCCGACGTCGGCCTCGTCGTGATTGAGCCGGCCGACAGCCCCATCCTCAACGGCGGCAAACCCGGCCCTCACAAGATCCAAGGTCTTGGAGCCAACTTCATCCCCGAGATCCTGGACACCGAGCTCTACGACGAGGTGATCGACGTCACCCTGGATGACGCCATCCACGTGGCCAAGGAGCTCGCCACTCAGGAGGGCATCCTGTCGGGGATCTCCACGGGCGCGAACGTCTGGGGTGCGCTCCAGCTGGCCAAGCGTCCGGAGAACGCCGGCAAGACGATCGTGGTCATCGTGTGCGACTACGGCGAGCGCTACCTGTCCACGGTGCTCTTCGAGGGCATGACTGACTGATGGTGCACCCGCTCAGGCGGGCGTGGGGAGCGGTGCGCGACGACCTCGACGCTGCCTTGGTCCGTGACCCGGCCACGACCAGTCGAGTGGAGATGGCTTTGGCCTCGCCGGGGCTCCACGCTCTGTGGACGCACCGGATCAGTCATGCCCTATGGGTGCGAGGGGGTCGGACGCAGTTGCCGGCCCGACTGCTCTCGCAGGCCAGCCGGTCCCTGACCGGGGTCGAGATCCACCCGGGTGCGGTCATCGGCGCCCGCTTCTTCATCGACCATGGGATGGGCGTGGTCATCGGTGAGACGGCCGAGGTCGGTGACGACGTGATGCTCTATCACGGCGTGACGCTCGGCGGCCGGTCCATGGAAGCGGTGAAACGCCATCCGACCGTCCATGACGGAGCAGTGCTGGGCGCCGGAGCCCGCGTCCTGGGTCCCGTGGTGATCGGCGCGGGGGCCCAGATCGGGGCCAACGCCGTCGTCGTCAAAGACGTGCCTGCCGGAGCCATCGCGACCGGCATACCGGCTCGCATCCGTCAGCCTGGGCCGCTCCAGGACCCCAGGGAAGCCCTGTACGACGAGCCGGAGCTCTGGATCTAGGCCCCACCAACGCAGCCCCCACCCGAAGGATCGGGAGGGGGCTGAGGGCTAGCGAGTCGAGGAGCCGACCGCTAGGGAGGTGTCACGGGAGCTTGTCGCCCCCGGGGCCGAAGCCGGAACTGTCGACCTCGAGGTCACCGTCTTCACTGACCGCACCGGTTTCGTTCTCGTACGTGCCGTCCTGGCTGCTGGTTTCGTGGCCGCCGGCCTTGGACTTGGCCTGTGAAGCGGCGGACTTCGCCTTGTCGCCCACCATGGCTGCAACCTGCGGGGCCTGCTCCTTCACCTCATCGACCTTGGTCTGGACGCGAGGGTCGCTCCACACCTTGCTGGCCTGTTCGGCGAGCTGTTCGTAGCGCTCCCGGCCTGCCTTGGCGCCGAGGATGTAGCCAATCGCCACTCCTGCGAGCAAGATAAGTCTGCGCATGTTGGCTCCTTTCGTCGGGCGAACGTGTCGCGCCGAGCCTAGCCCCCGTGCTCATGAGCCGCCATTTAGTCGCGTCGGGCCCGACGCGTCGCGGCTGGCGGAGGGTGTGGGATTCGAACCCACGGACGTTTCCGTCGGGCGCTTTCAAGGCGCCTGCACTCGGCCACTATGCGAACCCTCCTGGGCACTGCAATCGAATCGCGTGCCGCACTCCATCATCCCAGACGCCGGAACGTGGCTCTACGCGCAATCCCTGCTACGGTTTACGTGGTTGTAGTTGCAGTTCCTCGCAGTGAAGCACACGCTTGGCCCTCGGGCACGGCACGTCGGCACTAACCGGGCATGTCCCGGCGAGTGGGGGGTTCAATCTCGACCCACCTCCCACACCGTGTGGGTTGTGACGCATTCGCACAGCAGAAAGAGATCCAATGGCACAGGGAACCGTGAAGTGGTTCAACTCCGAGAAGGGCTTCGGCTTCATCGCACAAGATGGAGGCGGCCCGGACGTGTTCGTCCACTACTCGGCCATCGAAAGCAACGGCTACAAGACTCTCGACGAGGCCCAGCGGGTCGAGTTCGAGGTCACCCAGTCCCCGAAGGGACCGCAGGCTGACGCCGTTCGCCCCGTCTGAGGAACTGTGACTCCCTAGCGAGTCCAGACCACAAACAGCCCTTGAGTTTGCGAGAACTCAAGGGCTGTTTTGTGTCCAGAGCCGAACCCGGGGGCGAGACGGAAGTGTGGGCGACCGTCTCGCCCCTGCTGGTCTCAGCAGACGGCGCCGACCTCTTCGAGCTCGTCGGTGGGCTCCTCCTCGGTCGGGGTGGAGTCCGAGGGGTCGTCGGTCGGCTCCACGACGCTCGTCTCCTGCGGTGCGCTGGTCGAGGCAGGCTTGGGCGGCGGAGGGTTGATGGCCTTCTCGACCATGGCGTGGATTTTGTCGTAGTCCGGATTGGCGACGTTGGTGTTCTCGATCGTGAAGGGCAACGACTCGATGGTGCCGTCCTGCACCTTGAGGACGAGGTCGGCCCAGGCGGGCAGCTCCTCCTGAGAGATATCGGCCGTGATGTTGTCACCGGCCACGCCGACGATCTGCGGGTAACGCTGGATCATGCTCAGCGGGTTGACCTGGTCCACGACCGCCGCGACGACGCACCGTTGGCGGCGCATCCGGCTGAAGTCGTCGGTGGTGATGCGGGAGCGGGCGTACCACAGGGCCTGATAGCCACTGAGCTGTTGCAGCCCCGGTTCCAGGTAGCCGGACTCGCTACCCGGGACAAGCATCGGTCGCCCCTGGGAGTCGGTGGTGGTGCTTCCCCCCATCGGGAGTCGCTCCTGCACGTCGATCGTCACCCCACCCATGGCGTCGACCAGATCCTGGAAGCCGTCCAGGTTGACGATCACGGTGTAGTCGATCGGCTGCCCGATGACCTCCCCGAGCACCTCCCGGGTGGCGGTCGGGCCCGGGGTCGGGTCGTCGACGTAGAGCTCCGGCCGTTCCTCGGCGAAGTTCACCGCTGCAGTCCAGATGCCGTTCATCAGACACTCGTCACCGCAGTCGTAGCCATCGGGCCAGATCTCCGAGAGCGGGTTGTCGTCCGGGATCGGCACCTTCTCCAGGTTGCGAGGAATGCCGAACAGGACCGAGTCCCCGGTCTTCGTGTCGATGCTGGCGATCAGCATGCTGTCCGTCCGGGTGCCTTCGCGGGTGTCGGCGGCGTCAGAGCCGAGGAGCAGGACGTTGACGCGAGGCGTGCCCGCCCAGGGGTCTTCCTCGGCCAAGTTGGGTGCGGCCAGCGTGCTGCCGTCGCCGGGATCCTGCCGGCCGACGAAGATGCTCTCCACGGCCTCGGTGTGGGCGTTGACGTACCGCCAGCCGAGCGCGGTCGGTGCGGCCAGCAGCAGGCACATCAAGGCGGTGAACGCCCCGAGAGAGAACCGTTGGCCGTTCTTCAGCGGGTCCGGTTTGGAGGTCAGCGCCGTGAGAGCCACCGAGCCCATCCAGACGACCACCAGCACGGTCAGGGCGAAGGCCACCTGGCGCAGGAGCTGTGGGCGCGACCCGAGGTCCAGCACGGAGGCTTCGGCTCCGTTGGTGAGCACCACCACAAGGAGCGCCACCAGGGCGAGGAGGGTGAACGCAAGGATCGCCATACCCCAGGTGCGACGGCGGGTCATGGCCAAGCCCGCCCCCGGGATCAGCGTCCCCAGTGCCGTCAATCGGTAGGCGCGACCCAACTGCTCGCGCTTGGCAGAAGGGCTCGTGGAACCGGTGCTGTGCGCACGGTGTTGTCCGCGACTTGGGGGGCGGGGTTGGCCGTACCCGGAGTCGGACGACTCGTCTCGATCCTCCGGCGTCCCGTTGGACATCTACACCCTCTCGGTCGTTGCTCACTCATGCTGGACGGTGCCCCAACGAACAGACACGGCAAAGAGTTCTCGCTGTTTGGCGAACGCTACCCCTCGCGGGTAGCCTGAGCGCCGATCCGCAGGTGTCATTATGCCTTCGCGGATCATGGAGGCGTCGCCTAGCCTGGTTTATGGCGCCCGCCTGCTAAGCGGGTTTGGGGCTTAAACCCCATCGAGGGTTCAAATCCCTCCGCCTCCGCCCACGAAAGTGCCCCCGACCACCGCCCAGCGGTGTGCGGGGGCCTTGTGCGTCTCGGGGGCTAGGCGGTGGGCTCGTCCTCGGTCTCGCCGTTGCTTTCGGTCTCCGTCTCGTGCGGGTCGCCGGGTCCGTGGCTGCCGCGAGTCTCCGTGTCGTCGTCGGCCTCCATCTCTTTCCAGCTCTCCTGGATGCGCTTGTCGATGGCGTCGACCACTTCCTCGGCGTTGCTCCCGGGCGGCAGAGGCTGCACCGCGGAAACGGTCGTCGGCTCGTTCACCTCGGGGCTGTCCTTGGGACCTTCCGGGCTCATCGCTATACCTCTCATCGGCGGACCATCTCCCGCCTGACCCTAGCGCGGACCCACTGGCGGGGAGCGTGATTTCACTGGCCCTCGACAGTCCGGTATCGTTCACAGCCGCTGCCCACGGCAGCGACCGGCGCCCGTAGCTCAACGGATAGAGCATCTGACTACGGATCAGAAGGTTAGGGGTTCGAATCCCTTCGGGCGCGCACTGTGTTGAGACAGTACAAGAACCCCTGACCAGCAGCGATGCGGCCAGGGGTTCCTGGTTTCTCTGGCTCTTTTCGGACTTGGTGCCGACAATGACAGCAGTAGTGACAGCAACCGGCCCCACTGACAGCAGCATTCACGCCTCAAACAGGTAGTCGGCGGCATCCGCAGCAGCGCGCAGCGCGGTCGGCATCACGTGCCCATAGAGGTCAGTCGTCAAAACAGTGCTGCATCAAGCAGAAGGCCGTAAAGAATGCCCCACCGGTTGACCCTGCCCCGTAGACGAACCTCTCCACCGGGGTCACGTCCAGAGCGAACTGCAAGACGAACATGACAACACCGAAGATGGCACTGACGATGGCGAGAGCAAGTGGCCGACTCATCTTCCCTCCACTCTGTTTTTTCGCGATGCGGCACGCACGTCGTCTGACCTGTTTACCTGACAGCAGTGTTGACACCAACCGGTCCGCTGACGGGGCACCGCAAGCAACCACGCTGAGCACGCGAGGTAGAGGCCGATGTGCAGTATGAGACCCGAAAGGAGACTACGGATCAGAAGGTTAGGGGTTCGAATCCCTTCGGGCGCGCACTGTGTTGAGACAGTGCAAGAACCCCCGGCCAGCGGAAACGCGGCCGGGGGTTCTTGGTATCGCGATCAGCGCTGACGGGCGAGGTTCCCTCTCAGACGTTGGAGCGCGCTGAATACCAGCGCCATGCTCCCGTCACCAGGACCGCCCCTACCAGCGAGCCGATGATGCCACTGGGGCGTAGGGCCAGCCCGTCACCAGCGAGCAGGCTGCTGAGCAGGCCTCCGACAAACGAGCCGATGAGTCCGGCTCCCATGGCCAAGCCCCAGTCGATAGACCCGTGCTGGCGCCCGAGTAACAACTGGGCGCCGGCTCCGATGAGCATGCCGAAAAGGATCAGACCAAGGATGAGCATGCGTGGAGCCTAGAGCACAGCCGGGCGATCCTTGCCAGAGTTGCGTTGATGTCGCGACCCTCTGCCACTCGGCTACCCGTACAGGCCGGCGGCGAGGTTGTAGAGGACCTGCCCACCGAGGAACGCGCACGCCAGAACGGCCAGAGCGGTGGCGAGCAGCACGGCCGTGCGTGCCGAGCGCGGTGGGGTGCCGACGTCCGAGCGTGCAGCGCTGAGGGCTAGAAGGCACGGGGTCAGCCAGATCGCCAGCATCACCGCAGCGACGATGAGGTCAGCCACGAAGGAGCGTTGCGTCGTCGAATCGTCCTCGAGGCTGCCCTGGATCACGTAGCCCACCAACAGCCCGAGCACGATGAAGATGGGCACGGACGTCAACCAGACCCATGCCTGTCGAGGTTTCGGTGTCGCATCGGAGGAGGATTCCGATGAACTCATGACCGAACTCGCTTCCGACGATGCCGCGGTGATCTGCTCGTGGAGCCGAACGCCCACCGAGGATCCAGTGACCTGCTCAGGATACGACGGTGGTCCTCGCCGACGCCAGGTTGCATTGCCCCATACGGCAGGGGGTTTGGTCATTGGGCACGGCACCTGCGGGCGGGTGCCCGCGGTGGCCCGGGTTGACGTCCGCCGTGCCGGTCTGCCGGCGCGCTCGTGAGGTCTCAGCCGCTGCCTGACCGGTAGAGCCACGGAGATCCGAAACTCGTGAACGAGGCGCCCAAGACGTCCGAGTCCGCGGTGGAGCGGGCTAGGGCGGTCGCTGAGTCCAGACCGGCCGCGAGCTGCCGGTGGTAGTCACCCATGACGTCGTGCGCCGTGGCGTCGGGCACCGGACTCGCAGCAGCAACGACGCTGCCGACCCCCAGGGCCAGCAGACTCGCGGTGAGGCCGAGTGCTTCCTCCCCCCGGCGGACGCTGGTCCGCCCGCTCTCGCACGCCGAGAGCACGACGTGCGACGCGCGGAGTCGGTGGCCCTCCATCTCGTGGGCGAATAACGACCCGTCCCGCAGGCGAAGGCTCGAGAAGAGCGGGTTCTGCGTGTGGTGCTCTCCGTGTGCGGCGACGTGCACCAGATCCGCGTCCTCGAAGGCGCTCAACAGGCCGCCGGCCGTGGACTCGTCGGCCAGGACCGCTTGCCCCGCTCCCCAGGCGGAGACGACGCGGGAGACCTCGTGGTCGGCGAGCGGCAGGTCCGGCCCGGCGCCGGCCCAGACCCTCGGTAGGCGGCCCAGCGCGGTATGGCGACGTGCCCACATCGTGGCCGATGGGCTCACGGTGGTGGCGCGCCCCCGCCGACTCGGCAACATGGCCCACGGGACCTGGCTCAACATCGGGGTGGGCACGATGACCAGCCCGGACTCGCTCACGTCCTCGCTGCGGAGTGGAGCCAGCAGGACGTGGTCGAGCTCGATCAGCCGCTGGGTCAGGGACGCCCGGACGGCGCGGTACAGCGGGTTGGCCGGTTGAAGCCGGGCCGCAACGCGGAGGTCGGCTTGCGCGGCTCGGATGCGGTCGGTGATCTGTGCAACCTCGCCCAGCCGGTGCAGCGACATGTCCCCATCGGGCCGGACCAGGACGGCGTGCCACGAGCCCGCCAGGAGGAAGGTCGCCAACATCGTCACCTCGGCGCGACGGACCGCAGCCTTGATGTCCCGGGTGGAGAGGGCGCCTTCTGCCTGAGCCACCTCCTCGGCGGCAACCTTGGTGGTCCAGTCCAGCTCGCGGACGGCCTGCTCGGCCCGAGCCACCTCGGCGCGGAGGGCACCGTGCGGAGCCGACGGCGGGGCGGTCCGCAGGTCCTCACGACTGCGTCGGAGCCGAGCGACGGCGCTGGCCCGGGCCGGGTCCTCGGAGGAGCGCACCGGCGGGAGGGCGCGCACGACGTCTCGCCACAGCTCGGTGCGACTCAGCACGTGACCGGCCGAACCTCTCCTCATCGCCAGGTCGAGGTCCAGGCTGATGAGATCGGTGCCGTGGACCGTCAGGGCGGTCCGCAGGTCGAGTCCTGCCGATTGACGCCCCACCGCTCCGAGGTCCTGTGCCGCTCGTCTCAGCGTGCGCGCGGCGAGGTCTTGCCGCCCGCTGCCGTCCTTGATCCGTGCCGACACGTGCCGCGTGCGCAGCCGGGTGGCGACCAGGGGTGAGCGCACCAGGGCAGGCGCCTCACGCAGCGCGGCGTGAGCCTGAAGGTGCAGGCCTTGGTCGATGAGTGCTTCAGCTTTGGCCAGCACGGCACGCTGCCGGACGGCTTCGTCACCCTCGGCTGCCGCGGAGTCGGCGAGCGCCGTAGCCAGTCGCTCGCGGCCCAGGGGGGACAGCGAGCTGCGGGTCTCCAGGCCCACGAGCTGAGCGGTGCGGCGCCAGCCGGACTCCTTGCGTCGACGGAATCGGCGGCGGGCCGTCGCGGCCAGGGCGCTAGCGGTCGGGCTGTCTCCCATCAGGATCTCGCAACGGGCCAGCTCGAGCTCGATCTCCCCGAGGTCGTGCTCACTGCCTGCCGCCGACTGGTGCGAGACCGCGTCGGTCAGCACCGCGTGCGCCTCGTCGATCAGACCCGCCTCGAGCATCACGCGGGCCCGGTCCAGTCGGGCGATGGCGCGGTCCACGTCGACATCCATCGAGTTGGCCTGCTCCATCAGGGTCAGGGCCGCGGGGAAGTTGCCCAGGAGGAACTCGGCATACCCCTGGTTGTGGATCGCCATGAAGCGCAACGAGGCCATCTCCGGCCCCTCGGCCAAGTGGGAGGCCTCGGCCAGGTCGCGAGCCGCGTCGCGCGGGTCCCCGAGGTGGGACGAGAGAGAGCCGCGGTTGATCAGCAGGCGTGCCTGCTCGACGGGGGAGAGCCAGGCGCGTTCGGCCTCGGCCTGTTGGAGGTAGCTGAGCGAACCCTTCAGATCACCGCTGCGGCCCAGCAAGGCCCCACACTGCATATCGCACAGGGCGACGAGGTCGCGGAAGTTGTCGGCGACGACGTCTGCGCGCACCGTGGCGATCTCGTCCAGCACCTGCCCCACCGTGGCATCCTCGAACGTGACCCAGGTGCTGGTGAGACGAATCCCCGCCTGCAGGCGGCGCAACCGATCGCCCCCCGCCTCGTCTTCAGCGTGACGCGCCAGCTCTCGACACCGCGCCAGGAGGGTCCGCACCGTGTCGATCTGCTGCTGATCGACCGCCGCTCGGGCCTGCCTCAGCAGGGTCTCGCCGGCGGCTAAAGCTTCCAGCGCCGACAACGCGGCCCCACCGGTCAGGGTCCGCCGCTGCATATCAGGGGGCTGACCAGGACCGATGGATGACGATGGGCGCTCGTCCACAGTCGTACCATGTCACAACCTGCGTCCTGCCGTCGGGACACAGCGACTGCGGATCGATCGGCTCGCCTGACTCCAGCGATCGCTACGGAGACCATCCGGGGAGCTCTTGAGCCACCGCCTTCCAGCCTCGCTCGACGGCTTCGGTCCGTGCGATGCTTGAGGGCGCCGGGTCCTGTGCCAGACGCCGCGCCAGCTGACCGGCGAGCACGGGGGCGGCGAAGGAGGTCCCGCTCCACGTGCCGAAGCCACCGGAGAAGTCGTCCGGATCGATGGTCGCGCGCTCCGTCTTGTGATACCTCATCCGCACCGATGGCTGACGGTCACCGTTCAGATCGGTGGGCAACGTGCTGATCACGTTGGCTCCGAGCCGGTGGCAGGACACCCATGGCCCGGCGTTGCTGAAGTAGGCCACAGCCGTGCCGTTCGGGTTCAGGGCCCCGACGCTCACCAAGGGCACGACGTGGGGGTCGAAGCCGGTGACCTGCGCGGCGAAGGCCGCTGGGTGGAAGGGAGCGATGGTGGCATCGTTCCCGGCGGCGGTGACGACCGCCACGCCCCATGATCCGAAGGCCTTGAGCAGCCCTCTCAGCATGGGGTCGATCGAGGCATCGGCCGGCTCCTCGTGGTAGTAGCCCAGGGAGAGGGACAGCACGTCGATCATGGAGTCCCGATCACCCGCCTGGACGGCGACCGCCTGACGGATGAGCAGGGCCACCAGCGTGCGCATGAGCAGCCCCTCGCCGACGACTCCGTCCCCGCCCATGATCGGGACCCCGAGGATGCGGGCCTGAGGGCATTGCTGACGCACCAGCCCCGCGATGAAGGTGCCGTGCCCGGCGTAGGGAAGCAGGCCTCCGTCCAGCGGGTTGTGCAGGGCCGGAGGCATGGTGTTCATCGGACCGGCCAGGCCCAAGAGGACCCCGTTGACCTCGACCTGGTCGGTGGCCGCAGTGGGATCCGCGAACCAGGGGTGCGCCCCCAGACCCGTATCGAGGACCACAACCACCGGTGCCCGCTTCACCCGGCCCGAGGTCTGTGCCGGGTCGGGAAGGCTGAGCGCTGCTGGACCCCGACCGCCGCTCCCGGGGACGGCATACTCGGCGGTGCCGGCTCCGGTCCAGTACGGGGCGCCGGTCCAGTACGGAGCTCCCGTCCAGTACGGGGCGCCGGTCCAGTAGGGGGCTCCGGTCCAGTACGGAGCCCCACCGATGTCAGCACAGGCCACGGCCAGGTGCTCCAGACCCACCTCGTCGGCGCCGATACCGTCCTCGCGGAGCCGCTGCAGGACGGGCCAGACGTCGACCGGCGGTTGCTCGCTCGCCCGTGTCTCCTCGAGGCCGACCACCTGGACCGGGGTCACCCAGAACTCGTCGAGGATCTGCTCGGCGAGGGGATCCTGTCCTACGAGTGAAGCGGCCACCTCGTCGCCCGCCGCGTCGAAGGTGACGTCCAGCTCGAGGTCCTGCACGACGCTGCGGACCCCCTCCAACGTGTCGTCGCGACGCCCCCCGGGTAGACCCCGCACCAACAGGGTGTCTCCGACATAGGCGGTGGGTCGAGGTGCGATTCCCGAAGGCAGGGGAACGGCCGTGATCGGATCCAGCACCCGGGCTCCGAACCGCTCGACCACGGCCGGGGGAAGCATCGGGATGGGAGTGACCTCAGGCTGGCTTGCGCCGGCATCAGCAGCGGGAACGGTCATCGGGGTTGCCTTCCTCGAAACAGTCGGTGCTCGGACGGTCCGCTCTCATGAGCGATGACTCGCCGCACTGATACATCCCACCCTGCCGTCGATACGGGGGTCCTGTCACGCAAACGGCGCAGATGAGATGAAGGCGTTACACCAGGTGAGGGCGGGATCGCTTCCACTCGGGGAGCTCGCGCCGCACAGCGGCCCATCCGCGCCGGACGGCCGCCACGCGGTCCACCCTCCCGAGGCTTCGGGACCGGGTCAGGTGTTGCGCCAGCTGTCCTGCGAACATCGGCGCCGCGAAGGAGGTCCCGCTCCAGGTGCCGAACCCTCCCGAGAAGTCATCCGGGTCGAGGCTGCCCCGGTCCGAGCCCGCATGGGTCAGGGTCTCGTCGGCCTGGTCGGTGCCCTGGAGGTTTGTCGGCAACGTGCTCACCACCTCCACCCCGGGACGCACACACGAGACCCAGGGGCCGGAGTTGCTGAAGTGAGCCACGCTCCCGTTCGGGTTCATTGCTCCCACGCTGACCAGTGGCACACTGTCCCGCCGTAGCCCTATCGCCTGTCCGGCGAAAGAGGCCGGATGGAAGGGAGCCGTGGTGCCGTCGTTGCCGGCCGAGGCGACGACCGCCACCCCCCACGAGCCCAGGTCACGCAGCAACCCGGCCAGGATCGGATCGGTGCTTTCGTCGCCCGGCTCCTCGTGGTAGTAGCCCAGGGAAAGCGAGACCACGTCGAAGACGTCTGCTGCTCGCTTGTTCGTGATCGCCACGGCCTGCCGGACCAGCAGGGCCACGAGGGTGTTGATAAGCAGCCGTTCATGCACTCCGCCCTCGTCATCCATGATGGGGATGCCCTCGATCCGCGCCTGTGGGCACTGCTGACGGATGATGCCGGCGATGAAGGTGCCGTGACCGGCATAGCGGGGAAGGCTTCCCTGGAGTGGGTTGCGTGGGGTCGGAGGTGAGACGTGCATGGGGCCGCCGATACCGAGGCGGACGCCGTGCACGCTGACCGTGCGGCATGCGGTGGACTCGTCCTCGAACCAGGGGTGGGGCCCGATCCCGGTGTCCGGGACCACCACCACGGGTCGCCGGCCTACAGAACCTCGAGCAGGGGCGGGGGCAGGCATGACGAGGGACACGGGCCGCCGTCCACCATCTCCGGTGCCTCCGGCCGGGCCGCTTCGCGACGCACAGGCGAAAGCTGGATGGTCCAGCCGGACCTCGGTCCGCTCCAAGCCTTCGAAGCGGACGTTCTCGAGCAGGGGCCACGCGTCCACCGGTGAACGAGCATGGTGCTCAGGAGCCGGCGTGAGGTGCACCGTGCTGACCCAGTAGCGGTCCACGATCTCGCGGGCCACCTCGCCTTGCGCGGCCAGCTGCTCGGCGATGGCATCGAGTCGGGTGTCCACGACCATGGTGAGGCCGTGAGTCGAGCGGGTCTCGGCCAAACGCCGCACCCGCGTCGAGCGGGAGTCCGCCGGTCCGCCCGTCACCAGCAGCGACTGGGGAAGGTATGCCGTGGCCTGGGTGCCCCTCGTGCCATCCCCGGTGGAGGTGGCCGGCCGGTCCAACACGCGGGCGCCGAACCGCCGAGCGACGTCCCGCGGCACCCTCGGCGCCGAGGATGAGCGGGGCGTCCCCGGCGACGGGGTCATTGGACCAGGGTCAATGCCGGCTGACCGGCGAGGACGGCCACCGCGTTGTCTGCAGCCAGCTGGGCCATGGCTGTGCGGGTCTCAATAGTGGCCGAGCCCAGGTGCGGCACCATCGCCACGTTGTCAAGCGTGAGGAGGTCGGGGTGCACGGCGGGTTCGTTCTCGAAGACGTCGAGCCCGGCGCCGGCGATCACTCCGTCTGCCAACGCCCGGGCAAGCGCGGCCTCGTCAACGATCGGACCTCGGGCGGTGTTGATGAGGTATGCCGTCTCTTTCATCTGGGCGAGCTGCTCGGCGCCGATGAGGTGATGGGTGGCTGGGCTGTAGGGGCAGTGCACCGAGATGACGTCGGCAGTGGACAACAGCTCGTCGAAGTCCAACCGTGGAGCGTCCAGCTGTCGCGCCACCGCCGGGTCGCAGGCACTGCGCGAGCTGTAGGCGATCTGCATACCGAATGCTCTGGCCCGGCGAGCCGTGGCTACGCCGATCCCACCCATCCCGATGACCCCCAGCCTCTTTCCCTGCAAACCCGTGCCCAGCATGTAGAACATGCCCCACGTCCAGGGGGTCTGGCTGCGGATGACGCGTTCGCCCTCGGCGAGCCGTCGGGTAGCCATCAACACCAGGCCGAAGGCGATGTCGGCGGTGGCCTCGGTCAGCACATCGGGGGTGTTGGTGACGACCACCCCGCGCTCGGCACACGCAGGCACGTCGATGTTGTTGTAGCCGACCGCGACGTTGGCTACGACCTGCAGCTGCGGCCCCGCCGCGTCCAACACCTCGGCGTCGACCTTCTCGGTGAGCAGGGTGACCAAGGCGTCCGCCCCGCGCACCTTCTCCAGCAGAGCCTCACGGGTGATCGGTTGATCGGCATCGTGCAGGTCGACGTCGTGTTGGGAGCGCAGGGTCGCGACCGCCGGCTCCGGCACCCGCCCGGTGATGACGACTCGACTCATGCCGAGGCCACCCAGGACTGCAGCTTGGTCAGGCCCTCGGTGATGTCGTCGGCGTTGATCCCGGAGTAGGCGAGCCGGATGTACTCCCGATCCTCTCCGGGCTGTGGTCGGCCGAAATGCCGACGGGTGCAGAAGCTGACGCCGGTCTCGTGCAGGGCCATCTCCGCGAAGTGGCCCACGTCGCGCGCACCGACGCGCTGCACCGCCTCGGTAGCGTCCGGGAAGATGTAGAACGTCGATCGCGGCACGTCGACCGACAGCCCCGGGGTCGCGTTCACGAGGTCGCAGGCGATGTCCCGACGGGCTCGCAGCGTCTGGAGCATGTCGGCCACGGGCTGTTGGGTGCCCTCGAGCGCGGTGATCCCCGCCCACTGCACGTAGTGCGTCGTGCACGACTCGTCGTTGGTGTTCATCGTGGACAGGACCTTCGCGATCTCCGGCGGAGCCACGGCACACCCCAAGCGCGACCCGGTCATCGCGAACTTCTTGCTGAACGTATAAAGGATGGTCGTGCGCTCGGCCATACCGGGCAAGGCCGCGATCGAGCTGGACGAACCCTCGTAACGCATCTCGAAGTATGCCTCGTCCGAGAGCACCCACAGGTCGTGCTCGACCGCGATAGCCGCGATGGCCTCACGCTCAGCAGGGGTCGACTCGGCGGAGATCGGGTTCTGCAGGTCGTTGTAGATGATGGCGACCGTGTCGTCGGTGATCTGCGCTCGGAGGTGGTCCAGGTCGATCGCGAAACCGCCCTCGGCGGGCACGTAGCGGTAGGCCTGGGCGCGACCACCGAGGTACTCGATCTGCGACTCGTAGATCGGGAAGCCCGGGTTGGGGTAGAGCACGCCTTTGCCCGGGTCCATCACCGCTTGCAGGAACTTGGTGATGACGGGCTTCCCGCCGGTCATCACGACGACCTGGGCTGGGTCGAACGTCATGTCCCGTCGAGCACCGATGTCATGGGCCAGCGCGGCCCGCAGCTCGGGTATGCCAGCCCCTGGGCAGTATCCGGTCTTGCCGTCCTGGATCGCCGCGTTCATCGCCTCCACGATGTGGGCGGCGGTAGGAATGTTGATATCCCCCAGGTGGAAGGGATAAACGGTGTTGCCGCGCCCCTTCCAGTCTGCTGCGGCCAAGGCCACCGCAAATGCCGTTTCCGTCCCAAGGTTGGACAGCCGTTGCGCAAGCGCCATTGCTTACTCCTTCGCGTGACCGTGTCGTGCCCGCCCTGGTCGAAGGGCAGCGGTCCACACCCTAGCCCCGGAGAGATTCGTGGTGCGAGTGCCAATTCTGTATGCCGGGTCTAGGGTGTCCGTTGGACCTGCCCGGCGTGGCGCACGGTCCTTCTTCTGACGCAGTGCGGCTCAGCAGGAAGGGTGATTGGGATGGCACAGACGACCTCGGAACCACAGCAGGAGCAGGGGTACTACCTCGGGAAGGCCATCCACCTCTCGTCGGTGGCGGCGTTGGGTGGTTTGCTGTTCGGGTTCGACACGGCCGTGATCAACGGGACGGTCGGCTCGATTGAGAGCCAGTTCGGGATCGGCAAGGGGCTCCTCGGCTTCGTCGTCTCCTCCGCCCTGCTCGGCTGTGTGGCCGGTGCATACCTCGCGGGCAACCTGTCGGACAAGATCGGCCGCACCCGGGTCATGGTGCTGGCCGCGGGATTGTTCCTGGTCAGCGCGATCGGCTCCGGGTTGGCCCAAGGGCCCTGGGACCTCATCGCCTGGCGCGTGATCGGCGGACTGGGTGTGGGCGCCGCCTCGGTCATCGCCCCCGCCTACATCGCCGAGATCTCCCCGGCCGTGATCCGAGGACGCCTCGGCTCGCTGCAGCAGCTCGCCATCGTCAGCGGTATCTTCATCGCTCTGCTCTCGGACTACTTCCTGGCCACCACCGCCGGCGGTGCGAGCGAGCAGCTGTGGGGGATGAGCGCCTGGCGCTGGATGTTCCTCGCCGAGATCGTGCCCGCCCTGGCTTACGGAGTGCTCGCGCTGACCATTCCGGAGTCGCCGCGCTACCTGGTCGCCAAGCAGGACGAGAAGGGCGCCCGCGAGGTGTTGCGCTCGGTCATGCGAGGCGGCATCAGCGAGCGGATCAAAGAGATCAAGCGCACCGTGGTCCGAGAAGACAAGGCGTCGCTGAAGGACCTGGTCAAGCCCGGTGGGGGCAACTTGTTGCCGATCGTCTGGATCGGCATCGCGCTGTCGGTCTTCCAGCAGTTCGTCGGCATCAACGTGATCTTCTACTACTCCTCCACCCTGTGGCAGGCCGTCGGGTTCACCGAAGAAGACGCGCTGACCCAGACGGTGATCACCTCCGTCACCAACATCGTCGTGACCATCCTGGCCATCGCGTTGATCGACAAGATCGGTCGTCGTCGGTTGTTGACCATCGGCTCAGCGGGTATGGGCGTGACCCTCGGGACGCTGGCGTGGGTTTTTGCCAACGCGCAGACGGTCGAGGACGCCGCCGGGGAGCTGCAGCCGGTGCTGAGCGACAACGCCGCGCTGGTGGCTCTGATCGCCGCCAACCTCTTCGTGGTCTTCTTCGGCATGTCCTGGGGCCCTGGGGTCTGGGTGCTGCTGGGAGAGATGTTCAACAACAAGATCCGCGGGACGGCTTTGGGGGTCGCGGCTGCTGCCCAGTGGCTGGCCAACTTCGCGATCTCGACGTCCTTCCCCCGGATGGCCGATATCGGCCTGGGCTTCGCCTACGGCTTCTATACGACCTTCGCCGTGCTGTCGCTGCTGTTCGTGCTCAAGTTCGTGCCGGAGACCAAGGGGCGCGAGCTGGAGGACATGTAGCCGCCAGGAACGAATCCTTCGACGGATGTATCAACCCGCGGGTTCGGACCTCTCACCGTCCGATAGCACTGCCATAGCGGACGGTGGTGCTGTCACAGTGGAGGGATCCACAAGCACACGTCGACGGGAAATCTCATGGCGAGCGGACCAGCGCGCGATCCGGAGCTGCCACGGCAGGCAGGCGCCGGCAACGGCGATGCGCCCCAGGAGGCGAACGCCGATCCCGTCAGCCTGACAGACAAGGCCGCGTCCGCATTCGCGGCGTACCGGGCCGGAGACCATCAGCAGATGGGTCGGTTGGTGGACCTGCTGACTCCCTTGCTGTGGCACACCGCGCGGGCTCAGGGGTTGTCACCGACCGCGGCCGAGGACGTCTCCCAGACCGCATGGTTGCGGTTGATCGACCATGCGGACGCGATCGAGCAGCCACGGGCGGTCCTGTCCTGGATGGTCACGACGGTGCGCCGTGAGTCGTGGCGAACGCACAAGGTGGCCGGACGGGACAGCACCGACCTGGAGGCCGTTCCAGAGCCCTCCAGTTCTGAGCCGGGGCCAGAGCAAGAGGTCGTGCTGGGCGAGCGGCAGCGAGTGCTCTGGACTCATGTGCAGCGGCTCACCGAGCGTTGTCAGCACCTTCTCCGGGTCATCGCCTTCAGCGATCGACCCGACTACGCCGCCATCGCGGCCAGTCTGAACATGCCCGTAGGAAGCATCGGCCCGACCCGCGGCCGGTGTCTGCACAGTCTTCGCTCGAGTCTGGCCGAAGACCCCACCTGGTTCGGAGAACTGTCATGAGCCTGCCCCTGTCAGAACCCGGACCCTTGGACGCAACAGACGCACAGATCCTCACCGAGCTACGTGAGGTCTACGGACGAATAGACCCGGTGCCCGCGTCCCTGCCTGAGCGCCTGAAATACGCCATGACCGTGCAGATGCTGGAAGCGGAGGTAGCGGAGCTCACGTCCATGCCGATGGCGACGGTCCGCTCCAGCAGCGCCGAGCAGATCGACACGATCAGCTTCAGCGGGAGCTCGATGAGCCTGATGGTCAGCTTGGTCACCGACTCCGCAGGGGTGCGGGTCGACGGATGGGTGAGCCAAGGGGGCGCCGTCGTGGAGATCCGCTTCACGGCCGACGGCGAACCCCAGGAGCGGGTCGTGGTCTGCGACGAGCACGGCCGCTGTGTCTTCGAGGACCTCCCCACAGGTCCGGCCCACTTCATCATCTGGAGCGACGAGTCGAAGGCGTCCACGCCCATCATCACGCCCACGATCACCTTGTAGCGGGCGCCCCGCCGTCGCTGTCAGTCGTCGCGAGGGTCGTGGCCACCGACGGGAGGGTGGCTAGACCTTCTCGGCCTTCGTCGTGGCCGGGTCCCATTTGGTGATGCCGTCGGCCACCCACCCGCGATCTTTGACCGCTTCCCGAGCCTCGCGCTTCCAGGGTCCCGTCAGTCGGTCGACGTACAGCGTGCCCTCGAGGTGCTCGGTCTCATGCTGTAGGCAGCGGGCGAAGAGGTCTTCTCCGATCAGCTCGACGGGTCGCCCCTCGAGGTCGGTCCCGGTCACCTTGGCACCGGGAAACCGAGACAAGGGGAAGAACTCACCGGGCACCGAGAGGCATCCCTCGCCGTCGACCTCCTCGTCCAGCGGGGCGGGGGTGCCCAGCCGCTCCAGCACGGGGTTGACGACGACGCCTCGGTGCTGCACGCCCTCGGGGCCGGGACAGTCGTAGACGAAGAGGCGCAGTCGTGAGCCGATCTGGTTGGCCGCCAGCCCCACCCCTTCGGCGGCCGCCATGGTGTCGAACATGTCCTGCACAAGGATCCTGATCTCGTCGGTGATCTCGCGGACCCGCTTCGTGGGTTGATGCAAAGCGCGGTGTCCGATCACCGTGATCTCGCGAACTGCCACGCAAACTCCTTCAAGGGCGCCATCGATACCGCCCAAGTCTAGGTGGCTGGGAGGAGCGCAGAGGTCAGTCGCGGCCGGTGCGAGGACGCACCTCGATATAGGTGGTGGCGCTCTCTGACGAGGTCTGCCATCCGGCGTCAGCATCGTGGTCGACCTCCGGATCGTCGGTGGGGGAGGCCTCGTCGGCAGACCCATCCCCGGGGGACTCGTCGTCCGAGTCGTGATCGCGGCCGAACGCCTCGAAGGGGTCGTGTTGGTCGGCGTGCTCTTCGTCGGCATACTCCTCGTCCGAGTAGTCCGACGAGTCAGCCTCCGCTGGAGGGGCGTCGAAGCTCTCACTCGTCGACCCGTTGTCGTCCCGCTCTGCATGGGGAAGGCTGTCGTCACTGTCGAACCGTCGCTCGGGGCCGAAGATGATGTCGCAGATCTCGCGGTACGTCTCGTCCGGATCGGGCACCCAGTTGATCTTCTGGAGGGCTTGGTCCTGACCTGCCGACTCCAGCACAAAGGTGCCGTAGCCGATGAAGCGACCCGTGATCGATCGGCCGTAGGTCATGTCGGTCACTTTGCCCAGCGGCATCATGGCGACCTTGTGCGTGATCAGGCCGTAGGTCAGGAGCAGCCGCTTGTCGGTAGCGACGAACCATTCGTTGCGCCACTCCAGCGCCTTCCACAGAAGGCGGATGACCAAGGCGAACCAGACCCACCACAGATAGAGCCCGAACTCCCCGAAGGCCCGTTCGAGACCACTACTGACCCAGGAGATGAAGACGAAACTGACGAGGACCGTGACGACGGGCTCTGTGAGCGAAGCCCAGTGTTGCCGCGTGGCGACCTCGACCTGCTCTCCGCGGAGCACATAGCGCTTGAGAATCCGGCTGCTGACCTTGACGCCGGATTCGGAGATCTCCGCGGAGCCGAGCACGACTAGCCGATGAGGGCTTCGAAGAACTGCCCGATGTTACGGAAGCCGTCCGCAATGATGTCCCAGAAGGCACGCAGGATGTCCGCGGCACGGTCCGGGCTAGTGACGATCGCGTAGATCAAGAACCCGAACAGCAACCAGAGCAAGATCTGTTTGATCCTGGGCGGCATGGCTGGACTCCTCGGGCGGTGGGTATGTCTCAGGACCGGTATGTCACAGGACGGTTCCCATCATGGCAGCAGGACTGCGACACATCACTACAGCCACGCCGATGCAGCCAGACGGTCCACCGCTTCCGCCACCTCGGCGCCGGTGCCCGAAAAGCTCATTCGCATCTGCTGGGCTCCTCGTGCGGTGTCGAAGTCGACTCCCGGGGTGAGGGCCACGCCGGTGTCGGCCAGGACGCCTTGGCACCACCGGACGGAGTCGTCGGTGACGTGGCCGATGTCGCACCAGAGGTAGAAGGCGCCGTCCGGTGGGGTCGCCGAACCCAGTCCGAGCTCGGGCAGGCGGGCTAGCAGCAGCTCCCGGTTGTCGGCGTACCGGCGGACGTGGCCGTCGAGCTCTGTCCGAGCCGCCGGGGAGAAGGCGGCCACCGCGGCATGCTGGGAGATGGCGGGCGGACAGATGGTGAGATTCTGGGCCAGGATCTCCATCGGCCGTCGGAGGTGCTCCGGGACCAGCGCCCAACCAAGGCGCCATCCGGTCATCGAGAAGTATTTGCTGACCGAGCCCACGACCACCGAGGCCCGTGAGGTCTGCCAGGCGCTGGCAGCCGGCGTGCCGTAGGTGATTCCGTGGTAGATCTCGTCGCTGATCAGCAGGCACTCATGGTCCTCGCACCACCCCGCGATGGCGGCGAGCTCGGCGGCGTCGATGACCGTTCCCGTCGGGTTGGAGGGACTGGCCACGATGAGTCCTCGGGGCGCCGTGGGCAGTGCCTCCAGCATCGACACGGTCGGTTGGTAGCTCGTCTCCGGGCCGCAGTCGAGCTCCAGCACCGTGCACCCGAGCGCGGAGAGCGTGTTGCGGTATGCCGGATAGCCGGGCCGAGCCATCGCCACCGTGTCACCGGCCTCGAAAGCCGCAAGGAAGAGGGTGGAGAAGATGCCGGACGAGCCGGTCATCACCATGACGTCCTGCGGATCAACGTCGATGGAGTACCACTGCCGATGATGCTCAGCGATGGCCTGACGCAGCTCAAGGATGCCCGTCGCGTCGGTGTAGCCGAGCGGGTGCGAGTCCACCGCGGCCTTGGCGGCCTCCCGCACCGCCGTGGGCGCGGGGGTCGAGGGCTGGCCGACGCACATCAGCAACAGGTCGCCGTGGGTGCGTTGGCGCAGCTGTGCCGCCTTGAGCACCTCCATCACGTGGAAGGGCTGGATCGCGCTCCGGTCGCTGGATCTCATCGACCGTGCGTCAGACCACGCCGTAGAGCCGGTCACCCGCGTCACCCAGGCCGGGCACGATGTAGCCCTTGTCGTTGAGCCGTTCGTCGATCGCACCAGTGACCAGCCGCAACGGCGGCTCGATGCCGGCCACCTTGGCGTGCAGGCTCTCGATGCCTTCGGGGGCTGCCAGCAGGGTGATCGCGGTGATGTCGTCGGCGCCGCGATCGACCAGGTAGTGGATCGAGGCCGCCAACGTGCCTCCGGTGGCCAGCATCGGGTCCAAGACGTAGCACTGTCGACCGGACAGGTCGTCAGGCAACCGGTTCGCGTAGGTGTGCGCTTCCAGCGTCTCCTCGTTGCGAGCCAGACCCAGGAAACCCACCTCAGCGGTGGGCACCATACGCATCATGCCGTCGAGCATGCCCAGACCGGCGCGCAGGATCGGGACGACCAGGGGCTTGGGACTGGCCAGCCGGATGCCCGTGGCCGGAGCGACCGGAGTCTCGATCTCGAACGGCGTCACGCGGACCTCGCGGGTGGCCTCGTAGGCGAGCAGCGTCACGAGCTCGTCGGTGAGGCGACGGAAGGTCGGGGTGTCCGTCCGCTTGTCCCTCAGGTAGGTCAGCTTGTGAGCGATCAGCGGATGGTCGGCAACGTGGACGCGCATAGGCAGAACCTACCCGGTGACCCGAACGGGCATGGCGACCATGGACGCAGACACCGCAGGGTGCGAGACACTTGCCGCATGGCGGATGAGCGTGCGCGTCCGAGCGGCGCTGACGGCCTCACCGGGTGGGCGGCCCAGGGGTACGAGGTGTGGATGCGTCTGGCCCTGGCGCAAGCGGGCTTGGCGACAGGGTCTGCGGATGTGCCGGTCGGCGCGGTAGTCGTCGATGCCGAGGGTGTCGTCGTAGGGCGGGGGCACAACGTGCGCGAGGCGCTGGCCGACCCCACGGGTCACGCGGAGGTCGTAGCGCTGAGGGCAGCCGGGGCCGACCGGCATACCTGGAGGTTGGCGGGGTGCACCTTGGTCGCGACCTTGGAGCCGTGTGTCATGTGCACGGGGGCGGCCGTGCTGGCCCGGGTGGATCGGGTCGTCTTCGGTGCCTTCGATCCCAAGGCGGGGGCCTGCGGCTCGCTGTGGGACCTGGCCCGCCATCGCGACAGCCTGCACCGGCCCGAAGTGGTGGGCGGCGTGTTGGAGCGGGAGTGTCAGGCTCAACTGCTGGAGTTTTTCCGTGCGCGCAGGCTCGGGTAACCTCGTCCACGGTGGCGTGTCCGAGCGGCCTAAGGAGCACGCCTCGAAAGCGTGTGAGGGGGCAACTCCTCCGTGGGTTCAAATCCCACCGCCACCGCCAACCGGAAGTGTCGACGAGCTCGGACCTCACCCAGGGTCCGGGCTCGACGGCGTTGTCGGAGCCTTCGGACGGGAGGGGTGCCCTCGCCGACTGCCTGCTGTCTGGTTAGGGTTGCCCAACTCGGCTTGCTCTGGAGCCGACTTGCGACAGGATGGCCGACCTTCCATGATCGAGTTCAAATCTGTGAGCAAAAAATTCCCGGACGGCACAGTTGCCGTTGAGGATTTCAGCCTCGTGCTCCCCTCCCACAAGACCACCGTCTTCGTCGGCTCGTCGGGTTGCGGCAAGACCACCCTCCTGCGGATGATCAACCGGATGGTCGAGCCCACCTCGGGCCAGATCCTGATCGACGACGAAGATGTGGCCAGTCGCGACCGGGTGAAGTTGCGGCGCAGCATCGGCTACGTGCTGCAGTCCGCGGGCCTCCTGCCACACCGAACGGTGGCCCACAACGTGGCCACCGTGCCGATCCTCAATGGTGTGCCCAAGGCCAAGGCCCAAGAAGAAGCGCTGCAGCTGCTCGGGAAGGTCGGCTTGGACGAGAACCTCGCGCAGCGCTACCCCGGCCAGCTGTCCGGCGGGCAGCAGCAGCGTGTCGGCGTCGCTCGGGCCCTGGCCAGCGACCCCAACATCCTGCTGATGGACGAGCCGTTCGGCGCGGTCGACCCGATCGTGCGCGCCGACCTGCAGACCGAGCTCAACCGGCTCCAGAACGATCTGGGCAAGACCGTCGTGTTCGTGACCCACGACATCGATGAGGCGTTCAAGCTCGGCGATCAGGTCGTGATTCTGAAGAAGGGAGGCGAAGTGGCCCAAGTCGGCACTCCGGCGGAGATCCTGGCCCACCCCGCCGACGACTTCGTGTCGTCGTTCATCGGCGCCGATAGGGGCAAGCGAGACCTCTTCCTCAAGGAGCAGGAGGGCACCGGGTTGCGCATCGTGGTCGACTCCGACGGTCGGCCGATCGGGATGCTGGATGACGGGCCTCGCGACTGATGGACTGGACGCGAAACAACCTCGACCTGATCTGGGACCTGACGCTCTACCACGCGCAGTTGTCGATCATCCCGATCGTCGCGAGCTTCTTCCTCGCGATCCCGCTCGGCTGGATCGCGATCCGCAACTCGACCTTGCGCACCGTGGTGATCACCAGTACCAGCCTGCTCTACACGATTCCCTCGCTGCCCCTATTCGTGATCCTGCCAGCGGTGATCGGCACGCAGGTGGTCAGCGACCTCAACCTGATCGTGGCGCTCAGCATCTACGGGGTGGCCATCATGGCCCGCTCGGCTGCCGACGCCTTCGCTTCGGTCGACGACACGACGCTCGACGCCTCGACCGCGATGGGCTTCTCGTCGCTGTCGCGCTTCTTCCGCGTCCAGCTGCCATTGGCCGGCCCCGTGCTCCTGGCCGGGATCCGGGTGGTGTCGGTCAGCACGATCGCCCTGGTCTCGGTCGGCGTCATCATCGGCTCACGGAACCTGGGCTATCTCTTCCAGAACGGTAAGCAGCGGGGCATTCTCGAGGAAGTGTCGGTGGGGATCATCATGAGTCTGCTGCTGGCCCTGCTGTTCGACCTCATCATCGTGGCCCTCGGCAGAGCCTTGATGCCGTGGTCCCAGAAGGTCACCACATGAACCTCTTCTTCGACGCGATCCAATGGCTGCTCGACCCCGCGCAGTGGACGCCCGGCGCCCGAAGCCCGCTGCCCATCCAGGACCGCCTCGTGGAGCACCTGCTGTACACGGTGATCGCGGTCCTGATCGCTGCGGCCATCGCCCTCCCGCTCGGCTTCTACATCGGCCATACGGGGCGTGGAAGGCAGTTCACGATCGCCTTCACCGGGTCCATGCGAGCGCTGCCGACGCTGGGGGTCCTGTTCTTCCTGCTGATGGTCTTCGGTGAGTTCATGTCCTATGACACCGCACCGATCGTGGGGGCGACCATCGCGTTCGTCATCCTGGCGATTCCCTCCATGCTCGCCGGGGCCTATGCCGGGGTGGAGTCGGTGGAGCGCAGCACCATCGACGCCGCGCGGGCGGGTGGGATGACGGAATGGCAGATCCTGACCCAGGTCGAGATCCCGCTTGCCCTGCCGTTGATCATCGGTGGGCTTCGTGCCGGGACGCTGCAGGTCATCGCCACCGTGACGATCGCCTCCTACGCCGGACTCGGAGGTCTTGGCCGGATCATCACCTCGGGTATCGGCCTCAACGACTACAATCGGATCCTGGGCGGAGCTTTGCTGGTCACCGTGTTGGCCCTGCTCGTGGATGCTCTCTTCGCCGCGGTCCAACGAGCGACCGCAGCCAAGGGGGTCAGCACCACCACCCGCTCAAGCACCAAGCGTTCCGGCGTCCGCCGGGCGTTGCGACTACCCGCGCGTTGAAAACGCGTCATACGAAGGGACCTCGCCCAATGTTCACTCATCGACTGACCCGCAGGGGCGCCGTGGCGCTCGCCTCCGGGATCGTTCTCACCCTCACCGCCTGTGGCTCGGATGACCCCACGGCACCCGAGGCCGACGGCGGAGACTCCGAAGGAAGCGACACCATCATTGTGGGCTCGTTCGCCTTCCCCGAGAGCGAGATCCTCGGTGAGATCTACGCTCAGGCTCTCGAGGCTGAGGGGATGGAGGTGGAGACCCAGTTCAACATCGGTCCTCGCCAGCAGACCATCCCCGCTCTCCAGGATGGGTCGATCAACGTCATTCCCGAGTACAACGGCAACCTGCTGGCCTACTACAACACCGAGTACACCGAGCGCACCACCGAGGAGGTCGACGCCGCTCTGACGGATGTCGTCGCCGAGGACGACCTCCGGGTGCTCGAGTCGGCCGAAGCCGAGGACAAGGACGCCTACGTGGTGACCAGAGCCACCGCCGAGGAGAACGACCTGACCTCCATCGGAGATCTGTCGGCGCTGGAGCCCTTCACCCTCGGTGCCAGTCCCCAGTTCGCCGAGCTCGGCTACGGCCTCCCCGGTCTGGAGGCGACCTACGGCGTGAGCGACGTGCAGTTCCGCCCGATCGAGGACTTCGGCGGGCCGGACACGGTCAAGGCGCTGGTGGACGACACGGTGCAGGTGGCTGACATCTTCACCACCTCGCCCGCGCTGGTCGCCGAGGACCTGGTCGTGCTGGAGGACCCCGAGAACCTCATCTCCTCGCAGAACATCCTCCCCTTGGTGGCGGAGTCGGTGTATAGCGACGAGCTCGCCGACGTGCTGAACGGAATCTCTGCGGAGCTGACGACCGAAGACCTCATCGCCCTGCGCGAGCGGGTTGAGGGGGAGGAGCAAGTCTCTGCCTCCACGGCAGCCGAGGACTGGCTGGCCGAGAAGGGCCTGAACTAACCTTTCCCAGCTCGTGTCCCGTTGGGGTCACGGTGGCGGCCAGCGCGCGCCGCAACCGTGACCCCAACGCGTTCGGGGTGGCCATCGTGGCTCGACACAGGGAGCTCGATGCCCGGTGTCAACAGCTGAACCACCCTGCTCTTCTCGCGATTTCTGGATGGCCCCTCTAGCGTGGGCGCATGTCTAAAGCCATCGAGGACTACGCCATGGTGGGAGATCGGCACACGGCGGCGTTGATTTCCTCTGCCGGTTCCGTCGACTGGTTGTGCTTCCCGCGCTTCGACTCCCAGGCGTGTTTTGCCGCCCTGCTCGGGGGGTCCGAGCATGGGCGATGGCTCCTGAGCCCCCGCGACGAGGCACGCACCACCCGCCGCTACCTCGACGGCACCGTGGTGCTGGAGACCACCCACGAGACCGACAGCGGGACGGTGCGGGTCACGGACGTCATGCACCCGGCCGATGGGCGCGCCGACCTGGTGCGTCGGGTCGAAGGGGTCTCCGGCACCGTCACGATGGCCCATGAGTGGATCGTCCGGCTCGGCTATGGCGCCATTGTGCCGTGGTTGCGCCACGAGCCCGACCCCAGCGACCACGGAGGGGACGAAGCCCTCGTCGCTGTCGTGGGGCCGGACATGCTGATCCTGCGGGGGCCACGACTGCCGAAGCCTGAAGGGGACCGGCACGTCGACGAGTTCGACATCGCCGAGGGGGAGGTGGCGCACTTCAGCATGGTGTGGTCGAAGTCGTACGAGGCGATGCCGGAGCCGATCGATGTCGAGGCGCGCCTCGCAGAGACGATCCAGGAGTCGCGAGACTGGATCGACGGGGGCTGTGGCTTGTCGCGATACGCCGACGCGGTCGACCAGTCCCTGCTCACCCTGCGGGCCATGACGCACGCGCAGACCGGTGGCATCGTGGCCGCGCCGACAACATCCCTGCCCGAGGAGCTCGGTGGCGGTCGGAACTGGGACTACCGCTACACCTGGCTGCGAGACGCGGCGCAGACCGTGCAGGCACTGCTGTCCACCGGGCTGCGGGACCGCTCAGTGTTGTGGCGAGACTGGTTGCTGCGGGCCGTGGCGGGTGACCCCGACGACCTTCAGATCATGTACACCGTGGACGGCAGCCGCGAGATGCCCGAGCGCGAGCTGGACCACCTGCCGGGGTATGCCGACTCGTTGCCCGTACGCGTCGGCAACGAGGCGGTGAACCAACGACAGACCGACGTGCTGGGCGAGGTCATGATCGCGCTGGAGATGCTGCGCGACGAGGGGGTCGAGGAGACAGTAGACACCTGGCGGCTGCAGTGTTCACTGATCGACGACCTGGCCGATGACTGGTACGAGCTGGACCACGGGTTATGGGAGATGCGCGGTGACAAGCAGGCCTTCACCCACTCGAGGGTGATGGTCTGGGTAGCGATGGACCGTGGCCTTCAGGCCATCGAAGACCATGGGTTCGAGGGACCGGCACAGAAGTGGCGTGAGGTCCGGGACACGGTCCGGGCCGAGGTGCTGAGCCAAGGGTTCAACTCCGAGATCAACTCCTTCACCCAGCACTACGAGACCACGGAGGTCGACGCATCGTTGCTGGTGATGCCGATCACGGGTTTCATCGAGGCTGACGACCCGCGCTTCGTGGGCACCGTCGAGCGGATCGAAGCCGAGCTGATGCGTGATGGCCTGGTGTTGCGCTATCGGGCTACGTCGGACGCAGACGGCCTCGACGGCGACGAACACCCCTTCTTGATCTGCAACTTCTGGCTGGTGCGGGCCTACGCCAGCATGGGGCGCCTGGACGATGCCACCGAGCTCTTCGAGCGCCTGTTGTCGCTGCGCAACGACGTGGGGCTGATGGCCGAGGAGTACGACGTGAAACGAGGTCGACAGATGGGCAACTTCCCCCAGGCCTTCTCCCACCTCGGCCTGGTCCAAGCTGCCATCGCACTGGACGAGGCGTATGCCGCCCGCGAGCGCCATGAGGATGACGACGGGAACGCGTCAGCGTGACCGAAGCGCCACGGCGGCGGCCTCGAAGTCGTCGAGGTCCCGTTCGACGGCCTTGCGGGTGGCGCGAAGCCCGATCGGCCCCACCAGTCGACTGAGCAGTGCGGTCATTCCGCCGTCCGGGCTGGTGCCGGTGAAGGTCATCGTCAGCCGGGTGCCCTCGCCTTCGGTCAGCTCCCAGACCGTGCGGTAGTGCACCTGTTGCTGGTCCGACTCGATGACAGTCCGGCGGAGCGGGTCGTTGGATCGGACCCACATCTCCTCGGTCGCCGACCGTCCGAAGAACGTCCTTGTCTCCCTCCACCGGGTGCCCACGGCATACGGGCCACTGGTCATGATCGCAACGGCCTGCACCCCGCCGAGTCGTCGGCTGAGGTTGTTGAGGTCGGTGAGCACCTCCCATACGTGCTCCACCGGGGCCGGCATCACTCGGGTGACGACGAAAGTCTGCTCAGGCATGACTGGAGTGTAGGTCGCGACCCCACCCCGTCGGGGTCAGCACAGGCGCCGAGCCAGGGACGCCGAGGGTATGCCGAAGGTCGCTGGGTCGATGATCGCAGCGAGCGCCTCGATGCCGTCCACCAGTCGCGGCCCGGGGCGGGCGAACGAGGCATTGGCATCAACCGCCCAGACTTGGAGTGGCCCTCGGGGAGCGTCGGTGTCGGGGGCCTCTGGCGCGACCATCGCCATTAAAGGGCTGTTGAGCAGCAGCTCCTGCGCCAGCGCGGTCGAGGTCGCAAGGTCGAACCCACACGGTGCCACCACCACGACATCCGGGTGCGCCGCCGCGACATCGTCCCAGCTGACGGGCACCGATCGGGCCCCGGCAGTGCCCAGGACGCTGAGCCCTCCCGCGCGGGTCACCATCTCCGGCACCCAGTGGCCGGGAGCGAAGGGCGGGTCGGTCCACTCCAGGACCGCCACCCGTGGCGCGTCGGGTATCGCTCTGCCGGGCATCGCCGCCAGCCGACCGTTCAGGCCCCTGAGCAGGTCGGCGGCTTCCTCGCTCCGGCCACAGGCATCCCCGATCTGCTGCACGCTGGTCAGCACCTCCCCGAGCGTGTGGGGGTCGGTGGTCACCACGTGCGCGGCGCAGCCGAGGTGCTCCAGCGCGTCGCGCACCTCCGAAACGTCCACGGCGCAGACCGCGCAGAGGTCCTGAGTGATGACCAGGGTGGCGTCCAGGTCGGACAGGGCGTCGCGGTCGAGGTGATAGAGGTCCTCGCCGGCCGCCAACCGCGATCGGACCAACGCATCGATCTCAGCTGGAGTCAGTGGACGACCCTCCACCGTCTCGGGCAGCGACGAGGTGGAGACGATGGTGGCCTGGGCTCGGGCGAGCGCCGGCTCGTCGCACTCGAAGGTCACGCCCACCACGGACTCACCGGCACCGACGGCATACAGGATCTCGGTGGCCGAAGGCAGCAACGAGACGATGCGCATCGAGCCGCTCGGCGGTGTGCGGGTGCTACTCATCTTCGGAGTCCGGCTCGGAGGTGGTTTCGGCGCCGTCGGCCGGCGGGTCCCCGAGCTCTTCGAACCCGTCGCCCAAGACCAGGTCGATCGTGGCCGACTCACGCTCATCGGGCACGAGCGTCGAGCCGGGGACGGACTCCTGGAGCAGCTCGGCGGCCTCGAGGCCGTCCGGGCCGTGACGAATATTGGCTGATTCTTCGATGCTGGCCTGCTCAGGGTCGTTGTCGATCGAGGCGACGTCGAAGGTGCGTTCCTCCAGCTCTCCGGCGATGCGTCCGGCCAGCCCCGGCTCCCCCTTGGCGTTGTAGACGTTGACCGTGACCTCGGAGGGTTGGATCGCCGGGGCCGACGTGGTGACCTCGCCGGAGTCTGTCGATCCTTCGTCCGCGCCGCCGACCCAGCCTTGGTAGTAGGCGATCGCGTAGGCCAGCACGATGAGCAACAGGGCGGTGAGCCCCGTCAACACCAGTGCCGTTGTCCGACGGCGGCGTCGTGCTGCCGTCGACATGCCTCCGGTGCGCACGTATCCCATAGTCGGCCACGCTAGCGGCAGGCTGGTTCAGTCGATGACCAGGACACGCCCATGAACGACCGGCCGCCCCTGCAGGGCCGCGCGCAGGGCCCGGTGAAGACCGTCTTCGAGGTAGTAGTCGTCCTTCCAGTGCACGACATGGCAGAAGATATCGCCGTAGAAGGTCGAGTCCTCGGACAGCAGGGCGCGGAGGTCCAGCTGGGCCCGGGTGGTGATCATCTCTTCCAGGCGCACCATGCGCGGCGCCAGATGGGACCAGTCCTGGGGGTTGACCAGCTCGTGCGCGGGGTAGGGACGGCCCTCGCGGACGCCCTTGAAGATCATGGTCCGATCCTAGACGGCAGCGGACGTCGCGGCGGGAAAATCACTAGAGTCGACGCGGTGAGCGATGACGAGCCGACCCAGATCGAAGCCATCACCACGGGATACGCCTTCGAGGGCCCCAGCATCACCCTGGGGGCTGCGGTCGTTGACGGCTCGCCCGTGGCGGAGGCCGTCGTTGCGTTGCCGTTGTCCTCGATGAACCGCCACGGACTGGTGGCGGGCGCGACCGGCACCGGTAAGACGGTGACTCTGCAGCTGATGGCGGAGCAGCTCTCGGCCGCCGGGGTGCCGGTATTCCTGGCCGACGTGAAGGGCGACCTGTCCGGGCTGGCCACGCCGAGCCCGGGACACCCGAAGATCGATGCGCGGATGGAGTCGCTCGGTATGCCGTGGCAACCCACGGCATACCCCGTGGAGTTCCTGCGCCTGGGCGGCGAAGGCACCGGCGTGCCGGTCCGGGCGACGATCAGCGCCTTCGGCCCCATCCTGCTGTCCAAGGTGCTCGGGCTGAACGACACGCAGGAGTCGAGCCTGGGCCTGGTCTTCCACTACGCCGACAAGAACGGTCTGGCGCTGTTGGATCTGAAGGACCTGCAGGCGGTGGTGCAGCACCTGCTCTCCGACGAGGGAAAGGCCGACCTGAAGGGGCTCGGCGGGTTGGCGAGCTCCACGGCCGGGGTCATCCTGCGCGAGCTCATCGCCTTCAGTGACCAAGGCGCCGACGACTTCTTCGGCGAGCCGGAGTTCGACGCGGCTGATCTGCTGCGCACCGACGAGGACGGTCTCGGGGTGATCACCGCCCTGGAGCTGCCGAGCGTGCGCGACCAGCCGGTCGTCTTCTCGACCTTCTTGATGTGGCTGCTGGCGGAGCTGTTCCAGGACCTGCCCGAGGTGGGAGACCAGGACAAACCCAAGTTGGTGTTCTTCTTCGATGAGGCTCATCTGCTCTTCGATGACGCGTCGAAGGCCTTCCTCGACGCGGTGGAGCAGGCGGTGCGCTTGATTCGCTCCAAGGGGGTGGGCATCTTCTTCGTGACGCAGGCGCCGACGGACGTGCCGGACGGCGTGCTCGCGCAGCTCGGCAACCGCGTGCAGCACGCTCTGCGCGCATTCACCCCCAACGATGCCAAAGCACTGAAGGCGACCGTGTCGACCTTCCCGACCAGCGACTACGACCTGGCCCAGACGCTGACCAGCCTGGGCACGGGGGAGGCGATCGTGACGGTGTTGTCCGAGCGCGGGGCTCCCACACCGGTGGCGTGGACCATGCTCCGGGCTCCGCAGTCGACCATGGGTCCCAGCCAGGGTGGCGTGATGGAGGCGTCTGTGGCTTCCTCGCCCCTGTTGGCGCGGTATGCCGAGGTGCTGGACCGCGAGTCGGCATACGAGAAGCTGTCGGCGCGGTTGGAGCCCGAACCTGAGACCAGCGGCGAGTCCAAAAGCGCCGGAGGGAGGGTCAGCGACCTGGAGGCGGAGCTGGAGCGTGCGGCCAACGACGGTCAATGGCCCGAGGAGAAGGTGGGGACACCACCCACACGGTCACAGACCCCCGTCGAGGACGAGGAGTCGATGGTGGAGAAGGTGGTCAGCTCCCCGGCGTTCCGCTCGATGATGCGTTCCGCAGGCACCGTGATCGGGCGCGAGATCAGCCGCAGCGTTTTCGGGACAGCGCGACGACGGTCCCGGTAGCGCGAGCCCGGCGCGGCCGGGCTGCGCCGGGGACTTCGTGGCGGAGGATAGGGGATTTGAACCCCTGAGGGGTTTCAACCCCAACACGATTTCCAATCGTGCGCACTAGGCCACTATGCGAATCCTCCGCCGGAGAGGTTACCCGAGGCGGTCCACCCAGCACGAATCGAGGGGTCGCGTCTGCTGAAGCGTCGGGTGGGCGATGGTGCAGAGTTTCGACGGAGCCGTGCGCTGGCTTAGAGTGGACGACAGCCCCCCGCGTGGTGGTACCTCACTGAACTCCCCCAGGGCAGGAATGCAGCAAGGGCAGGTGGGCTCTTCCAGGTGCGCGGGGGGTCCTTCGCTGCCTCGAGGCCCCGGTGAGGGCCCGGCGAGAAACTTTCCCCCAGATCCAATCCGCTGTGACGTCGGTCACGAATGCCCTTCAGGACACACGTAGAGGCGCTCGCTCTCTTGGAGGGATCGATGAGGCTGACGGTCGTCTATCGCTCGTGGCGCTATCGGGAATGCGTATGGCAAATACGGATGCGCATTAGGTAAAGTTCTTAGATTTTCAAAGGATCATGCGGCATGGTGCATATTGCGCTGGCAGGTGTCTGTCATGTGGTGCTGATCAGCGACGCACAATCCCATCGCAATATCACGGGTCTCCCGAGAGGATCACAATGTCTTCAACAGCGCGGGCAACGAATGTCCGCAGTCGTCCTGCCAAGGCGATGCTTGCCACAGGGTCAGCCCTGATGGCAGTAGC